>NZ_JBEXLM010000007.1:0-251575 GCF_040609975.1 Micromonospora sp. NPDC004551 | reverse complement strand
CAGGCCGCCGACATCGTCGGCCAGCACTGGAACAGCTGACCCTAGAACGAACCGCTGGCCGGCACCCCGAACGATGGGGTGCCGGCCAGCGGCGTATCCGGAGCTCAAGCGCAACCAGCGGCCGACAAGAACTAGACCCGGAACCCCGCAGCCCGAGCCGCCTGGCGTTCCCGCCGACGCGAACGACGCCGCCGCAGGAACCAGAAGAAGAACGCCACGATCCCGACCAGGAACACCAGCACCAGCACCGGCAGCAGGATCGCCACCACGGACATGATCGCGCTGGTCGCGTCCTCGGCGGTGCTGGCGACCGGGGCGCCGAAGCCGGCGGTGGTCGCGTTGATCACGGGGCGGGCCGCGGACTTGAGCAGGTGTACGCCGAGCGCGAGGAGCACGCCGACCACCACCGGCACCCACTGGTGCGAGGAGAAGAAGGTGTCCGGGTCGCTGACCGTGACCGTCTCCGAGCTGGAGCCGGCGCCGAAGGCCAGCCCGCCGGCGGTCGGCCGGACCACGGTCTGCACCACGTCGTTGACGTGGTCGACCACCGGCACCTTGTCGGCCACGACCTCGACGGCGAGCAGCACGGCGAGGATCAGCAGGACCCAGCCGTTGCCCAGCCACTGCCAGCCGCTCGGCAGCTCCATGAGGTCGGTGTAGCGCGCGAGCAGGCCCATCAACAGCAGGGGGATGTAGGCGTTCAGGCCCGCCGATGCGGCGAGCCCCGAACCGGTGAGGACTTCGAGCACGATCTCAATATCGCACCGGTACGCCAGTGGCGCTCGTCGGCGACGGCCGGGTGCTCCGCTACCCTCGTCGGGTGCGGTTGGTGATTGCGAAGTGCTCGGTGGACTATGTCGGACGGCTCTCGGCGCACCTGCCGCCGGCCACCCGGTTGCTCATGGTGAAGGCGGACGGGTCGGTGTCGATCCACGCCGACGACCGGGCGTACAAGCCGTTGAACTGGATGAGCCCGCCGTGCCGGCTGGAGGAGGCCCCCGGTGTGTGGCGGGTCGTCAACAAGGCCGGCGAGGAGCTGCGCATCACCCTGGAGGAGATCTTCCAGGACACCTCGTACGAGCTGGGTGTCGACCCGGGCCTGCGCAAGGACGGCGTCGAGGCGCATCTGCAGGAACTGCTCGCCGCCAACCCGGAGACCCTCGGCGAGGGCTTCACGCTGGTGCGGCGGGAGTACATGACCGCGATCGGGCCGGTCGACCTGCTCTGCCGGGACGCCAACCAGCGCGCGGTCGCGGTCGAGGTGAAGCGGCGCGGCGAGATCGACGGGGTGGAGCAGCTCACCCGCTACCTCGAACTGATGAACCGCGACCCGCTGCTCGCCCCGGTGGCCGGGGTGTTCGCCGCGCAGGAGATCAAGCCACAGGCACGGGTGCTCGCCACCGACCGCGGCATCCGCTGTGTGGTGGTCGACTACGACAAGCTGCGCGGCATCGAGCGCGACGAGCTCACCCTGTTCTGAGCCCGGCGGCCGGGGTGGTCAGCGGCCCCGGCCGTACATCAGCTTGGCGGCCTTGACCAGGCGCGCGACGTCGGCCGGCGTGCGCTCGAAGGTCATCGAGGGCAGCAGCGACCGCGCCCGGCGGCGGGTGATCGACTTGGCCCGGCCGAACTCGCGCAGCCCGTCCTCGCCGTGGATCCGGCCGAAGCCGGAGTCGCCGACGCCGCCGAACGGCAGCGTGGACATGCCGGCGAAGGTCAGCGTCGAGTTGACCGCGGCCATCCCGGAGCGCAGCCGCCGCGCCACCGCCACGGCCCGCCGGCGGCCGAAGACCGAACCCCCGAGGCCGTACGACAGGGCGTTGGCGCGCTCGACGGCCTCGTCCACGTCGCGGACCCGGTTGACAGTCAGCGTGGGCCCGAAGGTCTCCTCGCGGACCGCGGCCGAGTCCTCCGGCACGTCCACGAGCACGGTCGGGTGCACGTACGGCGGCTGGACCGCCTCGGGGCCGCCCAGCACCGGCCGGCCGCCGCGGGCCACCGCGTCGTCGATGTGCCGCCGGATGATGTCGACCTGGGACGGCATGGTGATCGGGCCGATGTCGGCGCCGTCGGGGCCGACCGTGAGCCGGCCGGCCTTCGTCACCACCTTGTCGACGAAGGCGTCGAAGACCTGGTCGACGGCGTAGACCCGCTCGATGCCGATGCAGGTCTGGCCGGCGTTGGTCAGCGCGCCCCAGACGCACGCCTCGGCGGCGGCGTCCAGGTCGGCGTCGGCGTCCACGATCATGGCGTCCTTGCCGCCGGCCTCCAGCAGCACCGGGGTGAGCGTCTCGGCGCAGGCGGCCATCACCTTCTTCGCGGTGCCCGTCGAGCCGGTGAAGGCCAGCTTCGCCACGCCCGACCGGCACAGTGCCGCGCCGACGTCGCCGAGCCCGTGCACGGCCTGGAACACCGGCTGCTCGGGCACCACCTCGGCGAACCGGTCCACGAGCCACTGCCCGACGGCCGGCGTGTACTCGCTCGGCTTGAACACCACGGCGTTGCCGGCGGCGAGGGCGTAGGCGGCGGAGCCGATCGGGGTGAAGACCGGGTAGTTCCACGGGCCGATGACGCCGACCACCCCGTAGGGCTGGTATTCGAGGTGCGCGGTGAACTCGGCGAGGATCAGCCGGGAGCGGACCCGGCGCGGCCCGAGCACCCGCCGGGCGTTGCGGGCGGCCCAGTCGATGTGCTCCAGCGCGGTGAGGATCTCCACCACGGCGTCGCCGACCGGCTTGCCGCCCTCGGTGTGCACCAGGTCGGCGAGCTCCTCGATCCGGCGGGCGAGCACGCCGCGCCAGCGCAGCAGCCGGTCGCGTCGGCCGGCGTGGCCGAGCCCGGCCCACCAGTCGGCGGCAGAGCGGGCCCGCTCCACCGCGGCCCGTACGTCGGCCTCGGTCGCCACGGGGAGCCGTCCGGCCTCCGCACCGGTCGCCGGACTGGTCGACACCAGTCGGCCGTCCTCGATGAGCGGGGTCCCGGGGACATGCACAGCCGTCATGGCCGAAGTCTAGACCTGAGCGTTACTCACCGGTAGGTCCCGCGCGGCCCGTACTCTGCCCAGGTCGGCGGCGTCGCGGGCCCGGCGGGATCGACGGATGTGCCGCCGATTGAACCGGCGGCGCCCGCCGAAACGGCGAACAGGAGATGACCGGCCGGGGTCATGGGGGTGACCGCGCGGTGGTGGGACCGATTACGGTGAGGTGGCAGGCTGACGCCGCGGAGCGACGGTGGGGTGGAGGTCGACTGTCCATGGAGGAGCATCCGGAGCTGATGCCGCTGCTGACGGTGTCGGGCGGGACGATGCGGGGGTTGAGCTTCCGGGTCGGCCGGGATCCGCAGCTGGTCGGCCGGGCGCCGAGCGCCGACATCGTGCTGGCCGACCCGCACCTGAGCCGGCGGCACGCCACGGTGCAGGCCACCCCCGACGGTGTGGTGCTCACCGACCTCGGCTCGACCAACGGCACCTGGCTCAACGACCAGCGGATCGTCGGCAGCGTGTCGCTCTCCGACGGGGACGTGATCCGGCTCGGCCGCACCGACCTGCGCTTCTTCGATCCGGGTGTGGCCCGCACCGATCCGGTCGGCATGAGCTTCATGCAGCCGCGCCGCGACCACCGGCCGACCCTGCCGCTGCCGGTCCCGCCGACCCCGCGGGCACAGGTCGAGTCGCGCGGCACGCTGCCGCTGCCGGTCGACGCGCACCACTGACCCGGGGCTCGGCCACATCGGCCGGCGGCTCCGGATGGGGCCGGGCCACATGGACCGGTCGCGGGAAACCGTGCCAGCATGCGCGGATGGGGAGTGAGCGACACACCGTCCGGGCCAACGGCATCACCCAGGTGGTCCGGGTGGCCGGCCCGCCGGACGGCGTGCCGGTGCTGCTGGTGCACGGCAACGTGTCGTCCGCCGCCTTCTGGGAGCCACTGCTGCCCCGGCTGCCGGAGACGCTCCGGGTGGTCGCCCCCGACCTGCGCGGATACGGCGACACCGACACCGCCCCGGTCGACGCCACCCGGGGCCTGCGCGACTTCGCCGACGACGTGGCCGCCCTGCTCGACGCCCCTGGGCTGTTCGCCCCCGGCGCCCGGCCGGTGGTGGCCGGGCACTCGCTCGGCGGTGGGGTGGCCATGCGGCTGCTGGTCGACCACCCGGACCGGGTGGCCGGGCTGCTGCTGGAGGCGCCGGTCTCCCCGTACGGCTTCGGTGGCACCCGCGACCTCGACGGCACCCCCACCACGCCCGACTTCGCCGGCACCGGCGCGGGCACCGCGAATCCCGACTTCGTGACGCGGCTGGCCGCGGGCGACCGGGGCGCCGACGGCCCGACCAGCCCGCGCAACGTGCTGCGCTCGGCGTACGTGGCCGACCCGGCGTCGCTGGGCGCGGACGAGGAACTGCTGCTGGAGAGCATGCTGACCACCGCGACGGGGGACGACAACTACCCGGGCACGGCGGTCGCCTCGGCGCACTGGCCGGGCACCGCGGCGGGGGAGCGGGGCGTGCTCAACGCGCTGGCGCCCGCCCACTTCCGGCTCGCCGACGAGCTGGTCGCCGTTCCGGCCAAGCCGCCGGTGACCTGGGTACGCGGCGACGCCGACGTGATCGTCTCGGACACCTCGCTGTTCGACCTGGCCTACCTGGGGTCGCTCGGGATGGTGCCCGGGTGGCCCGGGGCGGCGGACTGCCCGCCGCAGCCGATGGTCGGCCAGACCCGGGCGGTGTTCGACCGGTACGCGGCGGCCGGCGGGACGTACCGGGAGGTGGTGCTGCCCGGCTGCGGGCACAGCCCGCACCTGGAGCGGCCGGCCGAGTTCGTCGCCGAGCTGCTGGCGCTCACCGGGGTGCCGTCCGGGGTCTGACCGACGTGGTGCGTGAAATATCCCACGGCGTCTCGACAACCCAGCGTCACGTGGCAGACTCCGGCGCATAACCTTAGCCGCCGTTCATGCCGGCGGAGTCGGACCAAGGGGAGGCCGGTCGTGGCGCGCGAGTTCACCAGTGTTGGTGTGGTGGGTCTGGGCACCATGGGTGCCGGCATCGTCGAGGTGTTCGCCCGCAACGGCATCGACGTGGTGGCCGTCGAGATCTCCGCGGGCGCGCTGGAGCGCGGCCGGGCCACCCTCACGGGCTCCACCGACCGCGCCGTCGCCAAGGGCAAGCTCGCCGAGGCCGACCGGGACGCACTGCTGGCCCGGGTGGACTGGCAGGTCGGGCTGGGCGCCCTGCACTCCGTGGACCTGGTGATCGAGGCGGTGCCCGAGCACCTGGACCTGAAGCAGCGGATCTTCGCCGAGCTGGACCGGGTCTGCAAGCCCGAGGCGATCCTGGCCACCAACACCTCCTCGCTGAGCGTCACCGAGATCTCCGTCGCCACCACCCGGCCGAACCAGGTCATCGGCATCCACTTCTTCAACCCGGCGCCGGTCATGAAGCTCGTCGAGGTGGTCCGCACCGTGGTCACCTCCGCGGACGTGGTGGCGGACGTGGAGGCGCTCTGCGAGCGGCTCGGCAAGGTCGACGTCACCATCAGCGACCGGGCCGGTTTCATCGCCAACGCGCTGCTGTTCGGCTACCTGAACCACGCGGTCGGCATGTTCGAGTCCCGGTACGCGACCCGGGAGGACATCGACGCCGCCATGAAGCTCGGCTGTGGCCTGCCCATGGGCCCGCTCGCGCTGATGGACCTGATCGGCCTCGACACCGCGTACGAGATCCTGGACACCATGTACCGGCGCGGCGGCCGCGACCGCCGGCACGCCCCGGTGCCGCTGATCAAGCAGATGGTCACCGCCGGCCTGCTCGGCCGGAAGTCCGGCCGCGGCTTCTACACCTACGAGCGGCCGGGCTCCCCCGTGGTCGTGACCGACGAGCACACCCCGGTGAGCGCGGGCGCCGCGCTGGCCGACGGCGCCCGGGCGATCACCAAGGTCGGCGTGGTCGGCTCCGGGACCATGGCCACGGGGATCATCGAGGTGTTCGCCAAGGCCGGCTACGAGGTCATCTCGGTCACCCGGGGCGCGGAGAAGTCCGCGAAGGTCTGCGAGGCGGTCAAGACCTCGCTGAACAAGGGCGTGGTGCGGGGCAAGCTGAGCGAGGAGGACCGGGACGCGGCGCTGGGCCGGGTCACCTGGTCGGCCACCCTGGACCACCTGGCCGACGTCGACCTGGTGGTCGAGGCGGTGGTCGAGGAGTTGAGCGTCAAGAAGGCCCTCTTCGCCAGCCTCGACGAGATCTGCAAGCCGGGCGTCGTGCTGGCCACCACCACCTCGTCGCTGCCGGTGATCGACGTGGCCATGGCCACCCAGCGGCCGGCCGACGTGATCGGCCTGCACTTCTTCAACCCCGCGCCGATCATGCCGCTGGTGGAGATCGTGCAGACCATCCGCACCTCGGCGGAGACCGCCGCGACCGCCCGGGCGGTCTGCGCGGGGCTGGGCAAGACCGGCGTGGTCTGCGGCGACCGGTCCGGGTTCATCGTCAACGCGCTGCTCTTCCCCTACCTGAACGACGCGGTGAAGATGCTGGAGGCCAGCTACTCGACGGCCGACGACATCGACTACGCCATGAAGCTCGGCTGCGGCTACCCGATGGGACCGTTCGAGCTGCTCGACGTGGTCGGCCTGGACGTCTCGCTGGCCATCCAGCGGGAGCTCTACCTGGAGCTGCGCGAGCCGGGCTTCGCGCCCGCGCCGCTGCTGGAGCACCTGGTCACCGCCGGCTACCTCGGCCGCAAGAGCGGCCGCGGCTTCCGCGACCACACGAAGCGCTGATCCGGGTCAACACCGGGCGCCGCTGACCGCGTCTTCAGGGCGTGACCTTCGAGGAGTACGTCGGCAGCCGCGGCCCGGCGCTGTTGCGCCTGGCCCGGCTGCTGACCGGGGACGAGCACCGCGCTGAGGACCTCACACAGGACGTCCTGGCCCGCGCGTACGTGCACTGGCGGAAGATCGCCCGGGCCGACCGGCCGGACGTGTACGTGCGGCGGATGCTGGTCAACGCGAACACGTCGTGGTGGCGCCGGCGGTCCAGCCGGGAGCTGGCCGTGGACACCTTCGCCGAACGGCCCCAGCACGGGGACCTCGGCGGCGAGGCGGCCGACCGGGATGAGATGTGGCGGCTGATCCGCGCCCTCCCCGACCGCCAGCGCGCCGTTCTGGTGCTGCGCTACTACGAGGATCTGGACGACGCCACGATCGCCCAGATCCTCGACTGCTCGCCGGTCACCGTCCGCACCCACGCGATGCGGGCGCTCGCCCAACTCCGGGAGCGCTGCGGCGTCCCGACGACCAAGGGGAGCCGGCCGTGACCGACCTCGACCAGCGGATCACCTCGGTGCTGCGGGAGCACGCCGAGGGGGAGACCGACACCCACCGCCTGCTGCGTGGCTCGCGCGCTCTCGGCCGGCGCCGGCAGGTGCGCCGCCGGGTCGCCGCCGGCACCGCGCTCGCCCTGGTCGGCGTCGTCGGCTTCGCCGGCGTGACCGGTGCCGACCTCGACCGGCTGTCCGGACGGCTGCCGTGGGCGGCCGCGACGCCCGACGTCCCCGCCCCGCTGCCGCCCAGGGCCGACGGGGTGCCCGGCGCCGCCGAGCGGCCCGACCTGGTGGGCACCGACACGACGGTGCTGCACCTGGGCGTGGACACCCGCAAGGCCCGCTACCTGGCGTGGGCCGTCCACGGCGAGCCCCGGGTGGAGTCGATCCGGTTGGACGTCGGGGGCGACCGGCCGGTGCTCATCGAGGTGAGCCCCTCCGCGCAGGTGGTCGACGAGCTTCTGCTCGACGGCCTCCCCGCCGAGCAGGGCGCGGTCCCGGTCACCTTCGACGGCACCGTCCGGCAGTTCCGGAACGGCGCCGGCGGCCTGGTCAAGGGCTGGCAGCCCGTCCCCGGCCTGTACGCCCGGGCGAGCGTGCTCGGCGACACCGATCGGGACACCCTGGCCGCGGCCGTGGACGCCCTCCGCTGGGGCGAGGCACGCCGGTGCGATGCGCCCCTGGGGCTGCGCGTGCTGCCGCGGGGTGCGCAGCTGACCTCCTGCTCCGTCGACGCCAGCGCCTTCCCCCGGGGTCTGAACGTCGAGCTCACCGTCTACCGGGAGCCGTCCGCGGCCATGTGGGTGCGGTTGCAGTACGGCTCACAGATCGCCGTCGACCGCGCCGACAGCAACCGTACGGTCGGTGGTCGTCCCGCGTATCTCTATCCGGACGGCACCAAGCTTGACCTGCTGGGCATTCCGAAGGCACACCTGACCGCCGACTTCGGCTGGCCGCTGCCCGGCGGTCAAGGGCACGGGGGCCGGCCGGCCTTCACCGAGGCGGACGCGACGACCGTGCTGGCCGGGGCGCAGGTGGCGAGGGACCTGACCGACCCGGAGACCTGGGACTGAGATCCGCCGGCCGGGCCGCCCGACACGGGCCGGTCCGGCCGGCGGACCGTACGCTTGGTGACCGTGAGCCCCCGTCGCAACCGTCCCCGCCGGGACGAGACCACCCACCTGGACGCCGAGCGGGCACGCCACGGTGTGCCGACCGTCCAGCAGTGGCGCGACGGCGACTGGCAGGTGCGCGGGATCGCCGGCGGGGCGTCGGCCAAGACGTACCGCTGCCCCGGCTGTGACCAGGAGATCCGTCCCGGGGTGGCGCACGTGGTGGCCTGGCCGGCCGACGACCGGGGCGACCTGACCGACCGCCGGCACTGGCACAGCGGCTGCTGGCGGGCCCGGGAGCGGCGCGGACCCAACCTCCAGCGCGGCCGGGGAGCCCCCCGCCACGGCTGAGCGATCTGGATCACCCTGTTTCCGCCCCGGCGAGCGGCGCGGGCGGCGGCGCGGGAGACTTGAGCGGTGAGCACACCGATCCGTGCGTCGTCGATCCTGCCCGGCCACCGGGAGGACATCGAGCTGCACACCGCCGACGGGCTGAAGCTGGTCGGCGAGCTGGCCCGGCCGCTGGAGCGGGAGCCGGTCGGCACCCTGGTCTGCCTGCACCCGCTGCCCACCCACGGCGGGATGATGGACAGCCACGTGTTCCGCAAGGCGGCCTGGCGGCTGCCCGCGCTGGCCGACCTGGCCGTGCTCCGCTTCAACACGCGGGGCACCAGCAGCGTCCGCGGCACCAGCGAGGGGACCTTCGACAACGCGGTCGGCGAGCGTTTCGACGTGGCCGCCGCCATCGAGTACGCCGAGTTCCACGAGCTGCCCAACATCTGGCTGGTCGGCTGGTCGTTCGGCACCGACCTGGCGCTGAAGTACGGCTGCGACCCGGCGGTGGCCGGTGCCATCCTGCTCTCCCCGCCGCTGCGCTTCTCCCAGCCGGACGACCTGGCCGTCTGGGCCGGGTCCGGCCGGCCGCTCACCGCCCTGGTTCCCGAGTTCGACGACTACCTGCGCCCAGAGGAGGCCCGGCAGCGGTTCGCCGCGGTGCCGCAGGCCGAGGTGGTCGGGGTGCCCGGCGCCAAGCATCTCTGGGTCGGCGACGCGGAGACGGTGCTCAACGAGATCGTCAAGCGGGTCAACCCGGCCGCGCCGGTCCCGCTGCCGACCACCTGGGACGGCCCGATGGAGACCGGCGACGTCAGCGCGTACGCGGACCGGACGGTGGCCGCCTTCGCCGACACCCCGGTGCCCGGCCCGGAGCAGCGCCGCGCCGGCTGACGCTCAGCGGGAATCCTGCCGCGGCAGCACGACCTCGCGCAGGATGAGCTGGAGCGCGGCCACCGTGGGGATGGCGATCAGCGCGCCGACCACGCCCAGCAGCGACACCCCGAGCAGGGCCGCGAGCAGCGCCGCCACCTCGTTGACCGAGACCGCCCGGCGCATGATCTTCGGGTAGATCAGGTAATTCTCGACCTGCTGGTAGATCAGGAAGAAGACCAGGCAGGCGATGCCGACGGGCAGGTCGGTGGCGAGCCCGACCAGGGTCACCACCACCGCGCCCAGGGTCGCGCCGATCTGCGGGATCAGGTCGGTCACCGCGACCACCACGGCCAGGGCGAAGGGGTATGGCAGCCCGACCACCAGGGCGAACACGAAGGTGCTCGCCCCGGCCAGCACGGCGATAGACAGCGCGCCGACCATGTACGCGCCCACCCGGGTCAGGATCTCGTCGCCGATGAGGCGGACCCGCTCCCGGCGGGACCGGGGCACCAGCGCGTACCCGAGGTCGCGCAGCTTGTTGAAGTAGGCCAGGAAGTAGATCGTCAGCACCAGCACGGTCAGCGCCCGGAAGATGGTGCCGAAGATGAGCTGGGCGCCGCCCAGCACGCCGCCGAGGGCCCGGCCGATGGTGTCCGCGTTCGCGGCCGACTGGACGCGCTGCATCACGTCGTAGCGCTCGACGAGGTCGTTGACCGTGGGGTTCCGGCGCAGGTCGTCGACGTAGCCGGGAAGGTGCTCGATGAACTGGCCGGACTGGGTCACCACCGGCGGCACGAGAGCCAGCAGCCCGCCGACGATCAGCAGCACCACGGTCAGCGTCACCACCGCCACCGCCAGCCCCTGCGGCAGACCCCAGCGGCGCAGCCGGACCACCGCCGGGTGCAGGCCGACCGCGAGGAACAGCGCGATGACCACCAGCACCAGGATGCCGACCGAGTTCCGCACGCCCAGGAACACGGCGTACGCCAGCAGCACGCCCAGCGCCCCGGTGAAACCGATCAGGAAGCTGCTGCGCCGCAGCGGCCGGCCCGGCACGCCGAAGCGCCCGCTCGGCTCGAACTCGGTGGGCTCGGTCTCCACACCGAGTTCGGCCAGCGCGGGCTCGCCGGCCGTTCCCGGGCTGCCGGGCGTTCCGGGGCTGTCGGATGTTCCCGGGCGGTCGGGCGTTCCCGGGCGGTCGGGCGTTCCCGGGCGGTCGGGCGTTCCGGGGCCGTCGGCCGGCGTCGGGCCGGCGGCGTGCCCAGGTCGGGCGCCGGCGTCGGCGGGATCGGGTTCGGGGCGCAACGGCTCGAGCGGGTCGTCGTCTGGAGCGGCGGATCCCTCCTGCGACACCCGTGCCTCCCCGGCTCCCGCTCCGGCCCGGCGGAGCGCCCCTGTGGCGGACCGTGAGCACCGGTGGGTCCTCGGCGGCGCAGCCCTCTGCCCGCAGGCTAACGGTAGACGGCCGCCCCGACCATCCCCTCCGCCACTTCCCGACGCCCCCGGCCCGCACGCTCAGCGGCTGCTCCCGCCGGGTCGCCGAAATGGGACTGTTCCCGGCTGCCCGGCTGCCCGGCTGCCCGGCTGCCCGGCTGCCCGGCCCGCGGGGTCGGCGGGAACGCGGGGTTCGGCGGGCCTGCCGCTCGGCCCGCCGGTTCGGTGGCGGACTCGGCGGGCCGGTACCCGGGATCGGCGCGGGTCAGTCCTTGTCGACGGTGACGGCGCTCGGCTTGGCGCTGCGCTCGTCGGTGGTCGGCTTGGTCGGGCGCTTGCCGTTCTCGCCGGTGCTGGTGATCTTCGTGGGGGTGGCGCCCCGGCCACCCTCGCCGGGCACGGCGGCCACGGTCGGCTCGCCGTCCACCCCGGCGCTGGCGCCGGAGCCGTCCACCGTGGTCACCGGCTCGGCGACCGGGCGCGCCTTCGCGCCGTCCGCCGCCGGCTCGCCGGCCTCCCCAGGGGCGCCGCCGTTGGGGGAGGCCGTCGTGGTGCCCTTGGCGGTGGCGGGTACCGGGGTCCGGTCGCCCGCCGGCCCGCCGTCCGCGTCTCCGCTACCCGGTGTTGCGGCCAGCTCGGCCGGGTCGACGGGGGTGGCCGCGAGGCCGGCCGGGCCGGCCTCCGCGCGCAGCTCGATGAGCCGGCGCTGGAGGTCGTCGGACTCCTGCCGGGACTTCCAGGTCTCGGTGCGCAGGTCGGCGAGCTCCTGCTGGGCGTTGGCGATCTCCAGCATCACCTGGGCGAGCTGCTGCCGGCCGGCGGCCACCTCCTGCTGGGTGGCGGCGAGGTGCTGCTGGGTGGTGGCCAGGTGCTGCTGGGTGGTGGCGGCGTACTCCTCGAACTGCCGGCGCGAGGCGGCCACGTGCTCGTCGGCCTTGCGGCGCTTGCCGTCGGCGTCCGCCTCGGCCCGGCGGAGCAGTTCGGCGGCCTCCTCCTCGGCCTGCTGACGCATGGTGAGCGCGTCCTGCTCGGCCGCCTGCCGGAGCTCCGCCGCGCCCTTCTCGATCTCCGCGCGCCGGGCCGTGTAGGCCTTCTCCAGTTCGTCCTGCCGCTTGGTGTGCTGCTTGTCCAGCTCGTCGCGGCGCTTGGCGAACTCCTGCTCGGCGGTGGCGCGGCGCTGGGCCAGTTCCTTCTCCGCCGTCTCCCGCCGGGCGTTGACCTCCTTCTCGATGCCGGCCCGCCAGGCGCCCAGCTCCTGCTGGGTCTGTGCGCGGGCCTGCTGGACGTACGCCTCGGTCTCGCTCCGCATCCGCTGCACGTACGCCTCGACCTCGGCGCGGCTGCGCTTGCCGCCCTCGGCGGCCTCGGTGGTGAGGCGGTTGGCCTCGGTGCGAGCCCGGCCACGGGTGACCTTCGCCGCCTCCTCGGCGTCGTCGACGATCTTCTTGGCCTCGGCGAGCGCCTTGGCGTGGGTGGCCCGGCCGGCCTCGGCGGCGGAGTCGGTGAGCCGCTTGGCCTCCTGCTGGGCCTTGGCGTGCACCTCCTTGGCCGCCTCGCGGAGCTGCGTGGCCTCCTGCTGTGCCTTGGCCAGCGCCTCCTTGGCCGTCTCGCGCAGCCGGGTGGACTCCTGCTGGGCGCGGGCGTGGATCTCCTTGGCGGTGTCCCGGAGCTGGGTCGCCTCCTGCTGGGCCTTGACCAGCGCGTCGTGGGCGGTCTTCCGCAGCTTCTCGGCCTCGGCCTGGGCGGCCTTGAGAGTGGACTCCGCCTCGGCCCGGCGGGCGGCGGTGTGCCGCTCCTCCTCGGCCCGGCGCGCGGCGAGGGCGATCTCGAAGTCCTTGAGGGCCTGGGCGGCCTGCTCCCGGGCCTCCTCGATGATGTGCTCGGCGGCTGCCCGCCGGGCCTCGATCTCCTCGTTGGCGGCGGACAGGATGTCGTCGGCCTGCTCCTCGGCCATGACGAGGATCTGCTCGACCCGGGGACCCAGGTGCCGGAACGAGGCGCGGTCCACCACGCCCACCTGCTTGCGCACCTGGGCGAGGTCGCGTTGCAGCACCTCGACCTGGCCGGCCAGCTTGTGGATCTGGGTGTACGCCTGTTCCCGCTCGGTGGTCAGCGCCGAGATCTCGTGCTCCGCACGAGCGACGTAGCGGTCGACCTGTCGTTTGTCGTACCCCCGCAGAGCGGACTCGAAGCTGGGCTCCGTGGTCACGTCCCCGCCGAGGGCGAACAGTTCCTCGCCGTGCGACATGCCCCCATCCTCACACGCATCCGGCTCTGCTGGGGCGATACGGACGCCCCGGTTCGGAGGCGCACTTCACTGAACTGGCGAAAGGGACGGAAAGCATTACGGCGCGGGGCGACACCGGTCACCCGGTGTCACCCCGCGCCGCGGCTCATGCCCCGTCTGCGGGTGGATGGTCAGCTGGCGGACTCTGCCGTGACCTTCTTGTCGGCGCTGTCGGCCTTCGGCGCCTCCGGCTTGTTGGCGCCCGCCGCCGGCACGCCCGGCACGATGCCGGCGAGGCCGGAGAGCATCTGCCCGAGCTGCGAGGTGACGGCGTCCTTCTGCCGGGTGAGGTCCTCGACCTCGCGGCGGGCCGCCTGCGTGGTCAGCTCGGCCTCGGTGCGGGCCTCGCTGAGGAGGCGCTGCGCCTCCGCCCGCGCCTCGGTCACCGTCTTCTCGGCCAGCGCCTTGGCCTTCTCGACGGTGTCGGTGGCGGTGCGCTCCGACTCGACCCGGCGGGCCTCGGCCCGCTGCTCGATCTCCTTGGCCCGCTCCTGGGCGGCCCGGGCGCGCTGCTCGGCCTCGCTGACCAGCTTCTGGGTCTGCGCGACCTGGGCGGCGTGCCGCTCGGACTCCTCGCGCTCGGCCTTCTCGCGCCGCTCGGCGAGCTGCAGCTCCAGGGCCTGAAGGTCCTTGTCGCGCTTGTCCCGCGCGTCGGTCAGCAGCTTGGTGGCCTCGGCCCGCTTCTCCTCGGCCTCGCGCGCCGCCTTCGCCCGCTGCTGGGTGATCTCCCGCTCGGCGGTGGCGCGCAGGGTGGCGACCTCGCGCTCGACCGTCGACTTCAGCTCGGCCACCTCATGCGCGGTGACCGTGCGCAGCTGCTTGGTCTCCCGGTCGGCGTCGGCGCGCAGGGTGTCGGCCTCGCGGCGGGCCTGCACCCGGACCTCGGCGGCCTCCCGCTCGGCGGCGGTGCGGACGCTGCCGGCCTCGCGCTCGGCGGTGGCCTTCATGGCGGCCGCCTCGGCGCGCGCCTTGTCGGTGATCTCCCGCGCCTCGAGGCGGGCGGCGGAGAGGATGCCCTCCGACTCGCGCTTGGCCTCGTTGCGGTGGTCGTTGGCCTGCTCCTCGGCCAGCCGGAGGATCTGCTCGACCCGGGTGCCCAGGCCGGAGAGGGTCGGCCGGCTGTTCTCCTCGAGCTGCTTGTTGGTCTCGGTGAGCTTCTGCTCGAGCGCGCCCTGGCGCTGTTCGGCCTGGCGCAGCCGGCGCTGCGCGTCGTTCATCCGCTGCTCGGCCTCGGCGCGGGCCTGCTCGGACTGGCTCAGGGCGGCGGTCAGCCGGCCGATGAAGTCATCGACCTGGTTGGTGTTGTAACCACGCAGGCCAACGGTGAAATCGGGCTGTGAGTTCGCGTTATCGAAGAACGCAAGAGGGGACTGCTGCTGGGGCATTGGGACATACTCGCAGACGCCCCAGGGTCCTTCGCAAGAGCGGTCCGGACCTTTCGTGTCCTGTTTACATGGTCAACTTCGTCGCTCCGACGGGACCGGACCAACCGGCGATCTTGGCAGGTCCCGGGCGGGTCGGGCGAGCTCCGGCGAGAGCGCGAAAAAGGGCCGCGGGTCGGTGCCCGCGGCCCTTTGTCGGACAGCAATCGAATGGTGTTGCGCCTACCGGAAAGGCAATGCCGGCGGTCAGTGCCCGCGGAACCGGTTGATCGCGGTTTCGTGCCGGGCGCGCAGCTCGGTGTCCCGCACGCCGAGGCCGTCCGCGGGCGCCAGGCAGCGCACACCGACCTTGCCCTGGTGCGCGTTGCGGTGCACCTCGTACGCGGCCTGGCCGGTCTGCTCCAGCGGATAGGTCCTCGACACGGTCGGGTGCACCTTGCCGAGCGCCACGAGCCGGTTGGCCTGCCACGCCTCGTGGTAGTTGGCGAAGTGGCTGCCGACGATCCGCTTCAGGTGCATCCACAGGTAGCGGTTGTCGTACTGGTGCAGGTAGCCGCTGGTGGAGGCGCAGGTGACGATCGTGCCGCCCTTCTTGGCGACGTAGACGCTGGCGCCGAAGGTCTCCCGGCCGGGGTGCTCGAAGACGATGTCCGGGTCCTCGCCGCCGGTCAGCTCGCGGATCCGCTCACCGAAGCGGCGCCACTCGTCCTGGTCCTGGGTCTCCTCGTCCTTCCAGAACCGGAAGCCCTCGGCGGTGCGGTCGATGACCAGCTCGGCGCCCATCTTCCGGCACAGCTCGGCCTTCTCGGGCGAGGAGACCACGCAGACCGGGATGGCCCCGCCGCCCAGCGCCATCTGGGTGGCGTAGCCGCCCAGGCCGCCGGAGGCGCCCCAGATCAACACCACGTCGCCCTGCTTCATGTTCGCCCCGTGGTGGGAGACGAGCTGCCGGTACGCCGTGGAGTTGACCAGACCCGGGCTGGCCGCCTCCTCCCAGCTCAGGTGGCGCGGCTTCGGCATGAGCTGGTTGGCCTTCACCACGGCCAGCTCGGCCAGGCCGCCGAAGTTGGTCTCGAAGCCCCAGATCCGCTGCTGCGGGTCGAGCATGGTGTCGTCGTGGCCGGCCGCGTCCTCCAGCTCGACGGAGAGGCAGTGCGCGACCACCTCGTCGCCCGCCTTCCACCGGGTCACGCCCGGCCCGGTCCGCAGCACCACGCCGGCCGCGTCCGACCCGACCACGTGGTACGGCAGGTCGTGCCGGCGGGTCAGCTCCGAGAGCCGGCCGTAGCGCTGGAGGAACTTGAAGGTGGGCAGCGGCTCGAAGATGCTCGTCCACACCGTGTTGTAGTTGATGGCGCTGGCCATCACGGCGACCAGCGCCTCGCCCGGGCCCAGCTCGGGGGTGGGCACCTCCTGGACGTGCAGCGCCTTGCGCGGGTCCTTGTCCCGGGTGGCCATGCCGTCGAACATCCGGGTGTCCTCGGCGCGGACCACCACGCCCCGGTAGCTCTCCGGTACCGGCAGGCCGGCGATGCCGGCGAGTTCCCGCTCCGGCTGCGCGGAGCCCTCCGCCGCCATGATCGCTTCGAGGATGTCCTGCACGGTGACCTCCCGTTCGTTGCGCACCCGCACCGGGCGGGCAGGGGTGCTGCCATCGTCGGCGCCGGTGCGACGGGACCGCCATGTCGGCAATCGACACATCCGGCACCGGTCGCACTCCTGTGGGGCCGGACGTTACTGAACGGTAGCTAGGGTCGGAAGTCCTCTGTGAAAAACTGCATCCGCCGATGCGTGGAGGTGTCCGTGGGAACGCGGAACCGCGCACTGCCGCGCCGTGTCCCAGGTAGTAGGAAGGGCTCCGGCCCTACCGACCGGAGCCCTCCGCGCGGGGGTCAGTGGCCGGTGGTGGCCGGCTCGACCAGCTCGACCAGGACGCCGCCCGCGTCCTTCGGGTGCACGAAGTTGATCCGCGAGTCGGCGGTGCCCCGCCTCGGCTCCTCGTAGAGCAGCCGGACGCCGCGCTCGCGCAGCGCCGCGCAGGCCGCGTCGATGTCGGTCACCGTGTACGCGACCTGCTGCACGCCGGGCCCGTTGCGGTCCAGGAACTTGGCGATCGTCGAGGACGGCGACAGCGGGGCGAGCAGCTGCACGCAGCCGCCCTCGGTGGTCGGGCCGACCGCCAGCATCGCCTCGCGTACGCCCTGTTCCTCGTTGGTCTCGGTGTGCACGCAGCGCATCCCGAAGGTGCGCCCGTAGAAGTCGATCGCGGCGTCCAGGTCGGCCACGGCGATCCCGACGTGGTCGATGCGGCGCAGGCCGATGTCGGTGACATGGTCGGCGGCGGGCTCGACGGGGGAGTTCTCAGCCATGGCGTCAGTCTGACCCGACGACAGCCCGGGAGACAGTCGGGCATCTCACTCCGCTGAACGGACCACACCCCGAACGTCGGCGGCGTGGGCCTCGGTCGAACGGCCGACCCCGGACGGGGTCACCGGGCCCACGTCCTCCGTACGCCCGAGTGGCCTCAGGTGCCGGCCCGATCGTGCTGCCGGACGGACGATGCACCGGTGACCAGGGCGGGAGCAGGATTCGAACAGGCACGCACATCAGCTCGGGAGCGATCGGCATGAGGCTGGAGCAGTGGGCGGCGGCGAGCGTCGTGCTGGGCGCGATCCTCAGCGCGCTGACCCTGGCCGTGACGGTGAGCCGGCCGCTGCGCCGCCTGGCCCGGCAGAACGAGGAGTTCCGGCAGGACTGGTACGGGGTGCCGGCCCGGCCCGGCCACGACGCCGTCCCGGGGGTGCCGGAGCGGTTGCGGCGGATCGAGGCGGAGCTGCGCCCGGTCGGACGCGGGACGCTGCGGGACGCGGTCAACGACGCGGAGCGCCGTCTCAAGGAGATGGACAGCCGCCTCGACGACCACCTCCGCGCGCGGCACGGCCGTACGGCCGGCCGCTGAATCCGGAGGGGCCTGGCCCATCGATCGTTCGGCATATGCGAACCCGGACGGCGCACGGTTGATCTGCAACTTGCACACGGTGAAGAGTACGGATGGTGAGTTCACTGTCACGCCCCGTCGCCGCCATCTGGATCCCCTCCCACGTCCACCCGATCGCACCCCACCTCATGGCCTGCCTGGACCACGCGAGGCGCTGCCGTTACGACCTCCTCGGGATCATCACGACGGCGCCGTGGGACGAGGTCAGGCAGATGATGATCGACGGGAAGGTCGACGTGGTGGTGGTCGCGGAGCGGGAGCACCTGCCGCCGGACCGGACGCCGCGGATCGAGGTGGCGAGCCGTTGACGCCGTGACCTGCAGCGCGTTGCGGACGTGCTCAGGGTCACCGTACTGTCGCTGTTCCCGGCAGATAAGGTGCGTCCTAACAATCGTTCGGGGGCCGTGCCTAGTCAGGCATCTCACGCCGTCAATCGGAGCGCGCCCGAACGTCCCTGCCGCCCCCGTCAGCCGAACGGCCGACCCGCGGCCGAGGTAACCCGCCCGGCATCCTCCGTGCACCCGAGCCAGCGCAGGCCGCGCGCGAATCGGCCTGCCGGCCGGACGATGCCCCACTGACTGAACTAGGCGCACTATGTGATGGTGCGTGCACGCACCGCTAATTGGACGGCCCCCGGGCAGCGCCTTGCCACGCCGCACCGAGGGCCTTGATCGGACAGGAGGGTCCGACCCATGCGCACGATACCGAGAAATCCCGTAGATACGCCCGAAGTTGCCGACGGGCAGGTGCACTGATGACCGACCCGATCATCACCCAGTACATCCAGGACCTGCGCGCCAACGGCCGGCACAGTGTCAATACCCTTACCACGTACGCGGACCTGCTAACCCGCCTCGACCGGGACCTGCCCTACGGCCTCTGCGACGCCAACGCCGACGAACTGCGCGACGCCATCTACACCGACGACCGCAAGCCCAGCACCCGCGCCCTCTACCGGGCCGCCGTCACCGGCTTCTTCCGCTGGGGATGCAGTGAGGAACGCCCCGAGCCGTCGCGGTTTGAGTGGGATCCCACCCCGTACCTGCCCCGCGTCGACGTGCCGCGGCGCGCCTCACGCCCCATCACCCACGACCAGCTGCGGGACATCCTGCGCCGCGGCCGCGACCCCTTCCGGGTGTGGTACCTGCTCGCCGCCGGCGAGGGCCTGCGGTGCATCGAGATCTCCCGCCTCGACCGGGAGGACATCACCTGCGAGGACACGGTAATCCGCGGCAAGGGCGGCCGGGAACGGATCGTGCCGACACCGGGGGCCGTGTGGGCGGCGGTGGTCGACCTGCCGCCCGGCCCGATCGCCCGGCACCCCGACGGCACCGGCCGCGCCGACCGGCGCCAGGTCCGCGAGCGGGCCAACAACCACCTCCAGCGGACGCTGCGCCACCGCGGCGTGACCATGCACCGGCTGCGCCACTGGTACGGCACCTACGTGCACCAGGCGGCCGGAGGCGACCTCCGGGTGACGCAGGAACTGCTGGGCCACGCATCGCCGACGACCACGCAGGTGTACGTCGACACGAGCGGGGCGCGCAAGCGCGCTGCGGTGGACAACCTGCCCCTGCCCGTCGACTGACCACCCGAAGGGGGTGGAGCACATGATCAGTTTCCGGCATCGCCTCGCGGTGCTGACCGTCATCCTCGCCGGCGTCATGCTGATCGCGACCTACGGGATCACCGCCTGCCCCGCGCACGGCGACCCGGCAACCCGGCCGCCGCTGGCGCCGACCGCGCCAGCCTGCCTCGACGTCTCCCAGCCCAGCCCGCCCTGGGCCCGGTAGCTACCCACGCAGCGACGCGCCCCGCCCCCGGCTCCCCCGGGCGGGGCGCGTCCCCGTGTTCAACGTCGTCGACGCGGTCGGCGTTGACGGACCGACACCGGTCCGGTGGCGGCGGGAGCCTCGGGCGACGCGTCGTCGACGACCTCGATCCGCGGCACCCGATCCGGAGGTAGGTGCCTCACGTCGGCGACCACCACCACGTCCACCTCCCCCCGCATCATCATCTGCCGCACCGACTCCCAGCTGCTCCGCACGATCCCGTCCAGTCGGTAGCCGTGACGCCGCGTGTAGGTCAGGCACGCCACGGCGGCGGGCTCCATCGGGTCGAGGTCGGGCGGGATCCAGATCACGGCCTTTTCCATCTTGGGTTCTCCTGATCAAGTGGTCGCCTCCGGCTCGATGATCAGGAGTAATCGCGGTGGGGGAGGGCCCCGCTCGACGGGCCGGCTGGTGGCGTCCGTGTTGACGGCCGCCGCTGCTCCCCCTCGGCGCAGCGGTGGTGTCGACGGCGGCTGCACCGGCGTGCCGGACACCAGCAGCCCGGTGTCGCCGCCGTTGGGGCCGGACATCGTGCCGGTGACCGCCGTCAGCCAGGGCGCCGGCGGCGCCGGGGCCGGGTCGTCGGCGGGCGGGTGTGGCAGCACCGCCGCGTCGCGGCGGCCGGGGCGGATCAGCCGGTGGGCAGTCACCGGCGGGTGCGGGGAGCCGACGCTGACCGGCTCCGGCGAGGGCATCGGTGCGGCAGGTGGCGGCGGCCGCGGTGCGGTGGTGGTGGTCGACGGCGTCGGCTCGACCTTCGGGGCCTTCGGTGCAGCCGGCTCCTTCGGCGCGTTGGACGCGGCCGGCTCCTTCGGCTCCTTCGGCGGGTTCGGCACCGTCGGCAGGGCCGAGGGTGCCGGAGACTCGACCAGGTCGGCCGGCTGCACGTCGACGACCTCGGGCGCTGGCGGCCTTACTACCGGCAGGCTGGGCAGTGGCGTGGGATCAGCGTCGGCGCCGAGTAGGGCGCCCGCCCCCGTCATCATCGCCAGTAGCCACAACCTCACCTAGCGCATTCTCTGCCAAGCACAAGTTGCATCGTCAACCGTCGGTGACACTTCGTTCACATGGCGCACTATCTGCGCACAGGCAACGGTCAGTCCGGGTCGACGCCACCGGCGCGCAGGATCTGGCGCACCCGCTCCTTGGTGTAGCCGGTCCGGCGCTCGATCTCCACGGGCCGTACGCCGGCCAGCGCCGCCTGGACCATTGCGGCGTGCAGCGCCGCCCGTGCCGCGTCGGCGCGTTCCCGGGCCGTCTCCACGCGCCGCTTGGCGGCGCGCTGCGCGGTCTCGATGCCGGACACGGCGCGCTGGTAGTCGCGTACGGCGGCGTCGAGATCCACGGGCAAAGTTTGGCAACCGGCGGTTGGGCCCAAATACCGCCACCCGCAATTTGGTCCAAATGCAACCGTGGCGGATTTGGCCCTGTCCGGCTACCGTCAGCAAGAAAGGCGGCCCCCGGCCAAGCGATGCACCGCTGACCGAGGGCCTTGATCGACCCCAGGGAGGTCGACCCATGAGCACCATACCCATCGCCCTTCCCCAATGCGGGGAGCCGGCAATGACACGCATCGAGATCTATTCGACGGGATCCCTCGACGCCTCGGCCTACACCTGCAACGCGCACACGGCGGGGGCCCTCGCGGCCATCACCGAGGCCGGCCTGGACTCCCAGCCGGTCACCCTCTCGCCGACGGTCAGCCGCCCCTGCGGGTACGTGCACGTCTACCCCACCGGCCAGCTGGCCGACACCACCAGGCCGCCGCACCCGCCGTGGTGCGACCGCATCGGCTGCGACCAGCGCGGCCGGCACCGGTCGATCCGCCTGCCGGTCAGCACCGGCCACCCGGAGGCCGTCATCGTTGACGTCGCCCTCATCCAGGTCCTCGGCCACGGCGTGGAGCCGATGCTGGCGATGACCGTCGTCGACAGCGAGGCCGGCAGCCGGGAGACCGTGCTGTCCCTCGGGCAGGGTCGGGTCCTGTCCTACCAGGTGCGCCGGCTGCTCGACCTGTCCAAGGGGTACAGCGGAAACCGGCGGCCGTCCTGGTAGAGCCAGCACCGGAACCACGGCGGCCCGGCGCGCCTAGGGGGAGCGCCGGGCCGCCGTCACCCCGCGCCGTCGTCGTCATGCCTGAGCAGGACCAGGCGCAGCGTCTCGCCGCCGCCGCGCAGCACGCCCTCGACCTCGGCTACCAGGTGACCGCCGTCGCGCCGGCCGCCGTCGCGCTGCGCATGGTGGCGGAGGGCCACGCCGACGTGATCCTGGCCGCGTCCCTGGGCGACCTGCCGCAGATCGAGGTTGCCGACAGCGCACCCCAGCCCCGGATCCCCACGCAACGCACACCTCCCACCGCCGTCCCGCCGACCCGCCGCCGGCCGCGCCGGGCTGCGTCACATGACGCACCTGGTGAACAGTGAGGGGCCAAGGCGCCAGCGCCGACCGGGCGCGCAGCGTTACGAACGTTAAGTACCTGTGACCCCCCGCTTAGGTACTGCTTAACCGGCGCGCCGAGTAACCGCCCGTTCGTGCAAATGGCGCAACATGAAGGGATGTCGTTAATACGCTCTCACCAGCACGTCATCACGGACCGTAACCAGTCGGGGCAGCCACCGGGGACGCTCCCACCTGCTCTCGACCGCCGCCGTTCCGCTTGCGGAACTGTTAGGTCGGCGTAACGTCCCGGCAGTGCCGATTCGCCTAAGACTCGCCGCCTTTGACGAAGACGCCCCTTCCAGGCTCTCCGTAGATGGCGCCCCTGGCGTGCAGCACCATGATCGCGCGTTGCACGGTCGCAATCGAGACGCTGTAGAGCCCGGCCAGCTGGCTGTACGAGGGGATCTTCGACTCAGGCGGGTACTCGCCGGTTCCGATGCGGGCAGCTATGTCGTCCGCGATCTCGCGGTAGGTCATTCGTCGGGGCATGTCACTCCTGGGTTGGCGCCCCGATGAGATCACGTGCACTAGGTTCCCTCAACCTCGCCGTTGACTCACTGAACTAAGTGCACATACCGTAGCTGTGGGCGGTCGTCTTGTGTACCTGGGTTGGCGCCAAGGGGACAGGGCACGCCCGGCCGGGGGTCGGGTCTGCGGGCTTGGCTCCCGGTCCCCCTTCGCACACCGAGGAGTCATCGACGTGTCCGCGCCTTCGCGCCGCGGGCGGGTCGGGTCGCCACTGCTGCCGCATCGGCCCACATGCGCTGAGTCCTCCGCCCTAGGAGTGGCCATGTCTCAGCCGCCGCCGGAGTGGCAGCCGCCCCGACCCGACGACCCCGTTCGCCCGATCAGTGGCGCGCCCCGTCAGCCGGCCCACGCCGCACCCTCCGGGCGCCGGGAGTGGTGGCCGTTCGTGCTGTTCGGCGGGATCGCGCTACTGGTCCTGGGCTTCGTGCTGCTGGTCGTCGTACTGGCCCGCTGACCCCCCTGGCGCCACCACACCAATTACGGGAGAAGCAAGTGAAGAACCGCAACTACGCCGCCATCGCCGGCGTCGTCCTCGCCGGCGTGGTCGCCCTCGGCTGCGGGGCCGGATCCACCGACACCGGCTCGGTCTCCGACAAGGCCGGCGGCAGCGCTGCGGCGGCGGCCGACGACAAGCCCAAGGTGGCGAAGATGGGCAGCGGCACCGTCACCTTCGGCGACGGCCTCGCCGTCTCCGCCAAGGCGCCCAAGAAGTTCACCCCCAGCAGCTACGCCGCCGGCCACCAGCGCGGCAACACCGCGGCACTGATCGAGGTGACGATCACCAACGGCACCAAGGAGCCCTTCGACCTGGCCCTGGTAACCGCCACGGCCGCGTTCGGCGCCGAGGGCACCCAGGCCGAGCGGGTGTTCGACTCGGCGAAGGGCATCACCGACTTCGAGGGCACCCTGGCCCCCGGACAGAAGCGCACCGCCAAGCTGGCGTTCTCCGCCCCGACCAAGGACACGTCGAAGATCGCGCTGACAGTCAAGCCCAGCTTCGACGACGCCACCGCCCTGTTCGAGGGCGCCCTGTAAACGTCTGCCGGGGTGAGCCAAGCCCCCGGCAGATGACGGCAGCGGCCCCGCAAGTGTGCGACGCCTGCCCTTCCCCTCCGAGCGGTGCGGGCGGGGCCGCTGCCACCCCGCACCAATCTCCCCGCACCAACCGGAGCCCCCCATGACCCGACCCGGATCCGACTGGTACCTGGAGGACCTGGCTGAAGAGAACATCACCGTCGCCGGTTTCACCGACACCGAGCTGTACGACCTGGCCACCGGCGCTGGCCGAGGAAGCGCGGAACCCGACATCGGGGAGCGGGTGTCCGACCTGCTCGGCCTGATCGCCGCCAGCGCCGACCGGATCCGCCGCAAGCGCGGAGGGGAGTGACGTGTTGCCCGTCTTCGACGCCAGCCTCAGGGTCTGGATCACCCCCGCCAGCGATGCGCCTCTCTCCGCCTACATCACCCGGCTGAAGGCCGAGCTCCTGCGACTCGCGGACCGAGGCGCGATCGCCGCGCCCGTGGTCACCATCCACGGCGACACCAACGTCTTCCAAGTCACCCTCAGCGTCCGGGCCGACGACATCACCAGCGCACCGGTCGCCGCAGGCCGCGCGCTCAGGCATGCCGCGGACCTCGCGGCGCCCAGCTGGCGCATCGACATCGGGCGGATCGCCGTCCAGTCCACCGGCGCGCGGCCGGCGACCCTCGCCGACCTACCTCCAACCCCCTGACCGCCAGGCCGGGCTTTGGTGCCATT
Source organism: Micromonospora sp. NPDC004551 (assembly GCF_040609975.1). Classification (NCBI taxonomy): domain Bacteria; kingdom Bacillati; phylum Actinomycetota; class Actinomycetes; order Micromonosporales; family Micromonosporaceae; genus Micromonospora; species Micromonospora sp. NPDC004551. The sequence continues at coordinate 227,280 of NZ_JBEXLM010000007.1, read as the reverse complement.
CCCACTCTTCGCCGGCATCTTCGGCCCGACCTGGCCGGAGACACCACCGTCTGAACTGGAGCACGCCGCACCGATGACCGAGCCCGCGGCCAGGGTCCGGGTCGCCCTCAGCGAGCCGGCAGCTGGCGCGCCGTCGAACATCGCCGTCACCCTCCCGGACGGCACCGCCGCAGTCCTCACGCGCGGCCAGGCCCGGACGCTGGCGTTCCTGCTGCGGCTTCAGCTCGACCGCTCCCGCCCGATCTGCGATTACGGAACCGCAGATCAGGTGACGTGAGCCTGCCATTTCCGGATCCCCGCGCCTCCTTGACTTAGTGCACATGGTGCACCTACGTTGAGCCCCGATTCCGAACCCAACCAAGGAGATCGATTTGCAATCCTGGAGAACGGCCGGGGTCCTGCTCGGCACACTGACCCTCGCCACACTGACACTGACCAGCCCCGCGTACGCCAACGCGACGACTGCGCCCCCGTCCAGCCCCACAACGGCGGTCGAGACGGTGACGCCGGAGGTTCCGACGGTCGACCAGGCCGACCCGGCCAAGGGTGCACCGGCCCAGCAGGCCAAGGCCAAGGCGGCGCCTGGCGACTGCGAGGCGTACGTCTACGACGGCACCAAGCAGAACCTGTGCGACCGCTTCCGCGGCCGCGGGGACGTCAACTGCCCCGAGATCGGATACCGCGTCAAGCTGGTCGGGGACAGCGACCCGTGGCGGCTGGACATTGGCGGCGAGCCGGGCATCGGCTGCGAGTCCTACAAGCGTCACCCGGGCGGCTCGACGCCCACCAAGCCGAAGCCGACCAAGTCGACCACGCCCGGCGCCAGTGGGGGCGGCGACAGTGGGGGCGCGCAGCTGCCCCGTACGGGCATTAACGGCGGCGTGCTCGCGGGCGTCGGCCTGGGTGCAGTGCTGCTCGGCGCTGGCGGGCTGGTTGTGGCGCGCCGCCGTCGGCCGCGGTTTACGGCCTGACGGCCGCTCTGAACAGGGGCCAGGTCAAGACAGGGCTTGGTCATGGCCCGAGGGGTGGTCCCTCGGCCTGGCCCCCAACGCGTGGCGGGCCCGCGTCGGAGCTGGCTGACGCCCCCTTGCCCCGACCGACCACCTTGGAGGCCCGCCATGACCTATCCGCCGCCGCAGGGACCACCACAGTGGGGGTCGCTGCCCGTTCCCCGGCCGGCGTACCTCCCGGCCGTCACGCCCCGATCCTCGGGCGCGGCCGTCGCGCTGGAGTTGGTGCTGGGCATCATCGGCATCTTCGGCGTGGGCAACATCTACGCCGGCAAAACCGCCCAGGGCGTGATCATCATGGTCAGCTTCTGGGTGCTGTTCTGGGTCAACTTCTGCCTGATCTCCGTCGGCGTCGGCCTGTTCACCATGCCGTTGACGTGGATCGCGTACATGATCCTGGGCCCGGTGCTCGCCGCACGAGCCGTGGAGGAGTACAACACCCGCGCCTGGTGACCGGACCGCCTGTCCCAGCGAGTACAAGATGCGACAGATGACGCACCTGCTGAACTTCGAGCACTAGGATCCCGCCATGACTGCCCTGCCCCGACCGCCGGCCGGCGCGCCCACGCCCACCCGCCGCCGCAATCTGCTGCTGGCGATCGCCGCCGGCGTCGCCGTCATCGTGATCGCCGCGGTTGCCTTCGCGCTGGGCCGCGGCGGGTCCGACCCGGCGCCGCGCGCCGCAGCGGCGACCAGGCCCTCCGCGATCGCCACGCCGTCCACCCGCTCCGCGGCCGACCAGGTCGAGTGCACGAACATCGACCGTGCGCACAATGCGTGGGCTGGCCTGAGCCTGCCCAGCACGGCCGCGGATGTGAAGGTGCTGAACGAGGTCACCATCAAGATGGCGATGGACGACGGAGACAGCTACCTCGACGCGGTCAAGGGCTACAACGACCAGCCGTCGAAGGAACTGGCGGCGGCGATCGCTGGCTACAACTTCGAGCTGAGCGTGGTGAACGCGCAGGTCGTCATCGGGTCCGGAGTCGAGGACGATCAGGCGGCAGCGGTTGAAGCGGCCGTCGCCAAGGTGGCCGACAAGTACCAGGCGTGGCACGCTGCGATCTGCATCTGACCCGTCAGACCAAGGTGTTAGGGGCCATGACCGGACTGACCGCCCACCTCGATGTGCCTCTCGGGGTCTACGCGCCCAGCGCTGCGCGCCATGCGGTCACCGCAGTCCTGCACGGCTGGGGCTATCGAGACCAGGAGTGGCTGGATTTCGCGGCCCTCATCACCAGCGAGCTGGTCACGAACGCGGTCCAGCACGGCGGCGGTTGCCTCGCGTTGACGGTGCAGTCCCTTGACGGGCGGGTCGTGGTGTCGGTGGCTGACGGATCAGCGATTGTGCCGCGGCGGCGCGCCCCCGACCCGGACGGCGGGAGAGGCATCACGGTGATCGAAGCCTTTTCGGCCTGGTGGGGAATAGAGGATCACGACGGCGGTAAGCGGGTATGGGTCGAGCTGACGCCGTGCCCTCATTCGCCGGCACGGGCCAGAGGGGCAGCACCGTGAGGATCATTCAAGATGTCGATGACGGGCTGGTGCGGCTCAGCCTCATCGGCGAGCTGGACATGGCCACCGTCCAGCCGCTGTGCGACCGTGTCGAACAGGCCATTAAATCTGGCGCGTCCGGACTGGTAATTGACCTGGCTGGCCTGAGCTTCTGCGACTCCAGCGGCATCCGTGCGTTGATGGACGCTAGGAAGGCCGCGACCAGCCGCGGCGTCGCCTTCCAGGCAACCAACCCTCAGGGCGTCACCCGCAGGACCATGGAGGTGACGGGCGTCCTCGACGTCCTCACCACCGCCACAGCAGCAGCCTGAAAGGGGGAGGTATGGTCCCAATATGGTGCACGTGCCGTCCCTGTCGCAGCGTGACCGGCTGATCCTCGCTGAGCTGTCCGGGGTCGCCGGACGCTACGGCACCGGCGCCGACCAAGACGCACCCCGCGACGCCGCCATAGCGGCCGTCCGGGACGTGACCACGAACGCGTGGCTGCTCGGCATCGCCGCCGGAGTCGCGATGGCCGACTCGCATGGCATGAGCCTGCGCACCGTCGAGCTGCTGGACGCCGCCGGCGCCGACATGGCCGTGGCGCACCACCACGCCGGAGAGGTGCGGGAGCGGTTCAAGCGTGCCGGCATCCGGTACGAGCCGTAATTCCGGCCGACCCGCACGGGATCAGCGGGCCGACCGCCGAGCTGCTGAAGGCGGCCGGCGCGGACATGGGGGTGGCCGAGCAGCACGCCGCCGCGGTGCGGCAGCGGTTTGAGGCTACGGGGGTCCGGTACGACCGTGACGTGAGCGGCGGCGCCGGAGTAGCGCAGACCTTCTAGCCTGACCGTCGTGCCTCTGCCTTGCCCGAGTGTCGTGCCCCTGCCTCTACCCGTCGAGTGGTTGGTCTATCTGGCGACACGGCCGTGGCAGCTGGGCGACCTCGCGACGTGGATCTCTGCGGTCTCCGGCGTCGTCACCGTCATCCTCGCGCTGGTTGCGTCGATCGTTGGTTACCGCGTCTACAAGGTCGAATCCGGACGTGACGCCCGTGCCGAGCAGGACCGGCGGGAACGGGCGGCCGACGATCGGCGCCGGCAGGCGGCGTTGGTCTCTGTGTGGTACGGCCGGAGCATCAAGCCGGAGCGTAGTTTCGGCGTGGGTGGGTTTTCGTCGTATTCGTGGGGTGGGTGGATCGTCAACGCCTCAGACGCGCCGGTGTACAACGCGATCCTTCGGTTCTATCGCCCGGGGGCCGAGGCGCTCCGGGTCACCACGTGGGCGACCGACCCGATCAAGGTGGTGCCGCCGTACCGAGGTGAGTCGATGGTGCCCATCGGTGAGGATTCCCCGGACGATCTCACCACCGAGGAGTATGAGGGCGGCTTGGAGGTCAGCCTCCAGTTCCGCGACGCGGCCGGGCGGCACTGGCTGCGCGACCGGCAGGGCTATCTCCACGAGCTACCCCAGACCAGCGGATGAACACAAGCCACGGCCCCGCGCCCACGGGGTCTACCGAGTAGCCCAGGGAGGGCAACCCAGTGAAGACACGCATCAGCAACCCGCTGGTCGGCCTGGCCGTAGCTGGCCTGCTCGTAGCCGGCGGCGCCACGCTCGTAACCGTCGACGGGCCCGATGTGGCGGCGGCCAAGCCGCGGGACGTGGGCGCCGCCGCCACCGCCTACACCCGAGTCGAGACCGTCAACTTCCCCGGCAACTCCGGGCTGCGTGACGTCACCGTGGCCTGCCCCGCGGGCCTGGTGGCCCTGTCCGGGGGCTGGCGGATGTCGGCCGGGCAGCCGATGGGCAACCCTGCGCCCTACCAGTCCTACCCGCTGGCATCTGAGGGCGGAATCCCCACCGCCTGGGCGTTCCAGGTGATGGACCCCGCCATGGAGCCGACCTCGATGGAGCTGTCCGTCGTCTGCGCCGGCCCGGCCTCGGCCGCGCCGACCCCGGCACCCACCACCGTCGCGCCGACACCGACCCGGACCGCGACGCCGGCGCCGACGCGGACCTCGTCGCCGGTCCCCTCGCCGTCGGCACCGCCCACGACGACGTCGGCCCCCGAGCCGCCGCCGACGATCACGGCCACCGTTGCACCCACGGCCTGACAGGAATCTCGCAGCGCCACCTTGCAGCGAACGGGAACCCCACCCGAAGGCGGGGTCGCTGGCCGCTACGGCCACGGCCTTGTCGCCTTGGAGAATTAGCGAACTAATTTTGCTCGGGGAGCAGTTCCTTGCGGACGGCCTGGATGCACTCGATATGAAATACTCTTACGCCCGTCTTAATCGCCTCATCAAGTTCTTGGGATGGCCCCATCTTGTCGAAGATCTCACGCCAGGCTGGTTCCAATTTGATGAAAAACTTCGTGCGTTCGTCAGTTGGCCCGGGAGTGTCGTCTGCCCTGTCCGCGCTGACGCTGCTGAGGGAGCGCCAGTAACGGGCGCAGGCGTTGATGGTTGCCGGATCTGCCATCCAGCGAATTTGGGTTAGGTATTGCGATGCTCTTTGCGCAAGCTCTTCGGGTTTCCTGACTTCTATGGCGAAAGATGGGTGAAACAGGCGGATGGTCCAGTCGTCCATTGCGGTCAGGAAGTGATTGAAAGTTTCAGTCTTCTTATCGAACCATCGCGCCTTTTCTTCTCTGCGCCATCTTTCTCTCTCGTTTTCGCGTTCCCGGTTCCACCTCCGATCATCCCGCCATGCCTGAAGTAGCCCACCGAGGAGAACGCCGACGACGCCTATGCAGGCAACCACGATTGCTAGCCATGCTGGGATCCCGTTCGCGCGCACTGGCCCATGTTAATGAGTGCAGTCAACCGTGCCGTGAACCCGCCAGTTCCGATGCGGCCAGTAACCCGGCCAGGGTCGGTGCGAGTGACCGAGTGGGTGACGACCGGGATGCACAGGGCTGGAAGTCGGCAAAAGGTTAGGCAGGTGGCGGCATCCTGACTGTCGCCCTGGGGCCAAGGAGCCGCCGGGTTGCATCCGTAGGAGCGTCGGGCTGACGAGACAGACCTCGTGAGCTGGGTTGACGTTGCGCCTAAGCTTGTCGCCGTGGTAGTTGCGGCCTTCGTCATCTCACTGGTCTCGGTGACCATCGCATTGGGAAGTCTCTACTTCACCTGGAGAAACCACGAGCTAAACGTCGCGAAGGACCGGAGAGATCGCGCTCCATCCGTTAGTGCGTGGCTTAAGCCGCTCACTGAAGGTTCCACCCCCTACTATGAACTCAGTCTGCGACTCGACGGCCCCGAGTCTCTGGACGGCCTCACGGTGGAGATTCTCAATGGAGACTTGACATTTACGCCAGGTCGACCGGGGGTCGTTGCTGACAAAGACCGGCCACGAGTGGCGACGTCTGGGCGACTTCAGGCTGGCGACCATGCTTCGTGGGAAGTACTCATGCCAGCGCGCAAACCAGAGGTCGTCAGGCTGAAGGTGGTCTGCGTGAGCGGTGATTCGGAGTGGGTATCGACGCTGACTGCGGAGCTGTCTGAGAAGATCGGCTAGTTACTGGCTCAACTTGGTGAGCAGCATGCCACCGCTCGACGCCGGCCCAGCGGCCTCCCCCGGCTGGAGTCCCAGGGCGTCTGGTACGGCCAAGGGCTTGAGACTCTTTCCCTGACGTTGGTGGCTCCTATGAGCCGGAACGCACGAAACGCCCCGCCCGCCCGAAGGCGGACGGGGCGTTCCGTTGCTACCGACTCTGGTACACCTGGCTGCGGTGGCCAACTCTTACCACCGTCACCAGGAGTGCGTCGTCCAGAATCTGGTACACGACCCGGTAGTCACCGGCACGCACCCGCCACAGGTTGTCCTCGTTTGTCAGCTTCTCACATCCAGCTGGTCGAGGATCTTCTGCTAACGCCTGAATCCGCCGAAGCACCCGCGCCCGAGACTGACGATCGATTTTGTCAATGGACTTCAACGCTGAGGGGCGGATCTCGACCTTGTACGTCACCAGTCGTCGGGTCGGATGTCGGCCAGCTCAGCCGCGTATCGAGCTAGAACGTCGTCCAGCGGTACGGAGGCGCCCGGTTCGGCGAGTGCTCGACGTGCCTCCCGGATGTCGAGCTCCTTCTCCATCTCGTTGATGTCGTTGGTGACGGTGCGCACATCCATGACGAAGGGCTCGGTGGTGCGAGGGACTGCGCCCCGCGCGCTGGTGACGAGGGTCGCGATCACCGTGTTCACGATCGAAAGGTGTCCGCCCGGCAGCCGTATTGACATCTCGCTCAACGTGATCCCGCCTCCCCCTTGGCTTCGTCGTACTGCTGTGCGGTGATCTGGAGAACCTTGATCAGCTCACCGAGTCGTTCCCGTGTCAGCACGAACCGTGCCTTGACGTCGACCGGAAGCTCGACCAGGTCTGCTGCCGTGCGACGGACCTCGTCGGGCGTGCCCAGCAGGACCGGCGGCGCTGCGTAGCCCATCACGATGATCACCCCGTCAGGCGCCCCGGATCCGGTCGGCAGACCCACCATGGCGGCGAACTGGTTCGCTGGCTCCACGGGGATCGTGTCGACATCCTTCCATACAACACGGACGGTGATCTGCTGCGAATCGGTCCGAGCGATTGATTCGTTGCCCACGCGCCAAGTGTGACACTTCCGCACCCCGCCCGTCAGCACGGGCGTCAAACGCGACAAAGCCGACAGCTCCGGGTTCTAAAGCGCCTGGGTTAGGTTGCTGCAAGCCTGCATCGGGCAGCGCGCGGCTCACCACGGTGCATGGACTGCTGCGTCATGCTCTCTGCATGGCTTCAACGACGCCGCTTTGGCTCCCGCTGGTGACGGCCATCGCCGGCATTATCGGCACTCTCGGTGCCGCCATCTTCACTCAGGTGTGGGCGGGCCGGCGGGAGGACCAGCGACGGCGGCAGGATAAGGCCCGAGAGGATAGGTACCGAAGCTACAGCGAGCGTCAGAGCGCGTATCAGGACATGCTTCACTCCTTCCACAGGTGGAATGACGAGATCGTTGTGGGATGGAGGTTTCAACAAGCTGACGATGACCTGACCGAGATCATGGAGAATCTCGCCTCGTTGGAACGGGAGTGCTACCGATCGTTTGAGCGGGTCACCCTTCTGGCACCTCCGGAGGTCGTTCACTACGTGAGTAGGCTCGCCAGGCTTGCTGCAAGCAAGCAGGCCCGGTTGCTCGATGGCAGCCTTGATGACCCGGACGATGAAGGTACCCAGAACATCTGGCGGCTGGCGCTGAACGCCATGCGGATCGACCTGGGTGTGCCCGGCGGGTTGATTGGGTTGCCGCCTCGGCAGCCCACGGGGCCGGATGGTGCAGTGGACTCAACGTCAAAGCCGCAGCAAGCGGGCAGCTAACGGCCGGTCTTGTCCTCCGTCTTCGGCGCTGCCGCGAGAGGCGGGAACACCTGCTGAAAGAACGCGTTCACCGACGGCACCGCCAGGACGCGGGTGATGGCGCCGGCGACGGCGAGGATCGCGGCGACCCACGCCCACCGCTCGACGCCGGCGCCCTTCGCGGCCTCGGGCAGCATGATGGCGACCGGCGGGATGTACGCGACGATGGTGCGCAGCACCGCCCGCCACGGGTGGCGGGCCTGAGTGATCTGGGCCGGGGCGGTCACGGTTGTCTCCTTCGCTGGCTGGGTGGAATCGGGTAGGGCTTGGGGGTGGCGCCCGCCTCCCGCAGCTCGGCGCGGGCGTCGTTGTACTGGTCGCGCCAGAAGTCGCGGTCGTCCTCGGCGTCGGCTGCCCGCTGGGCCAGGTCCGCTACGGCGGCCCGTTCGGTTGCGCGCACGCCGGCGCGTACGGAGCCGACGCCCTTCAGCAGGGCGCGCGCCCAGGCCAGCCCGCCGGTGCCGAGCAGGGCCGTGACGATCGCGACGACAAGCTGCCCGGTGGTCACTCACGCCCTCCCGTTTCGGGCGCGGGCGGCCCGGGTGGCCTCCCTGCGCAATAGCTCGATGTCGCGGGCGCGGGCCCACATCAGGAACGCCATGCCGGCCAGGAACAGCCCGCCGATGACGGCGGCGGCCCGGCCGGTGGCGAACAGGATCACGGCGTACGCGGCGAGGGAGGTGGACAGCAGCGGGCAGCCGAGGGCTTCCCCCAGCCACCGGTCCGTCCACGCGCCTAGCCCGGCGGACAGGCCACCGGCGATGAGGAACGCCGACCACAGGTACACCAGCGGGCCGGTGGCGTCGGCCACCCTCGGGTCGGGCACCAGGGCGGCGCCGACCCCGGCGGCGGCCACGGCGGCGTAGCCGACCACCCGGGACCAGCGCCGGGGCCGGGAGACCATCAGCCGGCGTCCGGGGCGAGGCCGCCGGCGAACGCGTCGCGCACCGCGGCCTCCACGTCGGCCCGGGTCAGCGTGCCCGGCGGCAGCTTCGCCAGCACGGCGGCCACCAGGGCGTCGGCGGCCGACGCGGCGCCCTCGCGGGCGGCGGCCCGGATCTGCTCCAGCTCGGCCGGGTCGATGTCCACCTTGCCGGCGATGGCCCGGACGGTCAGCAGCGTCTCGCTCAGCGCGCCCAGGGTGGAGATGTTCCCCTCCGGGGCCAGGTCGTTGTCGGCGAGCCCGCGGCCGTTGTACTGCCACGGCAAGGCCTTCAGCAGCGGGGCGGTGCCGGGGTCGGCCAGGGCGGCCTTGAAGTGCCCCAGGAACTCTGCGCGGTCCATGTGGTCGTCCTCTCCTCGGATGCGGGCCACCGGGTCGTAGCCGGCGCCGATGGTGCTGGACTCGTAGCCGGTCAGGCCGGACAGGTGGATGTGCCCGCGGTCGGTGGACGTGCGGCGGGCGTAGTCGGGCTGCCACGACTCGTGGTAGCAGGGGCCGCCGTTGTCCTCGCGCGGCTCCCAGTTCATGTACTTCAGCCAGCGGATGCCGGGCACGCCGGCTTTGCGGTCGGCGAGCAGTCGGGCGCCGAGCTGCTGGAGCGAGGGCAGCGGGAGGCCGTCGACCTTGGAGCGCTGACCGTCCTTCGGCGGCATGATGTCCTCGGCGTAGCCGATGCCGTACTGCGCCTTGCCGGGGTAGCCGGTGGCCGAGTAGGGGGTGTGATCCTCGGGCGGGTCGTGCTCCAGGTGGTCCTCGTTGCCGATGTCGTAGACGGTGTAGCCGTGGCGGCGCAGCACGTCGCGCAGGGCGGCCGCCGGGGTCATCAGCCGGAACGGGCTGCCGCGGCGGATCCAGTCGAGTCGTCGTTGTGCGCCCACGTCGGTCGCCTCCTGGGTGATCAGGTCGCGCAGTGCCTGCTGCTCGGGCCGCCGGCTGGTGAGGTCGCCGTGACCGCGGTGGAAGTGGCACCACACCTGGCAGCCGAGCCGCCGGGCGGCGGCGTACATCTGCCGGTACCAGGCGGCGCACCCGGTGCCGTCCGGGTCGACGTCGGCGGTGAAGCCGTTGCCGACGGTGATGCGCAGGTGGTCGATCTCGGCGATGCCCCACGGCTTGCCGACCTCGCCGGCGATGGCCGTCATCGGCGCGATCGCTGAGGCCGGCGGCTCGTAGCGGACCGGCCGGAACGGGTTCCGCCCGGTGGGGTCGTACTGGTACCAGTCGAAGAGCACCAGGTCGACGGCGGCCGCCTCGTGCTCGGGCCACCAGGTGCGCCAGTTACCGCCGCCGCGGATCCACTGGAGGGTGTAGCAGACCGCCAGCCGCAGCCGCCCGTCAGCGCGGGCCGGGTGGCCGCCGACCTGCTGCCGCTGCCGGGTCCAGCTGGCCCGGAACTGCGCCGGTGTCGGGTCGCCGCCCTTGCCCTGCTCCGGCTCGTGGTGGGCGACCAGCACCAGGCGCACGTCGGGGCGGGCGACCAGCCACGCGTCGGCGAACGCCGCGGCGTCGACCTGCTGATCCTTGTGAGAGACCACGACTGTGCAGCTGGCCGGCAGGGCAGACAGCCGCTGCCGAGGGTTCCACGCCGGATCCGTCCACGCCGCTGGCGGCAGGCCCTCGCCCGGCCCGAAGAACACGCGCACCGCGGTCGACCCCGGGTAGAGGTCCAGCATCTCGGTGATGGCCCGGTCGCCCGGACACCACCCGGTGGGCATCACCGCGCGCCCCTGTCGGCGCCGCAGTCACCCCCTCGAACCTCGTTCACATGGTTCCCCTCCGGTGATCCACAGTACGACGAATCCCGCCCTCGGCGCGCGCCGCCGGGCCTCACGTCGTCCAAGCGCCGAAGATGCTGGTGCCGTTGAGGCCCCGTGCCAGCACGCGGTACTCGTACGGCACACCGCTGACGGCCTGCCAGTCGCCGTAGGTCGTGCCGCCCAGCAGGCCCTCGGCGACGCGCACGCCGTCGCTGGTGTCGCCGACGGGCCGCCGCCACAGGTCCTGGTCGACGACAGCGGGCTGCCCACCGCTTGGGGCTGGGTTCGTGATCGCCACGCTGATCACCCCGCTGGCGGGCAGCGGTGTCGCGACCAGCGTGGGCGTCGGTGGCTCCAGGTAGTCCACCGTGAAGTTGGCCGTGACGGTGTTGGAGGCCAGGCCCGCGGTGTTGCGGGTCTGCACGGTCAGCGTCCAGCCGGACAGGTCGGCCAGCCGGGTGGGCACGGTGTAGCTGGTATCGGTGCCGGTCCTCCAGCCGGAATCGTGCACGACGAAGCCGCCGGGGTTCATGGCCAGGGTCACCCGGTAGGCGGTCTGCTCGGCCACGCTCCAGACCGCGGTCACCTGGTCGGTGCTGATCGTGCCGCCGCCGGTGGGGGAGGTGAGGGTGGGGTTGACCTTCACCGAGGGCACCACGACGAAGGCGGGTCCGTACTGGCTGGCCACGTCCGCGGAATCCCAGACCTTGACCTTGTACGTGTGGGCGGCGTCGGCCGGCCCCGCCCACGGCTGGTCCAGGGCGCCGCCGAGGGCGGCGGCCGCGTTGTCGTGGGAGAAAACGACCGGCAGGGTGTTGGTGTTGCCGGTCTCCAGGCGGCCCGCGACGCCGGCGTTGTTGCCGGTGGCCAGTGACGCGTCGGTCTGGGTGATCTGCCAGTTGGGCTCGGCCTGGGTGGCGGGCATCCACGCCTTGCCCTTGACGGTGGTGCCGTTGACGTTTATGCCGACTCGCCAGGTGGCCCCGGCGGTGTGGGTGCCGGCCGCGACCGAGGTGCCCACCGCCGTGAGGGTGCCGGCTACCCGCTTCTGGATGATGATGGTGGCCGCGCCGGTCGTGCCGATGGTGAGCTGCGCCGCGTAGTAGTTGCTGATGTCCGTCAGGCGGCCGAGGGCCCACACCGAGAGGCCGGCGCCCGTCGGCACCACCGGGATGGTGACGTCGATGAAGAACGCGTGGTTGGCCGACCCGGTGTCGATGTAGCCATGCCGCAGGGCGTTCACCGTCGCCTGGCTGGTCTGGGCCAGCCCGTTGGTCACCGACGCGTCCGGGGCCGGGTTGGTGGTCCATCCGCCGCCCCACCCGCCGGCCACCGTGCGGTCGTTGAACGCGTCCCCCACCACCATCCGCGACAGGGACACCGACGGCGTAGCCCCGATGTTCTTGACCTCGGCCGCCTGCCACGTGCCATCCGACGCCCGGTAGAACATCAGCGGGCCGTTGCCGATCTGCCGCTGCAACGCCCACGCCGACTGGGTGTCGTTCGCGTCGGGGTCGGAGAACAGCCAGGCCAGGTTCAGCGCGGCGTTGACGTCCGCCGCCGCGCCGTTGGGGTAGCCGATCGCCGCGGTGTCGGCGGCCGGCGGGTTCGGCGCGTAACTCAGCGGCTGGGGGGTGTGAACGATCGTGTTGGGCGTCGGGGTGGCGTGCGCAGTCAGCACGTCGTACTTCGCGTTGCCGGTGGTCGCCCGGCGGATCGAGTAGTTGTTGGGCGGGGTGCCGATGATGTCCGACGTCGACACGGTCGCCCAGGCCGTCCACGTGCCGGTCGCTCGGATGAAATCGACAAAGTACAGGTCCGGGTCGGTGGTGCCGACCGCGTACACCCGCAGGTCACCGTTGACCGAGTTGTAGCCCAGCGAGCAGGTGCGGATGACACCTGCCGGGTGCGCCGGCGTCAGCCGCGAGATCGTCGAGCTGTTCGCACGGTTCCGCTCGTACACCCGCACCTGGTCGGTGGTTGCGGGGTCCGGAGCCACGATCAGGAAGCGTTGGCCATCCCAGCGGCCGGCGGTGTAGTCCTGCGCCGGCGTCAGCGGCGCCGGGGTGACCTTGACCGGCGACGTCGGGCCCACCCACTGGCTGCCGTTCCACGCCATCTTCACCACGTACACGTCGGTACGGCCGAAGGTGATCCACAGGTGGGCGGGCGAGCCGGTCTTGTTGTCGCCGACGTGCTCGATCTCCAGCGACGGAGTGATCCGGCCCGTCCCCGTCTCGGGCAGCCACTGCCGGGTGCCACCGAAGATCGACGTGGTAGCCACGGCATTCGAGTTGCCATCGACCGTCTCGCCCACCATCGTCACGCCGCGTTTGCCGCCGATGGTGGTGCCGATCGCGACGGCCACCATGCGGATCGTGCCCGACGACTTGGTGGCCGAGGTGATGTCCAGCCCCTGGTAGACGGCGCCAGCCGACGCCGCGGTGGCCGAGGCGATGAGGACCTGCGAGCCCCACTGGAGGGTCGAGCCCACGGCCATCCGCTGCGTGTAGACCCGGTCCTGCCCTGACTCGTACGTCCGGAACGCCCAGTACACGAAGCCGTCGACGGGGATGATGATGCTGGAGATCTCCTGCACGTTGGCGCGCACCTGCGACATCAGCAGCGACCAGGTGCCGCCGTTGTTGGTGGAGCGCCACAGGTCGAACTGGTTGGCCGTCGGCGACTTCACCATCACGTACAGATGGCCCGTCTTCGGGTGCCGCTCGATCAGGGAGGTGGAGGGCCACACCAGCGGGGTGGCGTTGGTGGTGGTGGTGGTGATCTGGGCCATGGTCGCCTCCTACACCGCGTGCGCCATCGGGTATCCGCTGGCCGGCCCCACGTCCTCCAGCAGGATCCACCGAGGGGTGTCCGGGTTCACGGCGCGGTGCTGCACCGTGCCGACGCTGGCCGAGATGTGCAGCCAGATCTCCCGGCCGGTGATGTCCGAGCCGGTGCTGTTGGCGACGTAGGTGTGGCCCTCACCGTGGAAGGGCGTGTTGGCCACGGTGCAGGGGAACCGGCCCATCTCCCCGTACACCGGGTCGGTGTTCGCCCCTCCGGCCCGCGCCCGGGTGAACACCAGCGCCCCGGCCGTGTTCGCTTGGAACATCTGGCCGAAGCTGAACTTGTAGGCCCGGCCAGCCCTGTAGGTGATGCCTGCCAGGCCCATGACAGCGGTCTCGGTGGTGCCGATCGCCGCGGAGCTGTTCACGTCAGCCGACGCGAAGTTGATCCCCCAGGGCGGCGATGTCGCGCCTTTGTAGAGCAGGTCGCCGTGCACGTTGACGGTGCCCAGGAGGTTGATGGTGGGCTCCACGTTGATGACGCCGACAGAGCTGAGGAACCGGACCGGGTAGTCCTTAAACCAGGTGAAGCCGTCGAGGTTGATCTGGTGGGCGGTCTTCACGTTGGAGGTGGTGGGCGAGGTCGGGTCGCCAGGTACCGGGTACTTGCAGGCTCCGAACAGCATGACCTTCTGAATGGCCGGGCTGTCCAGGATGTTGGAGATACCGATGAAGAAGTAGCCGACCTCCAGGCCCGAGACCGCGTCGGTGTCGTAGAACAGGAACGCCACCTGCACCCCGAAGCTGGCCAGCTCCGGGGGGATGTTCGCCCCGACCAGCATCCGCTGCCCGGCGGTGGCGGTGCCAGCGTCGGAGAACGACCCGATGACCACCCACTCGGTGCCGATGAGGATCAGGCCCACCCGCATCCCGGGGAAGACGGGGAAGGCCCGGAACTGCTTGACCGGCACGGCGTAGGCGCTGCCGTCGAGCACGACCGTCAGCGGGTCCGTCGACACCGCTGAGGGGCTGCTGGCCACCGTGCCGGCCGCAGTGATCAGCCCGCCGTTGGACCGCAGTGCCGCGGCCACGTAGTCCTCGATGTCATCACTGATCGTCACTGGCCGCCGCCTCCAACTTGGTGTACAGCTCGTACAGCACCTGCGACCACTCGTGGCGCATGTCCCCGCCGTCCAGCGGCAGCGACCACGAGGTGACCAGCATCTCCGCCATCGGGTACGCGGCCGGGTCGCGCATGGTGACCCGGTCGAAGTGCCAGTGCAGCGGGTTCGGCGACGTCATCAGGGTCACCTTCGCGGGGCTGCGCAGGTCCGCCTCGACCGTCTTGCGGCCGGCGACCACCAGCGCCTTGTGGTCGGCCACGTCGAGGGCCACCGGCTTGGTGATCACCCGGCCGCCGCGGGCCTGCACCGAGGTGGGGCCGGCGGTGGTGTTGACGACGGTGTAGACGCCGTTGCCCTCCACCGGCGCCGGCCCGTCGAGGTTGTTGCTGCGCCAGAACACCCACCGGTTGGGGGCCCGGTACAGGTCCAGCTCGACCAGCCGCTCCGGGGACACCATGGCCGTCTCCGGCTCCACGTCGTAGGCCCATTCGGAGGCGCGGGAGGACGGGGCCAGGTAGGGCTGCACCCGCATCCGCCCGTCCCAGTCCGACCAGATGCCCGCGTAGCCGATGGAGCCCAGCAGGTCATTGATCACGGTCAGCCAGGTGGTGGCCGTGTCCATGGGCCACACCCGCGGCGAGGGCAGCACCGCGTCGGCGCGGTCCTGGTCGATCAGGTACTGGGTGACGCCCTGGTCGCGCAGCATCGTCTCCACGGTCGCCAGGTAGCTGGCGCCCTTCGCGACCGCGTACACCTCGCCCACGGGCGTGTTCAGCACGTCGAGGATGTCGTAGCCGGTGACGTCGAACAGGGCGATGGTGCCCAGCGCCGACTTCGGGGTGCTGGTGAAGTAGGCGCCGAGGTTGAACCGCGCCGTGGTGGTCGGGCTGGACACCAGCATGTAGGGGCGCACCAGGGCCCGGCCCCAGTCCAGCTCCCGCTCGATGACCAGTTGCGCGCTGCCGTGCAGCTCGGCGTACGCGTTGCGGCTGACCGACCCGCTGTCGAGGACGTCGCTGAGGTCGTCCAGCACGGTCAGGTTCATGTCCAGCAGCTCGCAGCCGGCGGCGACCTCCAGGCCGGGGGCGTCGCGCAGCAGCGTGGTGATCTGCGCGGCGGTGAGGCCGTCGCGGGGTGGCGCGGTCAGCGGCTGCATCAGACCCCCTCCGCGGCGGTGATGGTGCGCAGCGCCAGGGGCACGTCGTAGCGGTTGCGGTCGTCCTGGTGTTCGACGGCGGGCACCTCGAAGAACACCCCGAAGAACCGCTGGCCCCGGTGGTCGCGGACCTGCACGGGGATGCCGATCCACGACTCCAGCAGCTCGACCTGGGCGAGGGTCACGCGGCGCAGCGTGAAGTCGAAGGCACCCCGGGCTCCGGCCTTGGTGATCGCCCGCTGGCGTCCGCCGGCGTAGGTGCGCACCTCGCCCTGCTTGGACTGCGACCGGTCGCGGCCGGGCGCGGAGTAGGCGGACACGGCCTCGCCGGTGTCCAGCCGGTTGATCCACACCTGGGTCAGGTTGAGGATGGCCATGCCCCGGTCCTGCCTCTCAGCGCCAGCGTCTGCCCCACCCCGTTGATCTCCCGGCCGACGCCGGGGGCGACCGACTGCACCGCGGCCTCGACCTCGCGCACGTCGCGGCGCAACGCCCGGATCTCGATGATCAGCTCGTCCATGGTGTGGGCGGTGGTGACCGACTCCGGCCTGCCGGTGCCGTTGTAGATCGGCGGGTTCCACCCGGGCATCAGGGTGCCGCCGGTGTCCATGACCAGCGGCCGGGACGCGGCGGCCGCCGCGGGCGCGGCCAGGGTGGTGGTGTCCGGCCGCCAGCCGGTGGGCCAGGACATGATCTGCCGGCGGAACGCGGCGACGGCGGCCTGCCCGCCCATCCGGTCGACCTCCGGGGCGGTGAACACGTGCTCGCCCTTGGCCAGCAGGTACGCCCGGGAGTCGACACCCTTCGGGCCGGGCGCGTCGTCGACGGGGCCACCACCGGCGAGGCCCTTCAGCTGGGTGCCGCCGGGCAGCTTCAGGTCGCCCTTGACGGTGAAGTAGACACCCACCCGGATGTCCTTGATCTTGCCCATGGACTGCTGCACCGCCTTGATCGCGTCCTGGGCCTGCTTGGTCCGCACGGTGACAGTCCGGTCGACGTTGGGGATCGCGAACAGCTTGTTGGCCAGGGCGATCGCCTCTTCCCGCTTCACGCCCATGGCGTGCGCGGTCTCCAGGAACTTCTTGCGGCCCCGTTCGCTGGCCGCGTTGGCGGCCTCCTGCGAGTTGGTCTCTTCGTAGATCCGCTGGGCGGCGGTGTTCGACGCCTCGGCGATCGCGATCAGGGCCTCCCGGTTGGCCCGCTGCTTGGGCACGTTCCGGTCGATGCCATCACCGTTGCGCTTGGCCGCCGCGGTGGCGTCGTCAATGGCCTGCTCCAGCCGGATCTGGGCCTGCTCCGAGCTGATCGACCGTCCGGTCAGCTCGTCCAGGATCTCCCGCAGCGACCGCGCCTGGGTGGTCAGCCCGGCCGCCGAGTTGGTGGTGTTGGTGAAGCCGTCGATCAGGTTTTGCAGGCCCTCGGACAGGCCGTCGCCGGAGTCCTTCGCGGCTGCCTGCTCGGCGGCCAGGCGGCCCAGCTCGGCGACGTCGCCGCGCGCTGCCGCGCCGAACTTCTCCAGCCAGCCGTAGGCGGCGGTCAGCATCTCGATCGTGCCGGCGATCGAGCGGATGCCGTACTCGAAGACAAGCCACAGGGCGGCGAGGGCGTGGGACGCCTCCACCGAGTGTTCGGACAGGCCCTCGAAGGTGTCACCGATGACGTCGCCGGCACGTTCGGCGATGCCGCCGACGACGTTGAGGATGGGCCCGGACCGCTCGACGGCGGTGGCGAAGCCCTCGACGCCGCGGCGGGCGCCGGCCAGGAAGTCCTGCGTCAAAGGACGCACGTACACCGACACCCGGGAGAACGCCCGCTCCAGGTCGTGCTCCATGACGTAGATCTCGGAGCGGACGTCGCCGAGGGAGTCGATGACCACCGGGACGAAGCTGACGCCGGCGCGCTGCATGGCCTTGGTGAAGTCATCGCCGACCAGCTTGGCGGCCTGCTGCACCGCCGGGTGCGTGGAGGCGATCTTGACGCCGCCGATGATGCCGCCGGCGCCGGCGCCGCCGACCACCGCGGCGGACATGACGCCGGCCAGGCCCGGGGCGGCGGCCGCGGCCGCGATAGCCACCGCGGCGGCCAGGTGCGGGGACAGCGGAAGTCGCGCCATCAGCGGGCCGACCTTCCCGCCGAACTGGGCGACGAAGCCGGTGGCCGCGTCCGCGCCGACGTCGCCGACCAGGTTGCGGAACCGGGACAGGCTGGCGCGGGCGTTCTCCGCGTCGACCCGCACGTGCACGGTCGCGGCGTCGCCGGAGATCCGGCGCAGCTGCTCGTCGACGCGCTTGATCGCGGCCACCGCGGCCTTCGGGTCGGCGTCCAGCTCGATCGGGTCGATGCCGAGGGCGGTCAGCTGGCGGCGCAGCTGCTCGATCTGTCGTTGCGCCGGCGACGTCTCGGCCTTCACCTCCACCGGCTGGTCGTCGACGGTGCCGAGCTGCTTGCGGAACCGCTCCACCTGGGCGATGGCCCGCTCCGTGCGGATGCGCATCTCGACGCTCTCGGCGTCGCGGGACATCGCCCGCAGCCGCTGCCGGGTCGTCTCGATCGACGCCAGCGCCACCTTGGGGTCGGCCTTGACGTCGATCGGGTCGATCTTCAGCGCAGACAGGGTCCGGTTGAGCTGGGCGCCGAACTCCTTACCGATCCGGGTGGCCTTGACCCTGACGTCGGGGGACAGTTTGGAGTCGTCGGCGCGCAGCTCCAGGTACGCGTCGGCGAGCTTCTTGCTGGCCACCTCGCGCACCTCCCTCCGCTACGCCGTCACCCCGAGGGCCCGCAGCTTGATCCCGCGGGCGCTGTCGTCCTGCGGGGCCTCACCGGCGGGCGGTGCCGCCAGCTCGGTGTCGAACCGGGCCTTCACCACGTCCCAGTCGGCGAGGTCACCGGCGACCTGCTGCACGCCGAGGGCCTGGGCGATGGCACCGGCGATGGTGTGGGCGTGCACGTCGCGGGCCAGATCCTCCAGCCGCAGCACGTACACCACCGCCAGCACCTCGGCCAGGCTCAGACCAGCCCGGCCGCCGCCAGCTTCTCCTGATCCCGTGCCTCCCGGTCCCGGGCCTCGCGCCGCTCCCGTTCCTCCGCCTCGGCCTGCATCACGAAGAACTCCTGAATGTCCGGGCGGCCCCGCTCCAACGCCAGCGCCCGCTCCAGATCCGACCCACGAGGGGCCGTCACCGGCGAGGGCAAGGCGTCCCCGGAGGCGGGCGGCGTTGTCGCGGGCCCAGGCGGCGAGGCGGATGGCGGCCCAGTAGGAAAATCCGTGGTCGCCTCCACCACCGCCGCGGTGATGGCCTTGACGTCGGCCATCCGGTCGCGGATCTGCTGCCCGTTCTCCATGCCCAGCCGCCAGTACCGGGCCCAGTCGTCGGGGTGGATCAGCTGCCGCAGCGCCCCTTCCAGGACCCGGTAGGTGGCCGCCACCGCCTGACCCATCACCCTGGCCAGCTTCACCTGCTGCTCGGGGTCGAGGGCGTCGACCTTCGCCAGGTCGACGCCCTCCAGCGCGGACATGTCCAGCTCCCGGCCGGCCTGGAGGAACTCCAGCTCGACGGCGTCGGTGGCCTGCGGGTGCACCCGGATCGTCGACCCGAAGTAGGTGAACTCCAGATCGAGCGGATCCCGCTGCCGGCCGAGGGTGCCGATGTTGCGGCCCACGGTCAGGACCCCAGCCGGGCGACGCCGGACCCGTAGAACGCGAACGCCTTCCCGGAGGCGGGACGCTCGAAGTTCCACACGGTGGCGATGCCGGCAGCCGCGCCGCGGCCGAACGTGGACTGGAGCTCGCCGCCGTTGATGCACTGCCGGCCGACCAGCCGCAGGGTGTGGTCCAGCGACTCCCAGCCGATCATGCAGCGGACGATTTCCTGCGGGTCCGGGGGCTCCAGCTTGCTGGACAGGGTCGCGGCCGTGCCGGACACGGTGGTCACCAGCGACCCGGGCGCGTTCATCGCCCGGCGCAGGTTGTGCAGCGTGTAGTTGCTCGCCGCGAACGCGAGGGTGGTGGTCACCTCGGTCACCGAGTAGGCGACCGCGTCGAACAGCTCGGCGACCCGGATGGGCTCGACGTTCTGCGAGTTGGCGAACACCGACCCCTCCAGGGTCGGCCCCCACGGGATCCACGCCGCCGGCCACGGGTCGGCGTCGTAGGTGGAGCCGGCGGCGGCGTGCAGCGGCTCCGTCGAGGCGAGCAGCGCGTGGAACAGGAACCCGGGCTCCCGGATCAGCAGCGGTGTGGCCTGAGTCAGTGGCATCAGCTAGCCCCTCCCTTCGTGGTGCGCCCGGCCGCCGTCTTGTCGGCCGCGGCCGTCTTCTCCTGCTCGGCGGCGCGGGCGCGTTCGGCGGCGGTCTTGTCCTCGGCTGCCCACCGCTCCCGTTCCTCGGTGGTGGCCGTGCCGGTGCGCTCCAGCACCTCGCGGCCCTTCTTGGAGCTGCGCTTGGCGACCAGGCCCAGCTGGTCCCACTTCAGCCGCTCCACGGTCGAGGTGGGCACCCGCATCCCCGGGGTGGCCGCCAGGACCGTGCCCCACGGGATGTCGGCGATGGCCACGTACTCGCCGTACTCGGCCTCCCGCTCCTTGCGTCGTTCCTCCACGGCCACCAGGTCCGGGTTGGCCTGCGGGGCCTGCGGGTCGTGTTCGATTCCGGGGTAGGTCATCAGATGCCTCCGATCGCCGCTTCCAACGCGGGCTCCAGAAACGGCCGGGCCGGCAATCGCTCGGTGCCCCGGTCGTGGAAGTACATGTAGTAGTGCTCGCGGTCCCAGCTGATCCGCACGGTCCACGCGAAGCCGTCCAGCACCGGCTCCCGCCGGATCGACGCGGCGCCTGCGCCGGTCCGCTTGGGCGCCAGGCCGGCCGCGCGCTGCTCGATCGGTTCGCCGGTCTCCATCAGCAGGTCCCGCAGGTCCTCGCTGGAGGCGACCTCCCGCACGGCCCGCTCGTGGACGTCCACCCGCACGTCGGCCATCACCCGGCTCCGTAGCTCAGGTCGGTCTCGACGCGCACCTGCACGGCGAGGATGCTGGCCGACTGGCTGTTGTCCGGCAGGATCTCGTAGTCGCCCTGCCCCTGGGCGATGCCGGCGAACGACATCGGCCCGGCCAGGTGCGGCTGCGCGACCAGCTGCCCGGCGATCTGCCCGAAGATGACCGCGGCGCGGGCGTCGGTTTCCTCCACCGGCACCGAGGGCTTGCGGGTCACCCGGATGTACAGCGACACCAGCGACATCTCGGAGATGAGGACGCCCCGCTCCGCCACGGCGTCCTCGTGGCTGAACCGCACCCCGCCGCCGTAGACGCAGTCCAGGCGCAGCCCCGCGAAGCCGGGGAACGCGTACGCCACCTGAATTCCGGCCAGGGGCTGCGCCGGCTGGGCCAGCGCCGTCAGCCGGGTGATCAGTGCGCCCTTGGCCTGGTACACCAGCGTGGTCACGCGAACCCTCCCACGTCCAAGGTGTGCCGCTCGTACGGGCCGTCGACGTCGGGGATGCCCGTCTTGCGGGCACCGGGCAGCGCCAGCCGGTACGTGCCGCCCTCCGCCGCCGACCAGGTGATGGCCCGCTGCGGCACGGCCGCCCCAGCGCGGCCCAGCATCGAGAACGCCCGCAGCATCACCGCGTCGATCAGGTCCGGCGGCGGCCCGTCCAGCCCGTGCTCGTACTCGACGACGACCCGGCCGGCCGGCCAGGGCGCGCCGGTCGAGGCCAGGACCCCCGACGTCGACGCGGTCACCCCGGCCAGCGGCCACACCGTGCCGCCGGCGGACACCGCCCGCACCGTGCGCACCTCGGCGTCGGGCAGCAGCAGGTCCCGGCAGCCGCGGCTGTCGACCGCGACCCGCCGGAACCGGGGCACGAACGCCACCCCGCAGATGTCCTCACACTCCACCTCAGCGATGACCCGCCTGGCCTCCAGCACCGCGGTCGGGTACCGCGTCGGGTCGATCTGGTGTTCGGTGCGCAGGTCGGCCACCTCGAACAGGAAGCCGCCCACCACCTCCACCAGGTCCTGCTCGGCGCGGGCCGCGCCGGCGATCGTGCCGGACCAGGTGACGGTGAGGGCGTCCAGCTGGGCCACCGGGTTCAGCGCGAACGTGTACACGCCGGTCTGCCCGGCGGGGTGGGTGGCTGCCCCGGACTGCACCGGCGTGCCGTCGAGGCGGGCGACCGCCACGGTGACAGCGCCGGTAGCGTCGGTGGCGGTCTCACCCACCCGGAAGGTGTGGGTGAGGGTCGCCCCCGACGCGCGCAGGACCCGGAACAGCCCCATCGGCTACTTGGCCTTCCCCGTCGAGGTGTCGCCGGCCTTCCCGCTGCCCGAGCTGCCCGAGCCGGTCGAGGTGCTGCCCGAGCTGCCGGACCCGGTCGAGGCGCCCGACGCGCCGCTGCCCGAGCTGCCCCCGGTCGGGGTCTTGGCTGACGGCGCCGCCGCGCGGCCCTGCGGTGCCCGGGTGCGGGCGGCCGGGTCGCCCTGGGCGGCCTCGCGGCGCGCCTCGGCGGCCGTCTGCCGCGTCGCGTCCCTGCGCACCTTGTCGATCTCCTTCCGCACCGCGTCGGCGGTGCTGCTGTCACCGGTCGACTCGGCGCGGGCCAGCTGCGACTTCAGGTCACGCAGCCGCGAGTCCGGGTCGCTGCCGGCGGCCGGCACCTCGGTCGGCCCGGTCGCCCACGCCGGCGTGTTGTCGGCGTGCCTCTCGGTGGCCTTGTTCCTGTCCTGCGGCATGTGCTGCTCCCTCGATCAGGACCACGGCGGGGTCTGCGTGTCGTCGTACAGCAGCTCGGTGGTGTTGGTTACGTTCGTGTTCGCCGAGTAGGTCACCCGCAGGTACCGCCACGGCGTCGGCTGCTTGACGATCTTCTGCACCGTCGAGGTCGTGGTGATCACGAACGTGGCGGTGGAGTTGACGGTCGGGGTGGCGATGTCGGCGTACGTCGCCGCCGTCCACACCACCCCGTCCGCCGACACCTCGATCAGGTACGTGCAGGTCGGGGTGGCACCGGCCACCGCGTTGATCCGCACGATGCCGCCCTTGTGGGACGGCCCGCGGTCGGCGATGTTCGTCGACACGCCGTTGCCGGCCTGCGCGGTCGACAGCGGTACCAGCTCCGGCGTGCGGCCGGGCGCATACGCTGCCAGGGTTGCCATGAGCGTCCCGCCGGATCAGGTGAACGCCGGCGTGACCAGCGCGGTGCCGGACAGCTTCTGGTGGCTGTTGGTGTACCGCGCCATGGTGTAGGCGTAGTACCCGTACAGCACCAGGTCGACGGACAGCTGCTTGGCCTGGTCCACCCGGATGAACTGCGGCGCGTCCGGGTCCTCCCACAGGTAGGACTCCTCCGTCGGCGCCACGTAGATCTCGTCCTGGTTGGTGCCCGCGCCCAGGTTGGTCACGATGTTGTTGTCGATCACCGCGGCCATGCCGTTGGGCAGCAGACCGCGGAAGCCGCCGCCGTACCGCTCGGCGTAGTTGACGCCGCCGTTCTGCGCCGGGATGCCCGGCTGGCCGATCAGCGGCCACGTCGACACCATCTGCGACTGGAGCCAGTACCACCGGCGGGAGTGCATCACCGCGATGTCCGGGTTGGCCTGCCCGAGCAGCGCCGCCTCGGACTGCGACGCGCCCTGGAGGATCTTCGGGTACAGCTTCGCGCCGGTCGGCGACGCGTCGTCGGTGGTGATCAGCTGCGCGATCGCGGAGAGGCCGGTCGACGCCTGGTTGATGATCGTCGAGTCGAGGTTGGTGGCGTACCGGCGCTGCATGTCCGACATCGTCACGTCCTCGACGCCCAGGCCCCGGTCGATGGCCTGCCGGGACAGGGTCTGCGAACCGGCCGCGGTCTGCACCGGGATGGTCAGCAGGGTGTCGTCGATCTCCGGGGTGTTCGTGACCGTCGTGTTCTCGGTGGCCTGGTTGCCGACGCCGGTCGGGGTGGTGATCCGGGAGATGTTGACCGTCATGCCCTTGGCCGGCAGCGGCAGCTTGGTCATGGCGTCGGCGAACGGCCGGCGCGCGGCGACCGCCGGCGCGTACATCTCGGTCAGGTACTGCGGCACGACCAGGCCGGCGAAGCCGCCGGTGCCGACCGCGCGCTCCAGGTACTGGCCGCGCTCGACCCGCTCTTCCTGCATGTGCCGGGCCAGCCGCTGCTCCGCCTCGAAGTCGCGGTTCAGCTGCGCGGAGAGCACATCCCGCAGGAACTCGGAGCCCTTGCGGCAGTTGCCCCTGTGGTAGGTCCGCTCTTCACGACCGACCCGGGCCACCTGGTCGTACGCGGCCTTTTGCGACTGGGCGGTCACCGGGTCGACCCGGCGCTCCAGCATCGCGGCGTCGTGGCGTTCCTCGGCGGCCTTGGCCGCCTTCAGCTGCGCGATCTTCTCCTTCGCGCCGGCCACGTCTTCCTCGGCGCGGGCGTGGGTCTCCATCGCCGCGGCGACCTCGGCGTTCTCGTCCGGGGTCAGCTTGGCGCGGGCCTCCTGCTTGGCCTTGCCGTGGATGTACTTGACCGTCGCCAGCGCCTTCTCGCGCCGGCGGATCGCCTGGGTTTCCTCCGCCTCCGCGGAGATGATCAGATCGTCGAACGTCGTGGTCATTGTGACCGTGCCTCTCGGGCAGAGGGACAGGGATCCCCATGCGCCGGTGGCGGCTCGAATCTTCGGCTCGCGCTTCAGCGTTCCCGCGCGGTCATCTGCTCTGCGGAGGTTGGGTGGAGTTGTGCGGTGCCGCTACAGGTCGGCGCCGACCGAGGCCGCCCACGCTTCCAGCGCGGTCAGACTCAGGCCGCCGTCCTGCGGCTGCGGCACGTCCGGGGCGGCGAGGGCGGCGAGGGCGGCGGGCTGATCTCGCCTCTGCGCCAGGTCGACCCGGTGGGTCAGTCGGTCCATCGCCGCACGTGCGGCGCCGGCGGGCAGCCGGTCCAGCTCGTCCAGAATCTCCCGGGCGGAGCGGGCAGCGATGGAGGTGTGCGGGTTCGCGCCGTAGTTTACGGCGCTGGTGTCTCCCCGGTCGAGATCGTAGACGTCGATCCGGTACTCCGTGTAGTCAGCCGACCAGTGCCCGGTCTCGATCATGAACGCGAACGACTGCTCCGTGATCGTGCCGTCCTCGATCCCCAGCACCAAGTCCTTGACGTCCTGACGCTGCGGGTTCAGCCACGCCCGATCGCCGTCGCCGACCTGGTCTGACCACAGCTCCAGCGTGCCGGCCACCGTGCGGGCCATCGCCAGGCCCCGGTGGTTGACCAGGAAGATCACATCCGGCTGGGAGGCGATCGTCTTCGCGCCGGCGCCGGTGGACACGATCTCGACGTACGGGCCGTTCTCGTCCCACATCTCGTAGCCGCGCTCGTGGACCGTGTAGTAGCCCTCGACGACGTAGAACGTCTTGCCGTCGCGTTCCTGCTTCTTGGCGGTCAGCCGGGGCGGCAGCTGGGTGACCGGGGCCCGGCCGGCGAGGCTGCGGTGCATCCACGCGGTGGACACCGACCGGGCCTGCCCGCCGGGTGCTGCGCCCCGGTCGAGGGCGGCCGCGGCGCGCCGCTGCGCCGCCTCCCGGTACTGGTCGACCGAGGGCGGCCGCGGCGTCACCACCGCCGGCGCGGTACGCAGCTGGCGGTCGGGGGCGGCCGGCGCGGCGGCCAGCCGGCGGGCCGGCGCCGGCGCGGCCTCGCGGCCGGCGTACCGGTACGCGCCGAGGTCGAAGCTGCGGCGCATCCGCCGGCGCAGCTCCGGGTCCTCCCCGTCGTCGATCTCGACGACCTCGACCCGGTCGGCCAGGCCGAGGTCGACGGCCTCCCGGGCGAACGCCCACGTCTCAGCGCGCATCAGGTCCCGCCACTCGGCGGGCTCGCCGCCGCCGCGGCGAGCGTACATGTCGGCGATGTTGTCCGACTGCCGGTCGAGGAACGTCGACATCTTGCGGTGATCGTCGGCGTTGCCTTCCTCGTGCGCCGACGCGTCGTGGATCATCATCTGCGCACCGGGCATCATCACGATCTCGTCGCCGGCCATCGCGATGACCGAGGCGGCCGACGCGGCGATGCCGTCCACGTACACCTCGATCCGCGCCGGGTGGTGCAGCAGCGCGTTGTGGATCGCGATCGCGTCGAACACCGACCCGCCGGGGGAGTTGATCCGCACCCGGATAGTCGGCGCCTGGATGGCCTCGATCGTTTCGACGAACTCCTTGGCCTTCACGCCGAGGCTGCCGCCGATCTCGTCGAAGATCAGCACCGTCGGCGGCTGGGCGACGTCCCCGCCGTCGGCGTTGCGGACCTCGTACCAGGGCAGCCGCGCGGTCGGCAGGTCCTCCACCGACAGGTCCCGCGCCGCGGCCAGCTCGACGTACCGGGCGGCGGTCCGGGCGACCCGGGTCTCCAGCCGGCGGGTGTGGATGCTGGTCACAGCGTTCCCTCCCCGTAGGCGGCGGCCCACGCCGCCGAGTTGTCGTACGGCACCGCCGATAGCGGGTTGACCTGGTCGGACATCTGCGCCCGCGCGTCGGCGGCGGCCGCGGTGGTCGGCTGGGTACGCGGCGCGCCGAACAGCGTCTCGAACTCCGCGATCTCGCCCGGGGTCAGCGGCGGCTCGTTGTAGAACTCCCGGGCCTTCGTCACCGTCAGGGTCCGGTTCTTGATCCGCAGGTCGATGACCTTCGCCTGGGTCTCCGGGTCCATCCGCAGCAGCGCGTCGGTGTTCAGCTTCACGTACCGGGGCCGGGGCAGCAGCCCGGCGGACCAGGCGTCCTCCCGGCGGATGATCGCCGGACCCAGCGCCATGATCAGGAACTGGAGGTTGCGGGTCACCGCGGTCTGGTAGGTCAGCGACCCGGGCGCGGACACCGCCGCCTCGATCAGGTCCACCGGGCAGTCGAAGTAACGGGCGATGTCCGGCACGTTGATCCGCCGGCCGTCGATGAACTCCATGCCGGCCTGCTGGGCCTGCATGAAGTCGTACTCCCAGTCGACGCCGTGCACGAACAGGTCGCCGTTGCGGATCGCCGCGTTGTGCCGGTCCTTCATGATCCCGGCTTCCTTCGTGTCGACCCGGCGCTGGGTGTGCTTCAGCCGGGCCTTCGGCACGCCGGCGCCGCCGAACCAGTCCAGCGCGAACTGCTGCATGGACAGGCCCTCGGAGATCGACCAGGCGGCGTAGGCGATGGGGGACAGGCCCACCGGCAGGCCGGGCACCGGGTACTGCACCTCGTGCCACACCTTGTCGGCGGTGTACTCCTTGCCGTCGATCTTGTAGCGGGGCTCCGTCTCGCCCTTGCGCTTGCGCACGGAACACACCGCCGACGGATACAGGTCGATGCGGGCGGGCAGGCCCAGCGCGTTGACCTCGGTGATCAGGCCGATGGCGTTGCCGGATCCGTCCAGCTCCCACTGCGAGGCGTGCGCCCACGGGATCCACCGCCACCGCTTGCCGCCGGGCTCGATCAGCACGGGCGGCTTGGGCATCTCGACCTGGATGCCCTGGATGCGGCGGAACACGTCGACCGGCATCGTCGAGATGAGGTTGGCGCGCAGCCGGCGGCACGCCCACACCGCGGAGTGCCGCAGCGCCTTGTCGTCGTTGATCGAGGCGGGGTCGACGCCGGATCCGCCGCCGCGCGGCGGGATGACCGGGCCGGTGATGCCGGCGGCCCGCTGCGGGCGCCGCCACATGCTCACAGCCTGGCCCCGTCGGCGGGCCGGCGGGTCTGCCACCAGGCGGACACGGCGAGGATCACCAGGGAGGCGACCCCGATGGCGGCGTACCCGATGAACGGCAGCAGAGCGAAGAACACACCGGCAGCGAGGCCCAGCAGGCCCAGCACATCCAGCGCCGCCGTCACCGCGTCACGCACACCACCACCGAATCTTCCGCTCAGCACTGCGGGCTGTCGTCGTCGCAGTGCACCCATGCACCATCATGCCCGTACAGCTGCCGCCCACAAAGTGGGCATGGCCAGGAACTATCCACCGAGTCGGCCAGGTCGTAGTCGCCGGGGTCCATCACCTCGTGGCCGTGCATCGCCAGGATGACCGAGTACAGGTCGATCAGCTCGTCGCCGCTGCCCCGCTTGACGATGGTGAACGCGCCGCTGTTGCCTATGTCGAGCTTCACCGCCACGCCCAACGCGCGGGCCAGCGGCGGCTGTCCCAGGTGGAACACGCGGGTGGGGTCGGCAGGTGCGTCATCCGACGCGGCTGGCTCAGCCTGCTCGCCGGTGGCGTCGTAGAACCGGCCGCACGCCGCGGCGACCTCCTGCTGGTTGGGGGTCAGCACCTTCACGCCCCGGTTGCGCAGCGGGGTGATCAGCGACGCGGCCGGCCGGCGCGGGTCGATGACCACCGCCACCGCGTCGGCTTCCTCGTACAGGTCCAGCACCCGCGGCAACATCCACTCCACGCCCGTCAAACCCGAAGCCACCCGGTAGCCGGGTTCGGCGATCGCCGCGTGCCAGTGCCGGTCCGCGCGGCGCCCGGCCACCCCGATCACCCCGCGGGACCGGTCCTCGGCCATCTCCACGGCCAGGGCCGGGCGGCCCTGCACCGTCGAGGTCGGGTCGTGCAGGTTCTCCCACGTCTCCCGCCGGATCAGCCGCCACTTCGGTGTCGTCGCCATCGGTTCCCATCCCAGGTACTCGGCGCAGAAGTCGACCAGGTCCATCGCCTCGAAGTCCTCGCGCACGGCCTTCTCGGTGACGGTGCGGCCCAGGCCGGGCAGGCACGACCACCACGTCTGCGGGTCGCCGGGGTCGAGGCCGGGCGCGGCCGTGAAGTCGAAGAACGCGGTGCCGTGGCGGACGCCGGCCTGCACCCGGGCGCGGCCCACCTGCCGCTTGTGCGCCAGGTACGGCCAGGTGCCCGGCAGCGCACGGGACAGGCCCGGGATCATCGAGGTCACCCACATCTGCCGCCACGGCCGGGTCATCGACGCCGGCCGCAACCCCAGCTCCGTGCGGGAGTCCGGCCGCGACCACGCCTCGTCGATCACCGGCACGTCGATGGTGTCACCGGTACCGCCGGTCTTCCCGGTCGTCGACGCCGGGGACCACCGGGAGCCGTTGCGCCACAGCATCGCCTCGGCGTTCAGCCGCAGCCGTGGCGTGAACTGGCGGCGGTAGGCCGACTTCTCCAGCCGGGCCACGTGCACGTCGCGCCACTTCTTGCGGGCGTCATCCGCCGTCTGCGCCGTGTACACCACCGTCTGCGGTCCGGGCTCGGGCACGACGTGGCCGAGCTGCTGGCGGATCCACCCGGTCAGCGCCCGGCTGAACCCCACGCACCGGTGCGTCATCACCGGCAGCAGCAGCTCGGTCTTTCCGGTTGCCTGCCGCGGGCCGATCACGACGACCTCGTTGTACGCCAGCAGGCCGGTCTGCGGGTCCAGCTCCAGCGCCACGTCGACGATGTGCCGCTGGTGCGGCATCAGCGGCTTTCCCAGCCTGGCGGCGACCGCCGCCACCTGTCCGCCCAGCGTTGGCCGGTCCGGGCTGCGGGGGGTCCCATGCAGGGGTGGGCAGGTCAGCTCCGTCATCGTCGCCGTCATCGCCACCTCCCACCATCGCCGCGAGGGTCTGTCGTAGTTCCTGGTTGAGCCGGGCCAGCTTCGTCGGGTCCGCCCCGCCGTAGTCGTCGAACGCGCGGGCCAGCTTCAGCGCCATCTGCTCCAGCGTGCCGCGTACGCCCTGGTCCAGCTTGCCCAGCCGCTCCAGGTCCTGGCGGACCGCGGTCTCCACCGGCCCCGGCTTGCGCTCGGGCTCCTTGCGGCGCGTCATCGGCCCACCCCGCCACCCACCGTGACCGATCCGCAGTGATCTATACGGTGCGCTGCATGAATTTCCGGGCGGAGAGAGAAAAACGGGAAGCGCCGGCGCGTTTCCGTTGCCCTGATCATGAAACAGTGATCTCCGTTTGCCCTGTTCAGAGCCTTGATCGGTGGCGGCGTGGGCGGTGGCTGGGCTCGGCCGCGTGGATCTTCTGCATGGCCCTGCATGACGTCCGCATAGATCGTCGGTCGCTGTTCACGTTGGGTCACCATGGGCGTCGATCCATCTGGGGTAGGGGTTGGCTGCCGCGTCGCTGGTTGCACAGGCCGCAGCCCATGGGGCAGGGGTTCAGTTCCTGGTTACCCATGGTGCCGTGGGCGGGGGCGAGGTTGGCGGGGTCGTCGAAGCCGGGAAGGCGGCGGCCGTCGGGGCCGCGGGGCCAGTCCTTGTCGGTGATGACGTGGTCGGCGGTGCGGGCGTCGCCGTGGCCGCAGAGGTGGCAGGTGTCGTCGTTGGCCAGGACGGTGGCGCGGTTGCGCCGGTAGGGCCGGGCACCGGTGCCGCTGCGTCCGCTGCTCATGGCCGTGCCCATTCCGGCGGCTTCCGCTGACCATTGCTAGCATCGACATCCCCGGCGCTGAGGTGGCAAGCATGCTTGACTTCGCCGAGATGCCCGACCGGCTGCGTGTGGCACAAGTGCTCCTGTACACCGGCCCCGATGGGCGGATGTATTTCGCCCCGCTTGGCACACCGGACCCGGACCCCGACCGCGCCCTTGACGCGGAGTGGGTCGAGTTGTCGATCGTCCGTGAAAGCAACGGAGTCCACTGGCCGCCCGGATAGGGCGAAGGCGGGGTGGGCAGTCGGCATGGTCAGCTCACCCCAGGCAGATGAATCGTCTCGACGCTGCGCACGATGACGTCGTCAGGCCAGGGCTCGCCGTCGTGGTCCCAGCCGGCGTCGGAGTCGTCGCCCGGGTCGTCGTCCCCGCAGCACAGGTAGGAGCCACGGGCGACGCCGCAGCCGTGGTCGCAGCGGGGGCAGTCGCAGGAGCCGATGCCGTCCCCGTCGCCGTTGTACGGGTCGGGCAGGCCGCACACGTCGCACGTCATGGGACGGTCCGTCCGGCGACCCGCACGCCCTGCATGGGGTGCCCGCCCATCAGCCGGTACTGGTCGGGGTGGGCGCGGGCGGCGGCCTGGGCGAGGATGGCGTGCTGGATGGCGTGGATGTGCTGGGCCAGCTCGGCGAGGTCACCGGCGCGGGCGGGGCCGTCGCCGGCGATCTGGCACAGGGCGTTCCACAGTTGGGCGGTGAGGTCCATCGCGGCGTGTTCGGCGTCGGTCAGCACCGGTCAGCCCTCCGCCTGGTTGACGCTCTCCGTGGCCACCCAGACCTGCGGGTCTGGGGCGGGCGTGGCGGGGAGGTGACGGGGCTCGGCCTGCCGCAGGACGGCGTCGAGCCGGTCGCGGGCGTCGCGCAGGTCGGCCAGGGTCGGGCCGGTGAGGACCTTGGGCCGCCACAGCGGGTCGCCGGTCAGGGCGTGGAGGTTGCGGGCGGCGCGGTCGACGTGGAAGGCGGCGCGGCGCACGTCGTCGGCCAGGGTGGTGTCGCCCATGCTGCGGCCGGTGTGGCGGCGGCGGGCGGCGGGGTCGGTGGTGGCGGGCATGGAGATCTCCTAGAACGGGCTGATGGCGCGCAGCCACCGCCAGGGTGATCCGGGGTCGAGGCGCCGCCGGCCGGTGCCCTGCCCGCCTTCGTCGGGGCCGGTGGCCATCGGGGTGGAGGCGGGCGGCGCGGCGGGCGTGGCATCGCTGGGCGCGTCGTCAGGTTCGGGCGTGGGTGTCGGGGTGGGGGCGGCCGGTGGCGGCGTCTGAGGGCTTCTCAGCGGGTCAGGTCCAGTCGGTCGGATGTGGCCCTGGGACAGGACCACGCCGCCGGTGCTGATCGCCCGCCAGCCCCCGACCGGCAGGTCCGGGTTGACGGTGACCGGGACGCCGGCCAGCTGGTCCCGGCCGGTCGGGCGGTCCGGTGGGCGCGGGTCCGCGTGGCTGTCGTGCAGGACCTGCCAGGCGGCGGGGTGCATCTCGACACGGGCGATCATCTCGCCGAGGCCCCGCCAGGTGGTGACCGCGTCGACCAGGTGGGCCGCCGCAGGTGGCAGCAGGTCGGGGATCTCCGGCTCCGGCAGGCGCGGCAGGCCGAAGGTGTCCAGGCGCGGCGGCCGCCAGGTGAGGGGGCGGGCGGGGCGGGGCGGGCCGTCGAGGGTGGGCTGCCGCCAGGGGTTGGGGTTGCCGGGCTTGGTGTCGCGGTAGGTTGCGTAGCCGGGTCGGCCGGCGGCGATCGCGCGCCAGGTGGCGTCGTCGTGGTGGGTCATGATGCGTCGTCCTCGGTGGGGATCGGCCAGCCGCCGGGTGGTGGCGGGCCCTGGTAGTGCGGGTTGGGTGTGTCCTCGGCGGTGTGCTGCCGAGGGCGGGCGTGCCGCACCCACTCGGCCCGGTGGAACACCTCGGGCCGGCCGGGGCGCAGCTCCACGCCAAGGCTGTCCAGCAGCTCCCGGACGGTGCCGAAGCTGCGGGTGGGTGTGGGCTGCGCCGCCTGTAGCTCGGCGAACCGGTCGTGGGCGGCGTCGCGTTCGGCCTGCTGCCGGGCGGCGTGCGCTTGGGCAACGCGGGCGCGCACGTGGGCGGGCATCAGCCAGTCGGTGGAGTCGCGGTAGTGGGCGGTGACGGCGGCGAGGGCGTCGGCCAGGGCGACGTCGGCCAGGGCTTCCTGCCAGGCGCGGATGTCGGCTTCGCCGACGGTGCGCCGGTCGTACGCCTGGGCCTTGGCCAGCACGGCGGCGGCTTCGTCGAGGGTCATCGCCCGACCGCCTCCCGCTCGTGGGCGGCCTGGAGTTTCGCGCCGAGGGCGAGGGTGGCGGCCACCCGCGCGTCGGTGGTGGAGGGCCGGTCCGTCGGCGGGAGGGGGCCGCGGTTCATGACCTCGTTGACCACCGAGGGCAGGGCGGCGGGGTGCAGGCCCTTGGCCATCCACGCGGCGGTGCCGCGCCGGATATCGTCGGGGTCGATGCCCTCGGTCAGCATCTCGCGGATGTGCTTGGCGACCTGCCCGACGACCTGCCGGGGTGGGCGCCTGCGGCAGCGGTCGAGCCATTCGCCGACGATGGTCTGTGCGGTGACCGCCCGTGTGCTGTCACCCTCGGCGACGGCCGGCGGGTCGGGCACCGGCGCGGGCCACAGGGCCGGCTGGTCGGATGCGGGTTTACGGGACACGTGGCCACCTCCCGGGATGGCGCGCAGTTGCGGTTGTGGTGACGGTGGCGGCGGGTCGGGTTCGGAGGCCGCGCCCGTGCGTACTTGGTCCTGTTGTTCTTGTCCTGAGGTAGGTAGAACAGTGGCGGCGGCCGAACACCGGACAGATCTGTCGGGTGTCGCGGACAGATCTGTCCGCTGTTCCATCGACCGACCGGCACCGTCACACCCGACAGATTCGTCTGGTGTTCCATCGGTCGACGTCTTCGGATCAGGGGACGGATCTGTCTGGTGATCCATCGACAGCTCTACCCAGTAGTGGGCGCGCCGGCCGGGGGCGCGGGCCTGCGCCTGACTCAGCGCCCCCGCTACGGTCAGTGACGAAACGGCGCGGGTCACCGCCCGGTCGGCCTTGGCGTCCAGCGCGGGGTAGCCGAGGCCGTAGGCGAGGGCTTCCCGGCTTAGCTCGCAGCGCGGCCGGTCCTCCCTGTCGGGGACGGTGACGGCGATGTAGCAGAGCAGCCGGAACGGGGCCGCGGGCAGGTGCCCCCACCGCCGGTACACCAGCTTGACGTTCCCCGCCCCCATCATCGGTCCCCCTTGGTCCGTTCCCTGTCCCTGCTCGACCCGCGGAACACCCGCCCGCCCGGGGCGTTGCACGTCCACCCGCACGTTCCGATGGGGCGCACGCAGCGGGCCTCGTAGTCCTGCCTGGTGGCGGTCACCTGCATCGGCCGTTCCGGCCGCAGGTGGTCGCCGCAGCGGCGGCAGGTGCCGACGTACGTCTGCTCTGCACAGGCGCGCATCCACAGGCTGTGGATGATCAGCCCGTCGGCGTCGACGAACCGCGCCCACAGCCCACGGTCACGGGCGGGCTGGGCCGTGCCGGGCAGCGTCTCCTGGGTGGGCATCACCGTCCCCTCGGCTGCTCGGGCCAGGTCCGGGCGACGATCCGCGCGATGGTCGTGGCGGCCACCCGCCAGGTGGCCAACTCATCCGGGGTGCGCGGCTCCGCCGGCACCACCCCGTTGACCACCGCGCGGATCAGGTGCCGGGCGGCCTCCCGGGCCTGCTGGTCGGTGGTCACGTCCAGCTGGTGCACCAGCGCGAAGTCGAGCAGGTGCGCGATGGTCAGCGTGTACCGGCCGGGCGTGCGCACCACCAGCACCGACACCGGCCGGCCGTGCACGGGCCGGACTGACCAGTCGTCGACGATCGACTCCCGGCCGGTGCCGGTGCCGGCGACCGCGCCGAGGTCGAGGCGGGCGGCGACGGCGAACGTGCCGGCCGACACCAGCACGGTCGCGATGCGGGCGGCGGCGGTCACTTCTGGTCGTCCAGCCACTCGTCACGCTTGCGCTCCGACACCGGGCCGTCATCGCCGGTGCCGGGGATGATCGGCTCCCCGGAGGCGGCCGGCCCGGCGTCGTCGGCCTGGTCGACCGGGTCGGCGGCGGCGTCGAACAGCGTCTCGGCGATCAGGCCGAGGCCGCGCAGCTTGCGGGCCTGGTCGAGGATCTGCCGGCCCTGGTCGGCGGCGTCGGCGGTCAGCGGCTCGATGGCCAGGAACTTGACCCGGGGCACCAGCGGTTCGTTGGGTCCGGCCATGCTCGCGCCGGCGAACTGGACGATGCCGACGACCACGTGCCGGCCCAGCTGGTTGCCGATCAGGTCCTCGGCGATGGTCTCCAGGCCGTTGTTGGGCCGTTCGTCCTTGTTGAACGTGCCGGAGATGGTGACAGCGGTCATGAGGTCAGGTCCTTCCTGTCCGGGTTGAGGTGCCAGTCGCGGGGCCAGTCGAGGTCGCCGAGGACCTTGGTGCGCCAGCGGGCGGCGGGGCCGGGCAGCAGCCGCTGCCCGTAGCGGTGCAGTCCCATGGCCAGCAGCCACAGAGCGTCGGCCTGGTTGTCGTCGTTCGGGTAGGCGACGTGGCGTAGCTGGCTGCGGGCGGTGGCCAGCATCAGCGCCTTGTCCGCCGCCCCGCTGTTCGTGGCGTACTTCTTCACCTGCTTGTCGTTGACGACCACGTAGGGCACGCCCCGCCCGTAGAGGCCGTCGAGGATGACGCCGTGCAGCTCGGCCAGCCGCAGCGCGGTGTCGCCCTTCGCGCCTTGGAACACCGCCTCGACCACGGCGAGGGTGTTGGTGGTGATGCACGGCCAGATCGGGGCGGTGATCTGCCGCCACCGGGCCGGCCGCGGCGTCGTCTCCGGGCTGGTGTGGATGGTGTCGAGGTAGAACCGGCCGTCACGCCACACCGCGACGCCGGTGGCCGACAGGGCGGCGTCGATGCCGATGATGGTGGTCACGGTCATCGCGGCCTCACCGAGAACCACCAGGTGCGGTTACCGAGCCGCAGCGCCAGGCCGCAGCGACGGCCGCTCCAGCCGTGGCGGGCCCACCCGAGGTTCGCCGGCCAGTTGCGGGTGCGGCCGACCCGCTGCTGCCGGGTCGAGGTGACGGACCCGCCGTCCACGCGTAGTTCCCTCACCGCTGCCGCCTCTTCCTGATGTCCTTGCGGTGCACGCGGCGGCGGCAGGCGGCGCCGTTGACGCACACCCACTTCCCGTCGCTGCGCCGCGAGGCGACCAGCGGTGCCACCTCGGACCCGCACCGGCAGCACATCCGCGCCTTCATGCGGCCGCCCTTCCGGTCAGCTGGGCGCGCAGCTCGGCGATCGTCCGGTCCCGGTCGTCGACGACCAGCAGCGCGGCGGCGAGCAGGTTGATGTCGTGCCCGTGGCCCGCCGACGCGACGTACAGCAGGACAGCGCTGCCGGGGCAGGTGCCCGGCGGGTAGGTGCAGGTGCCGTCCTGGTGGGCGTGGACCCGCCGCACCAGGTCGGCCACCTCGGCCTTCAGCTGGTCGAGGTAGGCCAGCTGCCGGGGTTCGATGTTGCTGCGGTCGGTCACGCCGTGGTCCCCCCTCCGGCCAGGCGGCGCAGCGTGACGACCTCCACCTGCGGGTCGATGCGCAGCACCAGCGTGCGTTCGCCGTTCGGGGCGACCACGACGGTCGCCTTGTCGGCGCGGGCGTTGCGGACGGCGTACGCGCACGCCGGTCCCTTGTCGACGAAGGTGCGGGTCTGCCCGTAGGCGTCCTCGACGGTCCAGTCCTCCATCAGGGCTTCACCCCCGATCCGGGCTGCGCGGTCTGCACGTCGTCCCACTCCCGGCGGCCCGGGTCACCCGGCGGCGGGGGCGGGTCGTCGACCAGCTCGGCGTCGACCACGTCGTCCGGGGAGGGGCCGAACTCGCGAGCCGGACGGTCCGGGATCCCCACGAAGCCGGTCGACGCGCCGGCCTCCGACGACGCGATCTGCCACCGGTACTCCGCCGAGGTGGGCACGAACGTCTCCAGCCGGTGCAGCGCCGACTTCTTCCACATCGGCACCGTGTTCGGACCCTCTTCCGGCCACGGCGGCCCCCAGAAGTTGCCGCCGCCGGCCTTGCGCGCCGAGGCGGACATGGCGCGGATCCGGGTGATCTCGTGCCGGTTCAGCCACACCACCTGCGAGGTGGCGCCGCCCATCAACGTCGCCCACGCGTACACCGCCTTCAGCGGGCCGCGGTCCTCCGGCGCGGCGAACTCGTCGAACTCGTGGTCAGGCAGCCGCATCCGGGTCGGGTTCCACCGCAGCACCGGATCCTTGTCCCGGCCCACCTCCACGTGCACGGCCTGCACCCCGCCGGCCCGGTACATCCGCTCGATGACGCCGTGGTAGGTCTCGATCCCGACGATCGTCTTGCCGCCCGGGGCGTTCTTGTCGTTGAACGCGGTCAGCGCGAACGTCTTCGGCACCGGCACGTGGCCCAGCACGGCGCACTCGCGCAGCGCCAGGATCAGCGACGCCGGGTTGACGTTCGCCGCCGCCCGCAGGAACTGGTCGCGGCGCACGTACGCGGCGGCCAGGCCCACGAACGCCTCCACGTTGACGTGCCGGGGCACCACCGCGGCGAAGTCGCCTTCGTAGCTGGCGATGAAGTCAGACAGGGTGCCCTTCTTCTTGACCGCGACCTCGCCGCCCGTCTTCGTCTCACCGGCCACAGGTGGCCACCTCTTCCTCGATCGAGACGACCTTGTAGGCCGTCTGCTTGAAATCGGTGCCGGCCCACACCAGCCGGGTGGCGCGCAGCGACTTCATCAGCGCCGTCACCACCGTCGACCGGTGCTTGCCGACCGGGCCCAGCTGCTCCAGCTCGACCACCAGGTGCACCCGCACCGGCTCACGCGGCGCGTCGGTCTCCATGGCGGTCACCGCCCCTCGCGGTGGCCGCGTCGGTCGAGGTGCGCAGGCGGCGCAGCTGCGCCAGCTGGTGGCGTTCCTTTCGGGTCGCCCGCCGTGGTCGGCGGTGGCGTCCCTCGGGCTGGTAGGGCTTGTGCTCGTTCATCACGGCTCCTTCCGTGTCGGTGTCTGCTTGCGGCGCAGCTGGTCGACCATTCCGGCGGGCACCTCGTAGGCGCGGCGCTTGTAGACCAGCCGTTGGGCGATGCGCCGCCCGTCGGGGTCGAGGGCGTGCTGGGCGCGGCCCATCCGGTCCCGCACCCGGTTTTCGACCTCCCGGGCGCGGGCCTTGGCGTGGTCGAGGTCGTCGTGGGCCCGCTGGTACGCCTGGGCGAGGTCGGCGGGCAGGACCTCTTCGGTGTCTTCGTCGACGGCCGGGTGC
The DNA here is from genome assembly GCF_040609975.1 of Micromonospora sp. NPDC004551. NCBI lineage: Bacteria > Bacillati > Actinomycetota > Actinomycetes > Micromonosporales > Micromonosporaceae > Micromonospora > Micromonospora sp. NPDC004551. The sequence continues at coordinate 189,937 of NZ_JBEXLM010000007.1, read as the reverse complement.
AGCCGGGTGAGGGTGGCGGTGGTGGCCTCGTGGGCGTCGATGTCCGGGGTGACCCCGGCCTCCAGCCCGGCGACGAACGCCCGGCCCTCGACCAGCCAGTGCGCCATCTCGGCGCGGGCCGCGTCGTCGTACTCGACCCGGTAGGCGTGCTCTTCGCGGACCAGCCAGCCGCGCGGGGCGCCGAGGATTTCGCACTGGATCAGCAGCTGCACCCGGTGGTGCGGGGGCACCTGGTCGGTGCCGGGCTTGCCCCACCCGCTGCCGCCCTTGTCCGACTTGCACTCGACCGGCTCGACGTGCACCCCGGGCAGGGGGCCGGACGTGAGGCCGGTGCCTTCGTCACGCCAGCCCGGGTCGACGTCGCCGGCGACCGCGAGGAAGTCGGGGGTGGCCACCAGCCACCGCTCGACGGGGTGGCCCCACAGGCCCGCGCCGGGCCGCACCACCAGCAGCTCCGGCCGGTCCTCGGCGAACAGCCCGGCGATGCCGTCCTCCACCGCGTGTCCGTAGCGCTGCCGGCGGGTGGTTTCCTCGGCCTCCCACCCGTCCTGCTTGGCCCACCACAGGGAGAACGGGGACGCCCACGGGGAGATCCCCAGCACGGCGGCCATCTCCGACGCGCCGACCCGGTAGCCGTCCGGTCCGGCCCGCCGGGCGGCCAGCCAGGTCGCCTCATCGACGTCGGCGGGCAGCAGCGGCACGGCCGCCGTGCGCGGGGACCGGCCGAACCGGGCCACCGCCCGCTTCGCGTCCCCGTTGGACAGCGGCACCACCGTCTTCGGGCTACGTGTCATAGCGGCCGTTCCCCCAGTCCGGGTCGTAGAAGTAGCCGTAGGCGGCCACCAGGTCCGGAGACCACGCCCGGCGCGCTGTCTCAGCCACGGCGGCCACCTCGGCCACCTCGGCGGGTGCGGCGGTGCTGGGCGGCGTTGGGGCAGTTGGCGAAGTGGCTGCGGTGCAGGTCCTTGCGGCCGAACCGGAACTTCGCCTCGACCACCCGGGATCGCACGTCGGCCCCGTCGGCGGTCAGGGCCACCGACCCGTCAGGGGTGGGCTGCGGGTCGACGGGCATCCGCTTGTTGTTCTCGGTGACCGTCCAGATCACCTGCCGCTGGCACGACCCGCACGGCGACGTCTTGTAGGTGGGCTGCTCGGTCACCGCCGGCTCGCCTCCCACCACTGCCGGTGCCGGTCGACGGTTTGCGGGGTGTAGTCGGCGAGGGGCCCGGCGGCGGTGGGTCGTCCGGCCGGGTGACCGTGCAGGAACAGGGCCACCTCGACCGCCAGGTAGGCGACGATGAACACCGTGGCGACGCCGGCCTGCCCTACCCGGTCATGGGTGGCCAGCCACACCACCGCGGCGGCGCTGCCGATGGCCGCCGTGGCGGTCGCCCCGGCGCGCTTCTTGGCCCCATGTGTCTGGCGCGCCGGGGTCGGCCGTCCTGCGGGACGGGGTGCGGTGAACGGACGCGTCGGACGGGGCCGGCTGGTGCCCTTCACCGCACCCACCCCCGTCGGCGGGCGTCCTCGTCGGCGTACAGGCGGGGCCGGGTGTCGGCGATGACCGACCAGCCGCGCAGGTCCAGCACCAACTGGTGCTGCTCGTAGCAGTGCCCGCAGAACGCCAGCCGGCCCTTGGGCCCGGACTCGGCGGTCGCCCCGTAGCGGCCGGCGTACACGCCGGACTCCACGACGACCAGGGCGGTGGCGGACGGGTGCCGGTCACACACCGGCGGGCGCACCTCCAGCTCGATCTGCTCGGACCGGCGGATGGTGCTGGGCGGCTGGGGAATGGGGTGCTGGGTCATGGCCTGATGCCTTCCGGTTCCTCTGCCGGTGTGGGCGCCCGGAATCACACGCGTCGCGGACGCCCACTCCGGGTGCTAGCCGTCGACCTCGTCGAGGCGGCGGATGATCTGGTCCAGCGACTGGCGCTGATTGCGCACGGCGTGGATCCACGCCGGCCCGTGGTCACCAGCCCGGTACAGCCAGGTGGCCAGGTCCCCGATGTGCTGCTCGACCTGGTTGAGGGCGTTCTCAATCCGGTCGCGCACGGCGGGGTCGAGGGCGGGCGGCTCGGGCACAGGGCCCGGGTCGTGCCGGTCATCGACGGCGGGCGTCTCGACGGCCTCACCGTCGATCACCCGGACGAAGCCGGGGGCCACCTCGGCGACCGAGGCGGCGCGGGCGGCCGGGTCCGGCTCGTACGGGTCGACCGGCTCGGCGTCGGTGGTGACCCCGGCCGCGCCCGCCCCCGCAGGCGCGGCCGGGGCTGCGGAGGCTCGGGCGGGGCCCCTGGAGGAAAGCCCCTCACCATCCGCATCTGCCGAGGCAAGGTCGCCAACCTCGGCAGCCGTCATCGGTCGGCTGGACGCATACCGCTTGCCGTCCAGCCCGACCACTCGCTCAGGTGCGTGATCCGTCGCGCCTGCGTCGCGCAGGTCCCGGCGGACCGTGGCGTCGGACGTGCCCAGCGCGCCGGCGATCGCCCGGGTCGACATGCCCTCCGCGTGCAGCGCCGCCGTCGCGGACTGCCGCTCCCCGAGGGGCATGCGCAGGCCGCGCAGCTCGGCGTCGCAGTAGGCCGCCCACGACTGGTAGCCCAGGGCGAGGTCGGCGCGGCGGGTGAACGCCTGCTTGATCAGCGGCAGCAGGTCGGTGACCCGGGCGCGGATCTCGGCGGTCAGGGCGCGGGCCTCGGCCTCGGTGAGCCGGTCGGCGGGGGCGGCCATCGGGGCCGGTACGGCGGACACGGGGCGGGCCGACTGCATCCACTCGGCCACCTCGGCGACGTCGCCGGAGGCGGGCGCGCTGGACACCGGCGTCGGGTCGTCGGGCTCCGGCTGGTCCGGCGGCGAGGGAAGCACCGCCGCCGGACCGGCCGGGTCGCCTGCGTCGGCGGCGGGGGTAGCCGTCTCCGCTTCGTCGGCAGGCCGGGGGAAGGTGGCCTGTGCGTCAGGCCCGGCGTGGGCCTCACCCGCTCGCGACTGCGGGTGCTGGACCGGCCCGTCAGGGCGTGCGCCATCCGCCAACTCGGCGGTGGCCCGACGGGCCGGCGTCTGGTGGCCCGAGCCGGCGGACGTCGACGCCTCCGGCTCGGGCTCCGGCCGGTTGGTGGCCGGAGTCTTGGCGGTCCGGAACCACAGCACCGGCGTGCCGCGCTCGGCCGGGTCCACCTTGTCGGCGCGGCCGGCGGCGGCCAGGGCGCGCAGGTGGCGGGTGACGGTGGAGTAGCCCATGCCGGTCACCTCGGCGAGCAGCGCAGGGCTGATCGGTTCCTCGGTGGGGCCGGGCAGCTGGTCGTACACGACCTCGACGGGGGCAGTGCTGGCGGTCATCTCTGATCACGTCCTTTGGAGGTTTGCGAGGAGGCGGGTGGGGGATCCGGGTGGCGGTTCACAACCACGAGGTGGGCCGGCGGCGGCCCGGCAGCCAGGCCGTCGCCGGCCCCGTGGGTCAGCCGGACTGGGCGGCGAGGCTCAGCGCGGACAGCGCGGCGGCCTCCATGTCCCAGGCGGTGTCCCCGTCGGCCAGCTGCGCGGCCGAGGTCACGGCCTGCATGACGCCCCCGGCGGTGACCTGCCCACCCCGGATGAAGTGGTCGAGGATGGTCGCCTGCTGCTGGTCGGTGAACCCGAGCCGCTTGGAGACGACGGCGATGGTCTGCTGCGGGTTGGACACCGAGACGCCGGCCTGCTGCTCCAACTCGGTGACCTTCGCCTTGACGTAGTCGGCGTCGAGGAACGTGGCGACCGCGTCGGCGGTCTGCGCGGTGACCAGGTCGAGGTTTTTGCGCTGGGTGTCCTCGGACCAGCGGATGACCCCGGCGTCGAGCCGGCCGCCGATGTGCACCTCACGCAGGGCGTCGGCGGTGATGGTCATGCCGTTGTTGCACACCTTCACGACCAGCCGGGGGGTGATCGAGAACGCGCCGCCGCCGGTCTCCGAGTTGGAGATCACGAACCCGGCGAACACGATCGGCTCCTGCCCGGCCGGGATGGCGTGGCCCTCGCCGCCAGCCGCGCCGGCGACCCGCTCCGGGGTCCAGCCCCGGCCGACGTCGCGGCCGTCGAACGGGCTGCGGTAGCCCTCCAGCAGCGACGGCGCGTACGCCTGGATGCCGGGGTGGGTGACCCGCACGTACATGCGCCGGTCGGTGAGGTCGGCGGAGATCTTCGGCATCACGTCGACGGTGCGCTGGATGCCCTGCAACGCGGCCAGCAGCACGTCGAAGTTGTCGATCACCCGGTACTTGTCGGACAGGAACGCGCGCAGCACGCCCCGCGTCTCGACGGCGTCGGCGTCGCCGCGCAGGAGCCGCACCAGGTAGGAGTCGGTCGATCGGGACAGCCAGCCGTTGACGTTGGCGTCGAACAGGTCGGGGGCCTCGGCGCGCATCCGGCGCAGGTAGCGCACCGGGATGCCCAGCTTCTCGGCGATCCCTTCGTCGCCGACGCCGGTCGGCACGTACCGGCCGTTGGGGTCGGTGACCCCGTCGTCGCCGAGGACGGGGGCCATGTCCCGCAGCCGCAGGGCCGCACCGTCGAAGGTGAGATCCCGGGCGGGGACCACCAGGTCGAGGGCGCGGGTGCGCTGGTCGTTGAGGGCGGCAGCGAGGGTGGCAAGGTCGCTGTGCCGCAGGGTGTCGGTCATCTCCGGTCATCCCCTTCCGTGGGATGTGGCGGGCTCGGCGGCCCGGGTGGGTGGGGTAGGCCCGTTGGGCCGGACAGGCCCGGGGGTCTGGGGGCCCGGCCCGGTCGGGCGTGGGCCGGTTGGCCCCGGCGCGGGCGTCACGCCACACGCTCCGAGGCCGGCAGAAACTCGGCGACGGGGACTCCGAGGGCGTTGGCGACGCGCTCCAGCTCGGCGGTGTCGAACGGGTGCTCCCCGCGCAGACGCCGGGACAGCGCCTGCTGCGACATGCCGATCAGCGGGGCGAGGGCCTGCTGGGTCATTTCGCGCCGCGCCATTTCGGCGCGGATCTCCGATGCCACTGCCCGGGTAAGGTTCTCCGCCATGTTGTAAGTGTCTTACGCTCAGCGTAAGGGTGCAAGCAAGCCGGGCAAGATTCTCCACGGACAGGGCCGGATTATCTCCGGATGGCGCATGACTTTTACTCGCGTAGCGGGTAACCTGCGGGCATGACCACAACGCCAGTGGGCACCGCGAAGCCCACACTCAGCGAGCAAGTAGCTCGCGAGATCCGTGCGGAAATGGGCCGTCAGCGCATGTCAGCAGCGAAGCTGGCGCGCGAGCTGGGGGTCAGCGAGGCGTGGACGTCCCGGCGCCTCAGCGGAGACCAGACGATCGACCTTCACGACCTGGAGCGCATCGCCGATGTGCTAGGTGTCACCGTGATCGAACTGTTCCCGGCAGATAAGGTGCGTCCTAACAATCGTTAAGGCGTACACGTCGGCACCCCTCGGAGGCAGGCATGGCTTCGGTGATCGTCAGCGGCGCGCGGACCCCGATGGGGCGACTGCTGGGCAACCTCAAGGACCTCCCGGCGACGAAGCTCGGTGGCGTCGCGATCAAGGCGGCGCTGGAGCGCGCCGGCGTGGCCCCGGACCAGGTCCAGTACGTGATCATGGGGCAGGTGCTCCAGGCCGGCGCGGGCCAGATCCCGGCCCGCCAGGCGGCCGTCGAGGCGGGCATCCCGATGTCCACTCCGGCGCTCACCATCAACAAGGTCTGCCTCTCCGGCCTGGACGCGATCGCCCTGGCCGACCAGCTCATCCGGGCCGGCGAGTTCGACATCGTGGTGGCCGGCGGCATGGAGTCGATGACCAACGCCCCGCACCTGCTGCTCGGCCAGCGGTCCGGCTACAAGTACGGCGACGTGACGATCAAGGACCACATGGCCCTGGACGGTCTCACCGACGCCTGGGACTGCTGCTCGATGGGCGAGTCCACCGAGCGGCTCGGTGCGAAGCACGGCATCAGCCGCGAGGAGCAGGACGCGTTCGCCGCGGCCAGCCACCAGCGCGCCGCCGCCGCGCAGAAGAACGGCCACTTCGCCGACGAGATCACCCCGGTGATCATCCCGCAGCGCAAGGGTGACCCGCTGGTGATCAGCGAGGACGAGGGCATCCGGCCGGACACCACCGCCGAGTCGCTGGGCAAGCTCCGCCCGGCCTTCACCAAGGACGGCACCATCACCGCCGGCAGCTCCTCGCCGATCTCCGACGGCGCCGCCGCCGTGGTCGTGATGAGCAAGGCCAAGGCCAAGGAGCTGGGGCTCACCTGGCTGGCCGAGATCGGCGCGCACGGCAACGTGGCCGGCCCGGACAACTCGCTGCACTCGCAGCCGTCGAACGCCATCCAGCACGCGCTGAAGAAGGGCGGCCTCAGCGTCTCCGACCTCGACCTCATCGAGATCAACGAGGCGTTCGCCCAGGTCGGCATCCAGTCCGCGCGGGACCTCGGCGTCAGCACCGACAAGGTGAACGTCAACGGCGGCGCCATCGCGCTCGGCCACCCCATCGGCATGTCCGGCGCCCGGCTGGTGCTCACCCTCGCGCTGGAGCTCAAGCGGCGGGGCGGCGGCACCGGCGCGGCCGCGCTCTGCGGCGGCGGTGGCCAGGGCGACGCGCTGATCATCCACGTACCGAACGGTGCCGAGAGCTGACCGTGAACGACAGTGTCGAGAACGTCCCGGCGGCGGCCGCCGGCTCGGTGCGCCGCAGCCGGGACGTACCCCTGCTGGTCGAGCGGGCCCGCGCGGGCGACCCCCGCGCGGTGGCCCGGCTGATCACGCTGGTCGAGTCCGGCGACGAGGTGCTGCCGCAGGTCGCGGCGGCCCTCGCGCCCTACGCCGGGCACGCCCAGGTGGTCGGCCTGACCGGCTCGCCCGGGGTGGGCAAGTCGACCACCACCAACGAGCTGGTCCGGGCGCTGCGGGCGCGCGGCCACCGGGTGGGCGTGCTGGCCATCGACCCGTCGAGCCCGTTCACCGGCGGGGCGATCCTCGGTGACCGGATCCGGATGCAGGACCACGCCACCGACCCCGGCGTCTACATCCGCTCGATGTCCAGCCGGGGGCACCTGGGCGGGCTCTCCGCCGCCACCCCGCAGGCCGTGCGGGTGCTGGAGGGTGCCGGCTGCGACGTGGTGCTGGTCGAGACCGTCGGCGTCGGCCAGGCCGAGGTCGAGGTGGCCTCGCTGGCCGACACCACGCTGGTGCTGCTGGCTCCGGGCATGGGCGACGCGATCCAGGCCGTCAAGGCCGGCATCCTGGAGATCGCCGACGTCTTCGTGGTCAACAAGGCCGACCGGGACGGCGCCGACGCCACGGTGCGCGACATCCAGGGCATGATCGCACTGGGCGAGCGCGGGCCGGGCGAGTGGCGGCCGCAGGTGGTCCGCTCCATCGCCGCACGTGGCGAGGGCATCGACGACATCGCCGCCGCCATCGACAAGCACCGGGACTGGCTGGAGCGCCACGGCGAGCTGCGCCGCCGCCGGGAGGCGCGGGCCGCCGCCGAGATCGAGGCGATCGCGCTGGGCACCCTGCGGGACCGGATCGGCTCGCTGCGCGACGGTACGCAGCTGCCGACCCTCGCGGCCAAGGTCGCCGAGGGCGCCATCGACCCGTACGCGGCGGCCGGTGAGCTGCTGGCCCAGCTCGGCGCCTGACGGGTCCACTGCGGAGCACTCCCGCCTAGTACGCTCGCACCGCCGCACGGATCCGTGGGGCGGTGCGCGTCTGTGGTGGGAGAGCATGGCTGACGAGGCGACCCAGGAGCTGTCGGTGACCCCGAGCGCGGTGGCGGGCGGTGCGACGCACGTCTCCGACGAGGTGGTGGAGAAGATCGCGGTGGCCGCCGCGAAGTCGGTGCCCGGGGTGGCCGAGCTGGGCGGCGACGTGGCCCGCTTCTTCAACGCGGTGCTGGACCGGGTCGGGCTGGACCAGGTCGGCGACGCCCGGCGCGGCTGCTCGGCGCACGTCACCGACGGCGCGGCCGTGGTCAACCTGGTCATCGTGATCGGCGGTGGCCGGCCGGTGCCCGAGGTGACCGAGGCGGTCCGCGTCGCGGTGACCGCGGCGGTCGAGGCGTACGGGCTGCGGGTCGACGAGATCAACATCCGGGTCGACGACGTGGCGCTGGGCGGGCCGGTGGCCCCCTCGGCCTGACCTGGTTACCGGCCGGTAGGCGCAGACTTAGCGATCGTTCAGGCAGGCGTTCTACACTCGGTCTTCAGTCTGAGGACTCGAGGAGGAGCTCCGCGCATGGACGCCGACGAGATCGCCGCCGGTCGGGCCCGCTGGCAGGCCCGCTACGACGCCGCCCGCAAGCGCGACGCGGACTTCACCACCCTGTCCGGGATGACCGTGGACCCGGTGTACGGGCCGCCGGAGGGGGTGCCGTACCCGGGCTTCGAGCGGATCGGCTGGCCGGGCGAGTTCCCGTACACCCGCGGGCTCTACCCGACCGGCTACCGCGGGCGCACCTGGACCATCCGGCAGTTCGCCGGGTTCGGCAACGCCCAGCAGACCAACGAGCGCTACAAGATGATCCTCGGGGCCGGCGGCGGCGGGCTCTCCGTCGCCTTCGACATGCCGACCCTGATGGGGCGCGACTCCGACGACCCGCAGTCGCTCGGCGAGGTCGGCCACTGCGGCGTGGCGGTCGACTCGGCCGCCGACATGGAGGTGCTCTTCGACGGCATCGACCTGGCCGGCGTGACCACCTCGATGACCATCTCCGGCCCGGCCGTGCCGGTCTTCTGCATGTACCTGGTCGCCGCCGAGCGGCAGGGCGCCGACCTGTCGACCCTGGACGGCACGCTCCAGACGGACATCTTCAAGGAGTACATCGCGCAGAAGGAGTGGCTCTTCGACCCGGAGCCGCACCTGCGCCTCATCGGCGACCTCATGGAGTACTGCGCCCGGGAGATCCCGCGGTACAAGCCGCTGTCGGTCTCCGGCTACCACATCCGCGAGGCCGGCTCGACCGCCGCCCAGGAGCTGGCGTACACGCTGGCCGACGGGTTCGGCTACGTCGAACTGGGGCTCTCGCGCGGGCTGGACGTCAACGTGTTCGCCCCCGGCCTGAGCTTCTTCTTCGACTCCCACGTGGACTTCTTCGAGGAGATCGCCAAGTTCCGGGCCGCCCGCCGGATCTGGGCCCGCTGGCTGCGCGACGTCTACGGCGCCACCAGCGAGAAGGCCCAGTGGCTGCGGTTCCACACCCAGACGGCCGGGGTGTCGCTGACCGCCCAGCAACCGGTCAACAACGTGGTCCGGACCGCCGTGGAGGCCCTGGCGGCCGTGCTCGGCGGCACCAACTCGCTGCACACCAACGCCCTCGACGAGACCCTGGCCCTGCCCACCGACGAGTCGGCCGAGATCGCCCTGCGTACCCAGCAGGTGCTCATGGAGGAGACCGGGGTCGTCAACGTCGCCGACCCGCTCGGCGGCTCCTGGTACGTCGAGGCGCTGACCGACAAGATCGAGGCCGAGGCGGAGGAGATCTTCGCCCGCATCCGGCAGCTCGGCGGCGAGGGACCGCACAAGATCGGCCCGATGACCTCGGGCATCCTGCGCGGCATCGAGGACGGCTGGTTCACCGGCCACATCGCCGAGTCGGCCTTCGTCTACCAGCAGGCGCTGGAGAAGGGCGACAAGCGGATCGTCGGGGTCAACTGCCACACCGGCACCGTCGCCAAGGACCTGGAGATCCTGCGGATCTCGCACGAGGTCGAGCTGGAGCAGCGCCGGGTGCTCGCCGAGCGCAAGGCGGGCCGCGACGACGCCGCGGTCAAGGCCGCCGTGCAGCGGATGGTCGAGGTCAGCCGGAGCGGCGAGAACATGATCCCCGCGATGCTGGACGCCGTCCGGGCCGAGGCCACGCTGGGCGAGATCTGCGACGCGCTGCGTGCCGAGTGGGGCGTCTACCGCGAGCCCGCGCGGTTCTGATCCGTCGCGCGGGTGCCGGTCGTTCCGGCACCCGCGCCGACCAGGCGTGAGAGTTGCAACTGCCGCCGTGGCGGTTGATCTGAGTTCTGCGGGACACGTGCGAGACTAGATAACCATGAGCGACCCACGGATCACCTCGTCGATCTTCACCCGCGGCGCGGTCGACCTCAGCGCGTTGCGCGGCACCCCGGAACCCTCCCGTCCCACCGCCCCGAGCCAGGCCGGCCCGCCGGCCGGCGTACCCGGCGGCCCCCCGGCGGGCGGTGGTATGGCCGTCATCGACGTGACCGAGGCGACCTTCCAGTCCGAGGTGTTGGAACGGTCGCTGAGCACCCCGGTGATCGTGGATTTCTGGGCCGAGTGGTGTGAGCCCTGCAAGCAGCTGTCGCCGGTGCTGGAGCGGCTGGCCGCCGAGGGCGCGGGCGCCTGGGTGCTCGCCAAGGTCGACGTCGACGCCAACCCGCGGCTCGCCCAGATGTTCCGGGTCCAGGGCATCCCGATGGTCTACGCGGTGGTCGGTGGGCAGCCGATCGACGCCTTCTCCGGCGTGGTGCCCGAGGCCCAGCTCCGCCAGTGGATCCAGGCCATCCTCAAGGCCGGTGGCGTCACCGTCGCCGAGCCGGAGGACCCGCGGCTGACCGAGGCCGACGACGCGCTGATGTCCGGCGACCTGGAGGCGGCTGAGGCGGCGTACCGGAAGATCCTCGCCGAGAGCCCGGCGGACGCCGCGGCCGAGGCCGGCCTGGCCCAGGTCGGGGTGGCCCGGCGGGTGGCCGGCGCCGACCCGCGCGCCGCGCTCACTGCCGCCGAGCAGGCCCCCGACGACATCGAGGCGCAGCTCCTCGCGGCCGACATCGAGGTGCTCAGCGGGCTGGCCGAGCAGGCGTACGCCCGGCTCGTGGGCCTGGTCCGCCGCACCGCCGGCGACGACCGGGAGAAGGTCCGCCAGCACCTCGTGTCGCTGTTCACCATCGCGGGCCCGGACGACCCCGCCGTGGCGGCCGCCCGACGCGCCCTGGCCAGCGCCCTGTTCTGAGTTCACCGCACGCCAGCGCGGGCCGGCGTACCGGCCGGCCCGCCCGACCACCGAGGACGGGAGCCCATGATGCGCCGGATCGCCGTCCTCGACGCGCCGACGAACCTCGGCCTGCGCCCACCCACGTCCACCGCCGTCCCGGGCTGCGCCAAGGCGCCCGGCGCGCTGCGCGACCACGGCCTGCTCGCCCGGCTGCGGGCCCGCGACGCCGGCTGCCTCACCCCGCCCCGGTACGACCCCGGTGACTGGCGCCCCGGCGACGGGGTCTGCCACGCCCCGGAGATCTCCGGCTACTCGGTGGCGCTCGCCGACCGGATCGGCGCGATCATCGACCGCGGCGAGTTCCCGCTCGTGCTCGGCGGGGACTGCTCGGTCCTGCTCGGCTCGGCGCTGGCCATGCACCGGCTCGGCGAGGCGGTCGGCGGGCGGATCGGGCTGGTCTTCGTCGACGGCCACTCCGACTTCCGGCACCCCGGCAACGCCTCCTATGTGGGCGCGGCGGCGGGGGAGGACCTGGCCCTGGTCACCGGCCGGGGGCAGGCCGACCTGGCCGCCATCGAGGGGCGGCGCCCCTACTTCCGGGACATCGACGTGGTGGTGCTCGGCATCCGGGCCCAGGACGAGTACCGGCTCGACCTGCAGGCCGCCGGCATCACCACCCGCCCCGTGCCGGCGCTGCGCGCCGAGGGTGCCGCCCGCACCGCCCAGTGGGCCCACGAGCAGCTGGCCGACTGCGCCGGCTACTGGGTGCACATCGACGTGGACGTGCTCGACCCGGCCGTGATGCCCGCGGTCGACGCGCCGGACCCGGGCGGGATCGCCTTCGCCGAGCTGGAGATCCTGCTCGCCGGCCTGGTGGACACCCCGCACTGCCTCGGCGTCGAGCTGACCGTCTTCGACCCGGACTACGACCCCGACGGGTCGTACGCCGCCGAGATCGTCAACACCGTGGTGGCCGGGCTCGCGCCGGTCGCCGCGCCGGGCGCAACGCCGCCCCGGCTGCTGCCGCCCGGCCCGGTCGCGCCGCCGCCCCGGCCCGGCAACGGCCGGCTGCCCGCCCGCGACGTGCTGCCCGGCCCCGCGGCCGTGCCGGCTCCCGCGGTCGCCGTGGAGCCGATCGGCCCGGCCCTGACCCGGACCGGGGACGAATCCGCCGACACCAACGGCGCCCAACCGTCTCCCGGCCCGTCCGGACCGGGATTGCTACGTCGGGCGTCGGACGCGGACGGCTCGGACGGCCCCGAGCCGGTCGGGCCGCTGGCGTCGGCCGGGCCCGGGCTGTTGCGGCGGGTCGCCGAGCCGGAGGACGCGGAGGGGACGGCGCCGGATCCGACCCGGCCGGGCGCCGACATCGCCTGATCGGCGCCCGCCTCGTTTCAGCGGGCCGCGAGGCCGCGGAGGAAGCGCTCGGCGATCGGGACCGCGCTGGTCGTGCTGGACCCGCCCTGCTCGACGAAGACCGCGAACGCGACGTCGCCCTGCCAGCCGACGAACCAGGCGTGGGTGTGCGCCGGGTTGTTGTCGTATTCGGCGGTGCCGGTCTTGCCGTGGACCGGCTCGCCGGGGACGTCCGCCAGCGCGCTGGCCGTGCCGCTCGTGACCACGGCGCGCATCATCGTCCTGACCGCCGCCACCGACTCCGCCTTGAGGGCCGGACCGGGCGGGGCGGGCTTCGCCGGCGCCGGATCGAGCACCAGCTTGGGCTGCTCCCAGTGGCCGCGGGCCACGGCGGCCGTGGCGCCGGCCATGGCGAGCGGGCTGACCACGGTGGTGCCCTGGCCGATCGCGGCGGCGGCCTGTTCGGTGGCCGAGCCGTTGGCGGAGACCTTGCCGGTGAAGACGTCGGTGCCCAGGTCCCAGGGCGCCTCCAGGCCGAGCGTGCGGCCGGTCTGCGCCAGCCCGTCCGCCCCGAGCTTCGGTGCCAGCGAGGTGAAGGCGGTGTTGCAGGACTTCGCGAAGTCCGTGGTGAACGGGACGTCGCCCAGCTCGAAGTTGTCGGAGTTCTTGAAGGACCGGCCGTCGACCTCGAACGTCTTCGGGCAGCGCACGGTCGCCTCCGGGGTCACCGCACCCCGGTCGAGCAGCGCCAGGGCGCTGACCATCTTGAACGTCGAGCCGGGCGGCACCTGGGCGGTGAAGGCGAGGTTCTCGCCGGCCGCACCGGGGCCGTTGGCGGCGGCCAGCACGGCGCCGTCGGAGATCCGGACGGCCACCAGGGCGGAACGCCGGGCCTGCCCGCGCAGCGCCGCGTCGGCGGCGTTCTGGGTGGCCACGTCGAGGGTGGTCTTCACCGGCTGGCCGGCCTTCGGCTCGCTGCGGTAGACCTCCTCGCCGGTGGTGACGCCGGGCTCGTCGGGCCGGTTCCGCTCGGTGAGCACGGTGACCCCGGGGGCGCCGCGCAGGCGGTCGTCGTAGCCGCCCTGGAGGCCGCCGTGGCCGACCAGGTCGCCCCGGACGTACTTGTCGGGGTGGGCCTTGAGGTCGTCGGCCTGGGCCGGGTCGACCGAGCCGAGCAGCGCCCGGGCGAACTCGCGCGTCGGGGCCAGGAAGAGCTTGTCGGACTGGAACCGGGTGCCGGGCAGGTCGTAGATCCGGGACTTGATCTGCCGGTAGGCCTCGTCGCGCAGGGTCACCACCTCGACGAGCGCGCCCCGGTCCGCCTCCTTGAGGCGTTGGGGCAGGTCGGTGAGGTCGACCGGCGGGGTGAGCGCGGGCCGGACCGCCTTGAACGCGGCGTCGAGCTGCCGGACCAGGGCCTTGACGTCGGTGACCTCGCCGGGGTTCACCTGCACCCGGACCACCGGGCGGGGCGCGACGAGCGGCGTCCCGGCGCCGTCCAGCACGCCGGCCCGGGGCGCGGGCTCCCGGCGCAGCGCGAACCGTGCGCCGGCCTCCAGCTTCTCGTGTACGACGGTCGGCTCCCAGATGACCTGCCACTGGTCGTCGTCGCCGTGCCGGAGCCGGAGCGGGTTCTCATAGGTCCAGGTGGCGCCGCCCGGCAGCGGCCAGCTGAGCCGGATCCGCGCCGTGGCGATGTCGGCCTCGACCTTCACCTCGCCGGTGCGCGCCAGCTGCGGCGGGGTGCCGGCCAGCTCGCCGGCGAGCGACCGGAGCTCCTTGGTCACCTCGGCCGCGGGCACCTTGGCGCCGGTCGGGTCGATGAAGCCGACCGCCTGGAGGTCGCCGGAGCGCCAGCCCTTCAGGAAGGCGTCGACGCTCCGCTCCGGCCCGTCCTCGCCCGAGCACCCGACCAGGGTGCCCGCCGCCAGCACGGTGGCGGCCAGCGCGGCGAGGACCCGGCGGGGAGGGGAGAGTCGACGGCGGACGGGGTACGACAGGAGCATGAAGCGGTCCCTCCGGTGTGAAACTGCCCTGCACGCTAGTACGACGCGCGGCTCCCCACCGCCCCGGCACGGCCCTTGCGCAGGCAAAGAGTGCCGTGTGGCAGTGTGATGAACATCGCCAGTCCGGGTACTCCGCGACCGGCCGACCACGGACCCGCAACGGGTGAAAGGACAGAGTCCCGATCCGGACGTCCGGCCAGTGGTCCGCCGACGAAGGGGCACAGCGGCAGGGCCTAGGCTGGGCGGCAGAGTGACCCACAACGCGGTGGGTCGAGGGGAGTGGCACCGATGGACCGGCGTCCGGCGATCAAACCGGGACCCGACCTCCGGCAGGCTGACACCAGCCGGGACGATGACAGCTTCGATTCGGCGACCGACGGGGACGGTTTCGGCCGTCTCGACACAGGAGTGACCGGGATGACCGGTTCCAGCATCGATACCCTCTACGACCTGGGCCTGCCCGCGCAGGCGCTGGGCGACGAGTCCGAGGACGAGCTGGACGAGCCGGTACCCAACGCGGAGCGCCTGGTCGCCCAGGCGGTCGCGCTGGCCGGTGACGACCATGACGCGGCCACCCTGGTGGGCCGGTTCTGGCGGTTCGCGCCGGACGAGGAGCTGATCGGCTTCACCGCCGAGGAGATGCTCGACGCGGCGCGGGCCCACCGGGACCTCGCCCAACAACGGGTGCCGGGGGAGCTGAAGCTGCGCATCCACGAGCCGGATGCCGAGCAGCACCACACGGTGATCGAGATCGTCACCGACGACATGCCGTTCCTGGTCGACTCGGTGACCGCGCTGCTGAACTCGCACCACCTCGACGTGCACCTGCTCGTGCACCCGCTGGTGGTGGTCCGGCGCGAGCCGTTGGGCCGGCTGACCGAGGTCTCGGCGGACGTGGAGCCGGACGACGCGATCGCCGGCGACCTGGTCGAGAGCTGGATGCGGATCGAGATCGACCCGGTCCGTGACGCGGCCGAGCGGGAGAAGCTGCGCCGGGAGCTCCAGCGGGTGCTCACCGACGTGCGGGAGGCCGTCGAGGACTGGCCCAAGATGCGGCAGCGTGCCCTGGCCCTGGCCGACGAGCTGGCCTCGGCCCGCACCTCGGACAACCGCCCGCCGGTGCCGGAGAAGGACATCACGGACTCGGTGGAGCTGCTGCGCTGGCTGGCGCACGATCACTTCACGTTCCTGGGCTACCGGGAGTACCGGCTGATCGACACCGACGGCGCGGACGGCGGCCAGGCCCTGGAGGCCGTCCTCGGCACCGGGCTGGGCATCCTGCGGTCCGACTCGCCGGAGGCCCGGTCGCTCAACTCGATGACGCCCGAGGCGCACGAGAAGGTGCTGGAGAAGCGCCTGCTCATCATCACCAAGGCCAACTCGCGGGCCACCGTCCACCGCTCGGCCTACCTCGACTACATCGGCTTCAAGATCTTCAACGACTCCGGTGAGGTGGTCGGGGAGCGGCGCTTCCTGGGCCTGTTCTCGACGGCGGCGTACCGGACCAGCGTGCAGGAGCTGCCGGTGGTCCGGCGCAAGGTCGCCGAGGTGCTGGACCGCTCGGGCCTGAGCCTGCGCAGCCACTCCGGCAAGGACCTGCTCCAGATCCTGGAGACCTACCCCCGCGACGAGCTGTTCCAGATCAAGACCGACGACCTCTACCACGCGGTGATCGGTGTGCTCCGCATGGCCGGTCGCCGGCAGTTGCGGGTGTTCCTGCGGCGGGACGGGTACGGGCGGTTCATCTCCTGCCTGATCTACCTGCCCCGAGACCGGTTCACGACGCAGAACCGGCTGCGCATGCAGGACATCCTGCTGCGCGAGCTGAACGGCGTCGGGGTCGACTACACCACCCGGGTGACCGAGTCGATGCTGGCCCGGGTGCACTTCATCGTCCGCACCGACCCGAACAGCCCGCCCGGTGACATCGACGCCGACCTGCTCGCCGAGGAGCTGGCCGACGCCACCCGGCTCTGGGACGACGACTACCGGCTGGTGCTGGAGCGCAAGCTCGGCGACGAGCAGGCCAAGCACCTGTTCGCCCGGTACGCCGACGCCTTCCCGGAGGGCTACAAGGACGGGCACACGCCGTACGAGGCGATGAAGGACCTGGCCAAGCTGGAACTGCTGGAGGAGTCGGGCCAGCTGGAGATGCACCTGTTCCGCAAGCAGCTCGCGCCGCGTACGAACGGCGGGGGGCGGCCGGTCCAGGTCGACGAGACCATGGACGTGCGGTTCAAGGTCTACCGGTACGGCGAGCCGATGATGCTCTCCGCCGTGCTGCCGGTGCTGCACTCCCTCGGCGTCAAGGTGGTCGACGAGCACCCGTACGAGGTGGAGCGCGTCGACGGCCGGATCTGGCTCTACGACTTCGGGCTGCAACTGCCCGAGGCGCACCAGGAGCTGGCCGAGGTCCGCCCGCACGTGGAGAACGCCTTCGCCGCCGCCTGGCGGGGCGAGGCCGAGGTGGACGGCTTCAACGAGCTGGTGCTCCGGGCCGGGCTCACCTGGCGGCAGGTGGTGGTGCTCCGGGCGTACGCGAAGTACCTGCGGCAGGCGGGCACCGTGTTCTCGCAGGAGTACATGGAGCAGACCTTCATCGCGTACCCGAAGATCGCCTCGCTGCTGGTGGAGCTCTTCGAGACCCGGTTCCGGCCGGGCGCGTCCACCCTGGACGAGCGCCGGCAGCGCAGCGGTGAGCTGGTCACCGAGATCGGCGAGGCACTGGACGACGTGGCCAGCCTCGACCAGGACCGGATCCTGCGCTCCTACCTGACGTTGATCCAGGCCACCCTGCGCACCAGCTTCTACCAGAAGCCGGTCGGGGGGCGGCCCAAGTCGTACGTCGCGTTCAAGCTGGACCCGCAGGCGATCCCGGAGCTGCCGGCGCCGCGGCCCAAGTTCGAGATCTTCGTCTACTCGCCGCGGTTCGAGGGCGTGCACCTGCGGTTCGGGCCGGTGGCCCGGGGCGGGCTGCGCTGGTCCGACCGGCGTGAGGACTTCCGCACCGAGGTGCTCGGCCTGGTCAAGGCGCAGATGGTGAAGAACGCCGTGATCGTGCCGGTGGGCGCCAAGGGCGGCTTCGTGCTGAAGCAGAAGCCGGGCGACCGGGACGAGGCGGTGGCCTGCTACAAGGAGTTCGTCGGCGCGCTGCTCGACGTCACCGACAACATCGCCAGCGGCGAGATCGTGCCGCCGGAGGACGTGGTCCGGCACGACGCCGACGACCCGTACCTGGTGGTGGCGGCGGACAAGGGCACCGCGACGTTCTCCGACATCGCCAACGAGATCTCCGCCGCGCACAACTTCTGGCTGGGCGACGCGTTCGCCTCCGGTGGATCGGCCGGCTACGACCACAAGAAGATGGGCATCACCGCCCGGGGCGCCTGGGAATCGGTGAAGCGGCACTTCCGGGAGCTGGGGCACGACACCCAGACCCAGGACTTCACGGTGGTCGGCGTCGGCGACATGTCCGGCGACGTGTTCGGCAACGGGATGCTGCTGTCCAAGCACATCCGGCTGGTGGCCGCCTTCGACCACCGGCACATCTTCCTCGACCCGGACCCGGACGCGGCCACCTCGTGGGACGAGCGGAAGCGGTTGTTCGACCTGCCCCGCTCGTCCTGGGAGGACTACAACGCCGAGCTGATCTCGGCCGGCGGCGGGGTGTACTCGCGTACCGCCAAGTCGGTGCCGGTCTCGCCGCAGGTGCGCGCGGTGCTCGGTCTCGACGACGACGTCACGCAGATCAGCCCGCAGGACCTGATGAAGGCGATCCTCACCGCCCCGGTGGACCTGTTCTGGAACGGCGGCATCGGCACCTACGTGAAGGCGTCGACGCAGACCAACGCCGAGGTCGGGGACAAGTCCAACGACGCCATCCGCGTGGACGGCAAGGGCCTGCGCTGCCGGGTGGTCGGCGAGGGCGGCAACCTGGGCTTCACCCAGGAGGGCCGGATCGAGTACGCGGCGGCCGGCGGCCGGATCTACACCGACTTCATCGACAACGCGGCCGGGGTGGACTGCTCCGACCACGAGGTGAACATCAAGATCCTGCTCAACACCGCGGTGGCCGACGGCGTGCTCGACATGCCGGAACGCGACGAGGTGCTGGCCCAGATGACCGACGAGGTCGCCGAGCTGGTGCTGCGGGACAACTACGACCAGGCCCGGGCGCTGAACAACGCCCAGGCGCAGGCCGCCTCGCTGCTCCCGGTGCACCGCCGGATGATCAACGAGCTGGAGCGGGCCGGTCAGCTCGACCGGGCGCTGGAGGCGCTGCCGCCGGACGAGGAACTGGCGGTGCGCGGCGAGACCGGGCTGACCGCGCCGGAGTTCGCGGTGCTGCTGGCGTACGTGAAGATCGTGCTGGAGCGGGAGATCGTCGCCGAGGGGCTGGCGGACGAGGAGTGGACGACCGACGTCCTGGTCAACTACTTCCCGACCCCGCTGCGGGAGCGGTTCGCCGACCGGATGGGCCAGCACCGGCTGCGCCGGGACATCGTCACCACCGTCCTGGTCAACGAGGCGATCAACCGCGGCGGCATCACCTTCGTCTTCCGGGTGGTCGAGGAGACGGCGGCCTCGGCGGCGGACGTGCTGCGGGCGTACGTGGTGGTCCGCGAGGTGTTCGGGCTGCGCGAGCTGTGGGACGCGGTCGAGGCGCTGGACAACAAGGTCTCGCCCGAGCTCCAGACCAGCGTCTACCTGGACACCCGCCGGCTGCTCGACCGCGCGGTGCGCTGGCTGGTCACCAACCGGCGCTCGCCGATCGACGTGCCGGGGGAGATCGCCCGGCTGCGGGACGGCGTGGCCCGGCTGCTGCCGGGGCTGGAGAACCTCTTCTACGGCACCGAGCGGGAGGCGATCGCCGCCCACATCGACTCGCTGACCGGCAAGGGGCTGCCCCGCGACCTGGCCGAGCAGGCGACCCGGCTGATGTACAGCTTCGGCCTGCTCGACGTGGTGGAGACCGCCCGGTCGGCCGACCGGGACGTGAGCGAGGTGGCCTCGGTCTACTTCGTCCTCTCCGACCGGTTCCGCGTGGACGCCCTGCTGTCGAAGATCTCCCTGCTGCCGCGGGAGGACCGCTGGCAGACCCTGGCCCGGATGGCGCTGCGCTACGACCTGTACGCCGCGCTGGCCGCGCTCACCGCGGAGGTCCTCGGCTCCACTCCGGACAGCCTCCCGCCGGTCGAGCGGGTGCAGGAGTGGGAGCAGGCGAACGCCACCTCGATCCACCGGGCGCACCGGGCCATGGGGGAGTTCGACGAGTCCCGCGCCGACCTGTCCGCCCTGTCGGTGCTGCTGCGGCAGATCCGTACCCTGGTGCGGACCTCGGCGGCGGCCTGACGCGACACGCACACGGGCGCGGCCCGGTGATCGGGGTGACCGATCACCGGGCCGCGCCCGTTCGCGGCGCCCACCGGGCGGCGCCGCGTCACGTCATGCTGGCGAAGGCGATGACGTTGTCGACGTAGCTGCGGCTGCTCTCGTCGAACGCCCCACCGCAGGTGACCACCCGCAGGCCGGGCTCGTCGGAGGGGCCGTAGACCAGCTCGGTGGGGAAGGCCGTCTTCGGGTACGACTTCACCTCGGTCACCGTGAACGTGGCGGTCGAGCCGTCCTGCCGGGCGATCGAGATGGTGTCGCCCTTCTGGAGCGAGCCGAGGTTGAAGAAGACGGCCGGCCCGAGCTTGGCCGAGTCGACGTGGCCGACGATCACCGAGTTGCCGGCCTCGCCGGGACTGGGCCCGGGGGAGTACCAGCCCGCCTTCATGGCCTGCTCCAGCGGGGGCACCTGGACGGTGCCGTCCGGGTTCAGGCCGAGGGTCATGATCTCGGCGCGTACGCCGATCCGGGGGATCGAGATGGTCGTCGGGGTCGATCGGGGCAGCCCCGCGGGGGTGAGGTCCGGGTGCGGCGTGACCGCGGAGTCGTCGTCGACGGACGCCTGGTCGGCGGTCTCCGCGCCGCTGCCGCCGGGGCCCGGGATGGCGGTCGGCGACGGGGACGTGTCGGCGGGCCCGGCCTGGGCGAGCGGCTGGGGCGGGCGGGGTGGCGGCACGGTCCGCACCGACGCCCCGATCATGCCGGCGCCCACCATGGCGAGCAGGACGACGACAGCGGCGCCGGCGGCGCGCCACGGTCTCCCGTGACGGCCGCCGGCCCGTGTCGCCGTCCGGTCAGACGAGGTCATCGCCCCGCCGCCGGCGCAGCAGGATCATGCCGCCCAGGGCGGCGGCGCCGATGACGCCGACCCCGCTGGCGGCCATGTTGCGGTCCAGGCTGGTGGTCGTCATGCCACCGTCACCGCCGTCGACGTGGCCGCGCGGCATGCAGTCCTTGCGGTCCTCGTCCTTGCGGTCGTGGTCCTTCTTGTTGTCGTCCTTGCCGTCCCAGCTCCGGTTGTCCCAGTCCTTGCGGTCCTCGTCCTTGCGGTCGTGGTCCTTCATGTCCTCGTCGCGCTTGTCCCGGTCCTTGGCGTCGTGGTCCTTGTTGTCCCGGTCGTTGCGCTCGTCGTTCTTGCGGTCCTCGTCCTTGCGGTCCTGGTCCTTGCGGTCCCGCTCGTCGCCCGGCTGGTCGGCGAGCATGCCGCCGCCCTGGCCGTCGGCGCCCGGCTGCCACGAGTCGCTGCCCTGCCAGTCGTTGTGCTCCTGGTCCTTGCCGTCCTCGTGCTTGCCGTCGTCGTGCTTGCCGTCCTGGTCCTTGCCGTCGTCGTGCTTGCCGTCGTCGTGCTTGCCGTCCTCGTGCTTGCCGTCGTCGTGCTTGCCGTCCCGGTCCTTGCCGTCGTGGCCCTTGCGGTCCTCGTCCTTGCGGTCCTCGTCCTTGCGGTCCTCGTCCTTGCGGTCCTGGTCCTTGCGGTCCTGGTCCTTGCGGTCCTCGTAGCTGCGGTCCCAGTCCTTGCGGTCCCAGTTCTTGTGGTCCCAGTCCTCGTGGTCCCCGGAGCAGGTACCGGGAAGGCTGATCTGCGGCTTGGCGACCGCGTCCGCGCTGGCTGCGTTCGCCGCCCCGGGCGAGAACAGCAGCAGGGACGCGCCGCCCAGAGCGGCGCCCGCAACGAGCTTCCCGAGCATCTTCTTAGCCATGACCTGCGTCACTCCATCCCTGTTTGTCCTGAGCCCGACATCCCTCGAGCTACGACCGACGTTAGACCGTTTCGCGAGCTATCCGGGGAAACATTCGTGTTTAGGAGTTTGTCGGTGAACGATGAGCTTCGGGTGCTAAGCCCCCTTTGGGGGAACCCTGGCCGCTCGGGCCCTCCCGTGCCGCCTCGGGCGGTGCGGCTCGGGCTGCGCGGCCCGGGCCACCGCGTACCGTTTCGACCGTTCCCGGCGCGCCACATCGAGGCATTGCCATGGAAGCGCTCCCATGCAAGAATCGCTGCACGCGGTTCGGGGAGCCACACCGCGAGCTCAGACGTCGAGGGCAGCCGGGTCACCGGACGGCGTCGGACTCCTCGACCGGTCCCGTGGGCCGGTCACCACCACCACGCCCGTCCGGGTCGGGCACCCCCCGAAGAAACCCGTGGCGCCCTCCGAGCGCCCTTCCACCGGGCCGTACGCGGATCCGGTCTCGCCCAAGGAGATCAGTGGCATGAATCTGTGGAGAAGGCTGTCCGGCCGCAGCCGGGCCCTCGCGCTCACCGGCGCGGGTGTCCTGGTCGCCGGTGGACTGGTGACCCTCCCGGTCACGGCGGCGCAGGCCGCGACCCAGTGCAGCGTGGACTACACCACCAGCGACTGGCCCGGTGGCTTCACCGCCACGGTGATCATCAAAAACATCGGCGACCCGCTGAGTTCCTGGAACCTCGGCTTCACCTTCCCGAACAGCAGCCAGAAGGTGCAGCAGGGCTGGTCGGCCAAGTGGTCGCAGAGCGGCCAGAACGTCACCGCGCAGAACGAGTCCTACAACGGATCGCTGGGCACCGGCGCCAGCACCAGCATCGGGTTCAACGGCGCGTGGAGCGGCAGCAACCCGAAGCCGTCCCAGTTCACGTTGAACGGCACGGTCTGCAACGGCGGCACGCCGCCCACCTCGACCCCGCCGACCACGACCCCGCCCCCGACGACCCCGCCGCCCACGACCCCGCCGCCGACCACCCCTCCGCCGGGGCAGAAGGCCGACAACCCGTACGCCGGGGTCAAGGGGTACGTGAACCCCGAGTGGAAGGCCAAGGCCGAGTCGGTGAGCGGCGGTAGCCGGGTGTCCAACAACCCGACCGCCGTCTGGCTGGACCGGATCGCCGCCATCGAGGGCACCGACGGCAGCAGCTCGAACGGCTCGATGGGCGTGCGGGACCACCTGGACGCGGCGCTCGCCCAGGGCGCCGGCTACATCCAGTTCGTCATCTACAACCTGCCCGGCCGCGACTGTTCCGCGCTGGCCTCCAACGGTGAGCTGGGTCCGGACGAGCTGCCCCGCTACAAGTCCGAGTACATCGACCCGATCGCCGCGATCCAGAGCGACCCGAAGTACAAGAACCTGCGGATCGTCAACATCATCGAGATCGACTCGCTGCCCAACATCGTGACCAACACCTCGGGCAACGCCGGCGGGACCGTCATGTGCGACACCGTCAAGGCCAACGGCGCCTACGTGAACGGCGTCGGCTACGCGCTGGCCAAGCTGGGCGCGATCGGCAACGTCTACAACTACATCGACGCGGCGCACCACGGCTGGATCGGCTGGGACAGCAACTTCGGCCCGGTGGCCGACATCCTGAAGACCGCGGCCACCGCCTCCGGCAGCACGGTGAACAACGTGACCGGCTTCATCGTCAACACGGCGAACTACTCCGCGCTGAAGGAGCCGTACATCAAGATCACCGACTCGGTGAACGGCACCAGCGTCCGGCAGTCCAAGTGGATCGACTGGAACCAGTACGTGGACGAGCTCTCGTTCGCCCAGGCGTTCCGCAACAAGCTGGTCTCGATCGGCTTCAACAGCAACATCGGCATGCTGATCGACACGTCCCGCAACGGCTGGGGCGGCCCGAACCGGCCCACCGGCCCGGGCGCGACCACCAGCGTGGACACCTACGTCAACGGCGGCCGCGTCGACCGCCGCCTCCACGCCGGCAACTGGTGCAACCAGGCCGGGGCCGGTCTCGGTGAGCGCCCCCGGGCGAACCCCGAGTCGGGCATCGACGCGTACGTCTGGGTGAAGCCCCCGGGTGAGTCGGACGGCTCCAGCACCGCCATCCCGAACGACGAGGGCAAGGGCTTCGACCGGATGTGCGACCCGACGTACACCGGCAACGCCCGCAACGGCAACAACCTGAGCGGTGCCCTCCCGAACGCGCCGATCTCCGGGGCCTGGTTCGCGGCCCAGTTCCAGGAGCTCATGGCGAACGCCTACCCGCCGCTCTCCTGATCCGGCGGACGGCCCACCCGCGGCGGCGGGAGTGAGGCACCGCCGCGCGGGTTCCCCGGGCCCCTGGTCGACCCCACGTCGACCAGGGGCCCCCGGGCGTCAGGGGACCGTTCTCTCGATCGCCGCCCGGCCCAGCTCGGCCAGGTCGCGGCGGGCCTGCTCCAGGTTCTCCGGGGTGGGATCCTGGCCGCGGGCCATCACCAGGTCCTCGGGTTCCCACGGCTGCTCGGCGCCGGTCCGGATGTTGTCCCCGCCCGCCCCGGTGCCGGTGCCGGTCGCGCCGGTCCCGGCCGCGTACGGGTCGCCGAGGATGTCCGGCGAACCGGTGTCGGGCACCGCGCCGTCCGGCTCGGTGAAGACGGGATTGTTCGGGTCGGTGCCACCGGTGCGCAGCTGGGGCACCGTGCTGTCGTCGTCCACCGCGGCGGCCACCTCGGGGGTCTCCTCCAGCGGCCGCTCGCCACCGCGGTCACGATCCGTCATGCTGCTGCCCTCCTGTCCCGTTCCGTGATCCCCACGGCGTACCCCGTGGGGGCCGGGCCATGCCGACGGCCCCGGGACGGGCGTCCCGGGGCCGTGGTCAGCGTTCGTCGGCGGCGCCCGGCTCGGGCGGCTCGGTGGGGCG
Source organism: Micromonospora sp. NPDC004551 (assembly GCF_040609975.1). NCBI lineage: Bacteria > Bacillati > Actinomycetota > Actinomycetes > Micromonosporales > Micromonosporaceae > Micromonospora > Micromonospora sp. NPDC004551. Next base: position 165,638 of record NZ_JBEXLM010000007.1, on the reverse strand, counting down.
CAGCCGCTGCCAGAGCAGCATCAGCAGCCCGAAGACCAGCATCACCAGGCCGGCCCAGAGGTTGATCCGGACGCCCTGCGCCTTGTCGATCTCCGCGGACGAGTCGAAGAGGCCCATGAGGCCGACGATCAGCCCGTACACGACGAACAGCCCGCCGATCACCCGGCGGATGTCGAAGAGCCGGGCCGCCGCCGAGCGCGCCTCCCGCGAGTCCTCGGTCTCGTCGACCAGGGGGTCGTGGGCCTCGCCGTGCTGGTACCGGTCGGCGTTGTCTGCCATGGCGTGCGTCCCTTCCTCAGAAGACCGGGATGTAGAACAGGGCGGCGAGGACCACCGCGATCACGCCGAGCAGCACCGGGGAGCGGTACCAGGCGGCGTCGCCGGCCAGCGAGTCGTCCTTCAGCGTGGTGTCGCTCAGGCCGTAGACCAGGCCGGTCAGCTCGTCGTTCCGCTTCGGCCGGGTCAGCGGGGTGAGGATCGCCGCCACGACGGCGACCGTCACGAAGGCGAGGCCGGCGCCCCAGAAGCTCTCCTCCAGGTCCGAGTTGAAGTGGATGACGTCGGCCAGGTGGAGCAGGTAGGTCGTGATCGCCACCACGGTGCCCGACAGCAGCGACCAGAAGCCGGCGAGCGGGCTCATCCGCTTCCAGAACATGCCGATGATGAAGGTGCCGAAGAGCGGGGCGTTGAACACCGAGAACAGGGCCTGGATGTAGTTCATGATGTTGCTGAACCCGGCCGCGATGAACGCCGTGCCGATGCCGATCACCACGGCGACCACGGTGGCGATCCGGCCGATCCGCACGTAGTAGTCGTCCGGGCGGTCCCGCCGGAAGTACGCCTGCCAGATGTCGTACGTGAACACGGTGTTGAAGCCGCTGACGTTGGCGGCCATGCCGGCCATGAACGACGCCACCAGGCCGGTGACCGCGATGCCGAGCACCCCGTTGGGCAGCAGGTCGCGCATGAGCAGCGGGATCGCGTTGTTGTAGACCAGGTCGCCCTTCTCGGCGCCGAGTCCCTTGACGGTGACCAGGGCGATGAGGCCGGGGATGACGGTGACCAGCGGGATGAGCAGCTTCGGGTACGCGCCGATGATCGGCGTCCGGCGGGCCGCGCTCATGTTCCGGGCGGACAGCGCGCGCTGCACCTCGGCGAAGTTGGTGGTCCAGTAGCCGAACGAGAGCACGAAGCCGAGGCCGAAGACGATGCCCAGCCAGTGCGCGCCGAGCGGGTTGTCCGTGCTGCCGGTGCCCTGCCAGGCGTGCAGCCCGGCCTCGCCCAGCTTGGAGTCCCGCACCGCGTCCATCAGGCCGCTCACGCCGCCGACCTTCACGAGGCCGATCACGGTGATGGGCACCAGGCCGGCGATGATCACGAAGAACTGGAGCACCTCGTTGTAGATCGCGCCGGAGAGACCGCCGACGGTGATGTACGCCAGCACGATCAGCGCGCCCACCACGATCGCCACCCAGAGCGGCCAGCCCAGCAGCGCCTGCATGATCAGCGCGAGCGCGTAGAGGTTCACTCCGGCGATCAGCACCTGGGCGACGGCGAAGCTGATCGCGTTCAGCAGGTGGGTCGGGCGGTTGAAGCGCAGCCGCAGGTACTCGGGGACGCTGCGCACCTTCGAGCCGTAGTAGAACGGCATCATCACGATGCCCAGGAAGACCATCGCCGGCACCGCGCCGATCCAGTAGTAGTGGACCGTCATGACGCCGTACTGGGCGCCGTTGGCCGCCATGCCGATGATCTCCAGGGCGCCCAGGTTCGCCGAGACGAACGCGAGGCCGGTGACCCAGGCGGGCAGGGACCGCCCGGAGAGGAAGAAGTCGACGCTGGTGCGGATGGCCCGCCGCGCGGCGAAGCCGACGCCGAGCACCGTGATGAAGTAGAGCGCCAGGATCAGGTAGTCCAGGGCGTTCATGTTCAACCGAAGACCGTCACCCATCCCGTGTCTCCCTCCGCGGCGGTGCTGCGCCCGCAGGTACCCACTTTGCGAAATTTCATGCCGGGAGTTCCGTCCGTCCCGGACGACGGAGCCCCGGCCGTTCACCGGCCGGGGCTCCGTGCGGGGTGCCGGTCAGCGGCCGAGGACCCGGTCCAGGAAGTCGCGATAGCCGCGCACGGCCACCCGGAGCTGCTCGGTGTCGGCCGAGCCGGACTCCTGCCAGCCGCCCAGCCTGGTCTTCTGGTCGCGCAGCGCGGCGGAGAGCGCCTCGATCGCCTCCTCGACCAGGGACTGCGCCTCGCCGACCGCGGCCCGCGGGTCGTCCACGAAGCGGAGCTGGACGTCCCGCCAGCGGTCCCGGAAGCCCTGGGCGGTCTCCGGGGCGAAAAGCGTCGCCGCGTCGGCCGGCACCGCGCCCGGTGTGGGCCGGGCCGCCCCGGCCAGCGCCGCGGCGCCACCCGCAGCCGCGCCGGCCGCCGCGGTGCTGGTGTCCGGGTCGACCATCGCCGGCTCGGCGCTGCCGTACCCGGCCCCGGCGGCCTCCGCGTCGTCGCGCGCCGCGCCGGAGTGGGCGGCCTCCCAGCGGTCCGGGTCGTGCAGCCGGTCGCCCGCCGTCGGGTCGGCCCGCTCGTCGTCGAACGCGTCGGTCCGGCCCGGAGCGCCGTCGCCCGGCACGGCGGTGTCCTCGCCGCGCGGGTCCCGCTCGTCCTCGGGGCGCCCGCTGGCCATCGCCGAGGCGGCCACCGCGTCGCCCACCGTGGTCGCCCCGAAGGCGGTCGGCAGCGGGGCGGGGTCGTGGTACACCGGCCGGTCGTCGACGTCGGCGGCCTCCGCGTCACGGAGCTCCCGGGCGTCGTACGCCCGGGTCTCGTCGAGTTCCGCCTCCTCGCGGCCGGAGCGCTCGCCGGCGACCGCCGGGTCGTCGAAGGTGCCCCGGTCGTCGAGCGCGTCCTCGGGCACCTCGGCCCGGTCGGCCGGGGTCCTGTCGCCGGCGGTCCGGTCGCCCGGTGGCGGGACCGGCACGGGCGAGGACCGGACGGCCTCCGGGTGGTCCTGGTCCTGCGTGACCTGCTGCTCTTCCTGACGCATGGCGGCGGCCTCCTCAGCGGCTCGTGGCGTCGTGCTCGTGGTCGGGGTGGCGCTGCGCCGGCGGCTGGTGCCCGACCGGGTCCTCGCCGAGCAGGTCGGCGAAGAGGGCCCGGTAGTGCACGAGCGCCTGCCGGAGATCCTCGGTACCCGCCTCGCCGCGCTCGTTGCGCAGGCGGATGTCGTGGGCGTCCCGGTAGTGGGTGAGGGTGCGGGCGTGCTCGACGGAGAGGTGGGCGATCTGTTCGGAGAAGTCCCCGGTGGGGTACCCGCGCTCCGCGATCAGCCGGGTGACCAGTTCGTCGGCGTCGGCGACGGTTTCGGCAGGGGAGTCGACGAAACGCACCTGGAGTTCCTCCCAGGCGGCGGCGTACCGGGCGCGGGACTCCTCGCTGAGCGGGGTCAGCTCCAGCTCGGCGTGGCGGCGTTCCCGCTCCCGCAGTTCCCGCTCGGCGGCGCCGCGGCTGTCCTGCTCGGCGACGGCCCGGTCGTACTCGGGGCCGAACCGCTGCCGGAGGGCCCGGCGGCGGCTGGCGACCACGGCGACCGCGGCCAGCGCCGCGAGGACGAGAACGACGATGACTATGACGACTACCTGCGTGGGCGACATGGCTCCTCCTTCGCCCGCTGGTATTCCCTCGTCCGTGTGATCGCCAATCCCGATCGGCGGCACTTTCCTGCGCGATCGCGCCAGCGGGAACCTGCCACGAAAAGTGGACTCGTTCCAGGAAGTGGCCCGCAGGTGGGAGGCGGGGGCGGGCCGGCCGCCCGCACCGGGCCATCACCGCCGCCGCCCCGCCGGGCGGCTCGGCCCCACCCCGGCCGCCCGATCCGTGCGCCCCCTTTGGACGAACGACCCGCCGGTCCCTTCCGGCCGGTCGTTCCCGTCCAACGGTGTCCACAGCGAACATTCCGGACCGTAGTGAGGGGCGAGACGGCCGGTAGTGCATCCGGCTGGGATTACGTATCCTGCCCAAGGCGCCCGGGCCGGGGCCCGGCGTCGCGGCCCTTCCGGCCGGTGCCGGCGCCACCCCTGCGACACCTTCCCCCGGGCGAGGTCTGATGAACACCCGAGACTGGCCGATCCGCGCCAAGCTGACCGCGCTGGTCATCGGTCCGGTTACCGGGCTGCTGGCACTCTGGATCTTCGCCACCAGCCTGACCTTCGGGCCGGCCCTCGACCTGCTCGCCGCGCGCACCCTCCTCTACGACCTCGGCCGGCCCGGCGAGAGCGTGGTCGCCGAGCTGCAACGGGAACGCCGGCTCTCGGTCGTCCAGCTCGCCGGCGACACCGCCCTGCCCGCCCTGGCCGACCAGCGCGCCCGCACCGACCAGGCGATCGCCGAGCTGCGCCGGCGCGTCGACGGGGAGAAGCTGCGCGACGCCGCCGACGACCGGCTCGACGCCCGGCTCGACCAGCTGGTCTCCGCGCTCGACGCGCTGCCCGCCGGTCGCGGCTTCATCGACGGCCGGAAGGTCGACCAGGCCGGCGCCGTCGGGCTCTACAGCGGAATGATCGGCTCCGCCTTCCAGGCGTTCTCCGCCATGGCCACGCTGCCCGACCCGCAGCTCAACCAGCAGGCGCTGGCGCTCACCGGGCTGGGCCGGTCCCGGGAGCTGCTCGGCCAGGCCGACGCGCTGCTGGCCGGCGCGGTCACCGCCGGCCACTACGCCGACGGTGAGCACGAGCAGCTGGTCCGCACCATCGAGAACCAGCGCTTCCTGGCCGAGAACTCGGTGGCCGACCTGCCGCCCGCCGAACGGACCGGCTTCCGGCGGCTCACCGAGGGGGAGGACTTCGTCCGGCTGCGTGCCCTCCAGGACACCCTGATCCGCGACCGCGACCTGCCGGCCGGGTTCGACGTACGGGCCTGGGACACCAGCCACGCGGCGGTCGCGCAGGGACTGCGGGACTTCGAGCTGCGCGGCGCGGACACGCTGGCCGAGCGGTCCGTGCCGATGGCGGTCTGGATCCTGGTCCGGCTCGCCGCCGCCGGGGTGCTCGGCCTGCTCGCCATCGTGGTCTGCGTCCTGGTGGCACTGCGGGTCGGCCGATCGCTGGACCGCCGGCTCACCGGCGTCCGCACCGCGGCCCTGGAGATGGCCGAGCACCGGCTGCCCGACGTGGTGGCCCGGCTGCGCCGCGGCGAGGAGGTCGACGTCGCCCGCGAGGCGCCCGAGCTGGACCACGGCGGCGACGAGATCGGCCAGGTGGGACGGGCCTTCAACGAGGTGCGCCGCACCGCCGTGCAGGCCGCGGTCGACGAGGTCACCCTGCGCCGCGGCCTCAACGAGGTCTTCCTGAACATCGCCCGGCGCAGCCAGGGCCTGGTGCACCGGCAGCTCGCGCTGCTGGACCGGCTGGAGCGGCGCACCGAGGATCCGGACGAGCTGGCCGGGCTGTTCCAGGTCGACCACCTCGCCACCCGGCTCCGGCGGCACGCCGAGGATCTGGTCATCCTGGCCGGGGCGGCCCCCGGCCGGGGCTGGCGCAGTCCCGTCGCCGCGGTCGACGTGATGCGCGGCGCGATCTCGGAGGTCGAGTCGTACGACCGGGTGGACGTGGGCGAGGTCCAGCCCGCCGGTGTGCTCGGCCGTGCCGTCGGCGACCTGATCCACCTGCTCGCCGAGCTGATCGAGAACGCCACCGTCTTCTCCCGGCCGGGCACCCGCGTGGACGTCGGCGGCCGCACCGTGCCCGGCGGCTACACCATCGAGATCACCGATCGAGGGCTCGGCATGTCGGCGCCGGCCCTGGCGGAGGCCAACCGCAAGCTGTCCCGCGCACCGGAGTTCGACCCGGCCGACAGCGCCCGGCTGGGCCACTTCGTGGTCGCCCGGCTGGCCGCCCGGCACGGCGTCCGGGTCGAGCTGCGGCCGGCCGTACCCGGCGGGATCACGGCCGCCGTGTTCGTGCCGTCGGACCTGGTCACCGCCGAGCCGGCGATCGGCGCGACCGGCCCGGGCGCCGGCTCGCCCGGGCGGGACGACCGGCGGATGGCCAAGGTGACCCGGCTGGGCACGGTCCCCCGGACGCGGGCCGCACGGCCCGGCCGGGACCGGCCCGAGTCGGCGGTCGTGCCGCTGCCCGCCGGTCGAGCCTCGGCGGTGGAGACCCCGGCGGACGGCGACGGCCTGCCCCGCCGGGTCCGCCGCCGCGGGCCGGCGGCCCGGCCCCGGCCGGTCGTCGCCGACACCCCGGCGAACCGCCCGCCCGAGGAGGCCCGCCGGGCCATGTCGGCGCTCCAGGCCGGCACCGCCCGGGGCCGCCGCGACGGCGCCCGTGCCGCCGCCGACCGCCAGGGCACCGCCCCCGCGGCGACCGGCGGCCCGGCCGCCGATCCCACCGCCGCGCGCCGCGGCCCCGCCCCTGCGGCGGCGACCGGCGGGCCGGCCGAAGACCGCACCGCCGCCCCGGACCGGGCCGGCGCTCCGTCCACCGACGCGGCCCGTACCCGGGCCGCCGAGCCCTCCCCGCCCGAACCGGCGGCGGCTCCGGACCATCGAACCGCTACTGAGAGGGACGCCTAGTGGTGCACACGACGCGGCAGAACGCCGATCTCGACTGGTTGCTCGACGACCTGGTGGAGCGGGTGCCGGGCGCCCGCCAGGCGGTGGTGCTGTCCGCGGACGGCCTCCTGCTCGGCGCCTCCGCCGACCTGGACCGCACCGACGCCGAACACCTCTGCGCCCTGGCCTCCGGTTTCTCCAGCCTCGCCAAGGGCGCCACCCGGCACGTGGGCGGCGGCGCGGTCCGGCAGACCGTGGTGGAGATGGAGTCGGCGTACCTCTTCGTCACGGCCGCCGGGCAGGGCGCCTGCCTGGCGGTGGTGAGCGACGCCGACGCCGACATCGGTCTCGTGGCGTACGAGATGGCCATGCTGGTCATCCGGGTCGGCGAGAACCTCAGCGCGCCCGCCCGCACGGCGGCGACCGATGCGGGCTGAGTCGCCAGGCCCTCAGCACGAGTGGCTGGACGCCGCCGCCGGCCCCGTGGTGCGCCCGTACACCGTGACCGGCGGCCGGGTGCGCCCGCCGGTCGACGGTTTCGACCTGGTGGCGTTCGTGCTGACCACGCCGGGGGCCGACCCGGCCGGCGTGCCCGGCCTCCAGCCGGAGCACCGGCGCCTCGCCGAGCTGGCCCGCCGGCCGGTGGCCGTGGCCGACCTCGCCGCGGACCTGGATCTCGCCGTCGGCGTGGTCCGGGTGCTGCTCGGCGACCTCCTCGCCCGTGGGCTCGTCACGGTGCGCCGGCCGGCCGCCGCCCACCTGCCCGACGACAACATCCTCAAGGCGGTGGTCAGTGGACTCCGTGCGCTTTGACCGGGAGCCGGCCGCGCCGCGGGTGCCGCTGGCTCTGAAGATCCTCATCGCCGGTGGCTTCGGCGCGGGCAAGACGACGCTGGTGAGCGCGTTGAGCGAGGTCCGGCCGTTGCAGACCGAGGAGGTGCTGACCGGCGCCGGCATCGGCACCGACGACGTCTCCGGGGTGGAGCAGAAGTCGACCACCACCGTGGCCATGGACTTCGGCCGGATCACCATCAACGACGACCTCCAGGTCTACCTCTTCGGCACCCCGGGCCAGGACCGGTTCTGGTTCCTCTGGGACGAGCTGGCCTTCGGGGCCCTCGGCGCCGTGGTGCTCGCCGACACCCGCCGGCTGGCCGACTGCTTCCCCTCGATCGACTACTTCGAGCAGCGGGGCATCCCGTTCGTGGTGGGGGTGAACTGCTTCGACGGGTCGCGCCGGTTCAGCCTGGAGGCGGTCCGCGACGCCCTGGACCTGGACCCGGACGTGCCTCTGGTGCTGTGCGACGCCCGGGACCGGCAGTCCGGGAAGCTGGTGCTGATCTCGCTGGTCGAGCACGTCGCCCGGCATCGTGGCGAGCCGGTGCCGGTGGGCTGACCCCGCTCCGCCGACCGGCACGGCGGGGGCCCCGCCGGAAACCGGTGCCGGGAATGACGCCTAACCGGGCGGCTCACCGGGAAGCCTCTGGTTGGATCGACGGTGGGACGGCGGAAGGTGGAAGCGGTGACCGGGCAGGACGCGATCGTCCACATCGGCGGCTACACGGCGGAGACGGGCGGGCGGGCCGAGGGCATCGTCGCCGCCCGGCGCGATCCGGCGACCGGCGCGCTGACCCCCCTCGGCACGGTGGCGGTCACCCCGGCGCCGTCGTTCCTCGTCCGGCACCCCGCGCTGCCGGTGCTCTACGCGGTCAACGAGCTGGCCGAGGGGCAGGTCAGCGCCTTCCGGGTCGGCCCGGACGGCGACCTCGACCCACTCGGCGTGCGTCCGACCGGCGGGGCGGAGCCCTGCCACCTGGCGGTGGCGCCGGACGGGAGGCACCTGTTCGTGGCGAACTACGGCGGGGGGAGCGTGGCGGTGTTCCCGCTCGACGCCGACGGGGTGCCGGGGGAACGCAGCGACCTGGTCCGGCACGAGGGGCACGGCGCCGACCCGGACCGGCAGGCGCAGGCGCACTGCCACATGGTGTCGCCGGACCCGGCCGGTGGCCCGCTGCTCGCCGTCGACCTGGGCACCGACTCGGTCTACCGGTACGACCTCGACGTCGCCTCCGGGCGCCTGGTGCCGCGCGCCCCCCGGCTGCGGACGCCGGCCGGCACCGGTCCCCGGCACCTGGCCCGGCACCCCGACGGGCGGCGTTGCTGGCTGGTGGGCGAGCTGGACGGCACGGTGACCGCGTACGACGTGACCCCGGACGGGCTGCACCAGCGGGTCCGGGTGGACGCCAGCGGCCGGGCCGGGCACGTGCAGCCGTCCGAGGTCGCCGTCGGGCCGGACGGCCGCTTCCTCTACGTCGGCAACCGGGGTGTGGGCACGGTCGCGGTCTTCGCGCTGGCCGGGGAGGCGCCCGAGCTGGTGGCCGAGGTGGACACCGGGGGCGGGTGGCCGCGGCACTTCGTCCTGACCGGTGAGCACCTCTACGTGGCCGACGAGCGCGCCGACATGATCAGGATCTTCCGGGTGGATCCGGGCACGGGGGTGCCCGAAGCGGTGGGGGAGCCGGTGCCGATGGCCAGTCCGACCTGTGTCCGTCCGTGACCGGGTGGTCACCCATACACCGTCCCCAATGGACCTGGATCACGTGTGATGACTGATCACTCACTCAACGTGATGATTTGGCGATCAACTGTTTCTCCTGCGTAACTTTCGTCCGAACGGTTGTGGCACTAACCCCACGAGATACGCAAGATGGTCACCGTGTCTGGCCGCCATCGCATGCGTTCGAACCTCCGTGGGGCAGGTGCAGCCGCTACGGCCACCGCGCTCGTCGTCGTCGTAGCCGGCTCCTGGTTCGGCTACCAGCAGCTGGCGGGCCCGAACTGCTCGGGACGGATCGAGCTGTCCGTCGCGGCGGCCCCGGAGATCGCCCCCGCCGTGCGCGGGGCGGCCGACCAGTGGGTCTCCGACGGCGCGGCGGTCGGCGAGACCTGCATCGCCGTGAACGTCACCTCGGCCGAGTCGGTCGACGTGGCCGCCGCGGTGGCCAGCAAGCACGGCGCCACCCTGGCCGGGGTCGGGCAGGCCAGCGGCACCGCGGTCACGCCGGACGTCTGGGTGCCGGACTCCTCGACCTGGCTGCTGCGGCTCAAGAGCGGCGGCGCCACCGCGTTCGCCCCGGCCAACGGCGCCTCGATCGCCCGCAGCCCCGTGGTGGTGGCGCTGCCGGAGCCCGTGGCCTCCCGGATCGGCTGGCCGAACAAGAAGCTCACGTGGACCGAGCTGCTGGGCCAGGTGACCAGCAGCAAGCCGCTGCGCGCCGGGATCGTCGAGCCGACCCAGGACGCGGCGGGCCTGTCCGGGCTGCTCTCGCTGACCGCCGCGGCCAGCGCCACCGGCGCCGCCGGCTCACCGAAGGCGCAGGAGGCGATGGTCGGCGCGCTGCGGGCGCTGGCCACCAACCGCTCCTCGCTGCGGCAGGACCTCCTCGCGCGCTTCCCGCGCTCGTCCGATCCGACGGCCATCGCCAACGGTCTGGGCGCGGCGGCGCTGTCCGAGGAGGACGTGATCGCCTACAACAACACCAAGCCGCCGATCCCGCTGGCCGCGCTCTACCTGGAGCCGGCGCCGATGCCGCTGGACTACCCGTTCGCGGTGCTGCCCGGCATCGAGCCGACCAAGGCGTCGGCCGCCCGGGTGCTCTTCGACGTGCTGCGGACGGGGAGCTTCAAGAACCGGCTGGCGGCGCAGTCGCTGCGGGCGCCGGACGGCAACTGGGGCGACGGCTTCAAGGCGCCCCAGGGCGCGCCGAGCCCGGCCAACGGCGGCGCGACCGCGGTCCCGCCGTCCGGCCAGGGCGCCGCGGCCGACCTGGACCCGAAGGCCATCCAGACGGCGACCACCACCTGGTCGGTGGCCACCCAGTCCGGCCGGATGCTGTGCGTCATCGACGTCTCCGGCTCGATGAAGAAGCCGGTGGCGACGGCCAACGGCGCCAGCCGGGAGCAGGTCACCGTCGCCGCCGCGAGCCAGGGCCTGGGGCTCTTCGACGACTCCTGGTCGATCGGCCTGTGGACCTTCTCCACGAACCTGAACGGCAGCGAGGACTACCGCGAACTGCTCGGGATCAAGCCGCTGTCGAGCAACCGCGGCCCCCTCCAGCGGAGCCTGGCCTCGGTCCGGCCGTCCGACGGCGACACCGGCCTCTACGACACGATGCTGGCGGCGTACAAGAAGGTCCAGCAGGACTGGGAGCCGGGCAAGGTCAACTCGATCGTGCTCTTCACCGACGGCAAGAACGACGACGCCAACGGCATCTCCCAGAAGGCGCTGCTGGCCCAGCTCAAGGAACTGCGGGACGAGGAGCAGCCGGTCCAGGTGATCATCATCGGCATCGGCACCGAGGTCAGCCGCGCCGAGCTCAAGTCGATCACCGACGTGACCGGTGGTGGCTCCTTCGTCACCACCGACCCGAGCAAGATCGGTGAGATCTTCCTGCAGGCGATCGCGCTGCGGCCGCCGGCGCCGCGCTGATCCGGCACTCAGCGAACGCGTTCCGCCGTACCGGCAGAATCCGGTACGGCGGAACGCTTCCGGCTCAAGCGGCCGGGAGAGAACTGACGGCAATGCGTCCGAAGCAATCGGTAACCATATTTGTCGAGGCAAGATGACCGGGTGCTCCGAACCGCGGGATCGCGCGGCGCGGGGTCGTCCTGAGCGAAGTGGGGAGGGCCGGTGACCTCGGCGACGCTGTTGACCCCCGCCAGCACGTCGTCGCGACCCGGTGGCGACCGCCCCGGACCGACGACTCGCGCTGCGGAGCGGGCCTACATCCGGATCCTGGCGGTGCTGGACACCGCCGTGCTGTCGGTGGCCATCCTGATCGGCTACGTGGCCCGGTTCGGCGACGAGCAGCCGAGCGGCTCCGAGATCCCGTACGTGGTGGTCGCGCCCGCCCTGCTGCTGGTCTGGCTGGTCTCGCTCAAGGCGATGCGCTGCTACGACGACCAGGTGCTCGGCTACGGCGCCGACGAGTACCGCCGGGTCAGCGCGGCGAGCCTGCGGCTGGCCGGCGGCATCGCCATCGCCGGCTACATCGCCGACGTGGGTGTCTCCCGGGGCTTCCTGGCCATCTCCTTCGCGGTCGGCACGATCGGCCTGGAGGTGGCCCGGTTCGCCGCCCGCAAGCGGCTGCACCGCGCCCGTGACCGGGGCGCCGGCTGGTCCCGCAAGGTGCTCGTGGTCGGCGACACCGCGCACGTGCTGGAGCTGGTGCACACCCTGCGCCGCGAGCCGTACGCCGGCTACCAGGTGGTCGGCGCCTGCATCCCGGACGCGCTGCTCGCCCCGGTGCCGCAGCGGCTGGGCGACGTGCCGGTGGTGGGCTCGTTCCGCGGCATCCCCGAGGCGGCCACCGCGATCGGCGCGGACACCGTGGCGGTCACCGCCTCCGGTGAGCTGACCGCGACCCGGCTGCGCCGACTGGGCTGGCAGCTGGAGGGCACCGGGGTCGACCTCGTGGTCGCCCCGGCGCTGACGGACGTCGCCGGCCCGCGCATCCACACCCGGCCGGTCGCCGGCCTGCCGCTGATCCACGTCGAGGCGCCCGAGTTCCGGGGTGCCCGCAAACTGGTCAAGGGCCTGGTCGACCGCTCGATCTCGCTGATCGCCCTGCTCCTGCTGGCACCGCTGCTGGCGGTGATCGCACTGGCCATCAAGCTGGACAGCCGCGGGCCGGTGCTGTTCCGCCAGACCCGGGTCGGCCAGGGCGGCAAGGAGTTCGGCGTCTTCAAGTTCCGGACGATGGTGGTCAACGCCGACGCCCTGCTCGCCGAGCTGGCCGCGCGCAACGAGACCGACGGCCTCATGTTCAAGATGCGCGACGACCCCCGGGTGACCCGGGTCGGCAAGCTGCTGCGCAAGTGGTCCCTGGACGAGCTGCCCCAGCTCGCCAACGTGCTGCTCGGCCACATGAGCCTGGTCGGGCCCCGCCCGCCGCTGCCCTCCGAGGTGGCCCGTTACGACGGCGACGTGGCCCGGCGGCTGCTGGTCAAGCCCGGCATGACCGGCCTCTGGCAGGTCAGCGGCCGGTCCGACCTGAGCTGGGAGGACGGCATCCGGCTCGACCTCTACTACGTGGAGAACTGGTCGCTCGCCGCCGACCTGACCATCCTCTGGAAGACGTTCGGCGCGGTGGTCAACAGCCGCGGGGCGTACTGACCCGGCGGGCGGCCCGGGCGGGTCAGGGCTGCGGGCCGAGCCAGTCCAGGCAGACCACCACGGCGTCGTCGACGAGGTCGCCGGCCACGAACGCGCGCAGGTCGCCGAGCAGCGACCGGACCGCGTCCAGCGGCTCCATCGGCCCGGTGCGCCGCAGGAAGCGGTCCAGCGCAGTCTCGCCGTAGCGGATCTGCTCGGCGGTAGCGTCGATCACCCCGTCGCTGACCACGAAGAGCCGGTCCTCGCGGCGCAGCTCGAACCGCTGCTCCCGGTAGTCGGTGTCCTCGAACATGCCGAGCGGGAACTGCTTGTCGAGCACCTGCTCGGTCACCTCGCCGTCGCGCAGCAGCACCAGGCGGGGCGAGCCGGCGTCGACCACGGTCAGCGTCCCGCCGGCCAGGTCCAGCTCCAGCAGGAGCGCGGAGAGGTGCTGCTCCCCCCGGTGCAGCGCATAGATCGCCTGGTCGGCCAGCGCGGCCTGGTCGGCCAGACCCAGCTTGGCGCGGCGGGCGTTGCGCAGCGCGTGGGTGGCCAGCGAGGTGAGCATCGAGGCCGCCACCCCCTCGCCGGAGCCGTTGACCACCGACAGCCAGAGCCGCTGGCCGTCGTCGGACCAGTCGAAGCCGTCGCCGCGCACCGCGTACGCGGGCTCCAGCTGGCCGGCCAGGCTGAACGAGGGGCGGATCCGGCTGCGGCCCGGCAGCAGCTCCCACTGCATCTCGGCGGCCAGGGTGAGCCGTCGGCTGCGCCGGGCGGTCAGGTAGATGTCGGTGGTGGCCGTCACGGCGGCCAGCTCGTGCCCCAGCGCGGTGGCCACGGCGTCCAGCTCGGCCAGGGCGGCCGGGTCGCCGGGCACCGGCGAGAGCTGGAGCACGCCGCGCCGCTCGCCGCGCATCCCGACCGGGAACCAGCCGGTCCCCTCCGAGACGATCGGCTCCTGGTGGTCGAAGCAGCGCCAGGCGGGATGGCCCGGGGTGACGATCGCCTCACCCCCGCCCAGCGGCAGCAGCGCGGCCAGCCGGTAGTCGACCTGGAAGAGCTCGGCGCGGGAGATCCCGTACGACCGTTTCAGCTCGGCGGCGAGCCGGTCGACGAGCTGATCCGTCGGCGCCTCGGTGAGGCTCCGCCGTGCCCGATCCTCCGGTCCGCTCATCTTTGCTCCTTTGCACAGGTCGTCGGCCTGGTGAGACGGGTAGTCTCGGGCGCACCATGGCCGAAGAACGCGGTCCCCAGGGACCTGATGCGAGTATGGCCGCCGCTCTGGACGACGCGGCGGGCACCCTGCTGTCCGTCTGGGAGGCGGCCCGGGAGCGGACCACGAGCCGGCTCTCCGGTGCCCAGTTACGCGCGGTCATGGTCGTCGAGCAGCACGACGGGATCAACCTGCGCCGGCTCGCCACGCTGACCGACATGCTGCTCTCCTCCGCCAGCCGGCTGTGCGACCGCCTCGTGGCGGCCGGGATGCTGGAGCGGGAGCCGGGCCGGTACGACCGGCGCGAGATCGCCCTGCACCTCACGCCGGCGGCCACCCGGCTGCTGGCCGAGCTGCGCGCCGACCGGCGTCACCGGCTGGACGGGATCCTGGTCGGCATGAGCGCGGAGGGGCGGGCGGCGTTGGTGCGCGGGATGCGCGAGTTCGCCGAGGTCGCCCGGCGCGGAGAGGCCGCAGCCCCGGAGGGCTGGCCGGTGCTCCAGTCCGCGGGGGAGCGGATGGCCGGCCCGGAGGCCGAGCCGGAGTCACCCGGCGAGCCGCCGGTGGCCCGCACCGCCTGAGCCGGCCGGACCGGCACCGCCCGCGGCCACGACCAGCATGGCGATGTCGTCGTGCACCTGGCCACCGAGCCATTCGTCCACGAGCTGGAGCAGCCGGTCGATGAGCGCGGGGGGCGGCAGGCCGGCCCCGGAGGCGAGCGCCCGCCGCAGCCGCGCGTCGCCGAACATCTCCAGCCGGGTCGGGCCGCCCGGGGCCTCGGTCACCCCGTCGGTGTACGCCACCAGCAGGTCGCCCGGTGCCAGGCGTACCTCCGCCTCGACGAAGCGGGCCGCACACAGCGCCCCGACCGGCATGCCGCCCACCCGGACCGGCTCGATCCGGCCGTCGGTGCGGACCACCAGCGGGGCCGGGTGCCCGCCGCCGGCGACCCGGACCAGCAGCCCGCCATCCGGCTCGCGGGTCAGGGCGCCCAGCAGGAGGGTCGTGAACTGGGCCCGGCGGGACGCGTCGGGTGCGTCCAGCAGCGCCCGGTTGAGCAGGTCCATCAGCTCTCGCGGGCGCTGCTCGACCAGCCGCAGGGTCTGCAAGGACTGGCGTACCCGCCCGGTCAGCACCGCCGCGCCGACGCCCTTGCCGCAGACGTCCCCGAGGGCGAAGAGGCCACCGTCGGAGGTGGGGAAGAGGTCGTAGAAGTCGCCCCCGATGCGCAGGCTGTCACCGGCGGCCCGGTAACCGCCGGCCAGCGTCATCCCGGGCAGCGGCGGCAGGTCCGGGGGGAGGAGGCTGTTCTGGAGCACGCGGGCCAGGTGGGCCTGTTCGCCGTACAGGTCGGCGGCGGCCAGTGCCGCGCCCGCGCGGACGGCGAACTCCCGGGCCAGCTCGACCTCCCGCCTGTCGAATCCGCTCCGCCCGGCCCGGCGGGCCAGGATCAGCGCGCCGGCCGGGCCGCCGGCGCTGCGCATCGGGCTGATCAGCACGCTGCCCGGCCGGCCGAAGCCCGCGGGCAGCACCTCGGCCAGGTCGGCCGGCTCGATGTCGGGCTCGGCCCCATCGAGAGCCTCGAACAGTCCGGGCACCGACTCGATCGTCCGCCAGCCGGCGACGCCGGTGGCCGGGGCGGGGTCGTCGGCGACGTACCGGACCCAGTGCGGCTGGTCCTCGGCCGGCGGGGACGGGCGGTGCACGACCACGGCGGCGTCGGCCAGGTAGGGCACCGGCAGGGTGACGGCGGCGCGCAGCGTCTGGTCCCGGTGCAGGGAGAGCCCGAGCCGGCTGCCCGCCTGGGCCAGGAACGCGGTCCGGGACCGCTCGGCCCGCAGCGCCTCGGCGCGCGCCTGCTCCTCGGTGACGTCCCGCACGTACCAGGCGCAGGTGCCGCCGGCCAGGCCGCGCCGCACGCCCCGCAGCCGGCGGCCGTGGTGCTCGGCGTCGAAGGTCCCGGCGCCGTCGCGGACCGCGCCGGCCAGCGCGGGGACCGGGCAGCCGGCCAGGTCGACGCCGGGGGAGAGCTCGGGGAGGAGTTCCGCGGCCATCGCGTTGACCAGGGTCACCACGCCGGCCGGGTCGGCGGTCACGATTGCCTCGGCGAGCCCGTCCAGCAACTCGCGGGCGAGCCGGGAGTCGGCCGGCAGCGCGCCCCCGGCCGACCGTGGGGCGGTCGTCACCGCCGGTGGCCGGGCGCTTCGGTCTGTCGAACCGTGCGCATGCTGTCGGTGCACTCCTCGGTCATCCGTTTGCCTTACGGCAAGCGTACCGAGCGCGGTGGTCGTAGGCCCATCGAGGAGCGGCCGGTCACGCGGAACGGGCCAGCCAGCCGACCGGCCGGTCGACCACCCGGCGGATGACCGAGGCGGCGCCGCCGACCGCCGCGGACCGGGCCCCGAGCGCGGCCGGGCGTACCGTCACCGGCGACCAGGCGGCCGTGAGCACCCGCCGGGAGATCTCCGCGACCACCGGCGGGCGCAGCCAGGGGGCGAGCGGGGCGTATCCGCCGCCGAGCACCACGGTGTCCAGGTCCAGCAGGTTCACCACGCCCGCCACGGCCACCCCGAGAGCGGTCCCGGCGTCCGCCAGCGCGGTCCGGGTGGCCGGGTCGCCCGCCGCGGCCAGGTCGGCCAGCCGTGTGGCCGCCGTGTCCGCCGGCAGGTCCGCGCCGGCCAGGCCGGCCGCGGCCAGGATGGCCTCCTGGCCCGCGTACCGCTCCAGGCAGCCCTGGCCGCCGCACCGGCACGGCCGCCCCTGCGGCTGCACCGGGATGTGACCGATCTCGCCGCTCCAGCCGCGCGCGCCCCGGTAGAGCGTCCCGTCGAGCACGATCCCGGCGCCGATGCCGATCTCGCCGGTGATGTGCAGGAAGCTGGTCGAGCCGGGTGGGCCGGCGTGCAGTTCGCCGAAAGCGGCCAGGTTGGCCTCGTTGTCGACCACCAGCGGGGGGATGCCGTCGACCGGCTCGGCGAGCGGGTGCCCGGCGAGCAGGGCGGGCACGTCGACGTCACGCCAGCCGAGGTTGGGCGCGAGCCGGACCAGGCCGCCGCCGTCGACCAGACCCGGCACGGCGAGCGCCGCGCCGGCCAGGGTGAGCCCGTCGCGTACGGCGGCGGCACGGGCCTCGGCGGCCAGCGCGGCGAGCCGCTCCAGGGCGTCGGCGGGAGAGACCGGGCGCAGGTCGGCGCGGCGCACGAGGTGGTGCCTGACGGCCCCGGTCAGATCGACCACGCAGGCGGCCAGGTAGTCGACGTTCACCTCCAGTCCCAGCCCGGCGGGGCCGTCGGCGGCCAGCACCAGCCCGCGGGCGGGTCGCCCGGCCCCGGTGCGCGGCGCGGGCTCCGCCTCGGCGACCAGCCGGCCGGCGATCAGGTCGTCCACCACGGCGGAGACGGTGGCCCGGGTCAGCCCGGTCCCGGCGGCGAGCCCGGCCCGGGACGGCGGTCGGTCGGCCGCGGCGATCCGGCGGAGCACGACCGCGAGGTTGAGTTCGCGGAGGCTGCCCTGGCGGACCGCGCCGGCGGTGCTGGCGCTGGTCACCCCTTGACACTGCCACAGTGCCGCCATTTAATTCAACCACTGAACAAATTGTGGACGACACCACCACCCGGAGGTCCCCATGGCGCCCCGTCCCACCCCCGCGGACAAGTTCTCCTTCGGTCTCTGGACGGTGGGCTGGCCGGCCCGCGACCCGTTCGGCGACGCCACCCGGCCGGAGCTGGACGCCGTCGAGGCCGTCCACCGGTTGGCCGAGCTGGGCGCGTACGGGATCACCTTCCACGACGACGACCTCGTACCCTTCGGCGCCGACGCCGCGACCCGCGACGCCCACCTGACCCGCTTCCGCAAGGCCCTCGACGAGACCGGCCTGGTGGTGCCCATGGTCACCACCAACCTCTTCACCCACCCGGTGTTCAAGGACGGCGGCTTCACCAGCAACGACCGGTCGGTCCGCCGCTACGCCCTGCGCAAGGTGCTGCGCAACGTCGACCTGGCCGCCGAGCTGGGTGCCCGCACCTTCGTCATGTGGGGCGGCCGGGAGGGCGCCGAGTACGACGTGGCCAAGGACGTCCGCGCGGCGCTGGACCGCTACCGCGAGGCGGTTGACCTGCTCTGCCAGTACGTCGTCGACCAGGGCTACGACCTGCGCTTCGCTCTGGAGCCGAAGCCGAACGAGCCCCGCGGCGACATCCTGCTGCCCACCGTCGGCCACGCGCTGGCGTTCATCTCCACCCTGGCCCGCCCGGAGCTGGTCGGCCTCAACCCCGAGGTCGGCCACGAGCAGATGGCCGGGCTGAACTTCGCGCACGGCATCGCCCAGGCGCTCTGGCAGGGCAAGCTGTTCCACATCGACCTCAACGGCCAGCGCGGCATCAAGTACGACCAGGACCTGGTCTTCGGCCACGGCGACCTGCTCAACGCGTTCGCCCTGGTCGACCTGCTGGAGCACGGCGGCCCGAACGGCGGCCCCGCGTACGACGGGCCCCGGCACTTCGACTACAAGCCCTCCCGCACCGAGGACTTCACCGGCGTGTGGGCCTCGGCCGAGGCGAACATGCGCACGTACCTGCTGCTCAAGGAGCGGACCGCGGCGTTCCGGGCCGACCCGGAGGTGGCCGAGGCGCTGGCCGCCAGCAAGGTGACCGAGCTGGCCGCGCCGACGCTGGGCGCCGGCGAGAGCTACGCCGACCTGCTGGCCGACCGCGCCGCGTTCGAGGAGTTCGACCCGGAGGCGGCCGGGGCGCAGGGCTACGGCTTCGTCCGGCTCAACCAGCTCGCCGTCGAGCACCTGCTCGGCGCGCGCTGAGGCGGGCCGCCATGCCGCTCGTCGCCGGGATCGACTCGTCGACCCAGTCCTGCAAGGTGGTGGTCCGGGACGCGGAGACCGGCGCGCTGGTCCGGCAGGGCCGCGCGCCCCACCCGGAGGGCACCGAGGTCGACCCCCAGGCCTGGTGGGACGCCCTGCGGGCCGCCATCGCCGAGGCCGGTGGGCTGGCCGACGTGGCCGCCGTCGCGGTCGGCGGCCAGCAGCACGGCATGGTCTGCCTCGACGAGGCGGGGCAGGTGGTCCGCCCGGCCCTGCTCTGGAACGACACCCGCTCCGCCGACGCCGCCCGCGAGCTGATCGAGGAGGCCGGTGGCGGGGAGACCGGCCGCCGCTTCTGGGCCGACGCGACCGGCTCCGTGCCGGTGGCCAGCTTCACCGCCACCAAGCTGCGCTGGCTGGCCCGGCACGAGCCGGCCAACGCCGACCGCGTGGCCGCCGTCTGCCTGCCGCACGACTGGCTCACCTGGCGGCTGGCCGGCGCCTCCGGGCCGGCCGCGCTGCGCACCGACCGCGGCGACGCCAGCGGCACCGGCTACTGGTCGCCGCGTACCGGTGAATACCGCCTCGACCTGCTGGAACGCGCCTTCGGCCGGCGGGTGGAGGTGCCGGTCGTGCTCGGTCCGGCCGAGGTGGCCGGCCACCTCGACCCGGCGGCGCTCGGCGCAGGCCCCGCCGGCCCGGTCCTGCTCGGCCCGGGCACCGGGGACAACGCCGCCGCCGCGCTCGGGGCCGGGGCCGGCCCGGGCGACGTGGTCGTCTCGATCGGCACCTCGGGCACCGTCTTCGCGGTCGCCGACACGCCGGCCGCCGATCCGAGCGGGGCGGTGGCCGGCTTCGCCGACGCCACCGGCCGGTTCCTGCCGCTGGTCTGCACGCTCAACGCCGCCCGGGTGCTGGACGCGGCCGCCGCGCTGCTCGGCGTCGACCTGGCCACCCTGAGCGAGCTTGCCCTGGCCGCCCCACCCGGCGCGGGCGGGCTGGTGATGGTGCCCTATCTGGAGGGGGAGCGGACCCCGGACCGGCCCACCGCCACCGGCGCGCTGCACGGCCTCACCCTGGGCACCTCGACACCGGCCCACCTGGCCCGGGCCGCCGTCGAGGGCATGCTCTGCGCGCTCGCCGACGGCCTCGACGCGCTGACCGCGCAGGGCGCCCGCGCCGACCGGATCATCCTGGTCGGCGGCGGGGCCCGCTCCGCCGCCGTGCGGCGGATCGCCCCGCAGGTCTTCGGCCGCCCCGTGGTCGTGCCCCCGCCCGGGGAGTACGTCGCCGACGGGGCCGCCCGCCAGGCCGCCTGGGTCGCCCTCGGCGGGGCCGCGCCGCCCACCTGGTCGGTCGGCGACACCGAGGAGTACGGGGCGGAGGCCGTCCCCGCCATCCGCGAGCGCTACGCGGTGGCCGGGGACCGGGTCGTCGACCGGGTGCGGGGATAAACCGGATGCCGGGCGGCCCGCCGGTGGGGATCATCGTGGCGTGCCACCGAATTCCCCGCCCGGAGACGCCGCCCGGCGCAGTCCGCTGCCCGTCTTCCAGTACGACGACGCCGACAGCCCGGTCGACGTCATCGACGCGCTGCTGCTGACCGACTTCGTCACCGGCCGCCACCCCTGGGCACGAACGGTCCGCCTGGCCAAGGTCCGGGCCGGGGCCGCGCTGGTGCCCGAGCGGGCGGCGCTGACCCGGACCGCCATCGAGCGCAACCGGGTGGCCCGGCTCGCCGACGGCGACGGCTGGACGGTACGGGTGGTGAACTGGCGTGGCCGGGGCGCGGAGGTGACGGTCACCGCCGTCGACGAGGCGACCGGTGCGGCCGTCCTGGACGAGATCGTCACGAGCGGGGCGGAGCCGGTGCAGCCGGACAGCGGTCCGATCGGCTTCTGGCACCAGAACCCCCGCCGCGGAGCCCAGCGGGACACCCGGCGGATCACCACCCCGACCTGGGCCGAGATCCGGGCGAACTATCCGGCCGCGGCGGCGACCCGGCTGGACGCGCTGATGGTGGCGACCGCCGAGACGGTCGCCGGTCGGCTGCTGCTCATGCACGGGCCGCCCGGCACCGGGAAGACCACGGCGCTGCGGGCGCTCGCCCACGAGTGGCGCGACTGGTGCCAGGTGGACTGCGTCCTCGACCCCGAGGCGCTCTTCGGCGATCCCGCCTACCTCGCCGAGGTGGCGGTGGGGGAGCACGAGGAGGGCGACGACGGCGAGGACCGGCGGCGCTGGCGGCTGCTGATCCTCGAGGACTGCGACGAGCTGATCCGTGGGGACGCCCGGCAGGCGACCGGTCAGGCCCTGTCCCGCCTGCTGAACCTGACCGACGGGCTGCTCGGCCAGGGGCGCAACGTGCTGGTGGCGATCACCACCAACGAGGATCTGTCCCGGCTGCACCCGGCGGTGACCCGGTCCGGACGCTGCCTCGCCCGGATCGAGGTCGGTCCGCTGTCGCACACCGAGGCGGCCGACTGGCTCGGCACCTCCGCGGGCGTCCCGCCGCAGGGCGCCACCCTCGCCGAGCTGTACGCGCTCCGCGCCGGGACGGCGCCGGCCGGCGCGGTGCCGGTCGAGATCGGCGGCTACCTCTGACCGGAACGGGGGCCCGTGTTCCGGCCGTTATCCGCACCTGATTTGCTGCCGGGCATGAGCAGCGGCACGAGGGTCTCCCGGCGGGGGAACGCGGCGCACCGGTTCTACAGCGTCGTGGTGTTCGTGGTGCTCGCCTCGCTGGACAACGTGGCCATCGGCCTGGTGCCGCCGCTGTACGGGTCGATCTCCGGCGCGCTGGGGGTCTCGCAACGCCTGCTCGGCCTGGTCACCGCGGTCAGCTTCCTGGTCAGCGCGGTCGCCGCGGTGGCCTGGGCGTACGTCGGCGACCGGACCGACCGCAAGCCGCTGCTCATGGTCGGCACGCTGATCTGGGCCGCCGGCACCGGGGGCAGCGCCCTCGCCCAGCACTACCCGGCGTTCCTGGCCGCCCAGCTCGTCGCCGCGATCGGGCTGGGCGCGGTCGGCTCGGTCGGCTTTTCGGTGGTCACCGACCTGATCTCGCCTCGCCGCCGCGGCCTCGTGATGAGCTTCTGGGGCCTGTCCCAGGGTGTCGGCACGCTCGCCGGCACGCTCACCGGGGGCCTGCTCGGCGCCACCGACTGGCGGCGGCCGTTCCTCGTGCTCACCGTGGTCGGCCTGGCCGCCACCGTGGCGTACCTGTTCACCTACGACATCCGGCGCGGGCAGAGCGAGCCGGAGCTGGCCGCGGCGCTCGACGCCGGCGGCGAGTACGACTACCGGATCAGCCGCGCCGACCTGCCCCGGATCCTGGCCCGGCGGACCAACCGCTGGCTGGTCCTCCAGGGGCTTACCGCGCAGGCCGCCTTCGGCTCGCTGGTGTGGCTGCCGGTGCTGTTCAGCCAGCGGGCCGAGGCGCAGGGCTACTCGGCGGCCACCGCCGTGGTGGTGGGCAGTGTCTTCGCCACCCTGTTCCAGCTCGGCGGGGTGCTCTCGATCGTGGGCGGCCTGGCCGGCGACGCGCTGCAACGGCGTACGCCGAGCGGCCGCGCGCTGGTCGCGGCGGTGGGCATCCTCGCGGCCGTGCCGTTCTACCTGGTCCTGTTCCTCGTACCGATCCGGATCGACGTGCCGGACGGCGGCAGCGCCGGCGCGGTGATCGGGGCGGTGCTGGCCAGCGTGTTCACCGAGCCCACGGTGGGGCTGAGCCTGCTCACCGCGGTGCTCGCCCTCGCGCTCACCTCGGCCAACTCGCCCAACTGGTTCGCGCTGATCGCCGACGTCAACCCGCCCGAGCACCGGGGCACGGTCTACAGCCTCGGCAACCTCGTCAACGGGGTGGGACGGGCGGCCGGCAACGGGCTGGTCGGGGTCGCCTTCGGGGCGCTACGGGCGGCCTTCCCGCCGCCGCTGAACTACGCCGTCGGGCTGGCCGCGTTCCAGCTCTTCTTCATCCCGACCGGCGTCATGTACTGGCTGGCCGCCCGCACGTCGCCGGGGGACATCGAGTCGGTCCACGACCTCCTGCACGCCCGCGCCGACCGCCTCGAGGAAGGCACCTCCTCCTGACGCCCGGCGGAGTGACGGGGCCCCTTCCGGACAGAAAGGGGCCCCTCCCTGCCACTGCTCAGGCGCGGAACCAGACGGTCGCGTCGGTGGGGACGGTCCCGTCGGCCAGCGGGGCGCTGGACGCCAGCACCTCGGCGCCGGCGGGCAGCGGCACGGGCTCCGCGCCGAAGTTGGTCAGCACGGTGAGCCCGCCGTTGGTGAACGTCAGCACCTCGTCGCCGGAGGTGAGCCAGTGCAGCGGCCCCCGGGCCAGACCGTGCTCGCGGCGCAGCCGCAGGGCCGTCCGGTACAGCTCGTAGGTCGAGCCGTCGACCCCGCGCTGCCGGTCGAGCGCGTACTCGGCCCAGGTCGTCGGCTGGGGGAGCCAGGACGCGTCGGTCGGCCCGAAGCCGTACGACGGGGCGTCGGCCTCCCACGGGATCGGCACCCGGCAGCCGTCCCGGCCGCGCTGGGTGTGCAGGCTGCGCTCCCAGGTCGGGTCCTGCCGGGCCTCGTCGGGCAGCGTGGTGTGCTCCGGCAGCCCCAGCTCCTCACCCTGGTAGAGGTAGGCGGAGCCGGGCAGGGCGAGCATCAGCAGGCTGGCCGCCCGGGCGCGGCGCAGGCCGAGCGCGGCGTCGGGCTGCGGGTCGCCGATGCCGATCCCGTTCGGGCGGCCGCCGCCGACGGCCAGCCCGAGCCGGGAGGCGTGCCGGACCACGTCGTGGTTCGAGAGCACCCAGGTGGTCGGGGCGCCCACGCTGTCGGTGGCCTCCAGCGAGCGGGTGATCACCGCGTACTGGGCGGGGGCGGTCCAGGCGGCGAGCAGGTACTCGAAGTTGAACGCCTGGTGCATCTCGTCCGGCCGCACGTAGCGGGCCAGCCGCTCGGCCGGCTCCACCCACGCCTCGGCGACCAGGATCCGCTCGCCGTCGTAGGAGTCGAGCAGCCGCCGCCACTCCCGGTAGATGTCGTGCACGCCGTCCTGGTCCCACATCGGAGGGCGCGGCTTGTCCACGTCCTGACCCGAGAGGATCTCCTGCGGCTCCTGCCAGTCGGCCAGGTCGGCCTGCTTGATGAGGCCGTGCGCCACGTCGACCCGGAACCCGTCGACGCCCCGGTCCAGCCAGAACCGGAGGATGTCCAGGAACTCGGCGCGCACCTCCGGGTTGCCCCAGTTGAGGTCCGGCTGGCCGGTGTCGAAGAGGTGCAGGTACCACTGGCCGTCCGGCAGCCGGGTCCACGCCGGCCCGCCGAAGACGCTCTCCCAGTCGTTCGGCGGCTCGGCGCCCTGCGGGCCCTTGCCGTCGCGGAAGACGTACCGCTCCCGCTCCGGGCTGCCCGGGGCGGCCGCGACCGCGGCCTTGAACCAGCGGTGCTCCGACGAGGTGTGGTTGGGCACCAGGTCGACGATCACCCGGAGGCCGCGGGCCTTCGCCTCGGCGATCATCTTGTCGGCGTCGGCCAGCGTGCCGAAGAGCGGGTCGACGTCCCGGTAGTCCGCCACGTCGTAGCCGGCGTCGGCCTGCGGGGACGGGTAGAACGGCGACAGCCAGACCGCGTCGACGCCCAGCTCGCTGAGGTGGTCGAGGCGGGCCGTGATGCCGGGGAGGTCGCCGATGCCGTCGCCGTTCGAGTCGGCGAACGAGCGCGGGTAGATCTGGTAGATGACGGCCTCGGTCCACCAGCCGGTGGCCGGGGTCTCCTGCGTCGCGTCGGTGTTCAGCGCCTTCTCCCTGTCGTGCGTACGGGACGAATTCTTCAGTGTGCCCGGGGCGGCGCGGTCGATTCACGCACCACCAGCCGAGTGGGCAGGATCACCGACGACGGCGTCCGCGGGTCGGTGTCCGGGCGGCGGGGCGCCGGCACCAGCCCGGCGTGCGGGTCGGCGACCCGCACGCCCAGCGGGTCGAGCAGCATCCGGGCGGCGAGAAGCCCCTGCTCCGCCGCCGGCTGGGCGATGGTGCTGAGCCCGAGCGCGCCGGCCAGGTCGTGGTCGTCGATGCCGATCACGCTGACGTCCTGCGGGACGCGCAGCCCCGCGTCGCGCAGCGCGGTCATGGCGCCCATCGCCATCTCGTCGCAGGCGGCGAAGATCGCGGTCGGCGGCTCGCCCCGGGCCAGCAGCTCGGCGGTCGCCCGGGTGCCGCCGTCGACGGTGAACTGCGACTCGACGTCCAGGCTCGGGTCGGGCCGGATTCCTGCCGCGCGCAGCGCCTCCTGGTAGCCACGCCGCCGGTCGAGGTGGGTGGTGAAGGCCAGCTCGTCGTCGGGGTCGCCGGAGATGTGCGCGATCCGGGTGTGGCCGAGGTCGAGCAGGTGCCGGGTGGCCGTCCGCGCCGCGGCCACGTCGTCGATGCGGATGCAGGGCCAGCCGGGCACCCCGCTCCCGGAGCTGATCGTCACGCCGGGCAGGGCCAGCTTGGTCAGCGCGGTCAGGTCGGCCGCGCGCAGCGGGGTGGCGACCAGGATGATCGCGTCCACCCGCTTGTGCAGGCTGGCCGGGCGCAGCACGCGCTGCCGGGTCTGCTCCCGCCCGCCCAGGTTGTAGAGCAGCAGGTCGTAGCCGTTCTGGTGGAGGTAGTCCTCGACCGCCTCGACCACCGTGCCGAAGAACCAGCGGGTGATCCGGGGGACCACCACCGCCACCGTGCCGGTCCTCCCGCCGGCCAGCCGGGAGGCGCTCGGCGAGACCGCGTACTGGAGCTGCTCGGCCGCGGCGAGGACCCGGCGCCGCGTCGCGGCCGAGACCGTCGGCAGGCCGCGCAGCGCCCGGGAGACGGTGGCCGTGGAGACCCCGGCCAGGCGGGCGACATCGTCAATCTTCGTCATCGGTTCCCCCGCTCCGAGCCGCGCCCGCCGCCGCCGGGGGACCGGCGGCGGCGGAGCAGCGGATCAGCCCTTGACGCTGCCGGCGAGGAGGCCTCGCACGAAGAAGCGCTGGAGGGACAGGAACACGATCAGCGGTACGACGATCGACACGAACGCGCCGGCCGTCAGGCGCTGCCACTCGTTGCCCCGGGTGCCGGCCAGCTCGGCGAGCCGGACGGTCAGCGGCGCCGTCTCGTTGCCACCACCCGCGAAGATCAGCGCCACCAGCAGGTCGTTCCAGACCCAGAGGAACTGGAAGATGCCGAACGCCGCCAGTGCCGGGGTGATCAGCGGCAGGACGATGGTGCGGAAGATCTTCGGGTGGGTGGCCCCGTCGACCCGCGCCGCCTCCATGAGGTCCCCCGGGAGCTGCGAGATGAAGTTGTGCAGCAGGAACACGGCGAACGGCAGCGCGAAGCAGGTGTGTGCGAACCACACCTGTGCGAACTTCTGCTCGTCGACCAGGTCCCAGGCGGGGAGCACCTGGATGCCGGCGACGGTCACGCCGGTGGAGAAGAACTTCAGCAGCGGCACGAGGGCCATCTGGAGCGGCACGATCTGCAACGCGAAGATCGCGATGTAGAGCAGGTCCCGCCCCTTGAACCGCATCCAGGCCAGCGCGTACGCGGCCAGCGAGGCGAAGGCGAGCGGGAAGAGCACCGACGGGATGGTGATCGCCAGCGAGTTGATGAAGTAGCTGGCCAGCTGCCCCGATGAGCCGGTGCTGAACAACACCTCCTGGTAGTTCTCCAGGGTGAACTGCGGGTCGCTGAAGAACGTCCACCAGCCGGTGGTCTTGATCTGGTCCTCGGGCCGGAACGAGGAGACGAACAGGCCGAAGGTGGGGATCGTCCAGAGCAGTGCGATGACGATCGAGACGAGCGTGGCGGTGCGGCTGTTCAGCCGCTTCCGCACCCGGGCGGCGCGGGTCGTCTTGCCAGTGGCCTGGGCGCCGACTCCGACGGTGGGCGTGGCGGTGGTCATCTCAGCCCTCCCGCTGCTGACGCAGGTTGCGGATCTGGTAGATCACGATCGGGATGACCAGGACGAAGAGGAAGACCGCGAGTGCGGAACCCTGCCCGTTCTCCTGGTAACGGAACGCCTGGTTGTACATCTCGGTGGCGATCACGTTGGTGTCGTAGTTGCCGTTGGTGGCGGTCCGGACGATGTCGAAGACCTTGAGCGTGGCGATCGACAGGGTCACCAGCACCACGATCAGGGCCGGCCGGATGCTCGGCATGGTGATCTGCCAGAACATCTGCCACGGGCTGACACCGTCCAGGCGGGCCGCCTCGACGATGTCGGCCGGGATGGCCTTGATGGCCGCGGAGAGCACCACCATGGCGAAGCCGGCCTGGATCCAGACCATGATCACGATGAGCAGGAAGGTGTTCAGCGGCGAGTCGAGCAGCCACTGCTTCGGCTCGCCGCCCAGGCTCACCACGATCTGGTTGAGCAGGCCGATCTGGTCACCGTCGCCGCGGTACGCGTAGACGAACTTCCAGATGATCGAGGCGCCGACGAACGAGATCGCCATCGGCAGGAAGATCAGGGACTTGGCGACCGCCTCGAACCGGGCCTTGTCCACGAGGACGGCGTAGATCAGGCCGAACGCGGTGGCCACCAGCGGCACCAGGAGCACCCAGATCAGGGTGTTGATGAGGACCCGGACGATCGAGTCCTCGGCGAACATCCAGCCGTAGTTGCGCAGGCCCACCCAGTTGTTGCTGCCGGCGTCCATGAAGGAGAGCAGCGTGGTGCGGATCGCCGGGACCACCAGCCCGATGACCAGCAGGAGCAACGTCGGCAGCAGGAAGAAGAAGGCGAAGACGCCCTCCCGCTGCTTGCGTCGCCGGGGCAGCGGGGCGCCGCTGGCGGAGGCGGCGACGAGCTGTGCCTCCCGCCGGCGGGCGAACCAGGCCGGCACCACGTCGAGCAGCAGGAGCAGCCCGCCCACCACCGCGACGAAAGCGATCAGCCCGTACATCAGCATGAGGAACTTCGGCTGTTCCGCCGCGAAGTCGAACTCCATCGACCCTCCCTCAAGGGTTCGGTTGCGGGCGGTGGCCCGGTCCACGTCGCGGACCGGGCCACCGCCTCAGATCACTTCCAGCTGCCCTCGATGCCGTTGAGCACCGTGGTGGTGTCCTTGCCGTTGATCCAGTCGACCATGCCCTTCCAGAAGGTGCCCGCGCCGACCGCGGCCGGCATCAGGTCCGAACCGTCGAACCGGAACACGGTCTTCGGGTCCTGGAGGATCTGCACGGAGAGCTTGTCCACCGGGTTGGGGACGTTGTTCAGGTCGAGCTTCTTGTTCGCCGACACCCAGTCGCCGATCTTGGCGCGGCTGTTGGCGTACTCGCCGGAGGCCAGGTAGGTCTGCACCGCCTGGACCTCGGGACGGTCGGCGAAGGCCGCGACGAACTCGCCGCCGCCCAGCACCGGCTTGCCCTTGGCCGGGTCGATGGCCGGGAAGTAGAACGCGAAGACGTCGCCGTCCTCGGCCACCTTGGTGCCCTCCGGCCACTGGTTGGCGTAGAAGGACGCCTGCCGGTGCAGCGCGCACTTGCCGGTGGTGATCGGGGTGCCGGCCTCCTGGAAGGAGGTGGTGGCGATGCTCTTCACGCCGCCGAAGCCGCCGTTGACGTACTTGTCGTTCTTGAGGATGCTGCCGGCCCGGTTGACCGCGTCGACGACCTTCGGGTCGTTGAACGGGATGCCGTGCGTGGTCCACTGGTCGTAGACCTCCGGACCGGCGGTCCGGAGCATGACGTCCTCGATCCAGTCGGTGGCCGGCCAGCCGGTGGCGTCACCGGACTCGATGCCGGCGCACCACGGCTTGGTGCCGCTCGCCGCGATCTTGTCGCTCAGGGTGATCATCTCGTCCCAGGTGGTCGGGACGCTCCAGCCCTTCTCCTTGAAGGTCTTCGGCGAGTACCACACGTAGGACTTCACGTTGGAGCCCAGCGGCGCGCCGTAGAACTTGCCGTCGACGGTGCTGTACTTCAGCCAGTCGGGGGAGTAGTTCTGCTCGGCCATGGCCTTGGTGTCGGCGCCGGCCGGCTTCAGCTTGCCCGCGTCGGCGAATCGCTTGAGCAGACCCGGCTGCGGGATGAAGGACAGGTCGGGGGCGTTGCCACCATCGACCCGGACACCCAACTGGGCCTCGAACTCACCGGAGCCCTCGTGGTCGATCTTGATGCCGGTGCAGTCCTCGAACTGCTTCCAGGACTGCTCCAGGCGGTCGGCCTCGATGTCCCGGATCGACGAGTAGATCGTCACCTTCTTGCCGTCGTGGCCCTGGTACTTCTCGTACGGGGCGCACTCGGGCTTGCTCGCGTTGCTGCTCTTCTTGTCGTTGCCGGTGCCGCAGGCGGTGACGCCGAGCGCCAGCCCCAGAACGCCGGCGATCGCGAGAGCCTGGCGCGATCTGGCAAACGCCATGCCGATCTCCTTCCTTGCCGGCGCGTGGGGGAAATCGAACCCGCGCCGGTCCGATGGTCGTCCCCACATGTAAGCGCTTGCATCTCATCCGGTCCACCCCCTGCCGGACACGGCCCGGTAACAATCCCGAAACCCGCTCACCGGCCGTGGGCGCGCTCCCACGCTGTGCTGACCAATCCCACGGAGACCCCCTTCCCATCGATGGAACTTTCTGCCACGCTGTCCCTATCGGATCGAAAACTTTCAACATAGGAGGCAGTGGATGCGCAAACGCTGGTTCAGCCTCGCGGCGGTGGCGGCGGTCTTCGTGGCCCTGGTCCCGGCGGCGCCGGCCATGGCCGCGCCGACCTTCAAGGTTCCGTTCCCCTGCAACCAGTCCTGGTCCGGCCAGACCCGGTCCGACCACAGCCCGGCCTACGCCATCGACTTCAACCGCACCGACGACCTCGGCGACCCCGTGGTGGCCAGCGCCCCTGGCACCGTCGACCGGGTGACCGACCTCGGCGGCACCAGCTACGGCAAGTACGTGCGGATCGACCACGGCAACGGATACACCACCTACTACGCCCACCTGAGCAGCTTCAACGTCTCGGTCGGGCAGGTGGTCGGCTACGGCCGGGTGATCGGCTACGTGGGCAGCACCGGCGGCTCGACCGGCCCGCACCTGCACTACGAGCAGCGGCTGCACGGCAACGACATCCAGGCCCGGTTCAACGGGGCGCTCGCGCTCTACTGGGGCACCAAGACCTACACCAGCGACAACGGCTGCTCCGGATCGAACACCGGCGCCGGCACCGTCAACACCACCTCCGGCGTCGCGCTGACCGTGCGGTCCGGCCCGGGCACCGGCTACAGCGCGGTCGGCACCGTGGCCGACGGCGCCAGCGTCACCATCTACTGCCAGACCAGCGGCACCAGCGTCAGCGGCACCTACGGGACCAGCTCGATCTGGGACCGGATCGGCACCGGCCGCTTCATCTCCGACGCGTACGTCTACACCGGCTACGACGGGTACATCCCCGGCGTGCCACGCTGCTGAACCCGGGGCGGCGCGGGGCCGGCCGGTCCCGCGCCGCTCACCGGTTGAGCTGCCGGATGGCGGCGTTGAGCGCGGCCGCGAAGGTCACCCAGGCCCAGTACGGCAGGAGCAGCAGGGCCGCCGGCCGGGAGACCCGCCGGAACAGCGCCACGGTGACCCCGATGGCCAGCCACATCAGCACGATCTCGGCGAACGCCAGCCCGTAGCGGCCGGCGCCGAAGAAGAGCGGGGTCCAGATCGCGTTGAGGACCAGTTGGGTGACCCAGGCGCCCAGCGCCGGTCCCCAGCCGGCCCGCTGCCAGACCAGCCAGCCGGCCACCGCGATGAGCGCGTAGAGGACGGTCCAGACCGGCCCGAAGAGCCAGGCCGGCGGCGCCCACGAGGGCTGGGCGAGGCTCGCGTACTCCTCCTGGGTGCCCCGCACCCCGAGCGCGCCCACGGCCGCCGCGACGGTGACCGCGGCGCCGAAGCCCAGCAGCGTCCACCACCGCCGGCCCCGGCCCACCCGCCGGATGGTTCCCGAGATCGTCATGTCACCGGATGCCCCGCGGGCCCCACGGACAAACCGGCGGACGGCAGCACGACGCCGGGGTCGCCGGACCCGGAGGCGCCTGTCTGGGAGGACGGCGTTTCCGGACCCGACGACCCCGGCGGGTCAGGGGTGGTGGGAGGTCGACGGCTAACTGAAGATGCTGACGCCGCCCGGCCCGACCAGCAGGCCGACGATGATGAGGACGATGCCCCACAGGATCTGCCGGCGGAACAGCGCGAGGATGCCGGCGACCACCAGTACGACTGCGAGAATCCAGAGAATCAGCTCCATGTCGGCTGGATACCCGTTCGTCGGATCCGGGAAACCTGGTTCTCAGTCGAGATGATCTCCCAGGTGGAAGATGCTGTACGCCTGCTTGATGACCGGGTGCGCGACGTTGCGGACGCGTACGCCGCCGGGGGTCGTGCCCCGCTCGGTGCCGTGGTGGGCGTGCCCGTGCAGGGCCAGCGCGGTGGGCGCCGAGTCGATCGCCTGGCCGAGCTGGTAGCAGCCGAGGAACGGGTAGATCTCCAGGGGCTCGCCGGCGAGGGTGTCCGGCACCGGGGAGTAGTGGGTCAGCGCGACCAGCAGGTCGCAGTCCAGCCCGCGCAGCGCGGCCCCGAGCGAGTCCGCGCTGTCCTTGGTGGTCTGGACGAACGCCTTCATCTCCGGCTCGCCGAAGTCGCTGGCGCACCGCCCGGCGAACCCGCCGCCGAACCCCTTCGTGCCGGCCACGCCCAGCCGCCCGCCGGCGCACTCCAGCACCACGCCGGTCCCCTCCAGCACGGTGATCCCGGCGTCCTCCAGCACCTTCACCACCTGCGGCACCTGGTCGCACTGGTGGTCGTGGTTGCCCAGGACGGTGATCACCGGCACGCCGAGGTCGCCGAACTCCTGAGCCACGCAGCGCGCCTCGGACTCGGTGCCGTGCCGGGTCAGGTCCCCGGCGAGCAGCAGCACGTCGGCGCAGTCGGGCAGCTCCTCCAGCGCCGGCCGGAACCGGCCCACCACGTCCTCGTCCAGGTGCACGTCGCCGACGGCGGCGATGCGGATCACCATCGAACCTCCCTCACGGCAGCTCCTCGACCTGGCTGGGGGCCTGGGTGCGGATCACACCGATGTCGCTGGTGATCGGCAGGTCCGGGAAGCGCTCGGCCACCCGGCGCAGGATCTCCTCCCGCCGGTGCGGGCTCTCCACCTCGCCGTAGAGCACCAGGCCGCGTTCGCGGCGCACCACGGTGATGCCCTGCTCGGCGACGTCCGGGTCCTCGGCCAACATGCTCTGGATCTCCGCCTCGACGTACTCGTCGGGCGGCGCGCCACCGTGCTGTCCGGTCACGGGGTCTCCCTTCCTCCGGACGCGCCGCCGGGCAGCACGTCGAGCCGGTCGAGCAGCACCAGGAACGCCTCGGCGTACGGCGAGTGCTGCGTCTCCTTCCGTACCCGTTCCCAGTCGATCTGTTCCCGCAGCGAGCGGGCGAGCGGCAGGGCCCGGGCGAAGTCGCAGTAGTGCTGGGAGAAGCTGAGCAGCTTGTGCACCATGAGCTGGCTGGCCGAGAGCACCGGCATGTGGATGGCGTCGACCGGCCGCACGATCGTGTCGGCGAAGGTCTCCTCGGTCACCGGGGTCTCGATCGGCCGGTGGATCAGGTCCACCATCCGGCCCTCGTCGTAGACCTTGACCAGCCAGTCCTCGGGCGGGCGCTCGGCGGTGAAGCCGGCCTCGACCAGCGCCTCCAGGGCCCGGTCCACGTCCTGCTGCCGGATCAGGAAGTCGACGTCGTGATCGCTGGAGTGGCCGCCGTGTGCGTATACGGCGAAGCTGCCGCCCAGCGCGAAGGGGATCTCGGACTGCTTGAGCACGGCGGCGACCTTCTTCAGGGTGTGCACCAGGGTCTCGTCCCCGCGCTCGGCCATCTGGTTCTCCCGTCGTCGTGGGTGGCGGTGGGAATGAAGTTGCGTACCCGGCGAACGGGTCGGCCACACCTGTTGGTGACGCGGCCCGACGTGGCGGTGGCAATGCGGACAAACCGCCGAAGGCGAGCGTGGGTCGGATAGCCTCGGGAGGGTGGCCAGGTCACTGCGGGTGCGGCGCGGAAGGGCCCGACTGCGCGCCGTCGCCCTGATCGGCATCGACGGCTCGGGCAAGACCACCCAGGCCCACCGGCTCGCCGAGGCGCTCACCGCCGCGGGCCACCCCGCCACCTACCACCGCAACGCCGGCGGCCGCCGCTGGCTGGGCCGGCTGGCCCAGCGGGTCGGCCGGCCCGATGCGCAGCGGCTCGTCGGGCGCAACGGGCTGCTCGCCGTGGAGTCCCTGCTCCGCTGGCTGGCCATCGCGCTCGCCCTGCTGACCTGCGTGGTGACCGGCCGGACGGCCGTGATGGACCGCTGGTCCGCCTGCCAGTACGCCAGCATCAGGGCGCACGGCGGGCAGCGCTGGGAGCGGCTGGCCCGGGCCGGCTACCGGGTCTTCCCGCCGCCCCGGGTCACCTTCCTGCTCACCCTGGACCCGGCCGAGGCCTACCGGCGGATCGAGCGGCGCGGCACCGACCACGAGACCATGCAGTGGCTCAGCGACGCGGCGACCGCCTACCGTGCCCTCCCGGAGTACGGCAGCTTCGTGGTGGTGGACGGCAGCGGCACCCCGGAGGAGGTGTCCCGCCGGATCCGGGCGCACCTGACCGAGTGGCTCCCCGGCGACCCGCCCCCGGCCGCGGGGCCGGGCCCGGGCGGCACCCGCCCGCCGTCGGGCGGGGCGGGGCGCGGCGAGCCGGTGCCGGCTCAGGCCCGCCCGTAGACCGGGATGCTCGCCCCGCTGGTCGGTGCCGACTCGTCGGAGGCCAGGAAGCGGATCACCGCGGCGATCTCGGCGGGCGGGACCCAGCGCCCGTGGTCGGCGTCCGGCTGGGCGGCCCGGTTGGCCGGGGTGTCGATCACGCTGGGCAGCACGGTGTTGCTGCGCACCCCGCGCTGCCGGTATTCCACCGCCACGGCATTGGCGAAGGCCTGCACGGCCGCCTTGGCGGTGGCGTAGCCGGCCGCGCCGGGGAAGGGCGCCACCGCGGCCCGCGCCGACACGGACACCACCGCGCCGCCGCCGGCCGCCACGAGGTGCGGCAGCGCGGCCTGGGTCACCAGGTACGTGGGCCGCAGGTTGATCCGCAGCATCCGGTCGAACTCCTCGATGGGGGTCTCGTGCACGAGGCCGCCACTGGCGTAGCCGCCGACCAGGTTGACCACGGCGCGCAGCGGCGCGGCCGGCTCGGCGGTGGCCGCGGCGATCGCGGCCGCGACCCCCGCGGGGTCCAGCAGGTCCGCGGCGACGGCTTCGGGTCGCTGCGTGGCGTCGGACGCGCCGGGCTGAGGTTGTCGTCGGACCCGGACCGGCCCCGCGGCCGCCGCCGTCCCGCCCTCCCGTTCGGGTACGACCACCCGCCAGCCGGCCTCGAGGAAGGCGGCCGACACCGCGCCGCCCAGCCCGCCCGTGCCCCCGGTCACCAGCACCGTGCGCTCCGCCATGGGCACACGCTAGCCGCCGGGCCGGGCCGGGGGTGACCGGGGCGCGATCCGGGCCGGTCGATGCCGGTCGTCATACGGCCCCGGCCGACCGGTGACCTGGGTGCCGCCGTCCGGCCGGTCCGGCAGGCGCGACGGCCGAGCCGACCGTCGGCCGGCGCGACGGAGTCGACCGGAGCGGGGGAGGCAGCCGGGCTGGGGGAATGGGACCCTTGGCACGGGAAGCGGGCGCGGAACGCGGTACTTTTCCGGATACGCGCCGTCATGGTTGACGGTCACGCCTCATGAAAGTAAGTTTCATCCGTGGCGAAGAGTCCGAAGATTTCTGCGAGTCACGAGCCCGGTGGACTGATCGTCCACATCAGCGGCCTGCTGCCCTCGCTGTCCCCGGCCGAGCAGCGGGTGGCCCGGCTGGTCGTCGCCGACCCGGCCGACGCCGCCCGGCGCACCATCACCGACCTCGCCACCGCCGCCGAGACATCCGAGGCCACCGTCATCCGGTTCTGCCGGTCGGTCGGCATGGACGGCTACCCCCAGCTGCGCATCCGGCTCGCCGCCGAGGCCGCCCGCCGGGTCGAGCCACCGGACGCCCGCGTGGTGGGCGGTGACATCCCACCCGGCGCCGACCTGGCGCAGATCATCGCCACCATCGCCTTCAACGACGCGCGGGCCGTCGAGGAGACGGCCGAACAGCTCGACCCCGCCGTCTGCGAGCAGGTGGTCGAGGCGATCGTCGCGGCCGGCCGGATCGACGTCTACGGCGCGGGCGCCAGCGGCTTCGTCGCCTCGGACTTCCAGCAGAAGCTGCACCGCATCGGCCGCACCGCCTTCTACTTCCCGGACGTGCACACCGCGCTCACCTCGGCCGCGCTGCTCGGCCGGGGCGACGTCGCGGTCGGCATCTCGCACACCGGCACCACCTCGGACGTCATCGAGGTTCTCGAACAGGCCCACGCCCGGGGCGCCACGACGGTCGCGCTGACCAACTTCCCCCGCTCTCCGATCACCGAGGTCGCCGACCACGTGCTGACCACCGCGGCCCGCGAGACCACCTACCGCTCCGGCGCGATGGCCAGCCGGCTGGCCCAGCTGACCGTTGTCGACTGCCTCTTCGTCGGGGTGGCCGCACGGAACCGGGCGAAGGCCCGGAAGGCCCTGGAGGCGACCGCCGAGGCGGTCCGGTCCCACCGGGTGGGCGCCGGCCGGAGGCGGGCATGACGGCGGGACGGGTGGAGCGGGACGAGGTGGCGGCCGTGCGGCCGGTGGTCCGGGTGGGTGCCCCCACCGAGCGGCGCAACCCGCACAGCGTCGACCTCGACCTGATGTCGACCCGGGACGTGCTCACCGTCATCAACGAGGCGGACCGGCGGGTGCCGGCCGCGGTGGCCGCCGTCCTCGACGAGATCGCCGAGACCGTCGACCTGGCCGTCGCCGCGCTGCGCGGCGGGAACCGGGTGCACTACTTCGGCGCCGGCACCTCCGGCCGCCTCGGCGTGCTCGACGCCGCCGAACTCGCGCCCACCTTCAACTCGCCGCGGCACTGGTTCTGCTCGCACCTCGCCGGTGGCCCGGAGGCCATGTGGCGGGCCGTCGAGGACGCCGAGGACGACGAGCGCGGCGGCGCAGCCGAGGCCGCCGAGTGCGTACGCCCCGGCGACCTGGTGGTCGGTCTGGCCGCCAGCGGACGCACCCCGTACGTCCTCGGGGCGCTCGCCGCGTCCCGGGCGCAGGGGGCCGCGACCGTGCTGCTCTGCGCCAATCCGGAGGCCGAGGCCGCCGCGTCGGTGGACGTCTTCATCGGGGTGGACACCGGACCCGAGGTGGTCACCGGGTCGACCCGGATGAAGGCGGGCACCGCGCAGAAGCTGGTGCTCAACACCTTCTCCACGGCCGTCATGGTGCGCCTCGGCCGCGTCTACTCGAACCTGATGATCGACATGGTGGCCACCAACGCGAAGCTGCGGGGCCGGATGATCTCGATCCTCATGGAGGCCACCGGCTGCGCCGAGGAGGTCTGCCGCAGCGCCCTCAACGAGGCCGACGGCGACCTCAAGACCGCCCTCGTCTCGCTGGTCTCCGGCGCCGAGGTCTCCGCCGCCCGGGCCGCCCTGGCCCGCTCCGCCGACCAGGTGCGCGGCGCGCTGGCCCTGCTCGCCTCCTGACGCCCCCCACCGGCCGGATCCCCTCCCGGCCGCCTCCGCCCCACCGGTGCGACGCGCATCACATGGCGGGTGGGGACGTCCCGCGCGCTGCGGATTGTTCCACCAGCCGTGGGGTAATCCTCACCGGTGGCTGAACCGACCGGTCCGCGGACGCGTATCTCGCAGTGACCAGGATCGCAATGAGGCGGTGACGCGGGTCGCTGTGTTCATGGAATTCGCAATGGTGCGATTTCCTGAGCGGACGACGATTCCGCTGCTCCGACGCCCTTCCACCGGGGCGTACGCGAACCGCCCGAGCAGGGGCCCTGACAGCAAACATGGACCGGGCTCTCAGCTACCACTCAGGCATTCGTGACAGTTTCGACTCACGACATGGAATCCCCGACGCGTCTCATCTGTTGTGTAGGTGTCAGCACCTACGGGCACAGCGGAGGTTACGGGGAGGGCTGATGAACGTGGGGATGGCAAGGAACCGGGCAACCGGCGCGAGCGAGGGGACCGTGGCAATCGTGGACAAGAACATCGGCATGCGTACCGACGAGGTCGCCGAGGAGCGGGACCTGGTCGGCGTCTACCTGCACGAGATCTCCCGGACGCCGCTGCTGGACGCCGCCAAGGAGGTCGATCTCTCCAAGGCGATCGAGGCGGGCCTCTACGCCGAGCACCTGCTCGGCGAGGACCGCGTCCCCGACGGCGTCGACCGGGAGGACCTGGAGCGGCTGGTCGTCGAGGGTGAGCGCGCGAAGGACCTGTTCATCCGCGCGAACCTGCGACTGGTCGTCTCGATCGCCCGCCGCTACGTGCGGTCGGGCATGCCCATGCTGGACCTGATCCAGGAGGGCAACACCGGCCTGGTCCGGGCCGTCGAGAAGTTCGACTACGAGCGCGGCTACAAGTTCTCCACCTACGCGACCTGGTGGATCCGCCAGGCCATCAGCCGGGCGATCGCCCAGCAGGAGCGCACCGTGCGGCTGCCCGTGCACCTGGTCGAGGACGTCAACCGGATGCGCAACGTGGCCCGGCAGCTCACCCGTGAGCTGGGCAGCGACCCGGAGCCGGAGCAGATCGCGGCGGCGCTCGGCGTCACCGTCGAGCGGGTCAACGAGCTGGTCCGCTGGTCGCAGGACACCGTCTCGCTGGACACCCCGGTGGGCGACGACGGCGACACCAACCTCGGCGACCTGGTCGCCGACAGTGACGCCCCGTCGCCGGAGGAGATCGTCCTCACCGGTCTGGAGCGGCAGCGGATCGAGGGTCTGCTCAACCACCTCGACGACCGTTCGGCCGGCATCATGCGGGCCCGCTACGGCCTGGAGGACGGGCGCGAGCACTCGCTGACCGAGGTGGCCTCGCGGTTCTCGCTCTCCCGGGAGCGGATCCGCCAGCTGGAGATCCAGGCGCTCGGCCGGCTGCGTGAGCTGGCCCGCGCCGAGGGGCTGCAGGCGGCCTGAGCTGGTAGTAATGGAATCGACGAACGGCCGGCGTCCGATAGGGGGACGCCGGCCGTTCGCCGTTCCGGGTCAGCGCACCCGGCCGTAGCCGGCGATGGTCATGATGTCCATGTCCCGCTTGTTGACGTTGCGACCCGCGCTGGGCGCGTCGATGATCTGGCCGCCGCCCACGTAGAGGGCCACGTGCCCGAGACCGGAGTAGAACACCAGGTCGCCGGGTTGCAGCGAGCCGCGGCTGATCCGCGAGGTGGCGTCCCACTGCATCGCGGCGTTGTGCGGCAAGGACTTGTTGGCCGCCCGCCACGCCGCCAGGGTCAGCCCGGAGCAGTCGTAGCTGCTCGGGCCGTCGTCGCCGTAGCCGTAGGGCTTGCCGATCGCGCCGTACGCGTAGCGCACGGCCACGCCGGCGGAGCCCGAGATGGCCGGGGCGCTGCCCGCGGAGCCGGACTTGACGGGGGCCTCGGTGGCCCGTCCGTACGCCTTCCGGCGCAGCTCGTAGAGGCGGGCCAGGTCCGCCTCGATCTTCTTCTTGCCGGCGACCAACTGCTTGGCCTGCGCCGCCTCCCGGGCCAGCGTGGCGTCGAGCCGGGTCTTCTGGTCGATCAGCCGGCGCTGGTTCTCGGTGAAGCCCGTGATGGTCTGCTGCCGCTGGCGGGTCAGCTGGTCCAGCGTGCCCAGCCGGTCCGGCAGCGTGGCCGGGCCGCCCGGCTCCAGCAGGGCCTGCACGGTGCGCATGCCCCCGGTCTTGTAGGCCGTGGCGGCGAGGACACCGACGTCGGCGCGGCTCCGTTCGGCCTGCTCCTGCAACGGGCCGATCCTGGCCTGCAACCTGGCCGCGGTGGCCTTGTTGGCCTTGATCTCCTCGTTGAGCTTGTTGTACGACTCGACGATTCGCTCCAGCTCAGTCGAGGACTTCTCGATCTGCTTCGTCAGCTCGGCGGGGGTGGGCTCGGCGCGAGCCACCGACGCCGGGGCGAGCAGCGCGGCCGAGAGGCCCGCCACCGCCAGCGAGCGCAGCAGGATCCGTAAGGACGACAAGAGCGGAAGGCTCCTCTCCGACTCTCGCCCGGCGCGGAACGCACCCGGCGACACCGGCCCGGGGCCATCCGGGTGGATGGCGGTCGACCGGACCGGCCTGCCCAACCTAACCCGTGACCGGAGTGACGGGGTGTTGAAGCAGGGGCGAAAGTTGGCAAAGCGTCAGGAAGTGCCGCCGGTGCCGGTGACGCTTCGTGACCGGTTCGCGGGCGGGCAGTCGTGGCGCCGGTGCCGGATGGGCGGATCACGCCAGTGGCCCGATTCGTCGTTCTGGGCGGATGTCGCCAGGCAACGCGCCGCAAAGTCACGACAAAGACGGAAATCACCCCCGTTTTCCGGCGCAGCATTCGGCCGGCGGTAGGCGCGTGGCCAGGGAAAACGTCCGGCGGGCTGGCGTGCCCCCAACACAATGAAGCGCGGAGTCCGGGAATCCCGCCGGCCGGCAACGCCGGCGACGCGAGGCCCGGCCCGCGAACCCCGGGAGGCCGCCGTGCAAGCCGATGGCTCCACCACCCGCCCGCCCCGGTCGCCGGGCGCGGCAGCACCCACCCTGCTCTACGCCCGGCCCGGCATCGTGGTCACCGGCGAGCGCTTCACCGTCGGCCGCAACAGCTGGCCGGTCGCTGAGATCACCCAGCTCTGGACCACCCGGGGCCCGCACGACCGGCTGGCCCTCCGGGCGGTCGCCGTCTCCGCCGGGCTCATCGGCGCGGTAGGTGTGCTGCTCGGCTTCACCGGCGGGCTGCAGCGGCTCACCGCGGCGGCGTACCTCACGCTGGGCGCGGTCGGGTTGCTGCCGCTGCTGCTCGTGCTGATCGGTGACCGCTGGCGGCCGCCGGCGCACGAGCTGTGGGGCCGCCTCGGCGGGCGCGAGGTGCTGCTCTTCAGCAGCGACGACGAGCGGCAGTTCGGCCAGGTCACCCGGGCCCTGAGGCGCGCCCGCGAGGGGGTGCGCCACGGCGGCTGGACGGACCCGCCGGCGGCCGAGGCGTGGCGGCCGAACCGCTGACCCGGCGGGGTCAGCCGGCGACCGGCTCCGGGGTCCGGGTCGGCCGCTCGGCGGCCATCCAGTGGCTCACCCGGCGCTCGGCGTAGAACGAGACGAACGGCACGGTGCCGGCGAGCATCACGAGCAGCATCCGCTTCAGCGGCCAGTCGGCCCGGCGCGACAGGTCGAACGTGAGCGCCAGATAGATCATGTAGAGCCAACCGTGCGCGGTGCCGACCACGGCCACCACGCTCGGGTTGTCGAAGCCGTACTTCAGCGGCATGCCGATCAGGACCAGCACCACCAGCGCCACGCCCACGATCCAGGCGATCACGCGGTACCGGGTAAGGGCTCCGCCCACCGTCGTCCGTCCTTCCGCACCGGCCTCAGCCGGGATAGTCGCCGGGCTTCGCGCCCGGGTTGGCGTTCAACCAGGAGAGGTAGTTGTTGTACGCAGCCAGTTCGCCGTCGTCGACCCCGTCGGCCGGGGCGGCCGGGACGCGGCTGACCCGCACCGGCCGGCGTACCGCCGGGGTGGGGACGGCCGGCTCGGCGCCGTCGGCCACCGGCAGCGCCGGGCTGGTCGCCTGCTCGCGCGCCGCCCGCAGCGTGTGCCGCAGCTCGCGCCACCAGACGAAGACCACGAAGGCCGCGAAGACCGGCCACTCGATCGCGTAGCCGAAGCTCAGCGTGTTGCCCCCGGCGGCCCGGGTGACCTGCCACCAGCCCAGCCCGAGAAAGCCCACCACCAGCACGACCATGGCCACGTGGCGGACGATCCACGCCGGTGTCCAGAGCCGCTTCATGCCATCGAGGGTACCGGGCCCGCCGGCCGTCTCCGACGCGGTGTCGTAGGTGGGAGGGTTTGGTGACACCCCGGCTGGGCATCCGTCTAGATGCCAGCCCGAACGAGACGAGGGGGCGACGATGACCGAATCAGTACACCGGGACGCCAGCCCGGAGCAGCGGGTCACGGAGTGGGACGGCGATCACGCCCGCACCCAGGACGTCGACGGTGACCTGCTGGGGGTGGACCCGGCCGAGCTCGGCGACGAGGACCTGATCCGGGAGATGCAGAGCCTGCACCGGACCCGGCTGGACACCCTCCGGCACGCCACCGACTCGGCGCTCGCCAACCACCTGCGCCGCACCGCCGAGCTGGAGACCGAGTACCTGGCCCGGCACCCCGGCCGGGAGGTCGACCCGAGCCGCCTCCGGGACGCCTGATGAGCAACCACGCCGAGCGCGGCATGTCCGCGCCGCCCGAGGTGGTCTTCAACACCGCCACCGACCCGGACCGGTCGTCGGCCTGGCTGCCCGAGGCGCTGCGCCGCTCCGGCACCCACCAGGTGGAGGTGCTCGACGCCGAGGACCTGCGGGCCCGCTGGAGTTCCGAGGCCGCCGGCTGGTCGGCCGACATCGACGTGGAGCCGGCCGACGCCGGGGGCGCCCGGGTCCGGCTCGACCTCACCGGCACCGACCACGGGATGGCCGACGAGATTCTGGCCAACCTCGCCCGCGAGGTGTCCGACAACCTGAACGCCGGCTGAGCCCGGCGGCGCTGACGAGAAGGAGGGAGGCCGGGTGACCGGGAGTGGCCTGAAGCAGAAGGTGGCGCGGCTGCGCCAGGCGTACGCGCCGCACGAGCACCGGCCGCTGGGCGGCTACCTGGTGGCGATGGGCACGTACGGCGCGGTGACCGCGTCGCTCGTCGGGCTGGTCAAGGCGACCGGCCGTCCGGTGCCCGAGCGGCCCTCGGCCGGCGACGTGGTGCTGCTCTCGATCGCGACCCACAAGCTGAGCCGCCTGCTCACCAAGGACGCGATCACCAGCCCGCTGCGCGCGCCGTTCACCCGCTACGACCACCCGATCGGCAGCGGCGAGGTGATGGAGCAGGTCCGCGACCAGGGCAGCCCGACCCGGCACGCGCTCGGCGAGCTGGTGAGCTGCCCGTTCTGCCTGGCGGTCTGGGTCGCCACCGGCCTCACCGGCGGGTTGGTGCTGGCGCCCCGGCTGACCCGGCTGGTCGCCACCGCCCTGACCGCGGTGGCCGCCTCCGACTTCCTCCAGATGGGCTACGCGGTGGCCCAGCAGGCGGCCGAGGGTGGGCACCAGGAGAAGTGACCGCACGAAGACGAAGAGGGCCGGCGCGCTGCGCCGGTCCTCTCTCCGCTCCCGTCCGGTCAGGTGGGGGTGGTGCCGTGGTCCTCGCCGGCCCAGCCCCGCGACGCCTCCGGTTCCCGCTCGTCGCGGTCCTCGCCGGTGATGACGTCGTCGGAGACCGCGGTCTCGTCGTGCTCGCCGGCGAAGTCGGGATCCGGCAGCGTGTCCGTGCCCTCCGGTGGCTGGCCGAGCGCCGGGGGGTGCTCGTGTTCCTCGTTGCGGTCGGTCATTGCGCTGTCCTCT
Organism: Micromonospora sp. NPDC004551; assembly: GCF_040609975.1. Taxonomy (NCBI): domain Bacteria; kingdom Bacillati; phylum Actinomycetota; class Actinomycetes; order Micromonosporales; family Micromonosporaceae; genus Micromonospora; species Micromonospora sp. NPDC004551. Next base: position 123,393 of record NZ_JBEXLM010000007.1, on the reverse strand, counting down.
CCGTCCTCAGGCCGGCCGGGCTCAGGCCACCGTCCCGCCGAGCAGGTCGGCCGCCTCGTCGACCGCGTACTCGCCCTCGGGCAGCGCGTCGATCCGGGACAGCAGGTCGGCGGGGAGCTCGGCCGCCACCGCCCTTCGGTAGATGTCCGCCTGGCTCATCCGCTCCTGGCCCCGGAAGATGTCGTCGAGCAGTTCGTCGAGCTGCCGGGTGTCCGGCTGCTCGGTCACGGGCGCGTCGTCGGTCACGCCGACCAGCTACCCGGGCCCGAATCGGTCAAACGTCCCCAGCCGCCGCTCACGCGGGGGTGGGGAGGGTGGCGCGGCGGGTGCGCACGGCCTCAGCCAGGTGGGCGAGGACCTCGGCCGTGGTGTCCCAGCCGATGCAGGCGTCGGTCACCGACTTGCCGTACTCCAGGCTGCGGGTGGGGTCCAGGTCCTGGCGGCCCGGCTGGAGGAAGCTCTCCAGCATGATGCCGACGATGCCGCGCTGGCCGGCGGCGAGCTGGGCGGCCACGTCGGCCGCGACCAGCGGCTGGTTGCGGTGGTCCTTGCCGCTGTTGGCGTGGCTCGCGTCGACCACCACGCGCTCGGGCAGTCCCGCCGCGCGCAGCAGGTCCAGCGCCCCCGCCACCGAATCCGCGTCGTAGTTGGGCCGGCCACCGCCGCCGCGCAGCACCAGGTGCCCGTCGGCGTTGCCCCGGGTGTGCATGATCGCCGGGGTGCCGGAGACGTCGATGCCGGGAAAGACGTGCGGCACGCCGGCCGCCCGGATCGCGTCCACCGCCGTGGCGATGCTGCCGTCGGGGCGGTTCTTCATGCCGATCGGCATGGACAGGCCGGAGGCGAGCTGGCGGTGCACCTGGCTCTCCACCGTCCGCGCACCGATCGCGCCCCAGGCCACCGTGTCCGCGATGTACTGCGGGGTGATCGGGTCGAGGAACTCGCAGCCCACCGGCAGGCCCAGCCGCAGCACGTCGAGCAGGAGCGCCCGGGCGGTCCGCAGCCCGGTGTTCACGTCGCCCGAGCCGTCCAGGCCAGGGTCGTTGATCAGGCCCTTCCAGCCCACGGTCGAGCGCGGCTTCTCGAAGTAGACCCGCATCACCACGAGCAGGTCGTCGGCGAGCCGGTCGGCCAGCTCGCGCAGCCGGCCCGCGTACTCCAGGGCGGCGGCGGGGTCGTGCACCGAGCACGGGCCGACCACGACCAGCAGCCGGTCGTCGGCCCGGTCCAGCACCCGGCCGACGGCACGCCGGCCGGCCACCACGGCCTCGGCCAGGGCGTCCTCCAGGGGCAGGTGGTGGTGCAGCAGGGCCGGGGTGGTCAGCGGCACGACACGGTCGATCCGCTGGTCGATGACCCGATGGGCGTCCGGGGTCGTCACGGTGGGGTTCCTTCCGCCGACCGTGCCCGGGGCCGGCGCCCGGGATCGAGCCGGCTGCTCGTACGCGAAAGGGCAGGGAATCATCCCTGCCCGGCCGGCTCTAAGAGGAAGTGACGTCAGCTCATGGTCGAGTCACCGGCTCCTCCAGCCGGCTGCCTAAACCATCGATACGACCGCGTCACGCCCGTCAGCGTACCCGACGGGCGGAGCGCGTCCCACCCGCTCGTCGGGTACGCCACGCCCGGCGGGGGTATGGGGGACGGCATGAGTCACGACCAGAGCGACCAGGAGCGGATCGAGTCCCGCGCCCACCTGCTGCCCGAGGAGGCGGCGGCGGGCAGCGAGGATCCGGAGGCGCAGGCCGACGCGATCCTCACCGAATCGGACATCCGGGAGGAGGACCGGAACGCCGCCCCGGACACGGTGCTGGAGCACCGGACCTCCGATCAGACCGTCACCCCCGTCGAGCCCCCCGACTGAGCGGCGGCGCCGCGGGCCCGGCGGGAACCCCGGTAGGTGGTCGCCCGCAACCAGGCGAGCGGCCCGGCCACCCGCAGGCCCGGCGGCACGTTGCCGATCGGGTCGAAGGCCAGCGCGGCGTCCTCCCGGGCGCCGCGCCGGCCCTCCAGGCGCACCTCGCCGAACGGCCGCCACGGCCCGACCGCGGAGGCCACCGCCAGTACCAGCCGCGGCCCGTCGTCGCCGGCCACCGCCGGGAGCCCGGCCAGGCCACGGCCCAGCTCCGGCGACTCCGGGTCGCCCAGCACGGCCAGGTACAGCCGCCGCCGGCCCGCGCGGAAGGACATGATCGAGGTGTACGTCCCGGTGAAGCCGCGCCGGGGCAGCGGCAGGTGGCGCAGCACCGGTGCCGCACCGCTCGAACTGGCGAGCAGGTCCACCGGCGGCTCCGGGTCGCGGTGCAGCCGGATCCCCACCCCCAGCACGTCCGGCCAGCTTCCCGGTGTCGGCACGCCCTTGGACAGGCGGACCGTCGCCGGCCACCGGCCGGGCAGGTCGAGCAGCGGCACACCGGCCGGCGGGCCCGGCGTACCCCAGATGAGGACCTCGGCGGAGAAGGTGCGGCCGGCGGGGTGCAGCAGCCGGCCCCGCCGGAGCCGGGCCAGCGTGGCGGCGGCACGTTCGACCGCGGCCGATGGGGGGGAGGACATGCCCGGCGAGTACCCCGGCGCGCGGCGACGATGCTCCCCGCACGTCACCTTTCCACCCGCGAGATCGGATAGCGTCGTGCCATGCCCGACAGCGGTTACCCCTGGCCGATCGAGACGACCCGACTGGACAACGGTCTGCGCGTGGTGGTGAGCGAGGACCGCACCGCCCCCGCGGTCGCCGTGAACCTCTGGTACGACGTGGGCTCCCGGCACGAGCCCGAGGGCCAGACCGGCTTCGCCCACCTCTTCGAGCACCTGATGTTCGAGGGCTCGGTCAACGTGGCGAAGACCGAGCACATGCGGCTCATCCAGGGCTCCGGCGGCTCGCTCAACGCCACCACCAACCCGGACCGGACCAACTACTTCGAGACCGTCCCGGCCGAGCACCTGGAGCTGGCGCTCTGGCTGGAGGCCGACCGGATGGGCGGCCTGGTGCCGGCGCTGACCCAGGAGACGCTGGACAACCAGCGGGACGTGGTGAAGAACGAGCGCCGCCAGCGCTACGAGAACGTGCCGTACGGCGACGCCTGGCTGCGGCTGCTGCCGCTGCTCTACCCGCCGGGGCATCCCTACCACCACGCCACGATCGGCTCGATGGCCGACCTGAACGCCGCCGACCTGGCCACCTTCCAGGCGTTCCACAGCACCTTCTACGCGCCGAACAACGCGGTGCTCACCGTGGTCGGCGACACCACGGCCGCCGAGGTGTTCGCACTGGCCGACAAGTACTTCGGCGCGCTGCCGCCGCGCGAGGACATCCCGGCGGCCCCGGACGGGCGCGCCGTCCCGGCCACCGGCCGGCCCGCGGTGGAGACGGTCACCGCCGACGTGCCCGCTCCCCGGGTCTACGTGGCGCACCGCACCCACTCGTTCGGCACCCCCGGCTACGACGTGGCCACCGTGCTCGCCACCGTGCTGGGCAGCGGCCGGGGCAGCCGGCTCTACCAGCGGCTCGCCGACGGCGAGCGGATCGCCCAGCCGGACCTGGTCGGCGCGTACGGGGTGGACCTGGCGCACGCGCCGGCGCCGCTGATCGCCACGGCCACGGCCCGCCCCGGGGTGTCCGGCGACCGGCTGCGCGAGGGGCTCGCCGAGGTGGTCGACGAGCTGGCCACCGTGCCGGTGACCGCCGCCGAGCTGGACCGGGCCAAGGCGCTGCTGAGCACCATGTGGTGGCGGCAGATGTCCACCGTGGACGGCCGCGCGGACACCCTCGGCCGGTACGCCACCCAGTTCGGCGACCCGGCCCGGGCCGGCGAGCGGCTGCCCGCCTGGCTCGCCGTCACCGCCGAGCAGATCGCCGACCAGGCCGCCGAGCTGCTCGGCGCGGCCGACCGGGCGACCCTCACCTACCTGCCCGAGGAGACCTCATGACGCTGATCGCCACCCGTCCCGGGCCGGGCGCCGCCCGGCCGTACCGGTTCCCGCAGGTGGTCCGCCGCTCCGCCGCCGGCGGGCAGGTCGTCGCCGCGCACCTGCCCGGGCAGAACCTCGCCGTCGCGCTGCTGCTGCTCGACGGCGGCGCCGGCCGGGAGCCGGTCGGCAAGGAGGGGCTCGGCGGGGTGCTGGCCAAGGCGCTGGAGGAGGGGACCGCGCAGCGGGACGCCACCGCGTACGCCCTGGCCATCGAGGCGCTCGGCACCGAGCTGGTGACCGGCCTGGACTGGGACTCGTTCCAGGTGAGCGTGCAGGTGCCGGTGGACCGGCTGAGCGCTGCCGTGGAACTGCTCGCCGAGGCGGTGCGCACGCCGAAGCTGGACCCGGCCGACGTGCGCCGGGTCCGCGACGACGAGGTGACCGCCCTGCGGATGGACTGGGCGAACCCGGGCCCGCGGGCCGACGCCGTGCTGCGCGCCGACCTGTTCGGCGCGGGCAACCGCTGGGGCCGCCCCATGTACGGCGACCCGGAGAGCGTGGCCGCCCTGGACGTGGACGACGTGACGGTCTTCCACTCCGAGTGGTTCATCCGCCCCGGCACGCTGATCGTCGCCGGCGACCTGGACCGGATCGACCTGGACGCGCTCGCCGCGACGGTGTTCACCGGTGCCGGCGGCGCGGCCGCGGACAAGGGTGGCCCGATCGAGGTGCCGCTGTCCGACCGCCGGCGGATCATCCTGGTCGACCGTCCCGGCTCGGTGCAGTCCACGCTCCGCCTCGGGCACCCGTCACCGCACCGCGCCCACCCGGACCACGTGCCCATGACGCTGGCCGGCACGGTGCTCGGTGGGGCCTTCACCTCCCGGCTCAACCACCTGATCCGCGAGGTGCGCGGCTACACGTACGGGATCCGCGGCGACTTCGCCTCGTCCCGCCGGTTCGGCCGGTTCGCGGTCAGCTCCGGGGTGCAGACCGCGGTGACCGCGCCGGCCCTGGTCGAGGCGGTCGGCGAGGTGTCGCGTACGCAGCTGACCGGGGTCACGGAGGACGAGCTGGCGGTGGCCCGCTCCTGGCGCGCCGGCCAGCTCTCGGTCGAGCTGCAGAGCCCCCGGGCCATCGCCTCGGCGCTGACCACGCTGGTGGTGCACGACCTGCCGGACGACTACCACGCCCGGCTGCGTGAGGCGCTGCTCGCCGCGACCGTCGAGGAGGTCTCCGCGGCCGCCGCCGCCCACCTGCACCCGGAGTCGCTCACTCTGGTCGTCGAGGGCGACTCGGCGGTGATCCGGGACGAGCTGGTGGCCGCCGGGCTCGGCGAGGTGGTCGACCACACGTCCTGACCGGCTTCCGGTGTGGTGCCGACGGCGCGGCCGTGGGGATGTGATTCCCGTCGCGTCCGGCGGTCGCGTGCGCCCGGGCCGCGGGCGCGGATGCTCCGGCCCGGGCCCCGGACGGCCGGGGATTCTCCGTCGGCGGCCCGTGGCCCGACGGTGTCGTTGCAGACCGACCGGCCGATCGCCGAAGGGTGCGCGGGCGGCCGGCGGCCCGCGCGCTGGGAAAGCCTTCCCACCGGCCCCGCCCGGCTGGGTAGCCTCGCGGGCATGAGGATCGGCATTGTGGGGGCCACCGGCCAGGTCGGTGGCGTGATGCGGCAGGTGCTGGCGGAGCGCGAGTTCCCGGCGGAGCAGGTGCGGCTGTTCGCCTCGGCCCGGTCGGCCGGGCGCTCGCTGCCCTGGCGCGACGGCGAGGTCACCGTGGAGGACGCGGCCACCGCGGACTACCGCGGCCTGGACATCGTGCTCTTCTCGGCGGGCAAGGGCACCGCCCGGGAGCTCGCGCCCCGGGTCGCCGAGGCCGGCGCGGTCGTCATCGACAACTCCTCCGCGTTCCGGATGGACCCCGAGGTGCCGCTGGTGGTCGCCGAGGTCAACCCGCACGCCATCGCCGACCGGCCCAAGGGCATCGTGGCCAACCCGAACTGCACCACCATGGCCGCCATGCCGGTGCTGCGCCCGCTGCACCAGGAGGCCGAGCTGGTCAGCCTGGTGGTCGCCACCTACCAGGCGGTCTCCGGGGCCGGCCTGGCCGGCGTCGCCGAGCTGGACGAGCAGGTCCGCAAGGTCGCCGAGCACGCCGCCGGGCTCGCCTTCGACGGGTCGGCCGTGGAGTTCCCCGCGCCGCGCTCGTTCGCCCGGCCGGTCGCCTTCAACGTGCTCCCGCTGGCCGGCTCGATCGTCGACGACGGCTCCGACGAGACCGACGAGGAGCAGAAGCTGCGCAACGAGAGCCGCAAGATCCTGGAGATCCCCGGGCTCAAGGTGTCCGGCACCTGCGTCCGGGTGCCCGTCTTCACCGGCCACTCGCTCCAGATCAACGCCCGCTTCGCCCGCCCGATCACCCCGGCCCGCGCCCGGGAGCTGCTCGACGGCGCGCCGGGCGTGGCGCTCTCCGACGTGCCGACCCCGCTTCAGGCGGCCGGCCAGGACCCGACGTACGTCGGGCGGATCCGGGCCGACGAGACCGTCGAGCACGGCCTGGCTCTCTTCTGCGCCAACGACAACCTGCGCAAGGGTGCGGCCCTCAACGCCGTGCAGCTCGCCGAACTCGTCGCGGCGGAAGGGCGCTGACTCCAATGACGGACGAGCGCACCAGGCAGGCCCTGACCGACCTCGTGGCGAGCCGCCGGCTGGGCGTGCTCGCCACCCTGAAGCGCGACGGCCGGCCCCAACTGTCCACCGTGGTCCACTCCTTCGATCCGGACGCCGGGCTGATCCGGATCTCGGTGACCGACGGCCGGGCCAAGACCGCCAACCTGCGCCGCGACCCCCGGGCCAGCTTCCACGTCAGCAGCGAGGACGGTTGGGCGTACGCGGTGGCGGAGGCCCGCGCCGAGCTGACCCCGGTGGCGGAGCGACCGGACGACCCGACCGTCGAGGAACTCGTCGGGCTCTACCGGGCGGTGCAGGGCGAACACCCGGACTGGGACGACTTCCGGCGGGCCATGGTGGCCGAGCGCCGGCTGGTGCTCCGGCTGCACGTCGAGCGGCTCTACGGGATGCCGCCGCGGGGCTGAGCGCCGGGTGCCGGCCGGCGTTACCTCGTTCGCGGCACCGGGTAGACCGCGGTGCCGACACCGAGAGGGGAGCACCATGACAACGGTCGGAGAGTTCATGACGACCCGGTTGGTGACGATGAACGGCAGCGACACCCTCACCGCCGCGGCACAGGAGATGCGCGACAGCGCCATCGGCGACGTGGTGGTGACCGATGGCGACAACGTGGTCGGCATCGTCACGGACCGGGACATCACGGTCCGGGGCGTGGCCGAGAACCTGGATCCCAACACCACTCAGCTCGACCAGATCACCAGCAAGGACGTGGTGACGGTCAGCCAGTACGACGACGCGGTGGCCGCCACCGACCTGATGCGCACCTACGGGGTCCGCCGGTTGCCGGTGACCGAGGACGGCCGTCTCATCGGCCTGGTGTCGATGGGTGACCTGGCCGTGGAGCGGGAGCCCCAGTCCGTTCTCGCGGACGTCAGCGCCGACGACCCGAACAACTGACCCGTCCGCCGCGGTGACGCCGGCCCCCGGTTCGGGGGCCGGCGTTTCGCGTGTCCGGACCCCTCTGCGGGTGCCTCACCCGAACCGGGCGAGGTTGACCCGTACCCCGGCGGGGACCCGTCCTCGGACGTCGGAGGCCGCGGATCGCGGGAGGAGTTCGGCCGATGGACATGTCCACCACCAGATTCTTCGAGGAACTGGACCGGCGGGGGTTCGAACCGCTGCTGGCCAAGACCTCCGGAACCCTCCGGTTCGACCTGCACGAGGGGCCGCAGACCACGCACTGGCTGCTGGAGATCGACCGGGGCAACCTCCGGGTCCGCCAGGAGGACCAGGAGGCCGACACCGTGGTCGGTACCGAGCCGCGGCTGTTCGGCCAGCTGGTCAGCGGTGAGGAGAACACCATCGCGGCGTTGCTGCGCGGGGACATGACGGTCTCCGGCGACCTGCGCCTGGTGTTGCAGATCGAACGGCTCTTTCCCGGTCCGCCGGACTCCCGGGGGCCGCACCACGTGTTCCAGAGGAGGGCTGCCTGATGGCCGCGAGCAACACCATCCGGATCCTGGACGGCAACACGTTCGTGGTCTCCGAGGACACCGGTGACATCGAGGCCACGCCCAGCGAGCCGACCGGCCTCTTCTCGCTCGACATGAGGTACCTGTCGAAGTGGGTGCTGACCGTCAACGGCGAGCGCCTCAACGCGCTCTCCTACGACGACCTCCAGTACTACGAGGCCCGCTTCTTCCTGGTGCCGGGTATGGCCACGCACTACATCGACGCCAAGTTGTCGATCATCCGGGAGCGGGCGGTGGGCGGCAGCTTCCGGGAGTCGCTGACCATCCTCAACCACGACGAGAAGGCGGTGGACCTGGAGATCCGGATGGACGCGGGCGCCGACTTCGCCGACCTGTTCCAGGTCAAGGACGAGATCCTGAACAAGAAGGGCGAGACCTACTCCGAGGCCGAGCCGGAGAAGCTCCGGCTCGGCTACCGGCGGGGCAACTTCCGGCGCGAGACGGTCATCTCCGCCTCCCGGCCGGCCCGCTACGACCGCAACGGGTTCGCCTGGAGCATCCACCTCGAACCGAACGAGCAGTGGGACACGTCCATAGATGTGCAGACCTACGCGATCGGGCCGGGCGGCCGGGACCTACGGATGGGGCTGCGGGCGCACGGCACCGAGCGGCTGGCCCTCCAGCACGACCTGGAACAGTGGATCGCGAAGGCGCCGAAGGTGAACAGCGAGCACGGCAAGGTGGCCTCCACCTACCGGCGCAGCCTCATCGACCTGGCCGCGCTGCGGTTCTCGCCGCTCTCGCTCGGTGGGCAGACACTGCCGGCCGCAGGCCTGCCGTGGTTCATGACGATGTTCGGCCGGGACAGCATCTTCACCTGCCTCCAGGCGCTGCCGTTCGCGCCGGAGATGTCGAAGACGACGCTGCGCATCCTCGGCGCGTTGCAGGGTACCCGGTTCGACGACTTCCGCGACGAGGACCCGGGCCGGATCCTGCACGAAATGCGCTACGGCGAGACGGCCGCCTTCGAGGAGCAGCCGCACTCGCCGTACTACGGTTCGGTGGACGCGACGCCGCTGTTCATCGTGCTGCTCGACGAGTACGAGAAGTGGAGCGGCGACGTCGCGCTGGTCAAGGAGCTGGAACGGGAGTGCCGGGCCGCGCTGAAGTGGATCGACGACTACGCCGACCTGGTCGGCAACGGCTACATCTGGTACGAGCGCCGCAACACCGACACCGGCCTGGAGAACCAGTGCTGGAAGGACTCGTGGGACTCCCTCTCGTACTCCGACGGCACGCTGCCGCCGTTCCCCCGGGCCACCTGTGAGGTGCAGGGGTACGCGTACGACGCGAAGATGCGGGCCGCCCGGCTGGCCCGGGAGTTCTGGAACGACCCGGCGTACGCCGACCAGCTGGAACGCGAGGCGGCGGACCTGAAGGAGCGGTTCAACCGGGACTGGTGGGTGGCCGACGGCGGCTTCTACGCCCTGGGGCTCGACCCGAACGGCCGGCAGTGCGACGTGCTCAGCTCCAACATCGGCCACCTGCTGTGGAGCGGCATCGTGCGGGAGGACCGGGCCGAGCAGATCGCCGCGCACCTGGTCGGGCCGCGGCTCTTCTCCGGCTGGGGGGTACGCACCCTGGCCGAGGGCGAGGTCCGCTACAACCCGATCGGCTACCACAACGGCACGATCTGGCCGTTCGACAACTCGTTCATCGCCTGGGGCCTGCGCCGGTACGGCTTCGCCGAGGAGGCCGCCACCATCGCCAACGGCATCCTGGACGCGGCGCGGTACTTCGACGGGCGGCTGCCGGAGGCGTTCGGCGGCTACCAGCGGGAGCTGACCAAGTTCCCGGTGGAGTATCCGACGGCGTGCAGCCCGCAGGCCTGGTCGACCGGGACCCCGCTGCTGCTGATCCGGACCATGCTGGGCCTGGAGCCCCACGAGGGGCACCTCGCGGTCGACCCGCGGCTGCCGGTCGGCATGGGACGCATCGAGGTGCTGGACATCCCGGGCCGGTGGGGGCGGGTGGACGCCTTCGCCCGGGGCCGGCTGGACCTGGACAACCTGGCCGCGTCCTGAGTCACGGAACACCGCGCGCCGCCGGCCGGGGGGCCCGCGGCGCGCCGCCGCGGGCTCAGTGCCCGGGCAACAGCGTGTCGCCGTGTGGCTCGCTGCGGGGGAGCAGGCAGAATTCGTTGCCCTCCGGGTCGGCCAGCACGGTCCACCGGGGCAGCTCGCGCACCACCGTCGCGCCCGCCTCCAGCACGGCGGCCCGCTCCTCGGCGTCGCCCACCAGGTCCAGGTGGATCCGGCCGGGGCCGGGCAGGTCGTCGACCGGGCTGATCCAGACGTCGGGCCGGCGGCCGGCGGGGTCGCGCAGCAGCACCGACTCGTCCGTTTCCAGCGACCGGTCGCCGAGCTTGACCCGGTCCTCCTCGACCACGGGCAGCCCGGTCACCGCGCTCCAGAACGGGGCGAGCAGGTAGGGATCGCGGCAGTGGATGACGATCGCGGTGAGGTCGGGCATGCCCTGCACCGTAGTCGGCTCAGGCCGGCGGCAGGACGTTGTCCAGGAACGCGGCGGTGACCGCCCGGATGTCGGGCCGGGCGAGGTCCAACGCGTGCCCGCCGTGGGTCAGCCAGAGGTGCGCCGGGTGCCCGGCGGCGAGCAGGCGGCCCGCCAGCCCGACCGACTGGGCGGCCGGCACGGCGGCGTCGTCGCGGCCCTGCACCAGCAGCACGGGTACGCCCGAACCCAGGTGGCCGGCGACGGTGGCGTCCGCGGTCGCCGAGTCGCCCGCGGCGGGCGGGTGGCCGAGCAGGTCCGCCCAGGGATCGTCGTGCCGGCGCAGCCGCCGCCACTCGGGGTCCAGCGGGTCCACCGGCGCCCAGTAGGCCAGCACCCCCTGGACGTCGCCCGGCCGGTCCACCCCGCGCAGGCCGAGGTGCAGGGCCAGCATCGCCCCGGCCGAGTCGCCGCCGACCAGCAGCGGCAGCCCGCCCGCCGCGGCCCGGGCGGCCCGGGCCGCGGCGCGTACGTCGTCGAGCTGGGCCGGCCAGCGGGCCTCGGCCGCGAAGCGGTAGGTCGCCGGCACCACCCGCAGCCCGAGCGGGGCGAGGGCGGCCCCGTCCTCGTCGGAGCGGGCTCGCCACCCGCCGCCGTGGATCCAGAGCAGTACGGCGCGATCTGTCATCCGGCCATGCTGGCCGCTGTGCCCGCGCCACCGCCACTCCCTCTGCCGACGGCAGAGGGAGCCGACTCTCACCCCTACGGTCCCGTAACCTACTCGGGGTAAAGTTGGCGGATGCCGGAACTCGTGTACCCGCCCGTCATCCTCGCCGCCAAGACGATGTTCCGCGCTCTCGACCTGCGCCTGCACGTGGACGGCAGCCACCACGTGCCGCGCACCGGCGGGGCGGTGCTGGCCTCGAACCACGTCAGCTACCTCGACTTCATCTTCTGCGGCTACGGCGCCCACGAGTCCCGCCGGCTCGTCCGGTTCATGGCCAAGGACTCGGTCTTCCGGCACCGGGTCTCCGGCCCGCTGATGCGCGGCATGAAGCACATCCCGGTGAACCGGGCCGCCGGCGCCGGCTCGTACGCCTCGGCGGTGAGCGCCCTGCGGCGCGGCGAGGTGGTCGGCGTGTTCCCGGAGGCGACGATCAGCCGCTCCTTCACCGTGAAGGAGCTGAAGAACGGCGCGGCCCGGATGGCACAGGAGGCGGCCGTGCCGCTGCTGCCGGTCGCGCTCTGGGGCACCCAGCGGCTGTGGACCAAGGGCCGGCCGCGCACCCTCACCCGCCGGCACACCCCGATCACGATTCTGATCGGCGAGCCCATCGACCCGGCCGCCCACCCGGACGGCAACGCCCTCACCGCCGAGCTGCGGGCACGGCTCACCGCGCTGGTCGATCGCGCCCAGCGGGAGTATCCCGACCGGCCCGCCGGCCCGGAGGACGCCTGGTGGCAGCCGGCCCACCTGGGCGGCACCGCCCCCACCCCGGAACAGGCCGCCGAGCTGGACCGCCCGGGGCGCCGCACCACGACCTCCTGATCCGGCGGGGCCGGGCGTCCGGCCGCATGGTGCCGGGGCCGGCCGGCTGAACGCGGGTCAGCAGGCGGAGCCCGGGCGGTCCCGCGCCGGCACGTCCTGGCGGGGCCACGCCGGCGGCTCCGCCACGGCCGGGCGGTAGTAGTCGTCCCGGGACAGGAACTCCACCGGGAGCGAACCCGGCAGGGTCACGGCACCCCGCGCCGAGCCGGGCGCCGGGCCCATCCGGATCGCCAGGGTGTCCCGCTCCGGCGGGGAGAGGTCCACCAGTTCGGGACGGGCCAGCCGGAACGCGGCCACCGAGCGGCGCACGTGCCGGGCCAGCGCGGCGACCAGGTCGACCGGGCCGGCGAGCGCCAGCGCCGGCTGGCGGATGGTGCGCAGCGCGTCGCAGACCACCCGCAGCTCGCCGGTGCCGTCGGGGCTCTCGGCCAGCTCCAGCCGCGACGGCCACTGCCAGCGGATCTGGCCGCTGACCAGGCGGGACAGCCGGACCGGGCGCCGGTGCCGGGCGTCCGTCCGGCCGCCCCGCCCGGAAACCAGGGACAGCTCGGAACCGCTGCAGACGTACGCCAGCCGCCGGTCGGTCACGGTGACCGCCGCCGGGGTGGGCAGCGCCCAGGACCGGAGGTCGTCGGTGGGCCCGAGCAGGTGACCGGCCACCCGCAGGCTGTGCTGCCCGAGCAGGCGTTCGCCCGGCTCGGGGAGCACGGCATGACGCCGGTCGAGCAGCGGGTGGGTGGGATCGTCATCCGCGTCGAAGCGGTGCGGCCCGATGAAGAAGGGTGCGGCGTCCTCCTGCACGGTCACGACCTCCCGGTGGCGCGGTTGGCGATACGTCGAGCCTGGCCCACCCCGTGGCCGCTGTCATGACAGCCGTTAGGGGGTCGGCCGGTCGGCGGACGCCTGTGACCGATAGCTGCCGATATCTTCCGGCCGGACGAGGCCGTCCTCGATCGCCCGGGCGAGCAGCGCCGCCTTGGTGGCCGCCGGCCGCCCCGCCCGCGTGTACTTGATCCGGGCCCGGTCCACGTACTGCTTCACGGTGTGCTCGCTGATCCGCATCCGGCGGGCCACCGACGCCTTCGACATCGACTGGAACCACAGCAGCAGGGCTTCGCGCTCCTTGTCGGACAGGACCGGCCGGTCCGGCCGGGGATCGCCCACGATGGCCCCGGCCAGTGCCGGCGGCACGTACGGGCGGTCGCTCGCCGCCGCGAGCACGGTGGCCACGCAGTGCTCCCGCCCCTCGTGCTTGGCCAGGAACGCCACCGCGCCGGCGTCCAGCGCGGCCAGCATCGTCTCCGGGGCGGTGTGCTCGGAGTAGACCACCACCCGGCGGCCCGCGGCGCTCAGCTCGGCCAGCTTGTCGAGCACCATGCGCCCGTGCAGCCGCAGGTCGAGCAGGACCACCTCGGCCTCGGGGGCGGCCCGCAGCACCACGTCCGGGTCGTCCCCGGTGGCCAGTACGCGCAGCCGCGGCTCGCCGGCCAGCCACGCCCGTACCCCGTCGATCACGACCGGATGATCGTCCACGATCGCCACGCCCACCGGCTGCCCGCCGGTCACGTCCTCCGCCACCGCGTCTGCGTCCATTCGATCTCCCCGTCGCGCTCGTGCAGGTGTTCCACCGGCCCGGTCCCGTCCCCGCCGGGCGGGCCGGTCGCGTCCGGCCCGTCGTGGTCGGGGGTGACGAGGCTGACCACCACCTCGTCCGGGCCGGCCACCACGGTCAGCCGGGCCCAGCCCCGGGCGCCGGCGAGCGCCTCGGTCGCGGGGTCGGCGAGCCGCCGGCGGACCTCGACCGGCAGGTCCGGCGGCGCGCCGACGGCGACCAGCTCGATCGGCAGGCCGTTGCGCTCCGCCAGGTCGGCCGCGGCGCGCAGCTCGTGCAGCAGCGGATCCGGCACGTCGTCCGACTCGGCGATCAGCCGGCGCAGCCGGGCCGCCGCCAGCACGGCGCGGCGGCGTACCGCCGGGTCGGCCGGGTCGGCCTCGCCGGACGCGAGGGCCGCCAGCACCTCCTCGGCGGTGCCGCTGGCCAGGGCCAGCCGCGCCTGCCGCTCCCGCTGCGCCCGTTCCGCCGCGTCCCGTTCGGCCACCACGTCCACGGACGCCGCGGCGGTGGCGGCCCGGTCCCGGGCCAGCGCCGCGATCGCCGCCGCCCCGGCGAACACGGCCACCGGCAGTGACGAGGTGCCGTAGACGTACATGGCGTAGCGGCTCAGGTCGGCCGGGGCGGTCGCGCCGTGCTGGACCACCGCGGCCAGGGCGATCGTCGCGTGCGCGCCGAGCAGCGCGAGCAGCCAGCTCAGCGGCCGCCGCCAGAGCACCAGCAGGAAGAACCAGGCCAGCCCGCCCCACACCCAGTTGGCCGCCGTGAAGAGCTGCCGCTCACCGGCCGCCGCGAAGACCACCCCGTCGACCACCAGCAGCGCCGCCGCCAGCAGCCGGGCGGGCGGCAGCCCACCGCGCAGCAGGCGTACGCCCGCCGCGACGCCGACCGCCGCGGTCACCAGCCAGCCGGCGGCGACCACCGGCGGGGCGGCCAGCCGGGACCAGGAACCGAGCAGCGCCGGCAACCCGATCGCCAGGTGCCAGGCCAGCGCGATGACCACCGCCGCGATCCGGGCGCCCCGGTCCGAGGCGTCGCCCACCGCGTGCGCCGCGGTCGCGGCGGCCCCCGGGCCGGCGCGCTCCGGCGTCCGCTGCCGCACGATCGCCGGGGCCGCCGTGCCGGTCCCGACCATTCCCGACTCAGTGGACACCGGACCACTCCAGCCGGATCCGGGTGCCGGCGCCAGGGGCGGAGGTCACGACCGCGCGGCCGCCGACCGCCGACATCCGGCCGTGGATCGACTCGCGCAGCCCGTACCGGTGGGCCGGGACGGTGGCCGGGTCGAAGCCGGGGCCGTCGTCGGCCACCTCGACCACGACGGCGCCGGCGTCCGGGGCCAGGCGCAGCGTGGCGGTGGCGCCCGGCGCGTGCCGGACCACGTTGGCCAGCGCGGCGGCGGCGCTGTCGGCGAGCGCCGCGCCGACCGCCGCGGGCACCCGGCACGGCGCGAGCGTCGCGTCCACGGTCAGCTCGGGCAGGCGGGCGAGCACCGCCCGCAGCCGCTCGTCGAGCGCCACCGCGCCGGCCGGCGTCGCGCGGGCGTCGGCCAGGGCGGTGAGGGTACGCAGGTCCGCCGCACACCGCTCGCGCAGCGCCGCGGAGGGGCCGGGCACAGCGCCGAGCCCCACCATGGTCAGCGTGGCGAGAACGGTGTCGTGCAGGTCGCGGTTCTGCCGCCGCTCGGCCTCCCGGGCGGCGCGTCCCACCACCGCCTCCCGGGACAGCCGCTGGTAGTCCCCGAAGGCGGCGTCGGCCCGCCCGATCCGGCGTCGCATCACCGCGGTCACCACCGCCGTGCAACTGGTCTGCACCAGCAGCGTCCCGGCGTGCGCCCGCGCCTCGACCGCGTTGCCGGCGAGGGAGGCCCCGGTCGCGTAGCCCGCGGTGACCAGCAGCCCGGCCGGGACCGACCAGCGGGCCGGGGCGGTGGCCTGTGCGTTGATCACCGTGGTGCTGGCCAGCACCGCCATCCAGCTCCCCTCGCCGGGCAGCACCTCCGGCGCGACCAGCCAGGGAATGGCCAGCGCGGCCGCGGTGGTCAGCGCCACGTCGCCGGCCACCAGGGCGCCGGTGAACCCGTACCGCAGGGCGCGGACGGCGTACCAGAGGGACCAGGCCGTGAGCGCGACGATCGCCGGGACCAGCAGGGCCACCCGGACCGGCGGGGTGCGCACCGCCAGCGCGACCACCGCCGCGACGAGCCCGCAGGTGAGCCGCAGCAGCGCCGGCAGGGTGGTGAAGATCAGGGTGAACGCGCCGCCCGCCGGCCGGTCCAGCGCGGACGGCGGCAGGGTCGTGGCGGCTACGACCGGCATCGGGGGAGGTGTCCTTCCGGCAGCGACCCGGTCGGGTCCGCACGGTAGATCGACGCCGGAGAATAACACGTGCACACGGAACCGGTCACCCTCGGTGCGCGGCGCGTCGCTATGACGATCTCAGCCGCCGGCGGGCCGGCTCCCATCCACCGGGGCGCGGGCCACGGCGAGCAGGTGCGAGCTGGCCCCGAGCACCGCCGGATCCCGCTCGAACACCTCGGCGAGGGCCACCGCGTCAGCGAACAGCCGCTCGTCCGGGCCGGTACCGAGCGCGTTCAGCAGCGGCCACAGCGGACCCTCCACCCCGTACACCGCGGGGGCTGGCAATCCGGCCGCGACGAACTCGTCCACCACCTGTTCCGGGCGGTGAAAGTAGGCGGTCGTGAAGCCGGTCCGCGGGTCGTTCACCCCGGTGGCGTACTCCTCGCGCAGCAGCGCACGGTTGTGCTCGTCCACCAGCCCCTGCGCCGTCAGGTCGATGAGGGCGGCGTTGCGGCTGATCACCGCCGCGAGCACCGGGCCACCGGGCCGGGTCAACCGGGCCGCCTCACGCAACGCGGCCACCCGGTCCGCCCGGTCGGGCAGGTGGTAGAGCGGGCCGAGCAGCAGGGTGGCGTCGGCCGAGTCGTCGGGCAGCGGGAGGTCCCTGGCGTCACCCACGGCCGCGCTGATCCCCGGGTACGCCGCCCGGGCCGCCTCGACGTGCGCGTGCACCAGGTCGACCAGGTGCACGCGATGCCCGGCCGCGGCGAGCCAGCCCGCGTAGGCGCCGGGGCCACCGCCGACGTCCAGCACCTCGGCCGGCGGGGGCGGCAGCAGCCGGGTGAGCAGGTCACGCGTGCGGCACGCCTCCAACCTTCCCTGCGGCGACCGGTCCAACCGGTCCGCCTCGGCGAAGACGTCCGTGTAGTAGCGCGTGATGTCCGGCTCGGCGGGTCGATGCTGCGGCATCCGTCGATGGTGGACGCCGCGTGGCGGCGGGTCACCCGGTTTACCGCGCGGCGCTCCACCCGGCGGCCGGGACGGTCCGCGAGTGCCGGCGGCGGCGGGTCCCCGTGCGCCGCTGCCCTAGTCTCGCTGCCATGTCGAGCAGCAGGGGTGGGCGCAGCACCTCGAAGGACCTCGTGGCCCGGGCACGCGAGGAGATGACGGCCGGGTCCGCTCGCGCGGACGCCACCGCCGACGCGGCCGACCAGGCGCGACGCGCTGCCGGCCGCGGCCGCCTCGACCCGGCGGGCGTGCTGGTCGCCGTCGGCGTGGTCGCCCTGGTGACGCTGCGCATCGTGTACGGCGACGAGGTGCGGACCCGGATCGACGAGAGCGCCTGCGCGTTGACCGGCTGCACCGGCACCGGCATGACCCTCGTCGGCTGGCTGCTCATCACCCTCCCGGTTCTCTGGGCCACGGTCGCCCTCGTGCTGTGGGCGCGGCTCAGCGTGCCCGCCCGGGTCGCCGCCGCGCTGGTCGCTTCGGCGTTGCTGCTGGTGGCCTGGGTGCACGTGCCCGGCCGGCGAGCCGCCCTGTACCTGCTCCTCGACGGCCCGGCGGCCGGGGCGATGGCCACCGGTATCCGCTGGGGCGGGGTCGGCGCAGGCCTGGCCGTGATCGCCGTCCTCGTCCGCACCGTCCGGGCCGACGGCGGGCGGCGGTCGGCTCGCGGAGCCGCCCTCGTCGCGGTGGCCCTGCTCGGCACCCTCGCGGTGGCGCTGGTCCGGGCCGAGGCGCCGCCGGTGACCGTGGCCACGGCGATGCCGGAGCGGACGTTCCAGGCGGCGGGGGACACCCTGCGCCGGACCGGCGGGAAGGACCTGCGCGGCTGCGTCGGCGTGCTCGACGACGACGTGCTCGACGGCTGCGTGCGCACGGTCCGGGTCACATACACCACCGACGACAGCGATGCCGTCGTCCACCTGGCAGCGGTCCTCTATCCCGGTGAGCGGACCACCCGGGACCGGCTCGGCCGGCTTCCGCGCAGCGCCGCCCAGCGTGGGATCCCGGGCGGTGAGACCCTCACGGTGAGCTCCACGACCGGAAGCTGGGTGCTGCTCAGCAGCGTCGGGCACGCCGACGGGCGGAGCATCGGTGCCGCCGAGCGGGGCTATCTGCTGTGGGCGGCGAAGCAGGTGGCGTACCGGTTCATCGGGCGGCAGGTCGGACTGATGCTCGATCCCTCGGCCGCGGACGGCATCGGCCCGCGTACGCCCTGACGCCCCTCCACCTACCGCACGGACGCCTCGTCCGCGCGCGAGCGCAGCCACTCCAGCGCCGGCCCGGCGTGGCGCAGCACCGAGATGTGCCCGTCCTCCGGGTAGCGGCGCAGCTCGACGGTCGGACAGCGCCCGGCCAGCCACTCGGCGTGGGCCACCGGCGCGATCCCGTCCCGCGCGCCGTGCACCAGCAGCACCGGCGGCGTCACGTCGGCGGGGTCGAATCCCCACGGGTGCACGTACGCCAGGTCGTCGTCGATCAGCCCGCCCGGCCCCGCCTGCGTCGCGGGGCCCACCACACTGTCGAACCAGGACCACTCGCCGTGCAGCGCGGCCAGGTCGGCCGGCGTGAACTCCGGGTCGTACACCACACCCGAGGCCTCGTGCGCCTCCTTGGCCGCCCGCCCCGCGGCGGCCGCCCGCAGCGACGCCACCCCGGCGGGCACCATGCCGGCGAACCAGTCCAGCCCGGCCCCGCCGTACGGGGCCAGGCCGGCGCCGGCCACCACCGCGACCACCCGGTCGGGCAGGAGCGCGCCGCAGGCCAGGGCGTGCGGCCCACCGCCGGAGTGGCCCACCGTCGCGAACCGGTCGAGGCCCAGCGCGTCGGCCACCGCGGCGACGTCGGCGGCGGCCGACGCGATGTCGCGCCCCGGCAGCGGCGTCGAACCGCCGTAGCCGGGGCGGTCGTGGGAGACCCAGCGGAGACCGAGCCGGTCGGCCGCGTCGAACAGCGGCGCGGGCGGTGCCCCGATGTTCGGCGTGCCGTGGTGCCAGAACACGGCGAGGCGGTCGGACCCACCCGTGTCGTAGACGTGGAGGGTGCGGCCGTCGGCCAGGCGGAGATCCGTCTCGGTCACCATGAGCGGAGGCTACGTCGCCCCGGTGACATCGGTTGGTGTGGCCCAGATCACATACTGGGTCCGGCCGGGTTGTCGAATCCGGTTGGTCCCCGGCCGTCGGCAGGGTGGAGGCCGGCGCAGGGCCGGTCACGAAGGAGGCACCACCATGCGACTCACCATCACCACGTTCCTCACCCTGGACGGCGTCATGCAGGCCCCGGGCGGCCGGGAGGAGGACCGCAGCGGCGGGTTCGACCTGGGCGGCTGGCTGCCGCCGCACTTCGACGAGACCGTCGGCGGGTGGATGGGCGAGACCCTCGAGCGGGCCGAGGCCCTGCTGCTCGGCCGCCGCACCTACGACATCATGGCCGCCTACTGGCCGCACGTGACCGACCCGGCCCAGGGCGGCCCGGACAACCCGCTCAACCGGCTGCCGAAGTACGTCGCCACCACCCGGGACGACGAGCTCACCTGGTCGGGATCGCACCGCCTCGACGGTGACCTGGCCGCCGCCGTCACCGAACTCAAGAGCCGCCCCGGCGGGGAACTCCAGGTGCACGGCAGCGGCGCGCTCGCCCGGTCGCTCATGCGGGAGGGGCTCATCGACACGTACCAGTTGCTGGTCTTCCCGGTCGTGCTGGGACGCGGGCAGCGGCTCTTCGCCGACGGCGTGCCCCCGGCGGGCCTGCGGCTGACCGGCACCCACACCTCCGGCACCGGCGTAACCATGCTGACCTACGACAGCGCCGGGGCGCCGACCTTCGGCAACGTCTGAGGGCGGCCGGTCCGCCGAGGTCCACCCGATCCTGGGCCTCGGTGGGTACGGTATCGAGCACCTACCGGTCCCGGACGCCGCGGCGTCCCTCGGCGAAGGGCTGCCATGGCACGCGTACTGCTGGACGTCACCATGTCGCTGGACGGGTTCATGGCGGGCCCGGACGTCAGCGTGGAGAACCCGATGGGCATCGGCGGGTTGCGCCTGCACGAGTGGATCTTCGAGGCCTCGTCGAACGAGGTGGACGCGGAGATCAGTCGTGGAACGCAGGTGGGCACGGGCGCCGTGGTGCTCGGCCGGCGGACGTTCGACGTCGGCATCGACGTCTGGAACGACACCCCCTTTCCGGTGCCCTGCCTCGTGCTGACCCACCACCCCCTCGCCGAGCGGGTCGAGAAGAGCGGCACCTTCACCTTCGTCACCGATGTCCGGGACGCCTTCGACCGGGCCACCGCCGCCGCAGGAGACCGCGACGTACGCCTGATGGGCGCGACGGTCGGCCAGCAGTTCCTGGCCGCCGGCCTGGTCGACGAGATCCGCGTCCAGGTCGCACCCGTGCTGCTCGGTGCGGGCCGCCGCCTGTTCGAGCACCTCGGTGACGCGCACATCGAACTGGAACGGCTCGCCACAGTGGATTCGCCGCACGTGACCCACCTGCGCTACCGGGTCCGGCGGCAGGCGACCCCGCAGGCCTGACGGTCGCCGCCTCCCGCCCGGCCGTCTCCCGTTTCGCTGATGACGATGGTGCGCCCGGCAGGATTCGAACCTGCGGCCTTGGGATTAGAAGTCCCCTGCTCTATCCGCTGAGCTACGGGCGCGCGTCGACGGTGTCGCGCCAAGAGGGTACCGCCGCCCTGGGCCTGGGCGGGGGAACGGGTGGTCGCGGCCACGTCGCCGCTCAGCGTCCCACGGCCCGGCCCCCGCGGGCATCCCGGATATCCGGGGCGCGGGCCACCCGGGCCGGGCCGGTCCGTACCCTCGGCGTCGTGCTGCTCGACCAGGAAACCGAGAACGAGATCGCATACGAGCTGTGCCAGCTCCTCGGCCGGGCCATCCTGCCCGTGACCGGGTCGGACCGGCCCGGCGCGCCGGGTGCGACGTTCGGCACCGCCTTCTTCTACAGCGAGCTGGTCGGCGCGACCGACGACGGCGAGGTGGTGCACGAGTGGCTGCTCACGGCCGCCGCGACCACCCGGACGCCGTACGGGGAGATCGGGCTGCGGCCGAGCGTCACCGAGCCGGCGGAGGCGGCCGCGGAGCCGATCGGGCTGCCCGACTTCGCCGACCGGTGGTTGCACCTGCCGGAGATCGGCCTGGCCGCCATGCCCACGGGCGGCCTGCACGGCTACGCCGAGGACGAGGGCTGGAGCTGGCGTACCCAGCAGGTGACCGACTCGGTGGCCGCGCCGGCCGACGCGGTGGCCCGGGTCGGCGCGGAGCCCGGCTCGGCGTTCGTGCTGGCGCTCGGCATCGGCGAGACCGGGGCGCGGCCGTTGGAGGCGGTGATCGAGCGGGTGGCCCGCGTCGGTGACCAGGTGCGGGTCACCACCGAGCTGCCGTCCGGGTACGTGGGCGCGCCGGTGTTCGGCGTCGAGGCGCCGGACGGGGAGCTCTCGCTGCGCTGCCTGGGCCTCCTGCTGCCGGCCGACGGCGGCGGCCACCCGGTCGCGACGTTCGACCGCATCCGGTCGGCCCTGGCGGCGGCGACCGCCGGCTGACCGGCCCGGCTCACCCCTCGGCGGTCGCCCCGGCCGGCTCGTCGACCGGCCGCCGCGGCGCCGGCGCCGGCTCGGTCGGCCCGGCGCCGAGGAAGCCCTCCGCCCACCGCCCGACCTCCGCGAACACCTTCTCGCGTACGGCGGGGCCGGACAGCGTCAGGTCGTGCAGCCCGCCGTCGAAGCGGGCCAGCGTGACGTGCCGGCCGAGGCGGGGCGCCCAGCGGACCATGTGTTCCACGTCGAGCACCGCGTCGGCGAGCGTGGCGGAGTCGTGCCACTTCGTGCCCCGGTAGCTGCGGGTCGAGCAGGCCAGCAGCACCGGCACGGGGATGTCCAGGCCGGCCCGCAGCTGGCGCTGGCCGGCGCGGATCGCGTTGATCCAGCCGGCCCGCACCGGGAACCCGGCGAGCGGCTTCCAGGCCAGGTCGTAACGCCACTCGCCGCGGTGGTCGGCGTGCAGGCTCTCGCCGTACACCGTGCCCAGCCCGAACGGGAGGATGCGCTGCGGCGCCCGGCGGCCCAGCCGGGAGACGGCGGCCGCGAGGGGTCGCCGGACCAGCCAGGGCGCGTTGATGTCGAAGAAGGGGCTGTTCAGGACGATCCCGTCGACCAGGCCGGCCTCGCGGTGGGCGTGCGCCCAGAGCGAGATGATCAGGCCGCCGGTCGAGTGGCCCATGGCGAGCAGGGTGTCGTGCCCCTCGTCCTCGCGGATGATCTTCGCGGCGGCGTCCAGCTCGGGGAAGTAGTCGCTCAGGTCGCGGCAGAAGTTCGGGGTCTGGTGCGGTTGCAGGCTGCGGCCGTACTTGCGCAGGTCGAGCGCGTAGAAGTCCCAGCCGCGCTCGGCGAAGAAGTCGGCGACGTGGGTCTGGAAGAAGTAGTCGACGAAGCCGTGCACGTAGAGCACGGCCCGGCCGGTCGGGCGCTCCGCCCGCCGGCGGACCAGGGTCGCGACGACCGGTCCCTCGTCGTCGGTGCCCAGGTCGATCGTCCGCCGCTCGTACGGCGGTCCCAGCACGTCGGGTTCCACGACCGCGACGGTACGCCGCCTCGCTACCCGGCGGTAGCCCCCCTGCCCCCGCCCGCCGGCACCGGGTGCGAGCGGGGGCGGGAGTCGATCTCAGGCGGTCTCGGCGTCGGCCCGCTCGGCCGCCTGCGCGGGCACGCCCTCGGGCTGGTCGACCTCGCGGAGGTGCTTGTTGTGGCGGGGCTCCTGCCGGGTCTTCGCGTCGTTGAGCCGGCGGCGCAGGTCGTCCCGGACGTCGTTGAGCGCGGCGTGCAGGTCCTCCTCGGCGGAGGTGGTGACGATCTTCTGCCGGCCCGCGACCCAGCACTCCAGGGTGACCTTCTGGCCCCGCGCGTTCCGGTCCTTGACCGACACCTCCAGCTCGGTGGCGTCGGCGTGGAAGCCGGCGAGCCGGGCGTCGAGGGTCGCGAACTGCTCCGCGATCCAGTTCCGGTCGCCCTGGGAGAACCCGGCGCCGACCCGGAGGCACTCGGCCACGGTCGCGGGGTTCGCCACGGCGCTCATCGCGGGGCCTCGCAGACGTCTCGGAGAAGCATCGTCGCTCCCTCTCTCTCGGTTGATCAAAGCCATACCCAGTCGGGCCGTCTCCGGAACCCGACCTCTTGATCATGCTGCTGCGCAGGTCAGGGCCACAGGGCCACTGGTCCTAGCAGACCGGGACCTTGATCAGGCGGTTGTCCACAGCCGGGCGCGTCGTCCACAGGTCGGCCGGGGCAGGCTGGCCCGCGGCCGGCCGGCGGCCGAGGCTCGGCCGGACAAGCCGAGTTCCCTTGGGAGGGGCGATGTTCGATACTTATGTAACGATTGTCGGTAATGTGCTGACCGCGCCGGAGTGGCGCCGGACCACGCAGAGCAACACCCTGGTGGCCAACTTCAAGGTCGCCTCGACCGCCCGGCGGCTCGACCGGGAGAGCGGCCGCTGGGTCGACGGCAACAGCCTCCGGGTGCGACACATTACCATTTCCCACCATGACCACGGCGATCATCTACGTGCGGCTTTCCTCGCACCGGGGCGACCTCGACCCCTCGACCTCTCCCGCTCGGCAGGAGGAGGCTGCGCGAGCGTACTGCGCGGCGAAGGGTTGGAACGTTCACCCTCATGTCGTTCGCGACCTGGACGTGAGCGGCTCCGACAAGGGCCTACGGCT
Source organism: Micromonospora sp. NPDC004551 (assembly GCF_040609975.1). Lineage (NCBI taxonomy): Bacteria > Bacillati > Actinomycetota > Actinomycetes > Micromonosporales > Micromonosporaceae > Micromonospora > Micromonospora sp. NPDC004551. The sequence continues at coordinate 99,681 of NZ_JBEXLM010000007.1, read as the reverse complement.
CGACCGGCCGGGCCTCGGCGAGATTCGCGAGCGGTGGGGCGAGGTCGACGTCGTGATCTTCGCGAAGATCGATCGGCTCGCACGAAACGTCGTCGACTTCCGCGCCTTCGCCGACGAGGCCGAGCAGCACGGGGCGGCGCTCGTGAGTGTCGCCGAGTCGCTCGATATGACCACCTCGGCGGGTCGGTTCGTCGCGACGATTCTGAGCGCCTTCGCGGAGATGGAAGCGGCGACGATTGCCGAGCGGACGGCGGCGGGCATCGCCGGAGCGCGGCGACTCGGTCGGTGGGCGGGCGGTGCTGCCCCGTACGGATACAAGGTCGCCCCGGCGGCCGACGGCCCCGGATACGTGCTCGTGCCCGATCCCGAGGCGGCGGCCGTGGTGCGCGAGGCGGCCGAGCGGGTGCTCTCCGGCGAGTCCCTCTACCGGGTCGCGCACGACTTCAACGCGCGGGATGTGCCGACTCGCTCGGCACGGCTGATCGCCGAAGGCCGCACGCGGCGGACGAAACCCGCGCCGTGGTCGACGCAGGTCATCGCGCAGATGCTCGTGAATCCGGCGACCGTCGGCCGGTCGGTCTACCGGGGCGAGCTGCTGCGCGGCGACGACGGCCTGCCCCGGCAGCTCTGGGAGCCGATTCTTTCGCTCGAGACATGGCACCAGTTGCGGGCGGTGCTCACGGCGAACGGCGACGGCGTCGAGGGACGCGGCCGACGGGTACGGGCGGCACGGCTGCTCTCCGGCGTCGCCTACTGCGCCGGGTGCGGTCGCAAGCTTTACGCCTCGTCGAGGAAGCACGCGAGCGGGGCGACCGTGCCGACGTACGCCTGCGCGGCGCGGCGCAATGGACAGGGCTGCAAGGGCGTTGCGATCACGGCGGAGATGACCGAGCAGTACGTCGAGCGCGAGTTTCTGCGCATGGTCGGGCACTGGCCGGTCGTCGAGGTGGTGACGGTCGCGGTCGACGACGGTCGGCGGGCCGACATCGAGGCGGCCATCACCGACACGGCGCGGCAGATGACCGAGCGGGGGGCCGACGTTCCGGCGCTTGCGGCGCGACTCGGCGAGCTGCACGCGGCGCGCGAGGCACTACCGGCGACGGCGGTCACGGAAACGCGGAAGGTAGAGACCGGGGAGACATTCGCCCAGGCGTGGGAGTCGCGAGACGTCGACGGTCGGCGGGCGCTGCTTGTGTCGGCCCACGCTCGCGTCGTCGTGCAGCGCGCGGCCGTGCCGGGGCGGAAAGTCTTCGATGAGTCTCGCATCGATCTTCAGCTCGGCGTCTTCGACGACCCTGAGGCGCAGCGCCTCGCCGAGGTCACGGCCGAGGAAGCGATGCCCTAGACGTCCGAAGGCCCGCCTTCGGGTGCTGCTTCGGGCGCTTCGAGGTCTGCTCGGGCGCGCGGCCGTTCACGATCTGCGCCTGTCGGTCGCCGAGGCGGTAGCCGGCGATCCACTCGCAGAGGGCGTTGATGAGGTCAGGCGGGAAGCGGGGCGGCTCGGTCACGGCGGGCTCCTTTGGGGGCGCAGAGGGCTGACAGCGTACGCACCTCCCGTGCCCGAGGCGCAGCCGCTCGCCGGGGGCGCGTGAAGGGCCTACGCCAGCGCTGGTTCCCCGCAGGGGTAAGGGTTGAACGCGGCTACTACGGTAGGGCGCGGCGGAGGGGGTGAAGGCGGTGCAAGAAGACGATTCGGCGCTATTGCCCGACCGAGTCAGGCAGTTTCTTGACTGCAAGGAAACCGACCTCGACCTCGTCAAGGAGTATTTGGCCCGGTTGCTTGATACTTGCGAGACGATGGCTCGGGAGGCGCGGAGAAACTGGTTCGTCGCCGTATCGCTCGCGCTGGTTTTTATCCTGATCTCGGGTCGCGGCGTGAGTGAGGTTTCCATCCTCGCCGTCAAGCTTACGGATTTCGCTTTCATTCGGATCCTAATACCGCCCGTCGCGGTTGGCCTCGTTGTGCGGGCCGTTCAAATTTCTTGGCGTCGACAAACGGCACTGTCGGTCTATTACGAGATCACGAAGCATCGCTTTCCCGGGCTATCTAAATCAGACCTCGACACAGTAGTCGTTTCCTCCGCCTTCCTTTTCAGCGTCGGAGGGGGTGGCATCGACGACGGAACTCGCTACGGGCGGCTCATGGAGATTATTGAGAGTGCGGAGACGTTTATATGCATCGTGCTGCTGCCAGCATTTTTCGCTCTCTACTCGTTCTATCGGCTTTTCGTCACCTACGGCTACGGCAACGCATTCGTCTGGGTATCCCTTGCGGCGACTGGGGCACTGCTGGTGCTGCTTTTTTTGAGTCGGGGTGGACCTGAGGTGTACCCGTTCGAGGAGGAGGAAGAGGAGGTGCCGGTTGCGCTCCCGAAGGGACTCTCGGCGTAGCGCCGGAAGTCACTTCTCGCGGTGGTCGCGTTGCGTGAGCGCCAAAGCTTTGAACCTGACAGACCAGAGAGACGCCTCCCCGGCGGTCCCGAGACGCAGGGCCGAGGGAGCCCCCCGCCACCCCCTCAGGCGTGGAGGTCACGCAGGGTGAGCCGCGGCCTCACTGCTCGATGTCGAGGTCGAGGTCGGCGAGGTAGACGCGGAGTTTTGCCGGCGGGCACGGCCCGTAACGCGAGGGCGAGGCCCAGGTCGACGAGCACGACGAGGGCGAGCGGGTCGCGTTGACCTGCTCGCCCTCGGTGCGTCGTGGTTAGGCGTACCTGCGCACGGTCGTGACGACCGGGATCTCGCGCTTCCCTCGTGCGTCGAGGCGACCGCGCGTGACCTGCCAGCCCGACCGCAGAGCAGCGAGGCCCTTACGCCCGGCGGCAACAGCCTTGATGGCGCGAGCAGCGTCGGCCCGCTTCCTGTCATCCGACGCGGCGGCGGCAGCGAGCGCGGCAGACATGACCAGCTTGTGCAGGGACTCGCGCTGCTCGGCGTCGTACCCAAGCCCGAGCAGCGTGTCGTCGAGCCACTGTCGATCGGTCACGAGCGCGCCGACCTCGTCGGAGCGGGCGGCGAGCTTCCGCAGTAGCGGCCCCATGTCAGAGATGCGCTTCGCGCTCTCGAGCATCCGAGCGGCGCGCGGGTCGGCGGCCCGCTTGTCTTCCGTCCTCGCCTGCGGCAGCGCCTCGCCGATTGCGGTCGCCTCGGCGACGGTGAGCGCGACCTCGGCGGCGTCGAGCGCCTCGCGCACGGTCGCATCGGTCTTCGCGATGTTCTCGCCGAACTTCTCGAAGCGGTAGCCGGGCCAGGTCGCATTGTCGGCGACGATCGCTTCGGCGGTGTCGATCGCGTCGCGGATCGCGGTCTGCACGCGGTACATGGAACGCTCAGCAGCGGCGGCGCTTTCCCATCCGGCGCGAGACCACGGGGCGGCGATGAAGTCGGTGCGGTAAGGGTCGGACGCCTCGACGAGGCCCATGTCGGGCATCTCCTGCGGTCGCGGCTCGCGCATCTCCGGGGCGGCGTACTGCCGTTCGGCGAGCGCGCGGGCCTTGGCGACCCGCTCGGCGAGCGGGGCGTCGGGGTCGACCTCGGTCGGCAGCATGTCAGGCGTGCCGCCGTTGCTCGGCGGCGTGTAGTTACTGGTCATTGCGGGCAGTCCTTTCGGGCGGTCATGGCAGCGTCGGGCGACGCGGCCGAGGGTCAATCAGTCGGCGGGCCGAGGGCGGGGCGGCACAGGCGAACGCTCATGCGCGTGTTGGACGGGTCGCGCAGCTTGCGTTGGTAGCTCACGCCGTATGCCTCGGCGAGGTGGTCGCGGACCTCGTCGCACGCCTCGACGAGGCGGGGGTCGGACATCGCGTGGCCGGGGTGATCCGGCGGCAGGACGGCGCGCAGCTCGACGAGGAAACGGCGCAGGCGATGTTGACGCTTGCCGCGCCCTTCAAGGCAGAGCAGCGCGAGGGCGCGGGCGAGGGCGTCGTCGGGGGCGGTCATCTGCTCAGCACCTGCTCGATCAGTCGCTCGTCGTCGGTCATCGGGGCGGTCTCTCGGGTCGGTCGGGCAGGGACGTCGGGCGGCGGGTTTAAACCGGCCGAGAGGCGCGTGCAGACCCGTTAGCGGCACGCACCTCTCGGCACGGCGAGCAGCGCCTCGCGAGACGCGCTCAGGCCCTCGTCGGTGACCGCCCAGGGCCGACGAGGGAGCAGGGAAGAAAGCGCCTCAGGCGGCCCTCAGGGCGCGCCGCGAGGCGAGGTCGACGACCTGGGCGTGACGCTCGACCGTCGGCGCGAGCTGCTCGGCGCGGCGATCGGCGACGAGGTCGGCCAGGCCCTTGAGAGCGGCCTCGCGCCATTCGGCGGTAAGGCGCTCGACGATCAGCTCGGCGAGGTCTCGACGCTGCTCTCGGTCCATTGCTGCGACCTCCTGAGGAATCACGTACACAGGGCCGGCGGCCCGTCGGGTACGCGGGCCGAGCACCTCGTCGGCGAGGCGGTAGAGCGTCTTTCGCCCGACGGGCTCGAGGCCCGCCCGGTCGGCGGCGGCGACGTACGCGCGGTGAACCTCGGGCGCAGGATGGGCGCCTGCGCCGACGTGCTCGCGCCATGCGGTGAGCCATGCGGCGGCCCGCAGCATCGCGTCGCGGCGGCCCTCGCGCTCGGCGGCACGGGCGGCCCGACTGTGCTCGCGCATGTACTCGAGGCGCTGCTCGCGGCGCTCGTCGGGCGAGGCGGTGTCGGTGCCCGCCCGCACGAGCACGGGGCGCGGGTCGACGTCGGCGAGGTATGGCAAGCGGTCGACGATCGCCTCGGCGACGCGCCGCACGTAGGCCGAGGTGCTGTCACGCTCGGCGAGCAGGCGCGCGTCGGCGACCGCGCGGCGGGTTGGCGGCGAGGCGGTCGCGGGGGCGTCAGGCAGCAGGCGGAGCAGGCGGGCGACGCTCTCGGCGAAGCGGTCGCGCGTGAGGTGCTCTGCGACGCCCTCAGCGGCCCGCACGCGGGCGATCAGGCGGCGCTCGTCGTAGTCACCCTCGACGTGCACGACGTAGCCACGCTCGGCGAAGAGCGGCGCGAGCCCGGCGGCGAGGTCTCGGGCATTGAGCGGCTCGACGTCGCGGCCCGAGGTGCGGTCGCGGGTCGGCGCTTCACGGCGGACCCAACCAGCGAAGAGCGGGGCGACGGCGGCGGCGAGGGCCTCGCGCGCCGCCCGTGGTGGTGGCGGTTCTGGGCTCACTCGGTCACCTCGCGGGCGGCACGCAGGCGGGCAACCTCGTCGGCCAGCTCGGCGAGGCGGCGGCGGGTCTGGGCGTGGCGGTACGCCGAGCGGCATCGGTCATCACAAAAGCGCCGATTGCTCTGCGCCTCGGCAGGCAGCTCGGCGCGGCAGTGCTCGCAATGGGACACGCGCGTTACTCCTTTCGTGCGAGCGCACGAGGTGAGAGGAAAAAGGGGATGCGGTATCTCGCCCAGGCCCAGCGCCTGCCAAAACCCGAGCGAGATACCGCGCGCCGTCTGGCCTGCGGCGCAGAATGCGAAGAGGGGCGCGTGCGCTCGCCTCAGTAGACAAGTCGGCCCGGACCTGATGACGCGGGCGCACGGCCCTCCGATATACAAGTCGGCCGGGGTGTTCACGTCGCGCGGGCGGGGCGGCGACGCCCAGGGCGAGGCCGAGGGCGGGTGTAGGAATGGCGTAACAGTGCTGTTGTGCGTCACCCCTAATAGGGGTTGTAGAAGAAGAAGAAGAAAAACTAGAGAGAGATATATAAGTGACGTAGTACAGCACTGTTACGCCATTCCTTCACTCGAGCTGCTCGCCCTCGCCCGCGCTGCTCTCGGCGTGCTCAGAGCGACGCGCGCCACCTCGGCGGCCCCGCCCGGCGCAGTGCACGCAGAGTTCCGCCGGCGGTCACGCCTCGCGGTCACGGCGAGCACCTCGCCCAGGCCGACGAGGTCGACGCTGAGCAGCTCGACGCCGCGCCCGGAAACGCGAAAGAGCGCCCCCCGGGCGGCCCTCACGGGCTGCTCGACGAGCGCTCTCGGTCGTGCTCGGCGGCCCGCCTCACGCGGGCCTGCGTCATGGTGGGTCGGAATCCTCGGTCATCTCGGCGACCTCTCGACGTCGGGGGCGGTGTCGTTATCCAAGTCGGCCCAGCGGCGGCGAGGTGTTCATGAGCAGTTCGATACCCATGCGCCACGCCAGGGCACGGCGCAGTCGACGGCCCCGGCGGCTTCGGCAGCGAGGCGAGCAGGTTTGGCGCGCGCTCTTCGACCGGAGCGGCAGCGATCCACGGCATTCGACACACGTAAAGCTCATAGCGGGGGCTCCTCGGTCGGGCTGGTCGCGTCGTCGTTGAAACGTCGCTCAGAACGCGAGTCGGCCGGAGCGCTGCTACCTGTTCACGAGACATCCCCGGAAACGCGAAAGAGCGCCCGCCGGCGGCCCTTGCGGGCTGCTCGTGCGAGGCGCTCTCTCGGTCGTACTGGCGGCCCGCCTACGTCGGACTCGATTCAGCCGCAGCCGCACCAACGCTCTGGTCTCGCCGCCTCAAAATCCCACGGCCGACGGCGTACGTCCCGGCCGTCAGCCCTGCGCCAGCTCCAAACGTCAGCAGCCCCGGCACGACGTTCCCGGTGTCCGCATAGTGCCAAGCCACGACAGCGAGGATCGCAACGTCCAAGAGCCCTCCACCCAGCGCCACGAGTTGCGTTATCCACAGCCTCACGTCCATCCGGCGCTGATGCTCCGCCTGCTCCCGTTGCATCTTCCAGTTTTCTTCGGCGTGCCTTACGGCCAATGCCATGACCTGATCCGCAATGTGCGGAGCAGCTTCCTGCCATTGCGCCGCTTTCTCCCAAGGGGCAAGGCTTTCCCACTCTGCGTTCTGGGGACTCGTGGAACTCGTCATGACACACCGACCGGCTTACGGGGGTGCGGCTTCATGCCGGTCGATGACCATTGAGGCGGCGGACCTAGCAGGTTAAAGATTGCGTCGACATCGAGGCTGGCGTTATCTACAAAACGGAGCATGTTGCCGTCCGCGGTCGCTGCGCGGCCATCCGACGTCGAGCGTGGACCTGCCAGCATGCTCCACACACGGGACAGCCGCTGTCGCATCCATCTGATGGCCACAAGCCTGGATACAAACAAAATGTCCTGCGGGCGGGATGTCCAGGACCGAGCGGGAGACGTGGGTATTGCCCTGTTTTCGGGCACCGAGAGTTTCTTGAGGTTCTCTGACGGTTCCAGCTCCAGTTCTCCAAGGAGCATCAACCTCACGACCAGGGTCTCCACTACGCCCCGTTCGTCTACCTGAAGTCGCGTGCGCAGCTCGGCGTCTGGCGTACTGTGCCTGGCCAAAGATTCCCGTGCAGATTCCGTTAGCTCCAACGAGCCATCCGGCCTCTCGCTGACGTAATCGGCGTCATATAGCGCGCTCAAGACCCAGTCGAGCAAATCGTCGTCTTCTAGCAGGCTCGAAAAATATGCTCGATCTAGCGGCTTTCCTGTGAGCCGTGACAAGATGAAGCCAGCGATCATGGTTAGGTCATGCTCATCAGTATCCATGAGGCGTTTTCCGAGCTGCGGGAAAGCGCCCCCCATGAAACTAGCCAGCTCTAATGCAACGCGGACAGCGCGTTGGGGGTCTATCGGCTCGCTCTGCTCTGCGAAGCCGCCTACGCCACGATCGCCTGACATGAGTTCACGTTCCTAGCCACCCCCATTGATGTCAAGGCATCTATGCGTTGACTTTGCGACAAACGGATGAGCCGAGCGCCGACTGAAGGGGTCACAACACCCCCCACCCGGCTGCCCGCCACGTTCACATGGCCACTCGGCCTGCCGTCGCCGCCTTCGCGGCCCGAGCAGCGGGGGCGCGGCCGCAGGGCGACCGGGGCGGCGGCATGGGAAGGCAGCGGCGGTGGCTGCGCGGCGGTATCCTTCGCGGTCGATCACAGATCATCGAATCTCGCTCCTGGAGGCATCACCCGTGACGATCGAAGCGTGGATAGGGCTCGCCAGCCTCGTTGCGACCGTCGCCGGCGTCGTCGCGGCCATTCGGTTCCGGCCGAAGGAGTTGCCTGCCGCCGCTGAGCATCAAGAGGAGCGCCGTGAGGCGATTGCGGCACTTAACGACATGGAGAAAGCGATCAACGCGATTCTCGTCGGCAGGCCGATTGTCCGGGGGGCGGCTGAGCTCACAATGCTCACCGAGTCCCTTCAACGCCTGGACAGCGTCGGGAAGGCGGCACCCGCGATCGGAAGAGTTATCGAGAGTCTCCGGATACAGGGGCATCTTGTAGAAGCTGCCTCGAAGGGCATCCCCGACGACAAAGAGATTGGGTACGCCCTGCGCGAGTGGAGGCGGACGGACGACCCAACGGTGTTCGAGCCCGGCCCCCTCTTGCGCCGTATCGCTGGCACCGCGCTTGCGCAGTTCCATGCGGCGAAGGATTGCAAGGAAAAGCTAACAGCGACCAGAGAAGCGCTGACGGGCTAAACCAGCGGAGTCCGGGGCGGCCGGGGGCGGCATCAGGGTCGCCCCCGGCGACACGTCACGCGACGGCGAGGCCCGAGGGCGTCGCGACACTCGGCCTCGGCCAGTGCCGCTGACACGTCCGAACGCTGACGCCCAGGGCGGCGGCGACACTGGCGGGCGTCGCGCCCGGCTTGGCGGCGGCGTCGCGAATGGTGTCGGCGGACGACTGACGCGACGGGCGGGGCGTCACCTCGTCGCGGGCCGACGACGCCACCTCGGCGACCTGGGCGACGACACGAGCGGGCGACGGGTGAGCGGCGGCGAGCGCGGGCGACGCGACGGCGGCGGCACGAGTGGGCGTGACGTCGGCGGCGGGCGTCACGTCGACGCGGGCGGGCGAGGCGACGGCGACCTCGTCGACGGGGCGACCGTGACGCGACAGCACCTCGACCGCGAGCAGCAGGGCGATGGCGGGCACGGCGGCGACGACACGAGCGCCCGCCGACGGGGCGGCACTGGCGACGTTGGCGGCGAGCGACGCCGTGACGCCGAACGCGAACGCGAGGCGGGCCGACCATCGGACGCGCCGCCCGTTGCGCTTGTCGTCGAGCATCGCCGTCGTCGCGACGATCAGCAGACCGTCGATGGCGAACGGCAGGGCGTAGGCGACCTCGCGGCGCTCGCCGTACCGAAGGGCGACGTGCGCGATGTGGGAGAAAGACGAGTAGCCGGCGACGAGCGCCACGAGGGCGGCAGAGGCGCGAGCGAAAAAGGCGGTCGGGTTCATCGGCCACCGCCGAGGCGCTCAGAGCGGCACGGCGCGCAGTGCGCGGCGGTCTGCCCGATGTGACGCGGGCACCGCTCGGTGCCAACCGGCGGCGGCAGAGCAGCGCCTCGGCGCTCGGGGTACGGGTACGGGTACGGCCTCGGCGGCGGGGTCGGGTTTTTGCTCTTCGGAATCAGGCGACGCCAGTCGACGCGCGGAGCGCGGCGCTTCACGTCTTCGGATTGATCTTCTACAGACCTTTGGGTGTCAGGCAGGGTGTCACCCCCGCGCGGCGAGAAGTCACCCCCGCGCGCCGGAATGTCACCCCCGCCGACGACGAGGCGGTAAACCCGCGTGGCGATTCCGGCGACCTTCTGCACGAGCAGGCGGCCGACCTCGACGAGGCGGCGAAGCGCCCGCTGCACGGTCCGCTCAGAGCAGCCGACGTACTCGGCGACGGTCTGCACGCTCGGCCACGCCGCGCCGTCGGCGTTGGCATGAGCGACGATCGCGACGAGCACGAGTCGCTCGGTCGGCTTCAGGTCGTGCGAGGCGCGCAGCGCGTCCTTCACGGCAGCAGCGCCGCCCGCGTAACGGGTAGTGTCAGACATGGCGGAGGCCCTTTCTCCGTCGTGCCCCGGTCGGTGTTCCAGCACTCGGCCGGGGCGTCTTCAGTTGAGGGCGGGCCTCGTGTGGCAGTAGCTCAAGACCCGCGTGCGGGTCAACTGCTGGCGGAAGCTGGCCGAGGGGGTGGCCGCCTCGGTGGCGGTCGGCGACCCGGTGGTGGTGGCGGGCCGCCTCTACACCCGCGACTGGACCGACGACGCCGGCAACCACCGCACCCTCTACGAGCTGGAGGCGGTCGCCGTCGGGCACGACCTGTCCCGCGGCCGGGCCCGGTTCCTGCGCAACCGGCCGAGCATGACGACCAGCACCGTCGAGGACACCGAGGCCGAGCGCCGGGTGCACGGCGAGGCCACCGAGCCGGTGCCGGTCGCGCACGCGCCTGCGTCGTTCGACGACCGGCCGTTCGACGACGAGTTCCCGCCACCGGAGTACGACGCCCCGCGGGTCGGGCTCGCCAGCGGGGTGCACGGGTCGGCCGGTCACCTCGACGGGCTGACGGACCCGTTCGACGACCGGCCCGACGAGCCGGCCGCCGGGGCCGGCGACGAACTCGCCGCCGAGGACTACGAAATGGCCGCTGAGGACGGCGACGACGAGTTGGGGACGGAGGACGGCGACGGCGAGCCGGCCGCCGACGAGCCGGGCCCGACCGACGACGTCGGGGGCGGTGCCGGGAGCGGTCGCAACCGGCGGGGCCGCCGCCGCACCCCGGTGCCCGCCTGAGCAGCCCGGATCGTGCAACGGGGGAGCGGGGTGGCGACGCCGGCGTGGCCGCCCCGCCGTACGACTAGGCTGGCCGGCCGGAGGTGGTGACGGGTGCGGCAGGCGACCGCCATGGCGAACGCGGCGGGACTGGTGGCGGGCTACGCGCTGGACTCGCTGCTCGGCGACCCCCGGCGCTGGCACCCGGTGGCCGGCTTCGGTCGCGCGGCCGGGGCCCTGGAGCGACGGATCTACCGGCCGGAGCGAGCGGCCGGCGCGGCGTTCACCGCGCTCGCGGTCGGGGCGCCGGTGCTGCTCGGGGCGGCCGCCGGCCTCGCCACCCGCCGTCACCCGGTGGCCCGGGCCGCGCTGGTGGCCGCCGGCACCTGGACGGTGCTGGGCGGGCGCACCCTGCGGCACGAGTCGCGGCTCATGGCCCGGGCGTTGCAGGCCGGCGACCTGCCCGCCGCCCGCGGCCGGCTCAACCACCTGTGCGGGCGGGACCCGTCGGCGCTCGACGAGCCCGAACTGGCCCGGGCCACCGTCGAGTCGGTCGCCGAGAACACCTCCGACGCGGTGGTCGCCCCGCTGGTCTGGGGCGCCGTCGCCGGGCTGCCCGGCCTCCTCGGCTATCGGGCCGCGAACACGCTCGACGCCATGGTCGGCCACCGCTCGCCCCGCTACGCCCGCTTCGGCACGCCGGCCGCCCGCCTCGACGACCTGCTCAACCTGCTCCCCGCCCGGCTGACCGGGCTGCTCACCGTCGCCGTGGCGCCGGCCGCACACGGGGACCGCGCGGCCGCCTGGCGGGTCTGGCGGCGCGACCGTAACGACCACCCGAGCCCGAACGCGGGCCAGTGCGAGGCCGCGATGGCCGGCGCGCTCGGCGTCCGGCTGGGTGGGCGCAACGTCTACTTCGGGCGCCAGGAGACCCGGCCGTTCCTCGGGGACGGGCCCCGGCCCGAGGCACGGCACCTGAAGCGGGCCGCCCGGATCTCCGGCGCGGTCGGGCTGGCCGCGCTCGGCCTCGCGGCGGCGTACCCGGTGACGGCCGGCCGCCTGGTCGGCGCCACCGGCCGCGCCGCACTGCGAGCCCTCGGCGGGGCGCGACCGGGGAGCGGGCCGGCAGTGGGGGGCGGGCGATGAGCGGCGGGCTGCTGGTCGCCGGGACCACCTCCGACGCCGGCAAGAGCGTGCTCACCGCCGGCATCTGCCGCTGGCTGCGCCGCCGGGGTGTGCGGGTCGCCCCGTTCAAGGCGCAGAACATGTCCAACAACTCGGCCGTGGTGGTCGGGCCGGACGGGCGCGGCGGGGAGATCGGCCGCGCCCAGGCCATGCAGGCCGCCGCCTGCGGGCTCGCCCCGGACCTGCGCTTCAACCCGGTGCTGCTGAAGCCGGGCAGCGACCACGCCAGCCAGGTGGTGCTGCTCGGCGAGGCGGTCGACACGGTCACCGCCGGCAACTACCGGGAGCTGCGTCCCCGGCTGGCCGGGACCGCGTACGCGGCGCTGGCCGAGCTGCGGGCCGAGTACGACGTGGTGATCTGCGAGGGCGCCGGCAGCCCGGCCGAGATCAACCTGCGGGCCGGCGACTACGTGAACATGGGGCTGGCCCGGCACGCCGGCCTGCCCGCCGTCGTGGTCGGCGACATCGACCGGGGCGGGGTGTTCGCCTCGATGTTCGGCACCGTCGCGCTGCTCGACCCGGCCGACCAGGCCCTGATCGCCGGTTTCGTGATCAACAAGTTCCGGGGCGACCTCGGGCTGCTCCGGCCGGGGCTGGACATGCTGCACCGGGTCACCGGCCGCCCGACCCTCGGTGTGCTGCCCTGGGCGCTCGACCTCTGGCTGGACGCGGAGGACTCGCTCGCGTACGGGCGGGTGCTCGGCCGGCCGGCGGCGCCCCGGGGCACGGACTGGCTCGACGTCGCGGTGGTCCGGCTGCCCCGGATCAGCAACGCCACCGACGTCGAGGCGTTGGCCACCGAGCCCGGCGTCCGGGTCCGGCTGACCATCGAGCCGGCCGAACTCGCCGCCGCCGACCTCGTGGTGCTGCCCGGCTCCAAGTCGACCGTGGCCGACCTGGCCTGGCTGCGGGAGACCGGCCTGGCCGACGCCGTCCTGGCGCACGCCGCCGCCGGTAAGCCGCTGCTCGGCATCTGCGGCGGGTTCCAGATGCTGTCCCGGGCCATCCACGATCCGGTGGAGAGCCGCCAGGGGAGCGTGCCCGGCCTCGGGCTGCTCCCCGTCGAGATCACCTTCGACGCGCGCAAGACGGTCCGGCGCGCCGCCGGCACCGCCGCCGGTGACGTGCCGGTGCACGGCTACGAGATCCACCACGGCCAGGTCTCCGCCGCCGACCCCGGCCTGCCGCCGCTGCTCCGCTACGCCGACGGCACCGGCGAGGGGGCCCGGCTGGGCACGGTGCACGGCACCCACTGGCACGGCGCCTTCGAGTCCGACGCCTTCCGGCGCCGCTTCCTGACCGAGGTCGCCGCGCTGGCCGGGCGGACCGGGTTCAAGGTCGCGCCGGACACGTCGTTCGCCGCCGCCCGGGAGCGCACTGTGGACCTGCTCGGGGACCTGGTCGAGGAGCACCTCGACACCGACGCGCTGTGGCGGCTGATCGAATCCGGCCCGCCCGCCGACCTGCCGTTCATCCCGCCCGGCGCGCCGACCGCCTGAACAAGCCACCACCCGACGGGCCAGGCAGGCCGGTTGCGGGGTCAGTAGCGGATGTCGGCGGGGCGGTCGGACATGGGCAGGCCGGCCTCCCGCCACCCCTGCACGCCGCCGATCATGTCGGTGGCCCGCCGCAGCCCGAGCGCCTGGAGGCTCGCGGCCGCGAGGCTGGAGCTGTAGCCCTCGCGGCACACCACGACGATCTCCCGGTCGTAGCTGGTCGACTCGGGAATGCGCCAGGCGCTCGCCGGGTCCAGCCGCCACTCCAGCACGGTCCGGTCGATGACGATCGCCCCGGGCAGCTCGCCCTGCTCGCGGCGCTGCAGGTCGGTGCGCGTGTCGACCAGCAGCGCCCCGGTGCGGACCGCCTCGACGGTGTCGTGCGGGGTGAGCCGGCGGAGGCCGGCCCGGGCCTGTTCGAGGAGGGCGTCGACGCCCGGACTCATCACGTCATGGAGCACATCCCGATGATGCCCACGGCGACCCGGACCCGCCCGGTGAACGGCCTGCTGGTGCCGCAGGATCCAGCGGACGGGGGACCGCTAGCGTCGGTCGGGTGACGGTGGCGGTGGTCGAGGCGTACGCCGGGCTGGCCCGGCGGGTGCTGGCCGGGTCGGCGCGGCTGGGGCGTACCCGGTTGGTGGCCGTCGACGGGCCGAGCGGCGCGGGCAAGAGCGTCTTCGCGACGCGCCTCGCGGACGCCGTGGCGGCGCTGCCCGGCGGCGCCCGGCCGCCGGTGGTCCGCACCGACGACCTGCTCGACGGCTGGGACGACCAGCTCACCTTCTGGTCCCGGCTGGAGGAGTGGGTGCTCGGGCCGGTCCGCGCCGGCCGGCCGGGGGCCTACCGCCGGTACAGCTGGCTGCGCCGGTGCTTCCTGGACCGGCCGGTGCCGGTGCCGGCCGGGCCGCTGCTGATCGTGGAGGGGGTGAGCGCCGCCCGGGCGGCGATCCGCCCGGAGCTGACCCTGGCGGTCCTCGTCACCGCGCCGGCCGGGTTGCGGCTGTCCCGGGCGCTGGCCCGCGACGGCGCGGAGATCCTGCCCGAGCTGCGCCGCTGGCACGCCGGGGAGCGGGCGCACTTCGCCGCCGACGGGACCGGGGCGGCGGCGGACCTGGTGGTCGACGGTGCCCCCGACCTGCCGCACGACGCGGAGCGCTACTACGTCCGCCGGTCCGGGTGGGCGGGCTCGGACGTCGTGGCCGGGTAAGGGCGGCATACGATTCCGGTCATGACCACACCGATCATGTCCGAGTCCGAGGTGCGGGCCGCCGTCGAGCGGGAACTGCCCGGCGTCCGTGCCGACCTCGAGCGACTCGTCCGCATCCCGGGCATCGCCTTCGAGGGCTTCGACCACTCGCACGTCGAGCGTTCCGCCGAGGCGGTGGCGGAGCTGCTGCGCGGCTCCGGCCTCGACACGAAGATCGTGCGCTCCGGCGGCCAGCCGGCGGTGATCGGGACGAAGCCGGCACCGCCCGGCGCGCCCACCGTCCTCCTGTACGCGCACCACGACGTCCAGCCGGTCGGCGACCTGTCGCTGTGGGAGTCCGACCCGTTCGAGCCGGTGGAGCGGGACGGCCGCCTCTACGGCCGCGGCGCCGCCGACGACAAGGCCGGCATCATGGCGCACATCGCGGCGCTGCGCGCGTACGGCGACCAGCTGCCGGTCGGCGTGGTCCTCTTCATCGAGGGCGAGGAGGAGTACGGCTCGGACTCGCTGGAGCAGCTGCTCATCGCGCACCGTGAGGAGCTCGCGTCGGACGTCATCGTCATCGCCGACTCCGGCAACTGGGACATCGGCGTGCCCGCCCTGACCACCTCCCTGCGCGGCATCGTCAACTGCTTCGTGGAGGTGCGCACCCTCGACCACGCCGTGCACAGCGGCATGTTCGGCGGCGCGGTGCCGGACGCGCTCACCACGCTGGTGAGACTGCTCGCCACGCTGCACGACGACGCCGGGAACGTCGCCGTCGAGGGGCTGGTCGGCCGCGAGGGCGCCACCGTCGACTACCCCGAGGACCGGTTCCGTGCCGAGGCCGGGCTGGTCTACGGCGCGGAGCTCTTCGGCACCGGCCGGATCACCGACCGGCTCTGGACCAAGCCGGCCCTCGCGATCCTCGGCGTGGACGCCCCGGCCACCGGGGAGGCGCCGAACGCGCTGGTCCCGGCCGCCAAGGCGAAGCTGAGCGTCCGGCTGGCGCCGGGTGACGACCCGAAGAAGGCGTACGCGGCGCTCATCGCGCACCTGGAGAAGTACGCCCCCTGGGGCGCGCAGGTCACGGTGACGTTCGAGCACGACGGCGCGCCCTGCGTCATCGACGCGACCGGGCCGATGTTCGACGCGGCGCGGGCGGCGTTCCGGGAGGCCTGGGACGGCACCGACCCCGTGGACATCGGCGTGGGTGGCTCGATCCCGTTCATCGCCACCTTCCAGGAGATGTTCCCCTCCGCGGCGATCCTGGTGACCGGCGTGGAGGACCCGCACGCCCGGGCGCACGGGCCGAACGAGAGCCTGCACCTGGGCGAGTTCGCCCGGGTCTGCGTGGCCGAGGCGCTGCTGCTGGCGAAGGTCGCCGAGGCGGGTGAGAACCGCACCTGAGGGTGTCGAAACCGTAACTTCGGGGCCGATGTCGGAGTTTGCGGTGTGTCGGGCGACGGGGTGTTATAGCCTCTCGAACATGCGTACGAACGACGAGATGTCGCGGCTCCAGGCCGCCGTCAGTGCTCTGGGGGACGTCGATGTCTCCGCGTGGCCCGAGGACGCGCTCAAGGAACAGCTCGGCGAGCTCTCGGCCGTGCTGGTCACGCTCGACACGCTGCTCACCCGGGTCGCCGACGAGGTGCGCGCCCGCGGTCTCCGCATCGAGGAACCGGTCTCGGCCTGAGCCGGCCCGGCGCTTCCGCCGATCTTGGAGAGTTGACGTTCCTGGGGGGCGCCAACTCTCCAAGATCGCTCCGGAAACGCCCCGGTGTCGGACGTGGCTGGCAGGATGAGGCACGTGCGGTTCCTTGAGCTGGCGGCCACGTCGGCCGCGGTGGGCGCCACCAGCGGCCGGCGGGCCAAGGTGGAGCTGCTGGCCGCCGCGCTGCGGTCGCTCGATCCCGACGAGGTGCCGGCGGGCGCCGGCTACCTGGCCGGCGAGCTGCGGCAGCGGCAGACCGGCGTGGGCTGGGCCGGCCTGCGTGACCTGCCCCCACCGGCGGCCGAGGCGACCCTGACCGTGGGCGGCGTCGACGCGGCCATCGAGGAGATCGCGGCGGTCGGCGGCGCGGGCTCGCAGGCCCGGCGGCGCGAGCTGGTCGGCCGGCTCTTCGCCGCGGCGACCGCCGACGAGCAACGGCTGCTGGTCGGCCTGTTCCGCGGCGAGCTGCGCCAGGGCGCCCAGGCCGGCCTGCTCACCGAGGCGGTGGCCCGGGCCGCCGACGTGCCGGTCGCGGCGGTCCGGCGGGCCCTGCTGCTCGCCGGCGACCTGCGGGCGGTGGCGGTCGCGGCGCTCGCCGGCGGGGCGCCCGCGCTGGCCGGGTTCGGGCTCCAGGTGGGCCGCCCGCTCGCCCCGATGCTGGCGCAGAGCGCGCCCTCGGTCGACGAGGCGCTCACCGCCACCGGCACCCCGGCGGTGGTCGACGTCAAGCTCGACGGCATCCGCATCCAGGTGCACCGGTCCGGCCACGACATCGCCGTGTTCACCCGCAGCCTGGACGAGATCACCGGCCGGCTGCCCGAGGTGGTGGCCGCCGTCCGCGCGCTGCCCGCCCGGGAGCTGGTGCTCGACGGCGAGGCGATCGGGCTGGACGCCGAGGGGCGCCCGCTGCCCTTCCAGGAGACCTCCAGCCGGGCCGCCCGGCGCACCACCCCGAGCGCCACCGCGCAGGCGCCGGTGGCTCCCGCCGTGCTCGCCGCGGCCGAGCGCGCCGGCGAGACCGTGCTGACGCCGTACTTCTTCGACCTGCTGCACCTCGACGGCGCGGATCTGATCGACCTGCCCGGCCGGGAGCGGTGGGCCGCGCTGGCCCGTGTGGTCGACCCGTCGCTGCTGGTCGGCCGCGTGGAGGTGGAGGACGCCGAGCAGGCCGGTGCGGCGTTCGCGGCCGCGGTCGACGCGGGCCAGGAGGGGGTGGTGGTCAAGGACCCGGCCGCCCCCTACGACGCCGGCCGGCGCGGCGCGGCCTGGGTCAAGGTGAAGCCCCGGCACACCCTCGACCTGGTGGTGCTGGCCGTGGAGTGGGGCAGCGGCCGGCGGCAGGGCTGGCTCTCCAACCTGCACCTGGGCGCCCGCGATCCCCGCACCGGCGAGTTCGTCATGCTCGGCAAGACGTTCAAGGGGCTCACCGACGAACTGCTGCGCTGGCAGACCGAGCGCTTCCTGGGCCTGGCCGTGGAGAAGGGCGACTGGGTGGTGCGGGTCCGGCCGGAGCAGGTGGTCGAGATCGCCTTCGACGGGGTGCAGACCAGCAGCCGCTACCCGGGCGGGATGGCGCTGCGCTTCGCCCGGGTGATCCGCTACCGGGACGACAAGAGCGCCGCCGAGGCGGACACCATCGACGCGGTGCGCGCCATCCACGCCGGCCGGGTCACGGGCTGACCCGTCGGGCCGGAGGCGGCGCGGCACCGCCTCCGGCGCGCGGCTCAGCCGACCGAGAGCGACCGGGCGTAGTTGACCTGGTTGTTGATCTGCTGCACCTGGAACTGGTCGGCCACGGGGATCCGGGCCACGTACTGGTGCCCGCCGTTGGTCACGGTCACCTGCACGGTGCCGTGGTGCCGGGTCTCCTTGATCAGCAGGAAGAGGAGGCTGAACACGGTCAGGCAGAAGAAGCCGAGGACCGCGGCGACGATGGCCCAGGTGGCCACCTTCTCCTCCTTCTGCCAGTGGTCCATGACGTGCCAGGAGGAACCGGCGAGCGGCAGGACACCGGCCGGGGTGCGGATCACCGGCGGCGTCACCATGATCTCGCCGATCTGCACGGCCACCACGGACTGCGCCGGCAGCAGTGGCCCCGCCGGCGGGGCCGATGCCGGCGGGTACGGAGCCGACGGCACCACCAGCGCCCCGGCGCCCGGCGCCGGCATCCCGACCGGCGGACCCGGCGGCGCCGAGAACGGCGCGGTAGCCGGCGGCGCGGAGAACTGTGCGGTAGCCGGCGGGGCGGAGAACTGCGCCGGCGGCGCGGAGAACTGCGCGGTAGCCGGCGGGGCGGAGAGCTGGGCGGCGGCCGGCGGGGCGGGGAGCACCGGCGGTGCCGGGAACCGCTCGGTCGGCGCGGCGGTGACCGGGGGATCCGCCGGTGCCGCGGCCAGCACCGGGAACTGCTCGGTGGGCGGCGGGACGGCCGGCGGCATGGCGGCCCACGGGTCGTACGTGGCCGGGGCCGGCGGCTCGGCGGGCGGCGGCGTCGTGGGATCAGGGGTCACCGCGAACCCCCACGATTGACGATCATGGGCGGACCCTACAGCGTCCCCGCTGCCCGGTGTGCCCACCGGATGTCCGGTTCGGACGGCTCGGCCGGCTCAGGCGGAGGTGGGGGAGGACGCCGGCTCGGCGGCCCGGTCCAGGGGCTCGCGCGGCCCGTCCAGGCCGGCCAGCCGCCGGGCCTCCCGGCGGGCGACCCAGCCGTAGCCGATGAGGCTCATCCCGGCGAAGAGCCACCACTGCACCACGTAGCCGAAGTTCTGCCAGTTGTTGGTGTGCCCGATCGGCACCGCCTGGAACGCCGGGTCGGCGGCCGGCGTCTGCTCGTCGAGCAGCACGTAGCCGCCGGACACCGGGTAGGGCAGCTGCTTCGCCAGCCGGGGGATGCTGATCCGCCGGGTCTCCAGCTTGCCGTCGCGCCGGTCGACCGTGCCGCCGCCGCTCTCGCTGGACACCAGCCGGCCGGTTACCGTCACCTCGCCGGTCGGCGCGGCCGGCACCTGCGGCTGGGCGGTGGCGTTCCCGCCGGGGACGGGCGGGATCCAGCCCCGGTCGACCAGCACGGCGCTGCCGTCGGCGAGGACCAGAGGGGTGAGCACTTCGAAGCCGACCTTGTTGTCGACGGTGCGGCCGCGGACCAGGACGATGTTCGCGCTGTCGTACCGGCCGGTGGTGGTCACCCGGGTCCAGGTGAGCCGGTCGGCCGGGGCCGGGCCGGCGGTGCCGGGGCCGCCGGTCGGGGCCGGCAGGGCGTCCCGCAGCGGGGCCGGTGTCATGGTGGCGCCGGCGTCGATCCGCTCGTTGATCGCCGTCCGGCCCCGGTAGCGGTCCAGCTGCCAGTTGCCGAGGAGGACCATCACCGCGGCCGCGACCAGGGTCAGCGCGAGATAGCCGAGCCAGCGCGGGGTCAGCAGGAACCGGTACACGTTGGCAAAGGCTACCCGTATGAGCGGCGCCACTGACCCGCACCGGGCCGGAACGGGCCGTTCGCCGGCCGTCGCGCGTCGGTCTGGGCGGGTATGGTCACGCGGGCGGAAACCACCGCAGAGCAGGAGTCGATGAATGACCGTCGTGCCGCGCGTCGTGCTGAGCGCGCCCTCCTCGGGGCACGGCACCGGTGCCCTCTCGCTCGGCCTGCTCGCGGCCCTCACCGACCGGGGGCTGGACGTCGCCGGGTTCAAGATCGGGCCGGACCAGGTCGACGCGGCCTATCTCGGGCTGGCGGCCGGGCGGCCGGGGCGCAACCTCGACCGGCGGCTGGTCGGCCCGGAGCGGGTCGCTCCCCTCTTCGCGCACGGCGCCGCCGGGGCCGGGTTCGCGCTGGTCCAGGGCACCATGGGGCTCTACGACTCGATCGCCGGCCGGCCGGAGACCGAGTCCACGGCGGCCGTCGCGACCGCGCTGCGCAGCCCGGTGGTGCTGGTGGTCGACGTGGCCGCCATGGGCCAGTCGGTGGCCGCCCTGGTGCACGGCTTCCGGGCCTACGACGAGCAGCTCTGGCTGGGCGGCGTGATCCTCAACCGGGTGGCCTCGCCCCGGCACGAGGCGATGCTGCGCGAGGCGCTCGACGACGTCGGGGTGCCCGTCTACGGCGCGCTGCGCCGGCACGAGCTGCCCCCGGTGCTGCCCGCCCGCCGGCACGGCGTGGTGCCGGTGGTCCAGCGCGACGCCGAGGCCGAGCGGGCGGTGCGCCGGCTCGGTGAGGGCGTGGCCGCCACGGTCGACCTCGACCGGCTGCTGGGGCTGGCCCGGTCCGCCCCGGAGCTGCCCGCCGCGCCGTGGTCGCCGGAGCCGGCCGGCCCGCCCGCCGGGGAGCGGCCGGTGGTCGCGCTGGCCGGTGGGCCGGGCGGCAGCTACAGCCACCCGGAGACCGCCGAGCTGCTGCGCGCGGCCGGCGCCGAGGTGGTCACCGTCGACCCGCTGCGGGACGAGGCGCTGCCCGCCGGGACCAGCGCGCTCGTCGTCGGCGGCGGGCTCCCCGAGACGTACGCGGAGCAGCTCTCCGCCAACCGCCGGCTCTGCATCGCGGTGGCCGAGCTGGCCCGCAGCGGCCGCCCGGTGGTGGCCGAGGGGGCCGGCCTGCTCTGGCTGGCCCGGGAGCTCGACGGCCGGCCCATGTGCGGGGTGCTCGACGCGGTCGGCGCGAGCCGGGACGGCCTGGTGGTCGGCTACCGGGAGGCGACCGCGGCCGGGGACAGCGTGGTGGCCCGGGCGGGCACCACGGTGGTGGGGCACAAGCAGCATGCCGCGGTGCTCAGCCCGCGGGCCGGTGAGCGGGCCGCCTGGCGCTGGGAGGGTGGCGCACCGGAGGGCTTCGTGTGGCGGGGCGTGCACGCCTCGCAGCTCGTGCCGCACTGGGCCGCGCACCCGGAGATCGCGGCCCGGCTGGTCGCGGCGGCCCTGGCCCCCGCGGAGGCCCCCGCGTGATCGGGCAGGTGGCGGTGCGCCGGTTCCCGGAGCTGACCGTCTCCACCCCGCGCACCGAGGTACGCCAGCTCGTCGCCGCCGACACCGAGGCGGTCGACGAGGTGTTCGCCGACCGGCAGACGCAGCGGTGGCTGCCGCTGGCCGACTCCGCGGGGCAGATAGACGGGCGGGCCTGGTGCACCGAGCTGGCGCGGCAGCGCCGGGACAGCGGCGACGGCGACCACTGGGCGGTGGTCCGCCGCGAGGACCGGCGGGTGGTCGGCTGCCTCTGGACCCGCCGCACCGACTGGGGCGCCCGGCTCACCGAGGTGTCCTACGCGATCGCCCCGCACGCCCGCGGTTACGGGCTGGCCGCCGAGGCGGTCGACGCGGTCGCCATCGCGCTGATCCTGGAGCACGGCTTCCAGCGCGTCGAGCTGCGGGTCGCCGCCGGCAACGTGGCCTCCCGCCGCGTGGCGGAGAAGGCCGGCTTCAGCTACGAGGGTCTCCTCCGCAACGCCGGCTTCGTCCACGGCGCCCGAGTGGACCTGGAACTCTGGTCCTTCGTCTCCGCCGACCTCCGCTGACCGGCGCCGGGACGGCGATCAAGAGGTTCGCGTCCGGATCCTGGACGCGAACCTCTTGATCAACCCGGGCGCACCCCCGGGCGGTTCCGGGACGGGTCAGCCGACGATCTGGTCGGACGGTGGGGTGAACTGGCGGGTGGGCTGGCCCTTCAGTGCGTCGCGGAGGGTCATGGCCACCGCGTCGACGGGCACCTGGGACAACCCGTCACCCACCGCGTTGAACGGGTTGTCCGGGTCGGCGATGAAGCTCGCGGCGGCCAGCTCCGGGGTGAAGCCGGCGAACCAGGCCGACCGCGTGCTGTCGGTGGTGCCCGTCTTTCCGGCGACCGGGCGGCCGACCGTGCCCCGCACGCTGTCCGCGGTCGACCAGCCGCCGCAGCCTCCCTTGGCCGGGGTGTCGCCGGTCGGGCAGCGGGCCGCGTCGGTGGCCGCCCGGGCCGCGTCGGCGCTGACCACCTGCCGGCAGCGCGGTTTGGCGACCTCCCGCTCCACCCCGCCCGCGGTCCTGTACATGGCCGGCGTGCCGTCCCGGTTCAGGATCGAGATGACCGGGATGGCCTCGCAGTACCGGCCCTCGGCCGCGACCGCGGCGTACGCGTTCGCCATCTCCAGCGGCGTGGCGTCGGAGACGCCGAGGGTGAACGCGCCCCACTTGTTCGCCTTGTCCGGCGCGGCGTGCTCACGGTCCACGTCGGTACGCCAGCGCAGCCCGAGCTGCTCGGCCAGGCGTACGCCCTTCTCCGCGCCGACCTGCTCCTCCAGCTGCACGAAGAAGGTGTTCACCGACTTGCCGAAGCCGGACCACATGGTCTGCACGCCGGTCATCGCGCCGCTGGCGTTCGACGGTGCCCACCCGTCGTAGACCTTCGACTGGTAGCGGTACGGCGAGTTGATGGTGTCGGAGAGCTTCGTCCCCGAGTTGAGCGCGGCGAGCATCGTGAACATCTTGAACGTCGATCCGGCCTGGTACCCGGGGAGTGTGCCCCCGCCGAGCAGTGGCGCGACCGTGTTCGGATAGTTCGCCTTGACGTTCGGGCCGGCCTCCGGGTTGGAGCTGTTCGGGTTCTCGGCCAGGTCGAGCGAATAGTTCCGGTTCACCGCCATCGCCTTGATCCGTCCGGTGCCCGGCTCGGCGACCACGATGCCGTTGGCGTACGGGCTGCCGGTGCCGTCCTTCGCGCCGACGTTCTTCTCCGCCGCCTCCTGGATCTTCGGGTCGAGGGCGAGCACGATGCGGTAGCCGCCCCGGCGCAGCTTGTCCATGCGTTCCAGCCGGTTGTCACCGAACGCGGGTTGGGTGCTCCACCAGTTCTTCAGGTAGTCGCAGTAGAAGCCCCAGGTCGACCGGTACTTCTCCAGCAGCGAGGCACAGTCGTTCGGCGGGTTGGTGAGCCGTAGCTGGATCGGCTCCGCCTTGGCCCGCGCCGCGGCGTCCGGCGAGAGGTAGCCGAGGCGGGCCATGTTGTCGAGCACGTAGTTGCGCCGGCCGGTGGCGTCCTTCTGGTCGGAGGTGATCGGGTCGTACTCCGAGGGGGACTTGACCAGTCCGGCCAGGGTGGCCGCCTCGACCGGGGTGAGCGTGGCCGGGGTCTTGGAGAAGAAGATCTGCGAGGCCGCGTAGATCCCGTACGCCCGGTGCCCGAAGTAGGCCGAGTTGAGGTAGCGCTCGAGGATCTGCTCCTTGCTGACGTGCTTCTCGATGTCCAGCGCCATGCGCATCTCCTTGACCTTGCGCAGGCTGGTCTGCTGGGTGGCCTCCTGGACCTCCTTCGGCGTCTTCGCGCTGTCCCGCAGGGCCATCCGGACGTACTGCATGGTGAGGGTCGAGGCGCCCTGGGAGACCCCGCCGGACCGGGCGTTGGACACGAAGGCCCGGGCCACGCCCTTCGGGTCGACGCCGTGGTGCTGGTAGAAGCGGTTGTCCTCGGCGGCGACGATCGCCTGCTGGATGTTCGGCGACATGTCCTGGATCTTGGTGTACTGCCGGTACTCCTCGTAGAACATCGTCAGCACGGTCTTGCCGTCCGGCGCGTACAGGTACGAGGTCTCGGCGGGCAGTGCGGTCTTGAGGATGTTCGTCTTCTGCTCCACTGCGTGTGCGGTGGCCTTGGCGCCGATGCCGGTGACGGCGG
The DNA here is from genome assembly GCF_040609975.1 of Micromonospora sp. NPDC004551. Lineage (NCBI taxonomy): Bacteria > Bacillati > Actinomycetota > Actinomycetes > Micromonosporales > Micromonosporaceae > Micromonospora > Micromonospora sp. NPDC004551. The sequence continues at coordinate 75,953 of NZ_JBEXLM010000007.1, read as the reverse complement.
CCAGCGGATAGGCCGCGGCGGCGACCACGATGCCGGCGATGAGCCCGGCGCGGAGAAGGGGCACGGCACGACCAGCGGAGGCAAGGGGTCGGTTGCTCACGTGGTCAAGCTATGACATTTCCGATTCGGAAATGAGAAGAATTCATAAACGGGCGAGGGGGTTCAGTGGTGGTGACGCGGCCCACGCCGGGATCCGCTGTCCCGGGCGGCGGCTTCCCGGCAGGATCGCGGACATGCGTGCTCAGCTGATCGGGACCGCCGCTCCGGCGGGCGAGCCCGACCTCGGCCACCACGGGGACGCCGAGGCCACCCCCGGTCTGGTCGACCTCGCGGTCAACGTCCGCCGCGCCCCGATGCCGGACTGGCTGGCCGACCCGCTGGTCGCCGCGCTGGGCGCGCTGGCCGCGTACCCGGACCCCGGTCCGGCCCGGGCCGCCGTCGCCGCCCGCCACGGGCGTCCCCCGGAGGAGGTACTCCTCACGGCGGGCGCCGCCGAGGGCTTCGTGCTGATCGCCCGGGCGCTGCGCGAGGCCCGGCGGCCGGTGGTGGTGCACCCGCAGTTCACCGAGCCGGAGGCCGCCCTCCGGGCCGCCGGCCACACCGTCGAGCGGGTGCTGCTCGACTCGGGCGACGACTTCCGGCTGGACCCGGCCCGGGTGCCCGCCGACGCCGACCTCGTGCTGCTGGGCAACCCCACCAACCCCACCTCGGTGCTGCACTCCGCCGAGGCGGTCGCCGCGCTGGCCCGCCCCGGCCGGGTGCTGGTGGTCGACGAGGCGTTCGCCGACACCACCGCGGCCCCCGGCGTCGACGGCGAGCCCGAGTCGCTCGCCGCCCGCCGCGACCTGCCCGGCCTCCTGGTGGTCCGCAGCCTCACCAAGACCTGGGGACTGGCCGGTCTGCGGATCGGCTACCTGCTCGGCGACCCGGCGCTGCTCGCCCGGCTCGCCGCCGCCCAGCCGCTCTGGGCGGTCTCCACCCCGGCGCTCGCCGCCGCCACCGCCTGCGCGTCCCCGGCCGCCGTCGCGGCCGAGCGCACCATCGCCGCCGGGCTCACGGCCGACCGCGACCGCCTGGTGGCCCGCCTGTCCGGCCTGCCGGGGGTACGCGTCGTCGGCCGCCCCGCCAGCGCCTTCGTCCTGGTCCACCTGGCCGGCGCGGCCGCCGTGCGGGAGCGGCTGCGCGAGCGCGGCTGGGCGGTCCGCCGCGGCGACACCTTCCCCGGGCTGGGCCCGGACTGGCTGCGGATCGCGGTGCGCGATCCGGCGACGACCGACGCCTTCACCGACGTGCTGGCGGAGATCCTGGAGGCATGATGTTGGAGTCCACCCTCGCGGCGATCCGCCCGCTCGACGAGGCGGCCATGGCGGCGGCCCGCGAACTCCAGGGCCGGCTCACCAAGCCCGCCGGTTCGCTCGGCGCGCTGGAGCCGCTCTCCGTACGCCTCGCCGGCCTGGCCGGGACCTGCCCGCCGCCGCTGCCCGAGCCGGCCGCGGTGGCGATCTTCGCGGGCGACCACGGCGTGCACGCCCAGGGCGTGACCCCGTGGCCGCAGGAGGTCACCGCCCAGATGATCGGCAACTTCCTGGCCGGTGGTGCGGTGGTCAACGCGTTCGCCCGGCAGGCCGGCGCCTCGGTCACCGTGGTGGACGTCGGCGTGGCCACCCCGCTCCCGGCCGACCCCGCCGCCAACCCGGCCGGCCCCCGCCTGGTGGCGGCGAACGTGCGGCCCGGCACCCGGGACCTGACGGTCACCGCCGCGCTCACCCGGGACGAGGCCCGCGCGGCGCTGGAGACCGGCATCCGGGTGGCCGGGGACCTGGTCGACGCCGGGGCGGGCATCCTGCTCACCGGGGACATGGGCATCGGCAACACCACCCCGGCTGCCGCGCTGATCGCCGCGTTCACCGGGGCCGACCCGGCGGCGGCGACCGGCCGGGGCACCGGTGTGGACGACGAGACGTACGACCGCAAGGTCGGCGTGGTGCGGGCCGCGCTGGACCGGCACGCGCCGGATCCGGCGGATCCGCTTGGGGTGCTGGCCGCGGTCGGCGGCCTGGAGCACGCCGCGCTGGCCGGGCTGATCCTCGGGGCCGCCGCGCGCCGCGTGCCGGTGCTGCTGGACGGCGTCATCGCGGTCAGCGCCGCTCTGGCGGCCGCCGCGTTCGCGCCGGAGGCGGTCGGCGCCATGGTCGCCGGGCACCGCTCGGCCGAGCCGGGCGCCACGGCCGCGCTGCGGCACCTCGGCCTCGACCCGCTCATCGACCTCGGGCTGCGTCTCGGCGAGGGCACCGGCGCGCTGCTCGCGCTGCCCGTCGTCACCGGCGCGGTCCGGGTGCTGCACGAGGTCGCCACCTTCGACTCGGCGGGAGTGGCCGAGAAGTGAGCGGCAACCCGTACCCCCTCGGGTTGCGGCTGGCCGGCCGGCGGGTGGTCGTGGTCGGTGGGGGAGCGGTGGCCACCCGGCGGGTGCCCGCGCTGCTCGACGCGGGCGCGGACGTCCTGCTGGTGGCACCGGAGCTGACCCCGGCGCTGCGGGCGCACGCGGACGCCGGCCGGCTGCGCTGGGAGCCGCGCCGCTTCGTCCCGGACGACCTGGACGGCGCCTGGCTGGTCCAGGTGGCCGTGGACGACCGGATCGCCGCGGCCGCGGTCAGCGCCGCCGCCGCCGAACGGCGGATCTTCTGCGTCCGCGCCGACGACCGGGCCGCGGCCACCGCGTGGACCCCGGCGGTGACCCGGCACGGCCCGGTCACCGTCGCGGTGCTGGGCGGCGGCGACCCCCGCCGGGCGATGAGCGTCCGGGATGCGGTGCGGGAACTGCTGGCCGCCCGGGCCGGCCAGCCGCCCGCCTCCGAGCCCGGCATCGGGCCGGGGGTGCCGTCCGGTACGGCGTCCGCCGGGTCCGGGGCCGCCGGGGCCCCGTCGGCGGGCCGGGTGGCGCTGGTGGGTGCGGGGCCGGGCGACCCGGAGCTGATCACCCTGCGGGGCTGGCGGCTGCTGACCGAGGCGGAGGTGGTGGTCGCCGACCGGCTCGTCCCCGGGCTGCTCCTCGACGAGCTGCGGCCGGACGTCGAGCTGGTCGACGCCTCCAAGATCCCGTACGGGCCGGCCCGGGCCCAGGAGGAGATCAACCGGATCCTCGTGAACCGCGCCCGGGCCGGGAAGGTCGTGGTCCGGCTCAAGGGCGGCGACCCGTACGTCTTCGGCCGGGGCGGCGAGGAGCTGCTGGCCTGCGCCGAGGCGGGCGTGCCGGTGACCGTGGTGCCCGGCGTGACCAGCGCCGTCTCGGTACCCGCGGCGGCCGGGGTGCCGGTCACCCACCGGGCGGTGGCGCACGAGTTCACCGTGGTCTCCGGGCACGTCGCGCCCGACTCGCCGGCCTCGCTGGTCCGCTGGGAGTCCCTGGCCGGCCTGCGCGGCACCCTGGTGATCCTCATGGGCCTGAAGAACCTCGCGGCGATCAGCGCCACCCTCGTGGCGCACGGCCGGCCCGCCGGGACGCCGGCCGCGGTGATCCAGGAGGGCACGACGAGCGGGCAGCGGTCCCTCCGCTCGACCCTCGGCACGGTGGCCGCCGACGTCGAGTCCGCGGGCCTCCGCCCGCCCGCCATCGTCGTGGTCGGGGACGTGGTCGGGACCCTCGACACCTGATCCAGACGCAGGCGAGCGGCCCGGGACCAGCCGGTCCCGGGCCGCCGTCGTAGCCGGTCAGCTCACTGCTTGAGCATGTTGTCCAGCATCAGGGCGCAGCGGATCAGCCCGAGATGGCTGTACGCCTGCGGGTGGTTGCCCAGCCCGCGCTCGGCCAGCGGGTCGTACTGCTCGGGGAGCAGCCCGGTCGGCCCGGCCGTGTCGACCATCTGGGCGAACAGCTCCTCCGCGTCGGTGCGCCGGCCGGTGCGCAGGTACGCCTCGATCAGCCACGCCGTGCAGATGTGGAAGCCGCCCTCCCGGCCGGGCAGGCCGTCGTCCCAGTGGTACCGGTAGACGACCGGGCCGCTGCGCAGCTCCGCCTCGATCTTCAGCACCGTCGACAGGAAGCGCGGGTCGTCCCCGGCGAGCAGGCCCGAGATGCCGATCCAGAGCGACGAGGCGTCCATCTCCTCGTAGCCGTAGGCGACGCTGTAGGCCTCCGCCTCCGGGTGCCAGCCGTGCTCCAGCACGTTGTCGGCGATCCGGTCGCGCAGCTCGACCCACTCCGGCCGGTCCTCGCCGCCGTGCTGCCGCACCACGTGCAGCGCCCGGTCGACGGTCATCCAGAGCATGACCTTGGAGAAGACGTGGTGCCTGGGTGGGAGGCGGGCCTCCCAGATGCCGTGGTCGGGCTCGTGCCAGCGGCGGCGGACCGCCTCGACCATGTTCTCCAGCACCCGCCACTCGTCGTCGCGTACCGAGCCCCGGGCGTCGGCCACCGCGGCGATCAGGTCGGCGACCGGGCCGAAGACGTCGAGCTGGAGCTGGTGGTTGGCGAGGTTGCCGACCCGGACCGGCCGGGAGCCGGCGTAGCCGGGCAGGGTGTCGATGACGGCCTCGGCGCCCAGCTCGTAGCCGTCGACCGTGTAGAGCGGGTGCAGCCGTTCCGGGTGCCCGCCGGTGCGGTCGATGACGCCGTCGACCCAGCGCAGCAGGCCCTCGGCCTCCTCGGTGGAGCCGAGGTCGACCAGCGCGCGGGCGGTCATCGCCGCGTCCCGCAGCCAGCAGTAGCGGTAGTCCCAGTTGCGGACGCCGCCCAGCTCCTCGGGGAGCGAGGTGGTCGCCGCGGCGAGGATCGAGCCGGTCGGCTCGTGGCAGAGCCCGCGCAGGGTGAGCGCGCTGCGGGCCACCAGGTCCCGGGCGGTGGCGGGCAGCCGCAGCGAGGCCACCCAGTCCTTCCAGGGCTGCTCGGCGGCGGCCTGCCGCTCGTGGATCGGCACCCGGTGGTGTTCCAGGCTCTGGGTGCCGAAGCGCAGCTCCAGCACCACCTGGCCGCCGGCGGCGGACAGGTCCACCACGGCCTTGGCGGACTCGTAACCGGCGTCGCTCGTGACCTCCCACTCGACGCCGGGCGAGTAGAGGGCCACCGGCTCGTTGGAGCCGAGCACCAGCAGCCCGTCGTCCAGCGGCTGGAGCTGCACGGCGACCTGACCGAACTCGGGACGCGGGGCGAACTCGATCCGGGCCCGGCCGGTGCCGCTGAGCACCCGGACCAGGGTCGAGTCGCCCGTGACGACGGCCGGGCCGTCCGCCGTGGTCTCCCGTGCCGGCAGGTCCAGCCAGTCGGTCACGGTCAGGCCGGACCAGCGGGTCTCCACGGTCATGGTGTTGCTGCGGTAGCGCTGGCCCAGCGGGATGCCGCCCCGCTGCGGACCGACGGTGAAGTGCCCGGCCGGGCTGCCGCCGACCAGGTCGGCGAAGATCGCCGCCGAGTCCGGCTTCGGGTGGCACAGCCAGGTGATCTTCGCTTCGGGGGTGACCAGCGCGACCGTGCGGCCGTTGGCCAGCATCGAGTGCCGCTCGATCGGCACCGCCCGCTCGCCGAACAGCCAGTGCCGCCGGGTCTCCAGCAGCAGGCCCAGCGCCCGGGCGGCCTCGATGGGCTCGGCCACCCGGTAGTCCGCCTGGGTGTCACCCGGGCCGATCTTGATGCCGACGTCCGGCCCGTGCAGGTTGCCGAAGGCGTTCTCATCGGTGACGTCGTCGCCGATGAACAGCACCGCGCTGGCCGCGAGCTGGGTCCGGAGCTGGTCGACCGCGGTGCCCTTGTGGGTCGCCACCACCGACAGCTCGATGACCTCCTTGCCCTGGGTGACGGTGACGTCCTCCCAGGTGGCCGGGCCGCTCCGGACCGCCTCGATGGCCGCGGCGGCGATCTGCGGGTCGACCCCGCGCGTGTGCACGGCGACGCTGGCCGGCTTGCGCTCCAGGCGTACGCCCGGGTGGGCCGCGGCGATCTCGCGCAGCTCGTTGCGCAGCCGGTGCCGGACCGCGATCAGCTCCGGCGTGAGCCGCTCGACGAAGCCGATGTCGAACTCGGAACCGTGGCTGCCGACCAGGTGCACCTCGCTGGGCAGCCGGGAGAGCGTGGCCAGGTCGCGCAGCGCGCGGCCGGAGACCACCGCGACGCTGGTCTGCGGCAGGGACGCGAGGGCGCGGACCGCGGCCACCGACTCGGGCAGCGGCACGGCCTTGCTCGGGTCCTCGACGATCGGCGCGAGCGTGCCGTCGTAGTCGCAGGCGACCAGGAGCTGGGGGACCCGGGCGATCCGGCCGATGGCGGCACGCAGCTCGGGATCCATCACCCCGCCGTGCGGAGTGGTGGTGGCAGGAGAAGTCACAACATCACCCTTGTTCGCGACTGCGGGGCACGCAAGATCGGCTCACTCCTCGCGCTCACGCAGCCTCCGCATCGGGCACGCCGAGCTCGGTCAGGAACGACTTGGCCCAGTGGCCGACGTCGTGGCTGCGCAGGTGGCGTTGCATTATCCGCATCCGCCGCCGGGCCTCGGGTTTCTCGACGTGCACGGCGCGCAGCAGCGCGTCCTTGACCGCGTCGGGGTCGTGCGGGTTGCACAGGAAGGCCTGGCGCAGCTCGGTGGCGGCGCCGGCGAACTCACTGAGCACGAGCGCGCCGCCCTGGTCGGCGCGCGATGCGACGTACTCCTTGGCCACCAGATTCATTCCGTCTCGCAGCGGGGTCACCATCATCACGTCTGCCGCGACGTACATCGCGGCCAGTTCGGAGCGACTGTACGACTGATGCAGATAATGCACCGCCGGCACGCCCACCCGTCCGAATTCGCCATTAATCCGGCCGACCTCGCGTTCCACCTTCACCCGAAGTGCCTGGTAGTGCTCCACCCGCTCGCGGCTCGGCGTGGCGACCTGCACCATAACCGCGTCGGGGACTGTCAACTTTCCGTCAGCGAGAAGTTCGCGGAAGGCCTTCAGGCGGAGCTCGATGCCCTTGGTGTAGTCGAGCCGGTCGACGCCCAGGACGATCGTCTTCGGGTTGCCCAGCTCCTCACGGATCTGCTTGGCCCGGGCCTGGATCGCCGGGTCCTCGGCCAGCCGCTCCATCTCCCGGGTGTCGATCGAGATGGGGAACGCGCCGGCCTTCACCTGCCGGCCGTCGACCTGGATCATCTGCCCCTCGTAGCGGAGGCCGAGCAGGTGCCGGGCCAGCCGGACGAAGTTCTGCGCCGCCAGCCGCTGCTGGAAGCCCACCAGATCGGCGCCCAGCAGGCCGCGCAGGATCTCGGTGCGGAACGGCATCTGCATGAACAGCTCGATCGGCGGGAACGGGATGTGCAGGAAGAACCCGATCCGCAGGTCCGGCCGCAGCTCGCGGAGCATGGCCGGCACGAGCTGGAGCTGGTAGTCCTGCACCCACACCGTGGCGCCCTCGGCCGCGACGTCCGCGGCGGCTTCCGCGAACCGGGCGTTGACCAACCGGTACGCCTCGCGCCAGCGCCGCTTGTAGGCCGGGGTCTCGACCGCGTCGTGGTAGAGCGGCCAGATCGTCGCGTTGGACTGCCCCTCGTAGTAGCGCTCCAGCTCCTCGGCGCTTAGCGGTACCGGGTGCAGCCGGATCCCCTCCAGGTCGAAGGGCTCGGGGGCGGCGCCGGTGCCACCGGCCCAGCCCACCCAGGTGCCCTGGTGCTCGGCGAGGACCGGGTGCAGCGCGGTCACCAGGCCGCCCGGGCTGCGACGCCACTGCCGCCCTTCGGGTGTGCTCACCTCGTCGACCGGCAGTCGGTTCGCCACAACGACAAAGGAGCTACGGACGGTCACGATCGGCCACCTCCGGGTGCTGACGGGTCCACCGCGATGAGCGTACTGAGCGTAGCTGCGGCGTCTGTTGCCCCGTGCCGGAGTTCCCTACCCGTCCCACGCCGGTCGAACCTCCTTCGTGATCTTGTCGACAGCCGGGCCCGCCACGCGCGCCGGGGCGGGGTGATGTGGGCGGAGCGGGGCGTACCTGTCAGGATTGACGGTGGCGTGCGCGCGGCCGGCCTCGGCCGGCGGCGGCGGACGGACCTCGCGGCCCGCGCCCGCGCCCGCGCCCGCCAGCTCGCGATCGCAACCGACGGAGGTAGCCCGCACCGTGGCCCAGTTCATCTACGTCCTGGAAAAGGCGCGCAAGGCGCACGGCGACAAGGTCGTGCTCGACAACGTGACGCTGAACTTCCTGCCGGGGGCCAAGATCGGTGTGGTCGGTCCGAACGGCGCCGGTAAGTCCAGCCTCCTCAAGATCATGGCAGGTTGGGACCAGCCGAGCAACGGCGAGGCCCGGCTCATGCCCGGCTACACCGTCGGCATGCTGGCCCAGGAGCCGCCGCTCAACGACGCCAAGACCGTCCTCGGCAACATCGAGGAGGCGGTCGCCGAGACCAAGGCCAAGCTGGAGCGGTTCAACAAGATCGCCGAACAGATGGCGACCGACTACTCCGACGAGCTGATGGAGGAGATGGGCAAGCTCCAGGAGGAGCTCGACCACGCCGACGCCTGGGACGTCGACTCCAAGCTCGAACTGGCCATGGACGCCCTGCGCTGCCCCGCGCCGGACGCCGACGTGACCCAGCTGTCCGGCGGTGAGCGCCGCCGGGTGGCGCTGTGCAAGCTCCTGCTGGAGGCGCCGGACCTGCTGCTGCTCGACGAGCCCACCAACCACCTGGACGCGGAGAGCGTGCAGTGGCTGGAGCAGCACCTGGCCAAGTACGCCGGCACGGTGATCGCGATCACCCACGACCGGTACTTCCTCGACAACGTGGCCGGCTGGATCCTGGAGCTGGACCGGGGCCGGGCCATCGGCTACGAGGGCAACTACTCGACCTACCTGGAGAAGAAGGCCGCCCGGATGGCGGTCGAGGGCCGGCGCGACGCCAAGATGAAGAAGCGCCTCGACGAGGAGCTGGAGTGGGTCCGCTCCAACGCCAAGGCCCGCCAGACCAAGTCGAAGGCCCGCCTCGACCGGTACGAGGAGATGGCCACCGCGGCCGAGCAGACCCGCAAGCTGGACTTCGAGGAGATCCAAATCCCGCCGGGCCCGCGCCTGGGCAGCACCGTGATCGAGGTCAAGAACCTCGTCAAGGCGTTCGGTGACCGGGTGCTGATCGACGACCTCAGCTTCTCGCTGCCGCGTAACGGCATCGTCGGCGTGATCGGCCCGAACGGCGTCGGCAAGACCACCCTGTTCAAGACCATCGTGGGCCTGGAGGAGCCGACCGGCGGCTCGGTCCGGGTCGGCGAGACGGTCTCCCTGTCGTACGTCGACCAGAGCCGGGCCGGCCTGGCGGGCGACAAGACGGTCTGGGAGACGGTGTCCGACGGGCTGGACCACCTGCTCGTGGGCAAGGTCGAGATGCCGTCCCGGGCGTACATCGCCGCGTTCGGCTTCAAGGGCCCGGACCAGCAGAAGCCGACCAAGGTGCTCTCCGGCGGCGAGCGGAACCGGCTCAACCTGGCGCTGACCCTCAAGATCGGCGGCAACGTGATCCTGCTCGACGAGCCGACCAACGACCTCGACGTCGAGACGCTCGGCAGCCTGGAGAACGCGCTGCTGGAGTTCCCCGGCTGTGCCGTGGTCATCTCCCACGACCGGATGTTCCTGGACCGGGTCGCCACGCACATCCTGGCCTGGGAGGGCGACGACCAGAACCCGGCGCGGTGGTTCTGGTTCGAGGGCAACTTCGAGGCGTACGAGAAGAACAAGATCGACCGACTCGGCGCGGAGGCCGCCCGGCCGCACCGGGTGACGTACCGCAAGCTCACCCGTGACTGACCGGTTCGTCTACGACTGCACGCTGCGCTGGTCCGACCTGGACGCGTACGGCCACGTCAACAACTCGCGCTTCCTCACCCTGTACGAGGAGGCGCGGGTGGCGATGATGTTCGCCGGCGGCCGGGCGTGGGGCGTCGACTCGTTCTCCGACGGGGTGGTCATCCGCCGGCACGAGGTCGACTACCTGCGCCCGGTCGACTACGCGCTGGGCCGGGCCACCGCGGAGGCGGCCCCCACGGTCCGGATCGAGCTCTGGGTGGAGGAGATCCGGGCGGCCTCGTTCACCGTCGCCTACGAGCTCTACGACCGTGACGTGCTGGCCAGCCGGGCCCGCTCGGTGCTGGTCCCGTTCGACCTGGCCGCGCAGCGGCCCCGCCGGATCTCCGCCGACGAGCGGGCCTTCCTGCTCCGGTACGCGCCCGGGCACGCGGCATGACCACGCCGGCGACCGGGCACGGGCTGGACGGGGTGGCCGACGTGGGCGCCTTCCTGGCCCGCCTGGTCCGGCTGGACCCGGCCACCCTGGTCCGGCTCCGGCCGGTGCCGGGGGCCGGGCGTACCGCCCTCTGGGCCCGGCTGCCGTGGGACGTGCTCGTGGTCCGGACCGTCTCCGGCGCGGCGCCGGGCGACGTCACGGTGGGGGCGGGGGAGCTGCTGGCGGAGCTGTCGGCGGGTGGCGACGCGCTACCCCGCCGGCGGGACGACGGCTGGCGCTGGCCGCTGCCGCCGGCGGCCAGCCGGGCCGTGGAGGCGCTCCCCGGCGCCGAGGTCCGGCGGATCGCCGCCGCGGCGGCCGGGACGCTGCGCGAGGCGGCCACCCACGGCGTGGCGGGCCGGGCGGTGGGCCAGCGGGCCCTGCGGGACGCGCTGCTGGACCACGTCGCGGTGGTGGTGACCCCGGACGAGGCGCCGGACGCCCCGGTGGAGGTGCCGCAGCGGCTGGTGCAGGGGCTGGTCCGGATGGGCTTCGTCGGTGCCGGCGACGTTCAGGTACGCGTGGCCGGCCGTTGGGTCGGGCTCGTCGGACCGTACGGAGCGGCCTGGTCGCGTAAGGTCGCTGATCTTGCCCTGACGCCCATCACGACTCATCCGAACGGATGACCCCTGATCATTCTTACGGTTTGGGGCAGCCGTTGGGGGGATGCCTCATCCCGGCTGTCCGGGTACCGTCCATCCTCGGATCCAACGCACCGTAGGCGGCTGGATCCGCTGGGGAGTGAGGTGCGCGAGCGATGCCGTGGTGGTCATGGCGCCCAGGTCCCGCCGGCGGCGGCGGGGATCCGGAAACTCGAAGCGGGATCACAGTGGATGACACCGTCCGGGTCGGACCACCGACCCCCCGTCAGCCGGGGGACGACGCGGCGGCCGCCGAGCGGCCCGTGATCGCCGACAGGCCGGCGACCGTCGCCCCCGTCACCCTCCGCCGGGTCTGCGACGCGCTCGACCTGCTCGACGTGCGCTACCTGGCCGACGGTGACGGCAACCTGCTGGCCATGTGGGAGCGGCACGCGGTGCTGGTCACGCTGGAGGGGCCCGAGGACGAGATCCTCGTGATGCGGGCCCGGCCGCACGCCACGGTCCCGCCGGACTGGGCCGACCGCGCCTACCGGGTGGTCAACGAGTGGAACCACACCCGGCGGTTCTGCAAGGCCTACATCGGCGACCCGACCGAGCGCGGCCAGTTGCCCATCTACGCGGAGCTCCAGGTCCCGCTCGGCGCCGGCACCCACGACGCGCTGCTGGTCGAGATGCTCGACTGCGGCGCGGCGGTGGCCACCACCTTCGTCGACTGGCTGCACGACGAGGGCGCCCTGCTCTGACCGCCGGTACGGACGGCGGGCGCGGCCGCGCCGGTCAGCCCTCGGCCGCCGGGTCCTCCATCACGTTCACCATGAAATAGGCGGCCCGCTCCAGATAGTCCCAGAGCGCGGCGGCGAGCTGCGGCGGCAGGTCCAGCCGGTCCACGGCCCGCCGCATGTGGTGCAGCCAGGCGTCCCGTTCGACCGCGCCGATCCGGAACGGGGCGTGCCGCATCCGCAGCCGCGGGTGGCCGCGCTGCTCGGAGTAGGTGTGCGGGCCACCCCAGTACTGGATGAGGAAGAGGGTCAGCCGGTCCGCCGCGGGCCCGAGGTCCTCCTCCGGGTACATCGGCCGCAGCAGCGGGTCGGTGGCGACACCGGCGTAGAACTCGTCCACCAGCTTGCGGAAGGCGGGTTCGCCGCCGATCGCCTCGAAGAGGGTCATCGACTCGCCTGGGGAAGTCACGCCACCCATCCTGCCAGGTGCCGCCCGGAGCCGGCCCGCGCCCACCGCCGCAGCGGGAGTCAGGTCACCGCGTGCCGGCGCCGGCTGCGCTCGCCGGACCGGTCGCCCACCGCCGCCCCCCGGGCCGGGGTGTGCCCGGGACGCTCCCCGGCGGCCACCGTGGCGGGGGACTCCGAGCGGGCGGTCTCGACGGCCGCCTGGACGGCCGCCGGGCGCGGCCAGGTCAGCACCGCGAGGAGCATCAGCAGCACGCCGGCGGCGCTCCAGGTGCCGACCACCGACGGGATGGCGAACCGCTCGGCGAGCGCCCCGGTGACCAGCACGGCGGCGCCCTGGATGATCTGGGTGCCGCTGGCCATAACGCCGAACGCCCGGGCCCGGTAGCCGTCCGGCAGGGCCTGGACGAAGAGGCCGTTGGCGACCGGGATGAGCCCGGCCACCGCGAAGCCGCACGCGGCGGCGAGGAGCGCCACCACGATCGGCGACGGGTCGAGCAGCGCCGGGACCAGCACCGCCGGAGCGATCACCGCCAGCGGCCGCATCAGGGCCAGCCGGCGGGCCGGGGCGACGAGCCGCCCGACGATGAGCCCGCCCAGGACGTAGCCGACCGGGTTGGCGGCCATGATGACCGCCTGCGCCGTGCCGGTGTTCATGCCGTCCCCGGCCCGCTCGGCGGCCCAGGCCGCCGCGAGCCCCTCGGGGACGATCGAGAAGAGCATCGCGCTGAACACCAGCACCGCGATGGCGCGCAGCACCGGGCGGCCGAAGACGAGCGCGAACCCCTCGGCGGTCTCCCGCAGCAGGTGGCTGCGGTGCGCCTCGGTCATGGCCGGCGGCCGGTTGTGCAGGCCGAAGCGGACCAGGGCCGCGGAGAGACCGAAGGTGGCCGCGTTGATGAGCAGTGCGGCGGCCGGGTTGACCGCGGCCACGGCCGCGCCGATCAGGTAGCCGAGGACCTGGGCGGCCTGCCCGGTGCTCGCGGAGACCGACAGGCCGACCACCAGCCGGTCGCCGGTGAGGATCTGGGCCATCAGCGCGGACCGGGCGGCCTGGCCGGGCGGGTTGGCCAGCGTGGCGGCGAAGACCAGGGCCAGGATGGCCCAGGGCGGGATCCCGGGTAGGGCGACCAGCACCATCAGGGCCATCCGGACCAGGTCGCAGGCCACCATGACCTGCCGGTACCGGTAGCGCTCGGCGAGCGCCGAGAGCAGCGGGCCGCCGACCAGCCAGGGCAGGTAGCTGGCCGCGAAGGCGGCGGCGGAGAGCGCCACCGAGTCGGTCTGCCGGTAGACCAGGACCGTGACCGCGGCCTTCGCCACGTAGTCGCCGATCCAGGACAGAGCGCTTGCCGTGAAGAGGACACGGAACTCCACGAGGCTGAACAGTTCGCGGAAAGTGGCCGGCCCCTCCTGGGCGGGTCGCTCGTCGGACACCGTCGCCTCCATCGTCTCCCGGTCGCCACTCGTGATGGCCTGACCTGGAAACAGTCGTCAGATCTACGGATCAGCGAGGACACGAGCACGCTCCCCAAGGGAGCGTGTTCACCGGATTCTGCCCGATCGTCTGACAACTGGCTAGGGTGAACGGATTGATCGTCGCATCTCCGACTGAACGAACGGACGATACCCGAGGGGCCGCGCGGTGCGCGACCCCCGAAAATCGTCGGGTCCGTCGAGCCGACCGGCGACCCAGGTCAGGTGGCCCCGCCGGTGCCGGTCTCGCCTCCGGCCGGGGTGCGGGCCGGCAGACCGGGATAGAGCCGGGCCGCCGCGATCCGCGCCGTGATGCCCGAGTTCTCCAGCGCCTCGGCGAGCCGGCGGCGCAGCTCGCGACCGACGGCGAACTGCCCGTCGGCGGTGGTCTTGACGACGGTGCGGATCACCGCGCCGTCGACCGTCATCTGCTCGACGCCGAGCACCTCCGGCTCCTCGACGATCTGCGGCGCCAGCTCCGGGTCCAGCGCGACCGAGGAGGCCGCCGTACGCAGCACCGCGGTGGCCTCCTCGGTGCCGGCGAAGCCGATCGGCAGATCGACCACGACCAGGGCCCAGCCCTGGCTCTTGTTGCCCACCCGGACGATTTCGCCGTTGCGGATGTACCAGAGCACCCCCCGGCCGTCCCGGACCGTGGTGACCCGCAGGCCCACGGCCTCCACCACACCGGTCGCCTCGCCCAGGTCCACGGTGTCGCCGACGCCGTACTGGTCCTCGATCAGCATGAACAGGCCGGCGATCAGGTCCTTGACGAGGCTCTGCGCGCCGAAGCCGAGGGCGACACCGGCGATGCCGGCGCTGGCCAGCAGCGGGGCCAGGTCGAAGCTGAACTCCTTGAGCACCATGAGCAGGGCGATGCCGAAGATGAACGCGGTGACCATGCTGCGGAGCACCGAGCCGATCGCCTCGGCACGCTGCCGCCGCCGCTCCGGCACGAACTGCTCCGGGTCGAGCGTGGCGCTGGGGATCCGCTCGCGCAGCGGGCGGAGCATGGTGGGCACCGCACCCTCGGTGGTGGTCCGGACCAGCCGGTTGATGGTGCGGTGCAGCGCCCAGCGGGCGGCCACGGCGAGCAGCAGGATCAGCACGATTCGCAGCGGCTTGAGCAGGATCCAGTAGCTGCTCTCGGCGAACCAGGCGGAGTTCGTGACCTTGTACACCCACTCGCAGGAGCTGCTGCCCTGGCAGTCCGGGCGCCGGTCGGAAACGGCGGACAAAACGGTGGCGATCAGCTCGGAGAGACTCACCCTGCTTTCGTACCGCAACGCCGCTGGGCGCCGGCTGGCGGCCCGCCCTGCTCCCGCCCACGGGGCCGCCGGACCGACCACGTGGGGCGGAACCGGTCATCGTGGCACGGGCGGAGAAAGCTTCACGAGGGTACCCCGGATTAGTGCGTGCAATCCCCGAAAACGGGCATCAGTGGGGCCTTGACCTGCTGAAACGCTCGGGAAAGATCATCCGGCACAACCAGGGCACAAACTAGCGGTGACCTTGAACGGGAGGCGTGGCCGGCTGTCCGGCCGTGACTGGCCGGAGGATCCGCCCCAACAGGCCACGCTGTCGGTCCTTCTTCGGCAGCCAGTGCACGTAGGTCTCCAGTGTGATCCGCAGGCTGGCGTGCCTCAGAGCGTGCTGCACCTCCTGGGGCTCAGCGCCGTTGCTCATCAGGGTCGTGGCGAAGAAGTGGCGCAGCGAGTGGAAAGTGCCTTCCTTCGGCCAGCCCGCAGCGGACCGCCAGCCCTCCCACAGCTCAGACCAATATCGGTCGGTTATCAGCTTTCCCCGCGTGGTGGTGAACAGGAGTGCTGCCTTACGAGTTCCCCGTCCTTCCCTGGTGATGTCGGGAAGCTCGAATTCAACGGGGCCAACCTCTTTGATATGCGCTGCCACTTCCTCAGCTACCACGGCGTCCAGATCGACCGTTCCCGCCGATCCGCTTTTCGGCGGGGCGAGGTAGAAGCCGCCGAAGTGCTCTGCGGAGTGCCGCAACTGCTGGACGACATGCAGCTCTTCGCGAGCAACGTCGAAACACCGGGGGTCGTCCTCCATGCCCAGGGCCTCACCGATGCGCAAACCTTCACCGGCCCCGAGCCAGATAGCGGCGCGGAATCGGCGGGGCACGACCTCCAGGAGCGTGAGCACCTGGTCCTCGGTCGGCACCCACCTCGGTGCCCGTGACATCCCGCGTAGGACTTGCGCAAGGTTCACAGCGTTGCAGGGGTTGTCGTCAAGCACCTTGTCGATGACGGCGGCGTTCATGATGGTCTTCAGGACCCCGAAGTACAGGCCGATGGACGACTTCTTGGTTCCGTCATCCAGCAGCCGGCCTAGCCAGGACATCACATCGGTTAGCGTGATGGACCGGATTGGCTTCTCACCGAACGTCGGCAAGAGGCGCTTCCGAAGGTTCTGCGGAACGCGTCGCCGCGTCTCGACGCTCCACCCCGACTCTCGCGACTCCTTCCACCGCCACGCGTATTCGGCGAAGGTGAGTCGGCCTACTTCGTCGCTCACCTTGACGGCTATGGCGACGCCCGAGCGGCATGCAAGGTCGAACTCCTCCGCATCCCGTTTGAGGTCGAACAGCCTTTCTCGGTCGTTGTTGTCTGCGTCGGTGTAGCGGACTCGCCAGCGTTTTCCCCGGCCGTGCCGTTTCGACGGGATGAGCTTTCTCGTGTCCGGGTCGCGTTTCCTGAGGTACCACAGGTCGTCAATCGGCATGTCAGGCCGCCCGGTCTTCCAGCCACGCCCGGACATCGGCGGGGTTGTAGCGCAGGTGCCGGCCGACTTTGAAGGCGCGCGGGCCGGTGCGGCGGTGCCGCCACTGGTAGAGCGTGCCGACAGGGACGCGGAGGAACGCGGCCGTTTCGGTGATCGACCACAGCTCCGGCAGCGGGGTAGGGGTGGGTGGGGTCATCCTGGCTCCTTTCGGGTGAGGGTGATGTAGGCGCGGCTTTCGCCGCTGTAGTCGCCATGGCGGGTGTTGGTGCGGCAGGTGACGCGCTCGGGGCCGTAGTGGGCGACGAGCTGGGCGGCGATGGTGGTGGCGTGGGTGGTGACGGTGGCGGTCGGGCCGATGAGCCGGACCGCGACCAGGGGGCGGGGACGTGTGGGCATGGGCGTCCTCCTTCCAGGCAGAGACGGGGGTGCTGTGTGCCGCTGTGGAGTTGTCAAGGAACGAAGGGACGGCGGGTGTTGACACGTACGTGTCAAGCGGCGGCAGGCTGGCCGGCGGTGGCGTGGTGGGCGGCCAGCTCGTCGGCCAGGGCGTCGAGGCCGGCGAGGTGGCGGGCGCGGGCCATGGCGGCGGCGGTGTTGGCCAGGAGGGCGTCGCCGGTGGTGATCCAGCCGGTGGCGTGGTAGCCGAGTTCGTAGATGACCTGCTCGGCTTGTTCGTCGTCCCAGGTGTGGGGGTGGCCTTCGGTGCGGCGCCAGATGGTGCGCTGCATGCGGATGAAGCCGAGGGTGGCGGAGAAGGCGCGGCTCTTGGTGGTGATGTGGCCGCCGTAGCCGAACTGGTGCGCCCAGCGGCGAAGGCGGGTGTAGTCGGGGTGTTCGCCGAGGTCCCAGCAGGCGCGGATGAGCCGCCCGAGGTGGGTTGTCGGGTCGCCGTGGACCTCGACGGAGAGGTCGTCGACGCGGCGCAGGTTCAGCCCGGTGACTTCGGTGCTCTTGGTGACGTACTTGGCGATGTACCCGGTGATCTGGGCGAGGTTGACCTCACCGCCGGGGGCATTGACGTGCTTCACGTCCAGGCCCTTGTCACCCCAGGCGATGTGCCACCCCTGGCCGCCGTTGGCCGGGTGAGGGGCCGAGGTGTAGGCGGTCTTCACGAACGCCGCCCGAGCGGCTTCCTCGAACATGTCGCGGGTGATCTGGCGAGGCGGCGGGACGATCGCGCCAGGGCAGTCGGGATTCTCGCCGTCCAAGCGGATCAGGGCGTGGTAGTGGATGACGCCGCGTACCTGGAACTCGTAGACCTTGATGTAGCGGCGGCGCAGCTCCACCCCGTGAACCCGGCCGAGCCGGCGCAGCTCCCGGTCGACCTGTTGGATGGTGCGCCGCCACAGCTCCGGTGCTTCGTGGTTCCAGACGACTTGGGCGGTGTGGTCGTAGCAGTCCAAGCACAGCGGCTGCCCGAGCTGCCCGTCACCGGCCTTGTGGCGCTGCCCGCAGCGCAGGTCCACACCGTGCGGGCAGGTGCGGCCGAACGGGTGGCACACCGAGGCGCGGCAGGTGCAGCCGTCCTTCTTGCAGCAGTCCGCGGCGTGGACCTTCACGACCCGGTGGTGCACCGGGCCGAAGGAGGGGGCGGTGGCGGTCAGGAAGATCGCGATGTGCTCGTGCAGCGGCGGCAGGCCCCACCGATCGCCTTGCAGACCGGCCTTAATCAGGTGGTAGGTGTCTCGGCGATACACCTCGGCGCAGGAGGGGCAGACGGCGGCGCGGCGGTTGCCGCACGGGGTGTAGATCGCCCCGTCGGGCATGTCCTCGGTGTCGATGGTGGCCATGCGGTTGCCGTCGGCGTCGTTGACGTGGATCTGTCCCGCAAGGCGGATCGGGTGCTTGCACGCCGATGCCGCGCGGACGTGCCCGAGCCAGTCCGGGTAGTCCGGGTCTTGGGCGCGGGCGCGGCCGGAGGCGACGGTGCGGGGATCGTGCCCGCGTACCCAGCCGTCATCGGCGGGGCGGGTGGAGGTCGGGGTGGCCCAGGGCCAGTAGCCGGCGGGCTCGGCGGAGGCTCCCGTACCCGGGACCGTAGTGGTCCCGGGTGCGAGAGGCAGCGTCGAGGAGGTCACGCGGTGGCTCCCACGGCAGTGCCGTTGTGCTGGTGGTCGTTGATGGTCGGTTGAGTGCTGAGGGCCGTCAGGAGATCGGCGGCCGTGTGGGTCGGGACGCGCAGCCGGACGGCGAGCTGTCCCGGGTTGATCGGTTCACCGTGGGCCTTTTCGTGCGCCGTGGCGACGAGCCGGGCGTTGGAAAGCAGCGCCGCAGGCAGGTCGTTCTTGGCCGTCACGGGCGCCGCAGGTGCCGGGGTCGTGTCGGTGTCGGTGGTGTCCGGGGTGGGCTCGACCGTCGTCGGGGTGTCGGTGTCCTCGCCAGAGGTGGGCGGGTTGACGGGTTCGATGGGTTGGGGGTTGGTGGCCGGGGTCGCGGCGGCCGGGCGGACCAGCGGCGAGGCGGGGATGTCGGATGACGGGGCCTCGGCGGTGGTGGCCGGCGCAGGTGCCGCGAGGAGATCGGTGGGCCGGGTGGCGTGCTTGGTGGCGAGTAGGGCGGCGGTGGCCATGAGCATCAGGCCATCCACGGCGAGGGGACCGAACCAGACGACGAGGGTTTCCTCGTTGTAGTGGTCGAGCAGTCCGGACAGGTGCCGGTAGGACACGAACGCGGCGACCAGGGCGACGGGCGGCAGCCCGACCCAGCGCAGCACGTTCCAGCCCCAGCCGGTCGGCCAGGGCGTGCGAGCGAGGATCTCGATGGCGATGAACAGGAACAGCGGCCAGACGATCGAGGAGACGACCGCACCGGGTTCCGGGGACCAGTTCTCCGGTGCCCCGTCTGGGGCGATGAACGAGTGCGCGATGTTCGCGGCGACGGACACGAGTCCGCCGAGGATGAGGCCGAGGTACGACCAGCCGCGCGAGGGTCGAGAGGTCGTCGTCATGAGGTCGCCTCTCGATCGCAGTCGAAGCATTCGCCGAGTGAGCGGGGGATGTAGTAGGGCTTGACCTGCTGGCAGGTGGGGCAGGTACGCCGCGCGGTGAGCGCCTTGTCGATGGCGGCGCGTTGCGCCGGGGTGGCGGTGCGCTTGGGCACCGCGAGGTCGAGGCGGAACAGGTAGGCAATGCGCTTTCCGCGACGCCAGAGGATCTGTGCGGCGGGGTCTTGGCCGCCGGGTCGCAGCTGTCGGTCGCGGAGCTGACGGCGGGTCAGCAGCCCGGACGGGGCGAGCTTGAACGGGTAGGTCGGCAGGCCGTAGCGCTCGCCGGTGGGGTCGTAGAAGACCATCGGGTCGTCGTCCTCCGGGTCGTTGTCGGCCTGGCCGCCGGCGGCGGGGCCGGTGGCGAAGGTGGGGTGTTCGTAGGTGTCGCGGTCGATGTCCTCGGGCAGGAACGCCGCGCCGCAGGGGGCGCAGACGATGGGGCCTTCCTCGAAGGCGGCCTTGGAGATGCGCAGCTTGCGGGGGCACTCGCATTCGCAGGAGACGCCGTTGTTGTTGTTCGTGCGCTGCTTGCCCTCGCCGGTGGGTTCGGGGTGGCGGTAGAAGCGCAGCGCCTCAGCGAGGTCGGTGATGGTGTGCCGGTAGCGGGCGCGGGTGAGGTCGGTCAGGGTGCAGGGGGAGTAGCCGAGCTTGTCGTCCTTGGTGGTGGACATGCCGAGTTCGGCGGCGAGGGTGGCGAAGCGCTTGTTGTGCCAGCGGCCCTGGCGGGAGGTGTCTTGGATGCCTCGGGCGTCGGCCAGGGCGTGGGTGGCTTCGTGCAGCAGGGTGGTGAAAACGGCCTCGGGTTCGCGGGACAGGCCCTCACCGGAGATGAGGATTTCGGGGAGCTGGTTGTCGCCTGCCTGCCAGCGCAGGGCGGCGAAGTGGCCCCACTTCATGCCCTGGTTGGGCTTGGTGGGCGACCCGGAGCCGACGACGAGTACAGCGGCGGGCACCTCGGGGTGCTGGTTGCGGATGGCGGCCCACGCCGATTCGAGAGCGCGGATCAGGGCGGCGGTGGAGATGTCGTTTTGACACGTACGTGTCACGTCGGTGGTCTGAATGGCGGTGGTCATGCGGCCCTCCGGGTGGTCGGGGCGGCGGCAAGGGGACTGGTGGGGCGGGCCAGGTCGCGGGGCCGGTCGGCCGTAGCCATGGCGGGGGTGTCGGTGGTGGCCGTGAAGACGGCGGTCGTGCGTCGGTTCGCGCGGGCGACGTACATGGCCAGGTCGGCGCGGTGCAGCCAGACAGCGGCGGAATGCGCTGGGTCGGCCAGGGCCGCGCCGAGGGTCGCGCCCACCGCGAGAGGGCGGGCGTGGTAGCTGACCGGGGTGGTCAGCCGGGTGTGGATGTGGGTGAGCCAGTCGGCCAGCCAGATGTCGGCGTCGTGGTGCCGGGTGGCGGGGCCGGTGGTGATGACGGCGAACTCGTCGCCGCCGAGACGGGCAGCGAGCCCGGCGGGGCCGGCGATGCCGGTCAGGCGGCTAGCGACGGCGGTGAGGATGTGGTCCCCGGCGTCGTGGCCGTGGGTGTCGTTGACCTTCTTGAAGCCCACGAGGTCGACCAGGACGACCGCGACCGGGCGGGTGGAGGTGTGGGCGGTACGGATGAGGGTGTCGGCGGCGGCCGAGAGGCCGGCGCGGTTGCAGATGCCGGTCAGCGGGTCGTGAGTGGCCGCGTGCCGGACGGTGGACAGCTCGGCCCGCAGGCTGTGACGGGCGGTGAGGTAGCCGGCGGTCGCGGCGGCGCTGATGGCGCTGGCGGTGACCAGGGCGCGCAGGCGGGGGCTCATCGGGCACCGATCCAGGCGAGGAAGCCCGCGCGGGTGGGGAGCTGCTCGTTGGCGTACTCGTGCTCGGCGTAGGTTTCGAGGTCGTCCTCGGTGGCGTGGGTCCAGTCGTAGTCGTCGGCGGCAGCGCGCAGGGTCGTGATGACCTGCTCGGCGGTGCGGTCGGGGCGGTCGTTCCACTCGAACGGGTCGCCGCTGGGCACGTCGTCGTCCTCGCAGATCCGCACCGGGTCGGGCGCGGTGGCGAGCAGGTGACAGGTCAGGGCGTCGAGGGCGCAGGAGTATTCGCGCACAGCGCAGGGGTTCTTGACCTCGTGTGGGACCGGCATCCGGTGGCCGTGGGTGGCCATGCCGATGGCGGCGGACACGCAGGCGGGCGGGAATGGGTTGTGGTCCGTCGGGGGGTAGTAGGTGCCCTGGTTCCAGCCGTGGATTTCGAGGTAGCGGGCGGCGCAGCGCAGGATGTCGGCCGGCGTCAGGTCGGCCAGCGCACCGCAGGTGTGGGGCTGTTTTTGGGTAGGGTTCATGGCGGCCACGTCCTTTCGTGGGCGGTGGTTAGGTCGGCGGTCCGGGTTCGCTTTCTCAGGGCTCGATCCGGGCCGTCGGCCGTCCTATTGGTGGTGCAGGTGGAGCCGTAGGAACACCCGCTGCCGGCCGTTGTCGGCGGCGGTGGGTGCGGAGCGGAAGACGAGTACGCCCGCGTGACGGGTGATCGCGGTTAGTGCGGCGATGTCCTCGCCGGTGCCGACGAGCACCAAGTCCAGGACCCGCCCTCGGGTTGCAGGGACGGTCGCGGTGCTCATGCCGCCACCTGGGTCTCGGTGGGGGTGTCGAGGTTGCTGTGGCGGCGGGTCCATGCCGCGTAGTCGGCGACGCGGATGATGTCGGCATCCGTCATGTAGGCGGCCTTGACCAGGGCGGGGATGCCGCCTTCGGAGATGAGGAAACCGGCGCCCTGGTTGTTGGGGTCGATGGTGTTAGAGGAGAAGCCGCGGGCGGCCCAGCCGTGCCCGAGCACAATGTCGGAGGACACGTCGGTGGTGCAGCGGCCGGCGAACCGCCACGCGAACAGGTCCCGCAACGAGGTCGGGATGATGTCCGAGGACGGCCGCTGCGTCGCGGCGGCCACGATGATGCCCACGGCGCGGCCCCGGGCGACGATGTCGCGCAGCAGCGCGGCGAACAGCTTCTGCGTCTTCTCGTCGCCGGCAGTGGCGGAGAAGTAGGCGATCTCGTCGCAGGCGACGAGGATCTGACCGAACACGTCGTTGCGGCCGATCTTCCGGCGACGCCGAGCCTTGAGGAAGGCGTAGCGGTTGTCCATCACGGTCTGCACCCGGCGCAGGGTGCGGATGGCGTGCTCGATGTCGGGGCCGACGAACACGTCGCAGGCGTCCTCCCACAGCCCCAGCTCGACCTGCTTGCCATCGAGCAGGCACAGACGCACGTCCGGGCACAGGGCCGCGTGCCCGACGATCGTGTTGAGCAGGCTGGACTTGCCCGCGCCAGGCTCACCGCCGATGAGGATGTTCCGGTAGATCATCGGCAGGTACACGGCCTGGCCGAACTCGTCGATGCCGAGGAAGACCGGGTCGAAGATGGACAGGCCCGCGCCGACCGGCACCGTCTCCGGCGAGTCCGGCTGCGTGGGCAGTTCGATGGTGTCCGTGAGGTCCATGACGGGCTCCCGGGGTCGGTTGACACGTACGTGTCAAAGCGGGTGGGGAGGTGGGAAGGGCGCGGACGCTCGACCCGATGGGTGCTTGGTCCGCGCCGTCCCGGAGTGGTTAGGCGTAGTCGGAGGGGTCGAACCCGTTCGGGCTCGTCTCGGTGGTGGGGGCGGGGTTGCGTGGGCGGCGCGGCCGAGGCGTCTCGGCGGTGGGGGCGGCCGGGGTGTCCGGCACGTCGGGCAGGTCCAGGCCGACGGGCGGCATGCCCGGTGAGGTGGGGGCGTTGGCCGGCATGTCCGTGGGGACGTGGTCCGGCAGCGGGGAGACGATCGTTGCCGCGAGGGGTTCGCGGCGGGTGATGTCCAGGCGGATCAGCGCCGCGTAGCGGCGGGAGGCGCGCATGACGCGGACCTCGTCGGCCCAGCACGCCACTGCGAGTTTCTGCACCTGGCCGTCCTGCTCAAGGTCGCGCAGGGACAGGCCGGGGCGCAGCCACACCCACACCCGCTCACCAGCCGGGGTCGGCTTCGCGGGCAGAATCAGCGGCAGCGAGCCGGAGCGGTTGGTGGCGATGAACGCGGCGAAGCACAGTCGCAGCCGGTGCCTGACAACCAGACACCAGGTCCACGCCATCACGCGGCGGCGGACCGGGGCGATAGCCGCGGGCACGCCCACGACCAGGGCGACGACGAGCAGCGACCCCCACATCGGGGTCGACTGCATCAACGCGTTCCAGCCGTAGACGGCGGCCACACCCAGCACGATTTCCGGCAGCCAGTGCCAGAAGACGCGCAGGACCGGCCACGCCACGATCAGCGCGAACACCACCGCGCCCAGCACAGCGCCGATGATCCCGCCGAGCAGGGCGCCCACGATCGGGTGCAGGTAGTGCGAGGCGACCGTGGCGGCCAGGAGGCCGACGACGCCGAGAGTGATCCAGAAGGCGATGGTGGCCCGACGACGGTAGGAACGGGCGACCGGAGCTTCGATGACGGTGACAGCGCCCCCACGGTTCGACCAGCCGAACGGGGACCTCTGGCTAGACTTGGACACGACAAGTCCTCCCAACATGGGACCGGAGTTGTTGACAGGACGCGGGCTCGCAGACGACGCCAATCAACGGCGAGCCCGTGTCCACCACTTCACGACTGTTGGAGCAGGTGACACGCCCGCCGCTAGGCGGCGGTGTCCAGCGGCGTCAGGCCCGAGGCCCGGAACGCCACACCCGAACGGACCTTCCCGTCCCGGTCGTTGACCCAGGGCAGCGCCTCCAGGTCCACCGGCTGCACCGGCTGACGGACCGTCACCGGCGGCATCACCGGGTTCACGACCGTCACGTTGATGACCTCGGCGCTGCCCTCCGACAGGGCGTAGAGGTGCACGGTCCACATCGGGTTCTTCGTCTCCCGGTCGAACTTCTGCTGACCGTTCTGGTCCAGCTTCGGCACCGGGTTCACCGACACCTCGTACGACACCCGCGAGGTGTCCAGCAGCAGACGTCCCATGACTGACTCCTTCTCAACAGGGGGGCACTCGCCCCGCAGCTTGGCTGGGTACCGAGTCGGTACTGACTGCACCGTACTGACTCACTCAGCATCCGTCAAGCATCCTTGGCATCGGAGCTATTCGGAGGACCGGTCGTCGATCCATCCCGAGCATGCCCGCTCACGCGCGCCTATTTCATGCCTCGCCTGGGGGTACCCATGATGGGTAGGCTCGTCAGTGAGCGGCACGAATGCCTGAGCGACCAGGACCCGGAGAGTCGATGCGGAACCAAACCGTCGTTGCGCTTCCGCCCCATGTCTTGCAGCGCCCGGACATGCAGGCGGCGATAGCCCGGCACGATTTCGGGGAAGTCTTTGCCCTTGCGCGAAAGTGGGCGGGAATCAGCTTCTCGAAGATCGCCGAGGCTTGTGCAATAAAGCCGGAGCGGGTTGGCGCTCTCGCGAGAGGGCAGGGAAGTATCGCTACATACGAAAAAATCGCTGCCGTCGCGGACGGGTTGCGGATTCCCGGTCATATGCTGGGCCTGGCTTCCCGAAGCTGGGAAGCGCCATCCGCGCAGGAGTGGATGGTCGGGCCGAATGGAGACGAAGGCGTGAATAGAAGGGACTTCCTGCGCGTTTCCGCTTTTGGCGTGGGAGCGGCGTTTACTCTTCCTGCCCAGCTCCATGAGGTGGGCAGGGGGCGCATCGGTTCGGACGTGCCAGAAATCCTTGCACGCCGAGCAGCCCGCTTACGTCGACTTGATGACGTTCTTGGTGGCGGGGATACCGCGAATATCTACCTAGCGGAGTGCGAAGCTACCAAGTCCATCTTGCGCAAGGGTAGTTACTCGGCTGCGACAGAGAAGAAACTCCTTGCAATCCTCGCCGAGCAGACGCAGCAGGCCGGCTGGGCGGCGTTTGATGCGGGGGAGCACGCCGGGGCAGAGCGCCTTTATAGGGAGAGCCATGCTGTAGCTCAGCAGGTGTCGGACCCTGCGCTAGCCGGGAACGCGCTCGCGTTCCTGGCCTACCAAAAGATTGGAAACGATCCTGTGGCCGCAGTGCAGGTCGCGGAAGCTTCCTGTGCTGCGATCGGCGGGGAGGTCCCAGCCACCGTCAAGGCTCTGCTGCACGAACGGAGAGCGTGGGCGCATGCCGTGGCAGGCAATGCCGAAGAAACAGGCCAGGCGCTGAGCACCGCCGAGGCCGCGCTACTGAGCGACCGGCAGGCGCCGCAGCGGGACTGGTCGAGCTGGGTGGACGAGCGCGAGCTGAAGATCATGGCGGGTAGGTGCTGGACAGAGTTGCGTCGGCCTTTGCGGGCCGTGCCTCTGCTAGAGGATGCGCTCCGCGGTTTTGACGACACCCACGCCAGGGACAAAGCCTTGTACTCATGCTGGCTTGCTGACGCCTACTTGATGGCAGGTGAAGTCGAGGCGGCGGCAGGCGTCGCCGAGCAAGTCTTGGAACTTTCGGCAGGCGTCGCATCAGTGCGCCCCCGTCAGAGATTGCAACCCATCTTGCGGCACCTCGCCAGCCATGGAAGCGTTCCGGCAGTCGCCGCTGTGCTCGACAAGGCTAAGTCCTAAGCAGTCAGCGGTCGTCGTCTCCGGCTACGGTTCGGCGGACCCAAGACAGGTATGACTCTGAACCCGCGACGATCGGAAGCGCAATGATCTCTGGGTTCTTCCAAGGATGATGTTCTGTAAGATATGCCTGCAACTCGTCGAATTTGTCGGAATGGGTCTTGAGTAGAAGTTGCCACTCTTCGCCAGTGCCGAATTCGCCTAAGTGCCAAAATGCGGAGATGACTGGTCCGATGATTTGAGCGCCCGCAGACAGCTTCGCCTCGACTACCTCTCGCGCCAGCTTTTCCGCCGCATCGCGCGTTTCTACTGCGGTAGAAACCTGCAAGTAAGTGCCAACGCGGTCTGCGCCCCCAGGGCGTCCGCCTATTCCGATTCGGGGCCGCCCTTCGTGCCAATTGATAATGGTTTCGGGTCGCCACAAGTGGGTTCGGCCTAGCGTCTGATCAGGCTCCGGCATCTGGTTGCGGTTCCTATATGAGCTGACCGTTCCGATCTGAACGCCCAGATACTCCGCAACGTCTGAAGTCGTCCACCACTCGGCATCGGGGTCAGGTGTCGTCACGACCTGCATTATGCCAAGTAAGACTGACTTCGCCACCTAGCCGAACCGCTTCGTGGCAGACGCCGTGCAGCTCTACGCGTCCCCCGCCGCTCGGCGTCGAAGGCTGTCGACGTAGTCAGCACGAAGCACCTGCCTACAACGGGGTCGCTTGCCTGCGTTGATATCTTCCACGTACCTCGCCAGGCGCTCAGGGTTCTTGCCGGACCACCCGTTCGCGAGGGCCCAGCCCTGCATCGCCTCGCCATCCATCCGGAAGCCGGCGTCGTGGAGTGCCAACAGGGTGCTGACGACCATGTCCTTCTCGAAGCCTGCCGAGATGGTGTTGTTGTGGTTGACCGTCCGGGTAAGGCTGCTCATCGCTTCGGCGACGACAGGGTCGAGGTCGGGCGTCCGGAGTTCCCACGCGGAGCCGTCACCGAGAACCGTGGGCTTCATGGCTGATACCCAGGGCCTGATGGCGTCATCGTTCCAGGCGATGACGCACAAGGCACGGATTCGGTGGCCGCCGTATTGCACCAGTTTCCCGATATCGTCCATGTCCGGCCACGCCATCAGCACCGGGCCTTTGCCTCGGATGAAGCCGCCGCCCCTGCCGGTGGCATGCTCCACGTTGGAGTGCTGACGCACGAGGTGTGCCAGCTGCGAGCAGTTCTGCAAGTTGGACTTCAAGCTGGTCCACACGGTGAGGGTGTCGCCGCCCTCCATGTGCTCGCAGCACCAGTCGATGGCGGCATCTACCCCTGCGTCGTCGTAGCTAGCGACCGCTGTCGGATAGTCCACGTCACGATCGAACATTTGCCCCTGCCCTTCCCTCGCTTGTTAGCAATGTATGCGCATGCACCGACAAGACCAGCTCGTCGCCGCTCATGGGCGCCTGCGAATCCGCGCACTGGCCAACAACCGGAAGCAGGGCCTTGGGTCCGTACCAGATCTCTTCGTATCGTTCACGGATGACCATGGGGGAGGAAGTACCGGCGTGGCGACCGCCGCGGATCAGGAGGGCGGGACCGCCGGCACGGCGGTGGCCATGGGTGTTGCTGGCGGTGGTGACCGTCGTCTGTGCCGGTGTTATCGCGGTGCCTGCATCATGGGCGGTGTGGAAGCAGGCCGAAGCCGACCGAGGTGAGCCGACGCCCGAGGCGGCGGCCGCAGTCTGGCGGTTGAAGCTCAGCGCAGGAGAAAAGGGCGGTGTGTCGCGGGTGCTGGCCAAGTCCCGCCATGACGAACTGCTAGAGCAGTTCGTCAGATATCGCGAGGACATGTTCGGCTCAGCCCGCCCAGTCTCGAAGCTCGAAGCAGTCGGACCGAGTCTCATCGAGCACCAGGGCGACGATCGGGCAACCGTTGAGGAGCAGGTACGCGGGGTGTGGTGGGGCGAGGGGACGAACCTCGCCGGGACAGCTCACCCGTGGCGATGGGAACTCCGCAAGGACTTCGGTGGTTGGCGAGTGTGGTCCGTTGATCTGCCGCCATGGTGCGGAGTGCACATCCGGGCAGAACTATGCCGACGATGAGCACCAGGACTTGAAGCGGCGAAGCCCCGGCCTGCCCCCCTTGCGACCCCCGCAGGCGACTGTGGGGCGGCTACTCAGCCTGTTCGTCGTAGCGCGTGCCCTGAGATTCCAACCGGGCGCGGACCTCGGCAGCGTGCTCAGCGGCCACCTGCATGTCTGCGCCGGCGGCCTTCAGCAGCTCCACCGTGGGGCCGCTGATCCCGAGTGGGTCGGCCATCGCCACCCCCGCCTGTATGCCCAACAGCCGCGCATCCGTGGTCACTGACCGCACTGCGGCAAGCGCCTCATCGCGCGGCCGATCGCGGTCGCTGCCGTTGCCGTAGCGGCCGGCCACGCCGGACAGCTCAGCGAGCACGATCCGCTGCGGCTGCGGGAGCGAGGGCACATGAACCACGGCCGGACTTTAGCCGGTTGCGCCCTCAGGCGACCATGGAAGGCATGTCTTCCGGAACGCCCCTCTGGGCGGTGCTCGCCGTCCAGCTAGCCGCCACTCGCTAGGACGGCCCCAAGAATGGCACCGACGAAACCGGCGATACCGCCGGCGGCGGTTGCCAACGCCATCGTCCTGGTGTCGAATCGCGTTGCTGATTGCTGGATGGCTGAGCGAATGAACGTAAAATCCTGCGAGGTTACGGCATCGTCGTCGTCGGACTTGTCGAGGTCGAAAAGAACCTCGTTGCCTGCACCGGACGTACTCTCTCCAAGCTTTCGCCGATCGGCAAACCAGTCGCGCCGGACGGCCTCCAACCTGGCGAGGAGCAGCCACAGTATCGCAATCAGTTCAACCCCTCGCCTTCGCTCCTTCCTTTTGTGCCATAGGTTCCACACCCTTCGCCACAATCTCAAATTCGCATCCTGAATCCGTTGATAATTCAGAGTCAGGAGTTCGTCAACGTATCCGCGGGCAAGATCCTCAAGATCTCGAATGTGACGGGCGTAGTTTTTGTATCGCGCGAAGTATGCGGCCTGCGAAAAGAAGAGGCGCTCAAGGTCCAAGAGGAGATGCTCTTTTGGCTGCCCGCCTTCAACCCGCTCAATCACGACATCCTGATCGCCGAGCTCGTGCATCTCCTCCTCTCCCATCTCCTCTGCGTTGCAGACCACCAATACGTTTCTGTGGGCGAAGCGGTGCTCACAGCCGGGCGAACAGGCTTGGGTATACAGCGAGTATCCGGCCGCCTCTACAACGTCCTGCAGCAGGTCAATCACAATGTGACCGCCGGCCATTGGAAATGGTCCATCCAAGCTGGCAGGCCACATGACAGCAAGCGTCGTTCCGTCCCAAGCCGCCCAGTAGCTATCTGAGGTAATGTCTTTGTATCCACCTCGGGCTGGCTGGTTTTTGATCGGGACGGAGACCTTGAACCTAATCGCCTCCGAAAATTCCACAGTGTGTAGGTGTACTCGACCGCTCAGCAAGTCTCCTGCACTGGCAAGGCGGCGGTGCGGGTAGTGGACATCAGTGTCAGTCCACTCAACCCGATTCTCGAACGGGTACACCTCTGCTACACGGCTGTCCTGGTGGAGTGCCTGCTCGATCTTCCGCGCAACTTCGGCTAAGTCGGAATCGTTGTGGCTGACACACAAAAGGAAGGATCCGAACCGAACAAAGTACGACTCTTCGCCGGCCGGAACGACTACATCCCACTCCGCCGCGTCATCAGTCTGAGTAGCCATGGTCGCATTCTGGCACGCATGGACCGAATTCGACATAGGCGATGGTGCACCATGTGGCTGGGATCCGGTTCTCCTCGTCGGGCAGTCGTAGACCGTCCAGCCTCCCCGGACGGGGACAAGGTGGTGCTGAGGTGGTGCTGAGTGTGATCCGACAGCTGATGTGCGACGCAGCTCCGCCAGGTGATGTGCGACAGATCCAGCAAGCTAGGGGCGACAGGATGCCCGCTGACGCGGGGTCTGCTATGCCGATGTGAACTCGCTCGCCGCTGGCTGCCGCGACCAACGTCGTGGCGGGCACTACGAGCCGGGCCCCCAGCCCCTAGCTGGGCCCGTTTCGTAGCTGCTCGTGGAGCTGGCCAGCGGTATTGACCACCGCAACGAAGTCGAACACCGCAATTCGGTCGACGTCGAAACTGCCCGTGACGATCGGCGGTGGCGCGTAGGCATAGATCTGGCTGGCGTCCAGGTGAAGCCCGCGCCGGTGGTATGCCCCCATGGCGAGGGTGGCCAGGAGGTACCTGTCCTGGCCACCCTCGGTGTCCAGCTCGGCAGCCAGGTCGGCGCGGGAGTTCCACCCCCGTACGAGCTGCCCTTCGAAGGTGTCGAGGAACCACCACGCCCCGTCCGCAGACTCAAGGAACACATCGCCGAACAGCGAGGTGAACCGCGGAGCCTTGCCGGCGAGATCCAGCCAGCCCCATGACTCCAGCGTCCGAGCGTATTGCTGCTCACTGAACTGCTTGGTGAGTTCCACTGCGCCATTGGATCATGTGCCCGCTCAGGTTGCCACCAGCCGTGGCAGCAGCGAACTGGCCAGCTCGCGCAGCATCCGTTTCTGCCGCGATCAGCCCGCTGAGGTGTCGCAGATCAGTTGGCGGACGAGTGTCGCGCATCAGTCGACGGAGGACAGAGGTGGTGCTGAGCTGTCGGGTCTCAGGACCTGCGTGACAGATCAGTCTCGGGACGTGGGGGACACGTCCGGCTAGATGACATCTTCATGAGGTCGGGGCGCGGCATGGAGTGAGGGCTGCGCACCGGTGAATGCGCGTAGCCGGGCCGAACTCGCCCGGCCCTCGGTCTGACCTTCGGCCGTCTAGGGTGTGGCGATGTCCGAGCAGTGGTCCTTGACCGTCGACTGCGCGCACCCGCGCGAACTGGCCGAATTCTGGTGCCTCGCGCTGGGGTACGTCCCGGCAGCCCCACCAGATGGGTTCGCCAGCTGGGAGGCATGGCACACCCATTTCAAGGTTCCCAAGGACGAGTGGGGCGACGGCGCCTTCATCGAGGACCCCGACGGCATCCGGCCCGGTATTTCGTTCCTGAAGGTGCCGGAGGGGAAGCGTGACGAACCAAGAATCGGTTTCCACCTAGGGACTGCCGGTATCCAGCAGCCCCGGTCGGGTGACCAAGGCCGGCCCGGAGGGCAACTCGACCTGTTCTACGTCGAGCGCAGTCAGGAGCATCATGGCCCATGTCAAGCGTCCCGCTGATCTAGGGTGACCTGGTGCCTTCGAAACCCGTGACAACCGTCCTGTTCGATTTCGCTTGGACCCTGTTCGCCAGGGACCCCAACCGCTGGGTCGGCAGCGCGGCGGCCTTGATCGGCCGGGAGGTGGCCGCCGGTGAGGCGGAGCGCATCGCCTCGGATTTCGCTGAGTTGCTGCGGACGACGGCTACGGACCCTGCTCACATCGCCCGGGACTTGGACCCACAGGTGTGGGACCGGGCGATTCTGGCTGTCCTGCAGCAAATCCGTGGGGTGGACTTGCCGTTTGCGCGAGCCCTGCACGAAACGCGCGCCGAAGCGCTGGCGCCGTACGCGGACACGGCGTCCACTCTCGCCGCGCTGAGTGCCCGCGGTATTCGCCTTGGCGTGGTCAGCAACGTGGGCTGGGACATTCGCATCTGCTTTGCGAGGCACGGGCTTGACCGCTACATCGATGCATTCGTTCTTTCCTACGAGGTCGGCTTCGTCAAACCCGATGTACGGATCTGGCGCACCGCAGTCGAAGCCCTGACGGCACAGCCAGATCGAACGTTGATGGTTGGCGACCATCCCGGATGCGACGGCGGTTCTGTGGCCGTCGGAATACCAGCACTGGTGCTGCCGATGGTGAGTTCGCCAGCCCAGCTTCGCGGGTTCGATCAGGTGCTGGCGTTGGCCGGAATCTGAAGCCGGATCGGTTCCGGGTTTGTCGAGGTTGCCCAATGCGCTTCGGGAAAGATCTCCGATTCTTCCAGCATGAAGTCGAGCCGAAGGCAGTCAAGAACCGGATGCACTTCGATATCCACGTCGGCGGCGGCCGGCACGTGCCGTTGGAGGTGCGCTGGCCGCGGGTCCAGGCGATCGTCGACAAACTGGTGGCGGCAGGCCGGGACCGTTCTCCGGGTCGACGCACCGGACGGTGCCCCTGACCATGTGACGATGGCCGACCCAGAGGGCAACGAGTTCGACGTCCTTTAGGCCCGTTCGGCCGAACAGCTGGCCAAGCCGTAGCCGTCGACAGCGTCACGCAGGTCCTGATACCGATGTGTCACGCAGGTCCCGAGACCTGACAGAGGTGGTGCTGAGTGTCTAGTCCCACCACATGCTTGACGAATCCGTCCCAGGACATGCTTGACGGCCTAGGTCTCATTACCCCGTAGAGTTCGGCCCCGTGGGTTGGTTCGGAACGCTGCTGCTGGCAAGGCCGACGACCGGCACGCTTCCATCCCAGCCCGGGGTGCGCGAGGCGTTCGGCTCTTCCTTCGCCACGCCAACATCTTGGGGCAACAAGCTTGGGCTCTACGACCTCGGCCAGGGCTGGCAGAGAGTGGGAGTCATGCCCTTCTACACAGAGCGGCTGCGGTTGTCCGCGGGAGTGGACGATCTCGTAGTGGCCACGGCGGCGCCAGCTCTGGCGGCATACGTGTCCAACAGCGCCTGCGCCCACCTGGAGGGCCGAACTTCGGCGGGCCAGAGCTTCTCGCTGCACCTGCCCAACACAGCTGAGCCGTGCGGGTACCAGCACGTGGAGGGTAGGCCCGGGCAGGTCGACCCGGACTTCGCGGTAGATGCGTTGCGTGCCTGGGCGCTGGAAGCAGGCCGGACGCCTTCGGCAGAGGCCATCGCGGCAATCGTCACCAGCGGCGAGGACGACCTGCCGTTGATGCAGGACGCCGTGTTGATGTTGTTCGCGGCTCTGGGTTTCACACCAGAGGCTGAGATTCTGCCCGTCATCAACCCCGACGACCCGGCGTTCGGAGACTACGAACTCGTGGTCCGTATGGCCGACGTCAGGGCGGCTCGTGAGCAGTACATGGCGAGCAGAGGATGGCCGCTTGAGGATGACCTGAAGGCGACCCCGCAGGACCTCGACTATCTCCGCTTCCGGGACCTGCTGTGGAGTTCGGTCTACGGCGGAGGCGTGACGCGGGACGAGCTGGTCGCGCAGTACCAGCAGTTGGCCGCTCGATGGAAGAACCAGTGACGGTCGCTCAGTCCTGGTAACACGCCGGAGGAGACCCGCGCGGCGGGCCGCCAGCTTCGCGCCGAACCCGATCATGTCAAGCATCTGGTGGGACGCGAGTGTCAAGCATCTCCCGTGACACGACAAGAGGTGGTGCTGAGCAGGTGTGAGAACTTTCTGTACGAGATCAAGGCGGCCCGCTTCGCAGGCCGCGCGCGCCGCCGAACCTGGGCCGGGCCGATGGCCCGCCGCCGCGCCTCTGGCCTTCGGCCGCCAGCGCGTCGGTGATAGCCCGCCGGCGGCGCGACATACGAAGAAGCCCCGGGCCGCCATGATCGATGACGGTTCCGGGGCTTCACGTTGATCGAGACACAGGCAGTGCCTCCGGCGGGGTCCTCGGGCACTCCGGGATGTTGGCGCCATCCCGACAACCTCCGTCCGGGCAGAGCCGAGCGGGCAGGGCCTGCCCGGTCAAGGTCGTTCAGACGGTGGTGTGCTCCACCTTGACCGGGCAGGCCCAACCCGCTCCACGGTGTGCGGACGAAGGCCGACGGGATGGCTTAGGGTCAGAGAGCCTGGAGCCGCCGCAAGGTTTGTTTAAGCCGTCGGCGGGCAGAAGTGCCTGTGGAGTACCAGAGATTGAGTCCAGAGCAGGCCGCTGCCCAGTTCTGGGACGGCATGCGCTGTGTGGCCAACGTCGCAACCACCACGGGCAACACGAATTTGTTCCAGGCGATTCAAGTGGTGGGTCAGGCGGCCATGGCTGTGGGGATCCCGATGCCGGAGACCGGGGAGTTCGTGCGGTGCCCCACGTGCGACGCGATGCCCGGCCAGCGTTGTATCAACATGCCGGGCCACCGGCTGTCGGATCATGTTCATCCGGAGCGGACCGAGCGTGCGCGCCAGCTTCGAGTGGATTTCGGTCAGGCACAGTCGCAAGATCATTAAGGTCCACCAGCCGGGTATGGTGGCAGCTCTGCCCACACCTGCTTTAGGTCGTTGGCGTCATGCCGACAGCCGTACTTCGCGATGCGGCGACAGCCAACCGCGGTACGGTGCCAGCTCCACCCAGACCTGTTTGCCGCCCTGGTGCTCGCGCACGCCCCACTGTGCTGATAGAGCCTCGATCACGGGCAGTCCGCGCCCGCCGTTGTCGTCAGGGGTGCGTTGGCGGGGTGCGACGGAGGATCCGTCGGCCACGGACAGGAGGACCCGAGTGTCGTGGGCTTCTGCGGCGAGGGACAGGCAGCCGCCGCCGTGGCGCACCGCATTTGTGACCAGCTCGCTGACGATCAGCGCTGCTTGCTCTAGCCACACCTCGTCGCGGAATCCCCAGCCGAGGAGAACGCCAGTAAGCCTTCGGCGCGCCACAGCGGGCGCATGAACGCCGGGGGGAAGATCAAGCTGTGCGGTCAACTGGGTCATGGCCAGATGGTCCTAGTTCGGCAGCGAGACGGACGGCCGAGGTCCTATACCCGGCCGGGCCAGCCTGGAAACTAGCAGCTCAGGTCGACGCCGGCGCGCGTCGAGCTTCCGGAAGGGCCAGCGATCACCGCGAAGGTGCGGGTCACTGTGCCAGCACGGTCACCAAGGTGGCGACGAATCCGACTAGGAGGATGATCCCAGCGAACACCACGAACGGCCACCACTCGCGGGGGCGGTGACCTTGCTGCGGGAGAGGTTGAGTTGGCTGGTCCCAGGCCGGAGGTGCGATCACGACTTGGCGGCGGTCCGGCCAGACCCGCGACGGAGCGTGATTGCTCGACTCAGGGATCATGGACGCCCTCCGACGGCTCACATTGCTCTGGACTGGGACCCGGGCGGGGCCGTGGGGGGGTCGGCCGCGGCCCCGCCCGGTCATGAAGGTCGGGCACCCGACCTTCACCATTGACAGGCGTTGCCCTGTCGCTGGGCGTTACATCCCCTGCCGTCCGTTTTTGAAACGAAGGCGTGCACATCCGCAGGGCGGCCGGGGTGGGTGGGGTGACCTATTGGGAAGGTGCGCCACCCCGGCCGAGACCGGCTCGGCAACGCCGGTCCCCAAGGAGAGCGACGCGAAAGCAGATCCCGTTACAGCCTGTCGGAGTGCGAACCATGAGGGAAGCCGGAGGTGCGCAAGCCACGAGGGCCACGCCGCATCGAGCGGTTGCGGTGCCGGTGCCTGGCCGGTAACAGCCGTCAGCATCGGGTCAACAGCGACAGTCGATAGCCGAACAAGATCATCGGGCACAGATCCGGCACAACTGAGGCCGACAAGGGCTATCAAACAGTGTCAGGCAACGGCAGAGTTCGCCCAGGTTGGGCCGGTGATCCGTCCGGAAGCGAATGATCCCCATACCAGAAGAGGGATTAGTGCGTGCAATCCGGGTCGCGATCAGGGACTATTGGCGCAACGGACGTCGGTGATCCGGCCGGCGTCGGTGTCGTTCCCCGCTGCCCGCGGGGCGGTCCCGGCGCAGCGGCGGCAGGAGCGGCTGGACCGGGAGGGTGAGCACGATGCCTGACATACGACCCACGGCGGGCTCCGGTGCACTCGTTCTCAACGCCACCTACGAGCCCCTGTGTGTCGTGTCGGTGCGTCGCGCCGCGATCCTCGTGCTCTCCGCCAAGGCCGTCTGCGTGGCCGACGGCGAGGGCATCCTGCACAGCGCGCGCAACGCGCTCCCGGTGCCCTCGGTGGTCCGGCTGACCCGCTACGTCCGGGTTCCCTACCGCACCCATGTCGGGCTCTCTCGCCGGGCGATCTTCGCGCGGGACGGCTGGCGCTGCGCCTACTGCCGCGGGCCGGCGGAGACCATCGACCACGTCTTCCCGCGCAGCCGGGGCGGCCGGCACGCCTGGGAGAACGTGGTGGCCGCCTGCGCCCGCTGCAACCACACGAAGGGCGACAAGACGCCGGCCGAGCTGGGCTGGCGGCTGCACAACCTGCCGGCGGCCCCGAAGGGCAACGCCTGGCGGGTGCTCGGCCACCGGGCGCCCGACCCGCGCTGGGCCGACTGGCTGGACCTGCGCGAGCCGGAGCCCGAGGCGGCCTGAGCGCCGCTCACCGCGCCTTCACCAGCGAGGCGTAGACCACCAGGTTGTCCGCGTAGCCGGTCTCGCCGCCCACCCAGCGCCCGCCGCAGGTGATCAACCGCAGGTTCGGCCGGCTGAAGTCGCCGTAGACGTCGCTCACCGGCAGCCGCTCCTTGCCGTACCGCTCGATCGAGGTCACCTCGAAGACGGCCACCGACCGGTCCTGCCGGGTCACCTCGATCCGGTCGCCGTCGTCGAGGTTCTTCAGGTCGTGGAAGACGGCCGGCCCGGTGGTGGTGTCGACGTGCCCCACGATGACGGCCGGGCCGTACTGGCCGGGGGTGGGCCCCTGGTCGTACCAGCCGACCTCGCCGGCCCGGCCGATGTCCGGCACGGCGATGCTGCCGTCCGGGGCGATGCCCACCCCGTGCACCGGCGCCCGCAGGTCGATCTTGTTGATCGTCAGGTCGGTCGGCGGGCTGCCGGACAGCACCGGGAAGTTCTTCGGCGGCGGGCGCAGCCCGGCGGTGAGCTGCTCCGGCAGCACGCTGATGCCGGTCACCCGTTCCACCCCCAGCATGGCGACGATCAACGCCATCACCGCCGCGACCACCAGCACCGGGGCGCCGGGGCCGCGCTGGACGGCGTACCGCCAGCGGCCGGCGGCCGCCGCCTGCCGGGCCGGTGGGACCGGGCGGGCCGCCGGGTCGGCGGTGGTGACGCTCGCCGAGAAGGCGTGCCCGGCGGCGCGGGCGAACCGGCGCGACGCGCGGGACACCAGCCGCAGCCCGTCCCCGACCCGGGACCCGGCCCGGTGCCGGCCCCGGCGCGCCCGGCGGCCGGTCTGCTCGGTCCGGCGGCCGGTGTCCTCGGTCCGGCGGCCGGCGTCGGCCGACCGGCGCGGGTCCGGGCCGGTGCGGTCGTGGCGGCGCGGTGAGCGGGCCATGGCCGCACCTCGTCAGAAGCGGCTACCGGACTTGCGGCGGGCGCCCACCCCGGCTACCACCGCCACCGCGACCAGGCCGCCGACCAGCAGCAGCGAGCCGGGGCCCCGGCCGCCCGCGGTGCCCCCACCGCCGGTCGCCGGGCCCTTGCTGGGCTGGGCCATGTTCAACACGGTGAGCATGGTGGAGGCGGTCTTCCCGTTGGAGCAGTCCAGGTTCACCGGGTAGTCGCCGGGTGCCTTGTTCCCGGGGACGGTGACCGCCCCGGTGAGGAAGCCGTTGTCCGGCCGGAGCATCACCCGGCCGAAGGCGTCCGAGGTGACCTGGGCCTGCCGGTCGTTGTTGTTGTCGCAGCTGGCCCGGATGCTCACCCGGGAGCCGGCCTGGACGCTGTTCGGCGTGACCTCGACGAAGACGTTCTCCCCGGCGTGGGCCGGCGAGGCGATGGTCAGGACGAACGCCGCGACGAGGCCGAGAAGCCCCAGGACGGCACGGAGCGCGCGGTGTGACAGAAGCCCTCGCATGATTCCCCCCTTCCGGTGCGGCGCACCGGAATCCTGCTGACGGGCAGCGCGGGCTGCATTCCCCCTGACGTGGGGGCAAACCCGGGACGGGTCAGCGGCGCCGGCCGGCCGGGGAGGGACCGCGCGGCGGGAGCGGGGTGACCGGGTGCCAGTCGAGCGGGGTGGAGAGCACCATGGTGCTGGACGGCTGGCCGTACGGGGCGAGGCGGTCGATGACGCCCTCGAACTCGCCCATCGTGCCGGCGGCCACCTTCAGCATGCTGCACGCGTCGCCGGTGATCCGGTGGATCTCCATGATCTCCGGCCAGTCCGCCACCTCGGGGTCGTTGAGGATGCAGCGGGACCCGTAGCAGGACATCCGGATCAGCGCGAGCACGGTGCGGCCGGCCCGGGTCAGGTCCACGTGCGCGTGGTAGCCGGTGATCACCCCGGACTCCTCCAGCCGGCGTACCCGCTCGGCCACGGCGGGCGGGGACAGGTGCACCCGGCGGGACAGCTCGCTGTAGGAGAGCCGGGCGTCCGCCTGGAGCTCGCGTAGCAGCGCCCAGTCCATGTCGTCCACGCGGTGACCTTTCTTCCGTGAAGTCGAGGGCCGAACATGCCTTCGGCGTGACAGGTAAGACCACCGTACCGCCGTTGAAGAGGCATTCCATCTGCGGATCAACCAGCGGCATCATGTCGTCTACCCCGGCGTACGGAGGGAGATGACGGTGGAACAGACGACGGCGGTGCGGCCGGCCACCCCGCAGCAGCGGGCGGCCCGGGCGGAGCGCAACGGTGGCAAGCCCACCCTGGAGTTCGCCGACCGCGTGCCCTACGACGCCTACGTGCGGGCCAGCACGCTGCACCAGCTACAGCAGCCGCTCAGCGACGACCCGGGCGAGATGTCCTTCCTGATGGTCAGCCAGATCATGGAGCTGTACTTCGGGCTGACCTGCCACGAGCTGCGCCACGCCCAGCGCGAGCTGCGGG
Source organism: Micromonospora sp. NPDC004551 (assembly GCF_040609975.1). Lineage (NCBI taxonomy): Bacteria > Bacillati > Actinomycetota > Actinomycetes > Micromonosporales > Micromonosporaceae > Micromonospora > Micromonospora sp. NPDC004551. The sequence goes on along the minus strand of NZ_JBEXLM010000007.1, from coordinate 37,536 downwards.
CCAACCGGGTCTGGGACGCGCTGCCCCCGCTGCGCCGCGCCGCCCTGCACCTGGAGGGGCTGAACGCCGCGTGGCAGGGGCTGCGCTGGATGACCCCGGCCGACTTCAACCGGTTCCGCGACCGGCTCGGCGAGGGCTCCGGCTTCCAGTCGGCCATGTACCGCCAGCTGGAGTTCCTGCTCGGCCTGCGTGACCCGGCGCTGATCCGCCCGTTCCGCCGGCAGACCGAGGTGCACGCCGAGCTGACCGCCGCGCTGGCCACGCCGAGCCTCTGGGACGACGTGGTCGCGCTGCTCGCCCGGCGCGGCTTCGAACTGCCCGAGGACCTGCTGGAGCGGGACGTGGCGACCGAGCACGAGTCGCACCCCGCCGTCGAGGCGGCCTGGGTGCGCATCTACGCCGACGGCGGCCCCGACAACCACCTGCGCCTGCTCGGCGAGGCGCTGACCGAGGTGGCCGAACGGTTCGGCGACTGGCGCTGGCACCACATCAAGGCGGTGCAGCGCTCGATGGGCGCCAAGGTCGGCAGCGGTGGCTCCGCCGGGCTGGCCTGGTTGCAGCGGAGCATGGCCCGGGTCGTCTTCCCGGAGCTGTGGTCGGCCCGTACCGCGATGTGACCGGAGAGAGCAGCATGCACACCCCCGAAGAAGACGCCCGCGCCCGCGACGCCGCCGACCCCGGCCACCGGCACCTGTTCCTCGTGCCGCCGGCCGAGGGCGGGCGCTACCCCGAGGTGGCGTACCTGGCCGGCAACTCGCTGGGCCTGCAACCCCGGGCCACCCGGGAGGAACTCCTCGCCGACCTGGACGCCTGGCGGCGGCTGGGCGTGGAGGGGCACCTGGAGGCGGAGCGGCCCTGGCTGCCGTACCACGAACTGCTGACCGCGCCGGCCGCGCGACTGGTCGGCGCCCGCCCCGCGGAGACCGTGGTGATGAACTCCCTCACGGTCAACCTGCACCTGCTCATGGTGAGCTTCTACCGACCGGCGGGGGAGCGGACCCGGATCGTCATCGAGGACAGCGCCTTCCCCTCGGACAGCTACGCGGTGCGCAGCCAGGCGCGCTTCCACGGCCTGGACCCGGACACCGCGGTCATCCGGCTCACGCCGCGCCCGGGCGAGGACACCCTGCGGACGCAGGACGTGCTCGACTTCCTGGCCACCGAGGGCCACACCGTGGCGCTCCTGCTGCTCGGCGGCGTCAACTACCTCACCGGCGAGCTCATGGACATCCCGGCGATCACCGCCGCCGGGCGTGCCGCCGGCGCAGTGGTCGGCTGGGACCTGGCGCACGCGGCGGGCAACGTACCCCTCGCCCTGCACGACTGGGACGTCGACTTCGCCGCCTGGTGCTCCTACAAGTACCTGAACTCCGGGCCGGGTGCGCTGGGCGGCGTCTTCGTCCACGAGCGACACCTGGGCGACCCGGCACTGCCGCGCTTCGAGGGCTGGTGGAGCACGGAGGCGGCCAGCCGGTTCGAGATGACGCCGGTGTCCCGGCCGCCGGCCACCGTCGAGGCGTGGCAGATCTCCAACCCGCCGATCTTCGCGATGGGCCCGGTGCGCACCTCGCTGGAGCTGTTCGACTCGGTCGGCATGCCCGCGCTGCGCGAGCGCAGTCTCCGGCTCACCGGCTACCTGGAAGGGCTGCTCGACGAGGTGACCGCCGACCGGCCGCTGACCGTGGTCACCCCGCGCGAGCCGGCTCGCCGGGGCTGCCAGCTCTCCGTGCGGATCGGCGCGGGCAGCGCCAACGAGCTGACCAAGCGGCTGCGGCACGAGCACGGCGTGATCGCCGACGCCCGGGAACCGGACATCGTGCGGTTCGCGCCGGTGCCGCTCTACTCGACGTACCACGACTGCTGGCGGGTCGCCGACGCGCTGGCCGCGACGGTGGAGGCCACCCGATGAGTACGGAACGCGAGGAGATCGCCGTCGTCGGCGCGGGGCTCGCCGGCTGCCTGCTGGCCTGCTTCCTGGCCCGGCGCGGCTACCCGGTCGCCCTCTACGAGCGGCGGCCGGACCCGCGCACCGGGAAGGTCGAGCGGGGCCGTTCGATCAACCTGGCGCTCTCCGAGCGCGGCCTGGACGCGCTGCGCCGGATCGGGCTGGACCGCCAGGTGATGACCGACGCGCTGCCGATGCGCGGCCGGATGATCCACCCGGTGGAGGGGGAGCCGCAGTTCCAGTCGTACAGCGTCTCCGGCGACCGGGCGATCAACTCGATCAGCCGGGGCGCCCTGAACAACGCGCTGCTCGACGCCGCCGCCGCCCTGCCCGGTGTGCGGATCGCCTTCGACCACCGGCTGGTCGGGCTGGACCCGGCCAGCGGCGAGATGACCTTCGAGACCCCGCAGGGCAAGGTCACCGAGACCGCGTCGGTGGTGCTCGGCGCCGACGGCGCCGGCTCCGCCGTGCGCGGGCAACTGCTGGCGTACGGGGCGCTGACCGAGAGCGTGGACTTCCTCGACTACGGCTACAAGGAACTCACCATCCCGCCGATCGGCGGCGAGTTCGCCCTGGACCCGGGCGCGCTGCACATCTGGCCGCGCGGCACCTCGATGATGATCGCGCTGCCCAACCCGGACCGCTCCTTCACCTGCACGCTGTTCTGGCCGACCCACGGCACCGAGAGCTTCGCCTCGCTGGGGAGCCCGGCCGCCATCGAGCGGTACTTCGCCACCCACTACCCGGACCTGGTCCCGCTCGCCCCGAACCTGGTCGACGACTACCAGCACAACCCGGTCGGGGTGCTCGGCACGGTCCGCTGCTCCCCGTGGCAGCTCGACGGCCGGGTGGGCCTGCTCGGCGACGCGGCGCACGCCATCGTGCCGTTCTACGGCCAGGGCGCGAACTGCGCGTTCGAGGACGTGGTCGAGCTGGACCGCTGCCTGGACGAGTGCGGCGACCACTGGGCGTCGGCGCTGCCGCTGTTCCAGCACCGCCGGCAGGCCAACGCCGAGGCGATCGCCCGGATGGCGCTGACCAACTTCGTGGAGATGCGGGACAAGGTCGCCTCCCCGGTGTTCCAGACCCGCAAGAAGATCGAGCACGCGCTGGAGCGTGCGCTGCCCGGCCGCTACGTCTCGCAGTACGAGCTGGTCTCCTTCTCCACCACCCCGTACGCCGAGGTGCGCCGCCGGGTGCGCCGCCAGTACCGGGTGGTGGGTGCGGTGGCCGCCGGCGCGGTGGCGGCGCTGGCCGGCGCGGCGATGGCGCTCGGCCGAGGGAGGCGAGGATGACCCTGTGGGATCCCCGGCTGATGGCCGGGCAGGCGCCGGACGGCCCCGGCCTGCTGCGCAACTTCGTCGGCGGCTCCTTCACCGACGCCGGGCCGCGGTTCACCAAGCGCAGCCCGGTCACCGGCGAGCCCGTCTTCGAGGTGGTCGAGGCCGGCGAGTCCGTCGTGGACGACGCGGTCGCCGCGGCCCGGGCGGCGCTGCGCGGCCCGTGGGGCCGGATGGGGGAGCGGGAGCACGCCGAGGTGCTCCGCCGGGTCGCTGACGAGCTGGAGCGCCGCTTCGACGACCTGGTGGCCGCCGAGGTGGCGGACACCGGCAAGGCCATCTCGCAGGCCCGCACGCTGGACATCCCGCGCGGCGCGGCCAATTTCCGGGCGTTCGCCGAGATCGTGGCGACCGCGCCGACCGAGTCGTTCACCACCGTCACCCCGACCGGCGGCCGGGCGCTGAACTACGCGGTCCGCAAGCCGGTCGGCGTGGTCGCGATCATCGTGCCGTGGAACCTGCCGCTGCTCCTGCTCACCTGGAAGGTCGCCCCGGCCCTGGCCTGCGGCAACGCCGTGGTGGTCAAGCCCAGCGAGGAGACCCCCGCCTCGGCGACCCTGCTCGCCGAGGTGATGGCCGCGGCGGGCGTGCCCGAGGGCGTGTTCAACCTGGTGCACGGCTTCGGCCCCGGCTCGGCCGGCGAGCACCTCACCCGGCACGCGGGCGTCGACGCGATCACCTTCACGGGGGAGTCGGCCACCGGCAGCGCCATCATGCGGGCCGCCGCCGACGGGGTGAAGGCGGTCAGCTTCGAGCTGGGCGGCAAGAACGCCGGCCTGGTCTTCGCCGACGCCGACCTGGACGCGGCGGTCGCCGGCTCGGTCCGGTCCAGCTTCACCAACGGCGGCCAGGTCTGCCTCTGCACCGAGCGGATCTACGTGCAGCGGCCGGTCTTCGAGGAGTTCACCGCGCGGCTGGCCAAGCGCGCCGACGAGCTGGCGTACGGCTGGCCGGCCGACGAGGCCACCGTGAACATGCCGCTGATCTCACACACGCACCGGGACAAAGTGCTCGGCCACTACGAGCTGGCTCGCACCGAGGGCGCCGAGGTGCGTGCCGGGGGCGGGACGCCGCGCTTCGGCGACGCCCGCGACGGCGGCGCGTACGTGCAGCCGACCGTGCTCACCGGACTCGGCCCGGACGCCCGCACCAACCGGGAGGAGATCTTCGGCCCGGTGGTGCACGTGGCGCCGTTCGACGACGAGGACGAGGCGTACGCCCTGGCCAACGGCACCGACTACGGCCTGGCGGCGACGGTCTGGACCCGGGACGTGGGCCGTGCGCACCGGGCCGGGTCCCGGCTGGACGCGGGCATCGTCTGGGTGAACACCTGGTTCCTGCGCGACCTGCGCACGCCGTTCGGCGGGGTGAAGGCGTCCGGCATCGGCCGGGAGGGCGGGGTGCACTCGCTCGACTTCTACTCCGAGCTCACCAACGTCTGCGTGGACCTCTCATGAGTGCGCGCTCCGGGCAGAATGGCCGGCGTCCCAAGCGAACACAGCGAGGAGCCGGGATGACCGTCGACATCGAAGCCGCCAACCGGGAACTGGCCGTGGCCCGGCAGGAGGAGAAGCCGTGCCCGCCGCTGCGCGGCCGCCTGCTGCCGGAGGGCGACATCGAAGCGGCCTACCAGGTGCAGCAGGTCTACACCCGGCAGCGGCTCGGCAAGGGCCACCGCCGGGTCGGCGCGAAGATCGGCCTGACCTCCCGCGCCGTGCAGGAGAACTTCGGCGTCTTCCAGCCCGACTTCGGGGTGCTCTTCGACGACATGGCGGTCGGCGACGGCGTCGAGGTGCCGATGAGCCGGCTGCTCCAGCCCCGGGTGGAGGCGGAGATCGCCTTCGTGCTCGGCGCCGATCTGCCCGACGAGCGGGTCACCACCGTCGACCTGATCCGGGCCGTCGACCATGTGCTGCCGGCCATCGAGATTGTCGACTCGCGGATCGCGGGCTGGGACATCTCCATCGTGGACACGGTGGCGGACAACGCCTCCAGCGGGCTGTTCGTGCTCGGCACCGCGCCGCGCCGGCTGGCCGACGTGGACCTGCGGCTCTGCGGGATGGTGCTGGAGCACGCCGGCGAGCCGGTCTCGGTCGGCGCCGGGGCGGCCTGCCTCGGCAACCCGCTGCACGCCCTGGAGTGGCTGGCGGGCACCATGGCCCGCGCCGGCGACCCGCTGAAGGCCGGGGACGTGGTGCTCTCCGGGGCGCTCGGCCCCATGGTGGCCGTGACGCCCGGCGCGGCGTACGAGGCGCGGATCTCCGGGCTCGGCTCGGTGCGGACCTGTTTCTCCAAGGAGGCCTCATGACGGTCGGCGTGGCGGTGCTCGGGCCGGGCAACATCGGCACCGACCTGATGATCAAGGTGCTGCGGCTGAGCGACAGCCTGCGGATGGTGGCGATGGCCGGCATCGACCCGGAGTCCGACGGTCTCGCCCGGGCCCGCCGGCTCGGCGTGGCGACCACCGCGGAGGGCGTGGACGGCCTGGTCGCCATGCCCGAGTTCGCCGACGTCGAGCTGGTCTTCGACGCCACCTCGGCCGGCGCGCACCGGCGCCACGACGCGGTGCTGCGGGCGCACGGGCGGACCGTGGTCGACCTGACGCCGGCCGCGATCGGCCCGTACGTGGTGCCGCCGGTCAACCTCGACGAGCACCTGCGCGAGGCCAACGTGAACATGGTGACGTGCGGCGGGCAGGCCACCGTGCCGATCGTCCACGCGGTGGGCCGGGTCACTTCGGTCGCGTACGGGGAGATCGTCGCCTCGATCGCCTCGAAGTCGGCCGGGCCGGGCACCCGGGCCAACATCGACGAGTTCACCGAGACCACGGCCCGGGCCATCGAGGTGGTCGGCGGCGCCGAGCGCGGCAAGGCCATCATCGTGCTGAACCCGGCCGACCCGCCGCTGCTCATGCGGGACACCGTCTACTGCCTCTGCCCGGACGCCGACGCCGACCGCGCCGCGATCGCCGCCTCGGTGGCCGACATGGTGAAGACCGTGCAGGAGTACGTCCCGGGCTACCGGCTCAAGCAGGACGTGCAGTTCGACCGGGTGGACACGTACGCGCCCGTGCTGGGCCGGCACTTCACCGGGCTCCAGGTCTCGGTCTTCCTGGAGGTCTCCGGCGCCGGGCACTACCTGCCCGCGTACGCCGGGAACCTGGACATCATGACCTCGGCCGCGCTGCGCACCGCCGAGCGGCTGGTCGCCCTGCGTGCGAAGGGGATCCCGGCATGACCGACCTCTACATCCAGGACGTGACGCTGCGCGACGGCATGCACGCCATCGCGCACCGGTACACGGTGGACCAGGTGCGGACGATCGCGGCCGCGCTCGACGCGGCCGGGGTGGCCGCCATCGAGGTGGCGCACGGCGACGGCCTGGCCGGCTCCAGCGTCAACTACGGTCACGGCGCGGCCGGTGACGCCGAGTGGATCTCCGCCGCCGCCGAGGTGCTGACCGGCGCGCGGCTCACCACCCTGCTGCTGCCCGGCATCGGCACCATCGCCGACCTGAAGGCGGCCAAGGCGCTGGGCGTGACCAGCGTCCGGATCGCGACCCACTGCACCGAGGCGGACATCTCCGCGCAGCACATCTCGTGGGCGCGGGAGAACGGCATGGACGTCTCCGGGTTCCTCATGATGTCGCACATGAACGACCCGGCCGGGCTGGCCGCCCAGGCCAGGCTCATGGAGTCGTACGGGGCGCACTGCGTCTACGTCACCGACTCCGGCGGGCGGCTGCTCATGTCCGACGTGGCCGAGCGGGTCGACGCCTACCGGCAGGTGCTCGACCCGGAGACGCAGATCGGCATCCACGCCCACCACAACCTGTCCCTCGGGGTGGCCAACAGCGTGCTGGCGGTCGAGCACGGCCGGATCGCGGGCCCCGGGCCGGCCGGCGCGGGCGCCCCGCACGGCCGGACCGTCCGGGTGGACGCGTCGCTGGCCGGCATGGGCGCGGGCGCCGGCAACGCCCCGCTGGAGGTCTTCGTCGCGGTCGCCGAACTGCACGGCTGGAAGCACGGCTGCGACGTGTTCGCGCTGATGGACGCGGCCGACGACCTGGTGCGCCCGCTCCAGGACCGGCCGGTGCAGGTCGACCGGGAGACGCTCTCCCTCGGCTACGCGGGCGTCTACTCCAGCTTCCTCCGCCACGCGGAGCGCGCCTCGGCGAAGTACGGGGTGGACGTCCGCTCGATCCTTGTCGAGCTGGGCCGGCGCCGCATGGTCGGCGGCCAGGAGGACATGATCGTGGACGTGGCACTCGACCTGGCGAGCAAGGAGAACTCATGATCGGGCCGGACATCGCGGGGATCGCCGAGAAGCTGGGCGCGGCCGCCGATTCGGCCACCGCGATCCCGCAACTCGCCGCCGAGACCGGCCTCGACGTGGACGCCGCGTACGCCGTGCAGGCCGCGCTGCTGAAGCGCCGCCTGGACCGGGGTGAGCGGCTGGTCGGGCTGAAGATGGGCCTGACCAGCAAGGCGAAGATGGCCCAGGTCGGCGTGGACGAGGTGATCTGGGGCCGGCTCACCGACGCGATGCGGGTGCCCGACGGCGGCACGGTCGACGTGGCCGGGTTCATCCACCCCCGGGTCGAGCCGGAGGTGGCCTTCCTGCTGGACCGGCTGCCCGACCCGGGCGAGCCGGTCGGCTCCTTCACGCGGGCCGTGCGCGCGGTCGCCCCGGCGATCGAGCTGATCGACTCCCGGTACGCCGACTTCACCTTCTCCCTGCCGGACGTCGTCGCGGACAACACCTCGGCCGCCGCGTTCGTGGTCGGGCCCTGGTCGCCGGTGCCCGACGGGCTGGACAACCTCGGCGTGCTGCTGGAGATCGACGGCCGGGTGGCCCAGGTCGGCTCGACCGCGGCGATCCTCGGCGACCCGCGGCGCGCGCTGGACGAGGGCATCCGCCTGGCCGGCCGGCACGGCGTCCGGCTCCGCAAGGGCTGGGTCTTCCTGGCCGGTGCGGCCACCGCCGCCGTGCCGCTGCGCCCGGGCGCGCACGTGCGCGCCGTCGTGGAGAAGCTCGGCACGGCGTCGATGAAGGCGTCGGCGTGAGCGCGAGGAGTGAGCCGGGTTTGCGAGCCCCGCAGTCGCGAACAGAGAAGGCTCAGACCGCCCGGGTGGTGGAGGGGAAGGCCGTGCCGCGCGGCGCCTTCCCGCACGTCAAGGTCGCCGGCGGGTTCGTCTTCGTCTCGGGCACCTCGTCGCGCCGGCCGGACAACACCTTCGCCGGGGTCGCGGTGGACGAGTTCGGCACCACCGACCTCGACATCCGGGCCCAGACCCGGGCCGTGATCGAGAACATCCGGGACCTGCTCCGCTCGGCCGGCGCCGACCTGGCCGACCTCGTGCAGGTCACCAGCTACCTGGTCAACATGAACGACTTCGGTGGCTACAACGAGGTGTGGGCGGAGTTCTTCGACGCCACCGGACCGACCCGGACCACGGTGGCCGTGCACCAGCTTCCGCACCCGCACCTGCTGATCGAGATGCAGGCCGTGGCCCTACTTCCGTCGGGAGGTCCGTCATGAGTGAGATCGCCGAGCCGTTCAGCTTCTCCGGCTGGATCGGGGAGAACCAGCACCTGCTCAAGCCGCCGGTGGGCAACAAGGAGATGCTGCCGGGCAGCGACGACTTCATCGTCATGGTGGTCGGCGGCCCGAACCAGCGGACCGACTTCCACGTCGACCCGTACGAGGAGTTCTTCTACCAGGTCAAGGGCAACATGCACATCAACCTGATGCTGCCCGAGGGCCCACGTACGGTGCACGTGCGCGAGGGTCAGATGTGGATGCTGCCGCGCAACACCCCGCACTCGCCGCAGCGCCCCGAGGCCGGCTCGATCGGCATGGTGATCGAGCGGGTCCGCGAGGAGGGCACGCTGGAGAAGTTCCAGTGGTACTGCCCCGAGTGCAGCCACAAGGTGCACGAGGTGGAACTCCAGGTGCGCGACATCGCCGCCGACCTGCCGCCGGTCTTCGCGGCGTTCTACGCCGACGAGAAGGCCCGCACCTGCACCAACTGCGGCGCGCTGCACCCGGGCAAGGGCTGATGCCCGGACCGGTCGTCGACGTGCACACCCACGTCGTACCCAAGGGGTGGCCGGACCTCGCCGCGGCCTGCGGCGGGTCCGGCTGGCCCTGGCTCCGGGTGGACTCCGAGCGGGCCGCCATGATCATGGTGGGGGAGACGGAGTTCCGGCCGGTCGGCGCGGAGTGCTGGGACCCGGAGACCCGGCTCGCCGACATGGCCGCCGACGGCGTTGACGTGCAGGTCGTCTCGCCCACTCCGGTCTTCTTCAGCTACGACCGCCCGGCCGACCAGGCCGTCAAGGTGGCCCGGATCTTCAACGACCTGACGCTGGCCGTCACCGCGGGAGGCGGGGACCGGCTGGTACCGTTCTGCCAGGTGCCGTTGCAGGACCCGGACGCCGCCTGCGCCGAACTCGACCGCTGCCTGGCCGCCGGGCACGCCGGGGTCGAGATCGGCAACCACGTCGGCGACCGCGACCTCGACGACGCCGGCATCGTGCAGTTCCTGACCCACTGCGCCGAGGTGGGCGCGCCGGTCTTCGTGCACCCGTGGGACATGCCGGGCGGGCCCCGGCTGGACCGCTGGATGGCCCGCTGGCTGACCGGGATGCCGGCCGAGACGCACCTGTCGGTGCTGGCGCTGATCCTCGGCGGGGTCTTCGACCGGGTGCCGGAGACGCTGCGGATCTGCTTCGCGCACGGCGGCGGCAGCTTCCCGTTCTGGCTGGGCCGGGCCGACAACGCCTGGCACCGTCGCGGCGACCTGGTCCGCGGCGCGTCCAGCGCCCCGCCGAGCGCCTACGTCGACCGGTTCAGCGTCGACTCGGTCGTCTTCGAGCCGGCCGCGCTGCGGCTGCTGGTCGACACCATGGGCGAGGACCGGGTGCTGGTCGGCAGCGACTACCCGTACCCGCTGGGCGAGCGACCGGTCGGCCAGGTGGTCCGCAAGGCCGACTTTCTCACCGCCGAGCAGCGCGACAAGCTCCTGTCCCGCAACGCCCTGCGCTTCCTGCGCGGCTGACCGCGCCCGCGGGCGCGCGGCGGGTGATGGGTGCGAGTACCGCCGTGACCAGGCAGGATGGGGGCATGGCCGAGCCGCACGACCTGACGGCGCTGGAGCAGGCCGCCGCGATCCGCCGGGGTGAGCTGTCCAGCGTGGAGCTTGTCGAGCACCACCTGCGCCGGGTGGACGCGCTCGCCGACACCCTCGGCGCGTTCGTCACCGTCACGCCGGAACGTGCCCGGGCGGCGGCGGCCGCCGCCGACGCGGTACCGGCGGACCGGCGCGGCCCCCTGCACGGGGTGCCCACCGCCATCAAGGACCTCACGCTCACGGCCGGGGTCCGCACCACCTTCGGCTCGGCGGCCTTCGCCGACTTCGTGCCACCGGTCGACGCCGACGTGGTCCGGTTCATGGCGGACGCCGGGCTGGTGAGCCTCGGCAAGACCACCACCTCCGAGCTGGGTTGCTCGCTCTACTCCGAGGGCCTCGTGGCGCCCCCGGCCCGCAACCCGTGGGGCCTCGCGTACACGGCGGGCGGCTCCAGCGGCGGTGCGGCGGCCGCCGTGGCCGGCGGGCTCGTGCCGGTGGCGCAGGGCTCCGACGGAGGCGGCTCGCTGCGTATCCCGGCGGCGCTGTGCGGCCTCGTCGGCTACAAACCCAGCCGGGGCCTGGTCTCCGGCGGCCCGCTCGGCTTCGGGGCGTTCGGGCTGCCCATCAGCGGCCCGCTCGGCCGCACCGTGACCGACGTGGCCGCGCTGCTCGACGTCCTGGCGCAACCGGTGCCCGGCGAGCCCTACCTGGCGCCCGCCGCGCCCACCGGCGGCTACCTGGGCGCCGCCCGCGACGCCGACCCGGGCCGGCTGCGGATCGGCCGGTTCACCGCACCGATGCTCGCCGACGAGCCGGTGCACCCGGCCTGCGTGGCCGCCGTCGATCACGCCGCCGCGCTGCTCACCGAGGCCGGCCACGAGGTGGTCGACGTCCCCGCGCCGCTCGGCCCCGAGGCGTGGCCCCTCTTCGAGACCGTCTGGTACGTGCTGGCGCTCGCCCCCGTGCCGTCCGAACGGGAGAGCGACCTGCTGCCGCTGACCCGGTTCCTCCGGGCCCGGGGCGCGGCCGTCGGGGCCGGCCCGCTCATGGCCGCGCTCGGCGAACTCCAGGCCCAGGTACGCCGGGGCGTGCGCCGTACCGCCGGCTGCGACCTGCTGCTCTGCCCGACCCTGGCCGCACCGCAGGCGTCGGTGGGGGCGTTCGCCAGCCTCGACCCGGCCGAGGATTTCGACCGCCAGCGGCGTTTTTCGCCGTACTGCGCCATCTTCAACGTCACCGGCGACCCGTCCGTTTCGCTGCCGGTCGGCCGCACCGACGACGGGATGCCCGTCGGGGTGCTGCTCACCGGCCGGTACGGCGACGACGCGACATTGATAGCCACTGCCGCGCAACTGGAGCACGGCTGTGGCGGATGGGATCAGCACCCCGCAATCTGGCGGGCCGTCGACTCCGCTAACGTGAACAGCACAAGCGGAGTCGGGCGCACGTCGTCATGACCGTCCACCCGACCCGGAACATTCCTGGTCTCTCTTTCCGCCTGGGGGCGTTGGGATTGTCTGTTACCGAGACGTTGCTGGTCTTCGTCGGCATCCCGGCGGCCGCCGTGCTGGTGATCGCCGGACTGGCGGCCGCCGGCAGTCGCGGCGGCGGCGGTGGCGGCGCGAAGCGCTACCGGCCGGGCCGGCCCTTCGACTTCACTCCGGTCTGGTTCCTGGGCCGTCCGGAGCAGCTGGCCGACTCGGCCGGCACCGCACTGGCCGCCGGGGCGCAGGCGCCGGCGCTGACCAGCCGCAAGCAGGAGCAGGCCGGCCGGGAGGCGCCGGCCGGTGGAACCGGAGGCGCAAGTGACCGTTGGTGAGATGCAGGCCGCGACGGGGACCGGTAACCCGCCGGAGGTTCTGGACGGGCCGTTCTCGACCCGTCAGCTGCTCCGCATCGACGAGGCGCTCCGTCTGGCCGACCAGGGCACCGGCCTGGTGTTCTCGGTCTACGTGGGCGGCCTCGACGAGCCGATCCGGGAGCACGCCCAGCGGCTGCACCGCCAGCTCGCCGAGCCGGACAAGTCGGTGCTGATCGCCGTGTCGCCCAACCAGCGGCAGCTGGAGATCGTCACCGGGCGCTACGCGCGCAAGCGCATCCCGGACACGTACGCCAAGCTGGCCGCGCTCTCCATGGTGGCCTCGTTCGGCGGCGGCGACCTGGCCGGCGGCATCATCCAGGGTCTCGACCAGCTCGCCAGCCACGCCGGCAAGGGCTGAGCCCACTACGAACGACGAAAGCCCGGCCCGCGCGACGCGGGCCGGGCTTCTTCGTCTCATCGGCTCAGCGGGGCCAGGTGGACGGATCGACAACGGCCGGGGCCGGCGCGGGTTCCCACCCACGCCGGCCCCGGCCGCGTACTCCTCGATCAGGCGGTCTGGGCGTCCCGGGCGCGGGCCTTGAGGGCCCGGGCCACGCCGTCGCGGCCCTCGGCGACCAGCCGGCGCAGCGGCGCCGGGTGACCCTCCTGGGCCAGCCACGCGTCGGTGGCGGCCACCGTGTCGTCCTCCACCAGGTACGCCGGGTACGCGAGCTGGACGAACTCCTGCGCCGGCTCGCTGTCCCGCTGTGCCCACACCTGCGCCGCCGCGGCGAAGTACTTCTCCCGGTAGGGCGCGGTGAGCTCCACCTGCGCCGGGTGGGTGAAGCCCTGCAGCAGCGCCCGGTTGCGCCAGTTCGGCAGCGCTTCCGGGCCGGTGAGCTGCGCCCACACCGCCGCCTTGTTCTCGGCGGTCGGCACCAGCGCGTGCGCGTACGCGGCCTCCCGCTCGCCGCTGGCGGTGCGGTCGCGGGCCAGCTCGGCCTCCACCTCGGCGGCCCCGGCCGCGCCGTTGGCCACCAGCGACTGAAGGACGGTCCAGCGCAGCTCGGTGTCCACGGTCAGCCCGGCCGGCACCTCGGCGCCGTCCAGCCAGCCGCGCAGCGTGGCCAGGTCCTCGCCGGAGCGGGCCGCGGAGGCGTACGCGCGGGCCCAGGCGAGCTGGAAGCCGCTCCCCGGCTCGGCCGCGGCGAGCGCCGTGCGGGCGGCCCGGGCCAGGTCGGCCCAGCCGGTCGGCGCCCAGGCCGGGTCGGCGTAGAACGTGAGCGTGGTGGTCGCCTGGCGCAGGGTGGCGGTGACCAGGTTGATGTCGGTCTCCGCCGGCAGCCCGGCCAGCACCAGCGCCACGTAGTCCCGGGCCGACAGCTCGGCGTCGCGGGTCATGTCCCAGGCGGCGGTCCAGCACAGCGCCCGCGCCAGCGACGAGTCGAAGCCGGCGATGTGCTGCACCACGGCCGCCATCGACCGCTCGTCCAGCCGCAGCTTGGTGTAGGTCAGGTCGTCGTCGTTGAGCAGCAGCACGTCGGCGGCCGGCTTGCCGTGCAGCACGGACAGCTCGGTCAGCTCGCCGGTCACGTCGGCCTCGATCCGCTCCCGGCGGACCAGCCGGCCGTCGGTCAGGTCGTAGAGGCCCACGCCGATCCGGTGGGTACGCAGGGTCGGGTGCCCGGACGGCGCCTCCTGCCGCACCAGCACCTGCTCGTACGCGCCGTCGGCGCCGATGACGACCTCGGGGCGGAGCGTGTTGACCTGCGCGGTCTCCAGCCACTGGGCGGCGAACTTGCGCAGCTCCCGGCCGGACGCCGTCTCCAGCTCGGAGAGCAGGTCGTCGAAGGTGGCGTTGCCCCAGGCGTGCTTGCCGAAGTAGGCCCGCAGGCCGGCCAGGAACGGCTCCTCGCCCACGTACGCGACGAGCTGCTTGAGCACGCTCGCGCCCTTGGCGTAGGTGATGCCGTCGAAGTTGACCTCGACCGCCTCCAGGTCCGGCATCTCGCAGTAGACCGGGTGGGTGGAGGAGAGCTGGTCCTGCCGGTAGCCCCAGTTCTTCCGGATGGACAGGAAGGTCGTCCACGCGTCGGAGAAGCGGGTGGCGTGGGTGTTGCACCAGTGGCTGGCCCACTCGGCGAACGACTCGTTCAGCCACAGGTCGTTCCACCAGCGCATGGTGACCAGGTCACCGAACCACATGTGCGCCAGCTCGTGCAGGATCGTGTTGGCCCGCTGCTCGTACTCGAAGTCGGTGACCTGCGAGCGGAAGATGTAGTGCGACTCGGCGTGCGTGACGCAGCCGAAGTTCTCCATCGCACCCGCGTTGAAGTCCGGCACCCAGAGCTGGTCGTACTTGGGCAGCGGGTAGCGCACCTGGAACTTCTCGTGGAAGAAGTCGAAGCCCTGCTTGGTGATGAGGAACAGGTCGTCCGCGTCCATGTACTGCGCCATCGAGGCCCGGCAGTAGACGCCCAGGTCGATGCCGTCGTGGCTGTCGCGCACCTCGTGGTACGGCCCGGCGCACAGCGCGGTGATGTAGGTGCTCATCCGCGCCGACTCGGCGAAGTGGACGGTCTTGAGCGCCTCGCCTGCGGGCTCCTCGCGCTCGACCGGCATGTTGGACACCACGCGCCAGTGCTCCGGGACGGTGGCGTGCCAGGTGTAGACGCTCTTCAGGTCGGGCTGGTCGAAGCAGGCGAAGACCTTCTGCGCGTCGGCCGTCTCGAACTGGCTGTAGAGGTAGGTCTCGCCGTCCACCGGGTCGACCGTGCGGTGCAGGCCCTGCCCGCTGTTGGAGTAGCCGAAGTCGGCGTCGACCACGAGGACGTTCTCAGCGGCCAGGCCGGTGAGGGTGAGTCCCTTCTCCGCCGACCAGCCGGACAGGTCGACCGGCGCGCCGTTCAGCGTGGCCGAGCGCACCGACTCGGCGGCCGTCTCGATGAAGGTGCTCGCTCCCGGCTCGGCGCAGCGGAACCGGACCTCGGTCACCGACCGGAAGGTACGGCCGTCGGCCTGCACCGCGGTCGACAGGTCAAGCTTGATGTCGTACCCGGTGACGTCGAGCAGGCGTGCCCGCTCGGTGGCCTCGACCTGGGTCAGGTTGCGCACTCCCGGCACTGTTCGTCTCCATCCCACTCGTCTCGCCGCGCCCCGCGGCCGGCCTCCCCGGCCCGCTCGTGACGGCCGGTCCGAAACCGAGTCTTCCATGCACGGACACCCTTCGGTGGGCGAGGTCACGCTCTCATTCCGGTACCGGTCGATGCCGCGGGGGGTGAGGATCGGAGGGAAGGCGCCGGAGCTCCGGCGTGTGGAGTCGTGAAGGGATGACACCGTGACCGAACGTGTCGCCGTGGACATGTGGTTCGACCCGCTGTGCCCGTGGGCGTGGATCACCTCCCGTTGGCTGCTGGAGGTCGAGCAGGTCCGGGACGTGGACATCCGGTTCCACGTGATGAGCCTCTCCGTGCTCAACGCGGGCCGGGACCTGCCCGAGCAGTACCAGGATCTGATGAAGAAGGGCTGGGGCCCGGTGCGGGTCTGCATCGCCGTCGAGCAGGCGCACGGCGGGGAGACGCTGGCGAAGCTCTACACCGCGATGGGCACCCGGATCCACCTCGGCAAGGAGGAGCTGGGCCGGGACATGCTCGTCGGCGCGCTCACCGAGGTCGGCCTCGACCCGGCGCTCGCCGACGCCGCCGAGTCGACCGAGTACGACGACGCGCTGCGGGCCAGCCACGAGGCGGGCATGCGACCGGTCGGCACCGACGTGGGCACCCCGGTGATCCACGCCCCGGGCCCGGACGGCGGGCAGGTCGCCTTCTTCGGCCCGGTGATCACCCCGGCGCCGAAGGGCGAGGCGGCCGGCCGGCTCTGGGACGGCGTGCTGCTGGTGGCCGGCACGCCCGGCTTCTACGAGCTGAAGCGCACCCGGGAACAGGGCCCGATCTTCGACTGAGCCGCGCCCCACGAGCCCCGCGCCGCCCCGTCACCGGGCCGGTGCGGGGCTCGTTTCACCGGGTGTCCCAGCCGGCGGCCCGTCCGGGGCCGCAGCCCGGCAGCTCCTGGAGGCGTTCCCATGGCTAAGCACCGCCGCCCGTCCGACGTGGCGCCGGAGACGGTGACCGAGGACCCCGGTCCGACGTACTGGTCGGTGGCCGAGGGCGACTGGCCGGCGGTCCCGGCCGAGATGGCCGGCCTGCTGGCCCCGCCGATCGTGGTCGGCGTCGCCCGGGTGGTGGCCACCTCCCGGATGACCCCGCCCGCCGACGCGGGTGCGCCGGCGCGCACCCCGGGCGTGGTCCGCACCGGTGCCGCGGCCGGCCGACCGGCCCCGGCCGGGACGACGACGGTCCGGCTCGCCACCTCCGGCGGGTCCCGCCCGGCCGTCCCGGCACCGGGTGGCTCTCCGGCCCCCGGCCGGCACCGCACCGGCTGACCCTTTCATCTGGTGGACGGCGCGCGGGTCCCGCACCGGCGCCCCCGGCGGCGCGGGTAGCGTCAGCGGGCATGACGGTCGTGCATCCGATCGCCCGGGCCTGGATCACCACTGGCGGCACCGGCGCGCAGAACTACGACGAGTTCGCCGACGACGCGGAGATCACCGCCATCGTCGAGGCGAATCCGCACAGCGCCCTGGGCATCGAGATGCCCCACCGGGCGCCGGGCAGCCTCGGGAAGTCCTTCCTCGACGCGCTCCCCGACGCGGTGGCCCGACTCGCCGAGGCCAAGGCCGACGGCAGCTACACGCCGGCCGAGCAGGTCGTGATCCTCTACCGGATCAGCGCGCCGGGCGAGGAGACCGCGTACGGGCTGTTCGCCATGGTCGACACCGACCAGATCTCCACCCGGGCCGACGAGCCCGGCCTGGTGATCCGCAACGAGGACGTGTTCATCGCGAAGGTGCGGGAGCGCGTCGCCCTGGCCGAGGCGCTGGGTCACCTGCTCTCACCCGTACTCCTGCTCCAGACCGGGCGCGGCGACGAGCTGCACGCCGCCCTCGCGGCGGCGACCGAGTCGGCCGGCGCCCCCGCCGCCACCGACGTGGACCAGGCCGGCCGCACGCACGCCATCTGGCTGCTCGGCCCGGGCCCGGCCCAGGACGAGCTGACCGCCCTGGCGGGCGGCGGCGAGCTGGTGGTCGCCGACGGCAACCACCGCAGCCTGGCCGCGCAGACCGGCGGCTTCCCGCGCTTCCTGTCGGTGATCACCACGCCGGCCTCGGTCGCGATCCAGCCCTACAACCGGCTGGTCAGCGAGCTGACCACCACCCCCGACGAGCTGCTCGACCGGCTCCGCGCCGCCGGCGCGGAGATCACCCCGATCACCGGCCCGGCCGGCGTCCCGGCGGCCGGCGGCACCGTGCACCTTCACCTCGCCGGCCAGGGGTACGCGGTGCGCCTGCCGCACGTCGGCGGCGACCGGCTGGAGAACCTCGACCACGCGCTGGTCGAGCGGCTGCTGCTGCGCGACGCGCTCGGGCTCGACCCGGGCGACAAGCGCATCACCTACGTGGGCGGCGACTACCCGGCGAGCTGGCTCACCGGCGAGGTCGACGCGGGCCGGGCCGAGCTGGCCGTCCTCGTCGCCCCGGTGACCGTGGACGACTTCGTGGCGGTGAACCTGGCCCGGGAGAAGATGCCGCGCAAGAGCACCTGGTTCACCCCGAAGGCGCGGGCCGGGCTCGTCGTCGCCGAGCTGCCCCGCTGAGCCGTGTGACGAATCCGCCTCCGTGCCGCCGCCCGCGCGCCGGCACGGGGGCGGGCCTGTCAGACTGCGCGGTATGCGCGTCTACCTGGGATCCGATCACGCCGGTTTCGAGCTGAAGGTGCACCTCGCCAACCACCTGGCCAAGCAGGGGTACGAGGTGGTCGACGTGGGTCCGCACGCCTTCGACCCGGACGACGACTACCCGGCCTTCTGCCTGCACACCGGGCAGCGCGTGGTGGACGACGCGGGCAGCCTCGGTGTGGTCATCGGCGGCTCCGGCAACGGCGAGCAGATCGCCGCCAACAAGGTCGCCGGGATCCGTGCGGCGCTCGCCTGGAACATCGACACCGCCCAGCTGGCTCGCGAGCACAACGACGCCAACATCATCGCGGTCGGCGCCCGTCAGCACACCCTGGACGAGGCCACCGCCCTGGTCGAGGCGTTCCTCGCCACCCCGTTCTCCGGCAACCCGCGGCACGCCCGCCGGATCGCCCAGGTCGCCGACTACGAGCAGAGCCGCCAGCTTCCCGACCTGCCCGCCTGACCCGGCACCACCGGGCGCGGCCGCCGGGTCGCGCCCGTCACCGCCCGGTGCGGGGCAGTTCCTCGCGGGGCACCCAGTTGCGGCGGACGATCACCACCCGGGCCTCGGCCTCGGCCAGGTCCTCGTCGGTGGGCCGGGCGGCGTCCCGCGCCCGCAGCGCGGCGGTCACACTCACCTGTGACGCCCCCGAGCCGACCAGGCCGCGCAGCCCCCGCTCGCCCTCCTCGACGGGCGGGCCAGTGCGCCGGGCCCGGTGCTCGGACGAGTCGTGCTGCCGGGCGCCCCGCGGCGCCCTGTCGTCCGGCGAGTCCTGTCGGGCCCCGCGCGGCGACCGCGTGCCGTCATCCGGCGGGTCGTGCCGGGCTCCGCGCGGCGGACGGGTGCCGTCGTCGTCGTGCACGGCGGCCGTGCTCGCGCTCGCGGCCTCCCGCTCCGGCGTCCCGCCGTCGCCCTGGTGCCGCAGCCGCCGCCGGCGGCGCTCCGGATCCCCCATCACCCGACCGTACCGCCCCGGGGACCCGGCTTCGACCGGAGATCTCGGCGACCTGCCGTTCGAAGCCGGCGGCACATCATCAAGATCCGGGGCGGCCGGTCAGAAGACCTCCATGGGAGCGGGGGCGCGGTGCCAGCCGAGGGCCGCGCTCACCGCCACCGCCGTCCCCGGGACCAGTTCCCGGACCCGACCCGCGGCGACGAGCGCGGCCAGGGCGGCACCGCCCAGGTAGAGCTCACCGAGAGCACGGACGTCGCAGGCCAGCCCGGCCGGCGCCGACGTGGGGGTGCACTCCGCACCGGACGGGTCGCCGACCAGCCGCCACCGGCCGCTGTTCTCCGGCAGCAGGTCGTCGGTGACCTCGACCACCACGTCGACCCCGGTGGCGTACCGGCGGGCGGCCAGCGCGGCCGGCACGTCCACGACGCGGACCCAGAGGGCGTCGGCGAGCCGGGCGCCGAGCTGCCGCGGCTCGTCCACCAGCCGGAACAGCGGCTCGTCCACGGCGGCGATCGGGAAGGACACCCGGCGGGTCAGGTCGATCGAGAGCAGCAGCCGCCACAGCGCCAGGTACGCCTCCGGCCGGGCGGCCACCACCTCGCCCACCTGCACCTCGGCGCGCGGCCCGGTGCCGGCCCAGTCCTCCTTCGTCCGGTAGAGCGCGTATCCGTCCAGGCCCTCCGGCCCCTCGTGCAGCAGCACCCGCCGCTCGGTGGCGCCACCCCGCAGGTCCTTCACGTCGGCGAGCACGTAGTCCCACCAGCGCTCGTCCCGCTGCGACCAGCCGGGGCGGTCGGCGCGCACCCGCTCGTACAGCCGGGCCAGCTCGGCCCGGTGCGTCGTGGGGCGGTCCAGGCGGAGGGTGCCCTCGGCGGGCGTCGGATCCGGCAGCCGCAGCCCGGCGGTGTCGCCGGCCAGGACGAGCCGCTGCGCGGCCAGGCCGTAGCCGAACCGGGGATAGATCCGGCCCTCGCTGGCCCAGAGGACGGCGAGCGGCTCCCGGCCGGCGTCGTGGATCTCACGGAGCTGCCGGCGCATCAGCCCGGTGAGCAGCCCGCGCCGGCGGTGGGTCGGCGCGACCGACACCATGGTCACGTGCGCGGCCGGCACGCTGGCCCCGGGCACGGCCAGCTCGCGGGTGAACGCGCCGGCATGCGCGACGGCGATTCCGCCCTCCCGGACCAGCAGCGCCCGGTCCGGCTCGAAGACCCTGCGCTCGACCTCCCGCAGCTCGGGGTCGACGTCGCCGTGGAAGGCGAGCGTCAGCAGTGCGGAGATCTCGTCGAAGTCCTCGGCCCGGGGCACCAGCGCGTCGGTCATCCGGTGTGTCTAACCCATCACCTTCGCGGTCGGCACCCTATTTGCCGGCTCGCTACCCTCGGAACCGTGGTCGGCGTCGGTCGAGGGGGAGGACACGAGATGGCGGACCAGACACAGCCGTGGGCCGAGCGGACGGTCGAGGTGCCGCCGCAGCCCGGCGTCGTGCCCCCGCAGCGGGACGCGTTCCGGCGCGGGGTGGCCGCGGTCGGCCAGCCGCGTACGCCCCGGACCGAGCAGTTCCCCTCCGTCGATCCCGGCGACTGGACGGGTGAGTCGGCCCCCCGCCGGCCGATGGGCTGGCACGTCGCCCAGCTCCGCAGGGGCGGGGAGTGGAGCGCGGCCGGCGCGCTGTTCGCCTTCGTCTGCTGGGGCATCTGGGCGATCTCCGGCCGGGGTGACCTGGCCGCCCCGCTGCTCACCTTCGTGCTGAGCCTGCTCACCGCGGTCGGCCTGTTCGCGCTGGCCCGCCTGCTCGGCCGGCTGGTCCTGGAGCGGCAGCTCGGGCGCGTACGGCGCAGCGCCCGGGGCGCGCACCTGGTGACCGCACTCTTCCTGGCCGGCGTGGGCGTGGCCTACCTTCAGCAGACCGAGTGGGTGGTCTCCGCCTGGAACTGGGTGACCGGCAACTGACGACCGTGGCCGCGGGCGGGACGGCCCTCCGCCGCCCGCCCGCGTGCCCGGTCGCGGAACGCCGCGACGCCGGTCGTCACTCCACCAGGACGGCGCTCGCATTACCCGGCCGGGGGCGGTTCATCCGTCGCCCGGTCGGCTGAGGGTCACTGCCCCTCGGCGTCGGCCTTCGGGGAGGCGACCCGCGCCGCCGGGTCCTCGACGCCCGGCTCGCCGCCGCCCGGGGCCACCATCCCGTCGTAGTTGTAGACGGTGCCCCCGTCGTGCTGCTTCGTGGTGCGGATGTAGCGGTGGATCATGCCGTCGATCTCGAACTCCAACAGGGCCTGGTCGCCCGCATCCTGGCTGCTGCCGTCCCGGGGACCGCCCACCAGGTGCGCCTTCGTGTTCGTCTCCATGCGCCAGCCGTACCCCTGGCGGACCGGGCGGAAACGGTGACCTCCACCGGCGGCGCCGGGCCGTTCACCGAGCCGGGGCGCGCTTCCGGCGCACCCGACGCGGTGGGCCGTTGCGCCGACCCGGGCCCGGGGCCAGCATGACGGGATGGGCGCGTATCGATCAGCGTACGAGCGGAGCATCGCCGACCCGGCCGGCTTCTGGCGGGAGGCCGCGGCGGACCTCGACTGGCACCGGGCGCCGGAGCGGATCCTCGACGACAGCGGGGCGCCGCTGTACCGGTGGTTCCCCGACGGGGTGCTGAACACCTGCCACAACGCGCTGGACCGGCACGTGGCCGCCGGCCGGGGCGACCAGCCTGCGCTGATCCACGACAGCCCGGTCACCGGCACGGTCCGCACCCTCACCTACGCCGAGCTGCTCGCCGAGACCGCCCGGTTCGCCGGTGCGCTGCGCCGGCTCGGGGTCGGCCGGGGCGACCGGGTGCTGCTCTACCTCGCCATGGTGCCGGAGGCGGTGATCGCCATGCTGGCCTGCGCCCGGATCGGCGCGGTGCACTCGGTGGTCTTCGGCGGCTTCGCCGCCCACGAGCTGGCCGTCCGGATCGACGACGCGCGGCCGGCCGTGGTGGTGGCCACCTCCTGCGGCATCGAGGTGGACCGGGTGGTGCCCTACCACCCGATCCTCGCCGCCGCGCTGGACGAGGCGGCCCACGCCCCGGCGCACTGCGTGATCGTGCAGCGCCCCCAGGAGCCCGCCCCGCTGCTCCCCGGCCGCGACCTGACCTGGGACGAGGTGATGGCCGACGCCGCGCCGGTGGAGTGTGTGCCGGTCGCCGCCACCGACCCGCTCTACATCCTCTACACCTCGGGCACCACCGGCCGGCCCAAGGGCGTGGTCCGGGACAACGGCGGGCACGCCGTGGCCCTGCGCTGGTCGATGCGGAACGTCTACGGCATCGAGCCGGGCGACGTCTTCTGGGCCGCCTCCGACGTGGGCTGGGTGGTCGGCCACTCCTACATCGTGTACGCGCCACTGCTCACCGGCGCGACCACCGTGCTCTACGAGGGCAAGCCGGTCGGCACCCCGGACGCCGGGGCGTTCTGGCGGGTGGTCGCCCAGCACCGGGTGGCCGCCCTGTTCACCGCGCCCACCGCGATCCGGGCGATCCGGCGGCAGGACCCGGCCGGCGCGCTCCTGGCCCGATACGACCTGAGCAGCCTGCGCACCCTCTTCCTGGCCGGCGAGCGGCTGGACCCGGACACCTGGGCGTGGGCGGGGGAGCGGCTCGGTGTACCGGTGGTGGACAACTGGTGGCAGACGGAGACCGGCTGGCCGGTGGCGGCCAACCCGCGCGGCCTGGAGCCGCTGCCGATCAAGCCCGGCTCCCCGTCGGTGCCCGTCCCCGGGTACGACGTCCGGGTGGTCGACGGCGGCGGCCGGGAGGTGCCCGCGGGCACCGACGGCTCGATCGTCATCCGGCTGCCCCTGCCGCCCGGCTGCCTGCCCACCCTGTGGGGCGACGACGAGCGCTACGTCCGCTCCTACCTGGCCGCCTTCCCCGGCTACTACCTGACCGGCGACGGCGGCCGGTTCGACGACGACGGCTACCTCTACGTGATGGGCCGCACCGACGACGTGATCAACGTGGCCGGGCACCGGCTCTCCACCGGGGCGATGGAGGAGGTGCTGGCCGCGCACCCGGCGGTCGCCGAGTGCGCGGTGATCGGCGTGGCCGACCCGCTCAAGGGCCAGGTGCCCAGCGGGTACGTGGTGCTCAAGGCCGGCGCCGGGGCCGACCCGGACGCGCTCGCCGGCGAGCTCGTGGCCCTGGTCCGGCAGCGGATCGGCCCGGTGGCCGCGTTCCGCCGCGTGACGGTGGTGCCGGCGCTGCCGAAGACCCGCTCCGGCAAGATCCTCCGCCGGACCATGCGGGGGCTGGTCGAGGGGCGGGACGAGCCGGTGCCGCCGACCATCGAGGATCCGGCGGCGCTGGCCGTCTTCCGCGACCTGGGCGCTACCCCTTGACGAAGCGGTGGAGCACGAAGTCCTCCTCGGAACCGCAGGCGATGACCTCGGTGTTCCATGAGCAGGAGTCGCCCCGCACGTCCTTCAGCTCGCCGAGCTGCGCCACCTTGCCCGACCCGGCCCCCACCCCGGCCACGCTGCGGTCGTCCACCCCGCTGCCCAGCGGGTCGGCGAACAGCAGGAGGTTGCCGGCGTCGACCCGGACGGCGACCCCTTCCTCGTCGTCGAGCACCCGCGTCCCGTCGGCCGCGAAGAGGGTCGCGGCCGGCTCCGGGTAGATCCGCCGGGCCAGCACCCGCTCCCCGACCGGCACGAGCTGGGTCATTCCCGGCGCGGCCCAGCGCTTGACGCCCTGGCCCTCCCCGGCGGCCACCACCGCGGCGGTCTCGTCGTCGGAGCCGGTCACCTCCAGCAGGCACGCCCGGTGCTCGCCGCACGGTGCCAGCGCCTTGGCCCGGCGGTCGTCCTCCTCGGCCCGGTAGAGCACGCTCGGCTGCGCCTGCTTCCCCAGGTCGTACGCGAGCAGCCGCCCGTCGTCGCCCGCCACGTAGAGCCGGTCCTCGTGGGCGGCCACCAGGTCGTCCGGCTCGGCCACCGCCTTCCAGTCGCGGATCACCTCGCCCGACGCCAGGTCGACGAGGCGGACGGACTCGTCCACGTTCACCTGCACGAGTTGCTCGACCGGGCCCTGCTCCGGGTCGCGGGGCGAACCGTCGCCGTACCCGGGGCCGGACACCGCCTCGTCGGTGGTCACCGGGTGCACGCTGTCGCGCGTGTTGCCGTACTGGTCGGCCAGGTCGGGCAGCGACCACTTCTCGTCGCCGTTGCTCAGCTTGAGCCCGACCAGCCGCTTCCGTTCGTGGTCGGTGAGCGCCACCACGTCCTTGCCCACGAACATCTCGTCGTCCCCGAGCACGGTGTGCCGCCAGCGCGGCCGGCCGGACCCGCCGTCGAGCACCTCCAGCTCGCGCGGGGTGCTGCTGCCCGCGGCGTCCGCGAGGAGCGCCACCGCGCCGGGCAGCGCGACCACCCCGGCCCACTGGTCGGCGGTGGTGACGCTCTCCCTGCGCCACAGCTGCTTGCCAGTGCCCGCCTCGACGGCCACCACGGCCAGCCGCCTGTCCTCGCGCGGATAGGCCAGGTAGGCCCGGTCGCCCGCGACCGCCGTGAACATCTCCACAGGCCGCTCGCCACCCGCCGCGATCCGGGTGCCCTTGCCGAACGCCTCGAAGGCCAGCTCCGGGTGGCGGTCCCGGGTCAGGTAGAGCGCGGCCGCGGTGACCACCCCGGCCAGGGCGACCACCGCGCCCACCGAGATCCACAGCGCCCGCCGCCCCCGGCCACCGCCGCTCGGCGCGGCCGGGGGTCCGCTCTGCGGTGCGCCGGGCCAGCCCGGCCACGCGCCCGGCTGGTGCGGAATCCCGGGAGCCTGCGGGGGTACGCCGGCCGCCGGCGAGCCGTGCTGCGACAACGCCGGTGTGGGCGTACCCGGGGCGGGTGAGTGCGGTGCCACGGCGGTGCCGTTCGGTCCGGCGGCGAACGGCGCGGCCTGCGGTCCGGGGTCGAGCCGCGTGCCGTTCGGTCCGGCGGCGACGGTCGTGCCGTGCGCGGCCGCTGCGGCCGGCCCCGGCGGCCCGGCGGCGACGGTGGTGCCCGGCGAGGCTTGCCCGCCCGCGACGGCGGCCGGACCGGGCGCTCCCGCGGCGGCCGTCGTGCCGTCCGGCTGGCCGGCCGCGGTCAGTGGCACGTCGGGCGCGGTCGGCCGGTCCGTGGTGGGCAGCGGCGGCGTGCCGGCGTCGAGGAGGGTGCCGGCCGGGCCGACGCCCGGGGTCGCCGCGGCCGGAGGCCCGGCGGGAGCCGCGCCGGCCGGGGCCAGCGGCAGCGGCGGGGCGGCCGACCGGTCCCGCCGCAGCGGCAGATCGGTGAGCGCGCCCTCGGCGACCGGCAGCTCGGGCTGCTCCAGCACGGTCGGCGCGATACCCAGCTCGGCGTGGAGCAGCCGCGCCACCAGCGGGATCCGGGACGAGCCGCCCACCAGGAACAATCCGGCGAGCCGTTCCGGGCTCAGCCCGGCCGCGGCGATCACCCGCCGGGTCTCGGCGACGGCCCGCCGCAGCAGCGGGGCGGCCACGCCCTCCAGGTCCGCGCGGGTCAGCGACAGGGCGGCCGGGACACCCGGCACCGCCACCGGCGCGGCCGTGGTGCGGGACAGCATCTCCTTGGCGCCCCGCACGTGCTCGACGAACTGGAGCCGCTCCCGCCACTGCGTGGTGTCGGCCGGCTCGCCCAGCCGCGCCCACTGCGTGGGGTGCGTGGCGGCGATCCGCTCACCGACCAGCGCGAGCAGGGCGGCGTCGAGGTCCAGCCCGCCCAGGTCGTCGAGACCGCCGCAGGAGATCACCGTGAAGCCGGAGTCACCCCAAGGGTCCGCGCCCTCGTTGCGGACCACGGCGACATCCAGCGTGCCGCCGCCGAAGTCGAAGACGGCCACCGACTCACCGACCGGCACCGGGCGGCGCAGCACCTCGGTGTAGTAGCGCGCCGCCGCGACGGGCTCGCGCAGCAACCGGGTGCCGGGCGGGATGGGACCGGAGAGGGTGTGCTCGGCCGCCGACGGCCAGCCGGCCAGGGCAAGCGCCTCGGCGAGCACCTGCCGCCGGTCTGCGTCCCAGGTGGCCGGGCAGGTGACCACGGCCGGCGGCAGGAACCCGAGCGCGCCGACCGCGGCCTCGCCGACCGCACGCAGCACCGCGCCGAGCAGTTCGGCCGGGGTGTGCCGGCGGTCGCCGAGCGTCACCTCCGGCTCGTCCACGCGGCGCTTCGGGTTCGGCTCGTAGCGGTCCGGGTCGGCGTGGGCCAGCCGCAGCGCGTCCCGCCCGACGTGCAGGCGTCCCTCGGTGTCGGCGTACACGCCGGACGGCAGGATCGGCTGGCCCTCCACCAGCAACGGGCGGGTACGCCCGTCCGGCCAGCGCAGCACGGCCACGGTGTTCGAGGTGCCGAGGTCCACGCCGAGGGCGAAACCGTCCCGCTGGCCTGACATCCGTCCCTACCTCCACCCGACGAGGGGATGTCCGGCCCCGCATCGTACGCAGCCCCCGCCGCCCGCCGATCCCCGGCGCGGCCGGCAGCGGACCACGTGGCCGGCGACGTCCCCGTCGGGTGCAGCCAGGTACACCCCGATTCGGTACCTGGGCCCAGCGCGGCGGAGATCAACAGACGGCATCGTCGAGGCGTGAACACGAGAGTTGTGACGACGACGTCGACCACGCCGGAACGCGGGATCACCACGACGCCGGCACGGCGGGCCCCTCGGCTGGCCGGGGTGGTCGGTCTCTACTTCGCGGTGACCACGGTGAGCGCGGGCCTGATCGGCTCGGTGCAGCCGCTGCTGCGGGTGGACCCGGTGATCATCGAGCTGGTGCAGTTCGGCCCGACGCTGGGTGTGCTCGCCGTTCTGCTGGTCTGGCGTGGACGATGGCGTCCCCCGTCGGCGGTGCGGCCGATCCCGTCGCCAGGCGTGCTGACTCGGCTGGTCGCGGTCGCCGCGGTCTGTGCCGGCCTCCTCGGCGCCGTCATCGGCGCGTACGCGTTGCTCGGCGAGGATGTGCGGTACACACGCCCGGGTGCCCTCACCCATTCGTTCTGGCTGATCGCCGCCGCGCAGTTCCTCGGCGCCTGTGGCGAGGAGTTCGGCTGGCGCGGCTTCCTGCAGCCCTACCTGCGAACCCGGTACGGAGTGCTGACCACCGGCACCACGGTGGGCCTGCTGTGGGGCGTCTGGCACGTCCAGGTCTTCGCGGCCGGACCGGCGTACGCCGCCGCATTCCTGCTCTCGACGATCGCGATGTCGGTGATCATGGCGGTCCTGCTGGAGCGTGCCCGGGGTGGCCACCTGATCATCGCCGGCACCTTCCACGCCGTGGTCAACCTCGGCCTGTTGTTGCTGATGCCCGAGGAGGACGGCGACGTCACCGCGATGACGGTCTTCGCGGCCGCCTGCGTTCTCGCCGCCCTCGTCGTGCTGGGCTGGGCGGGAGCCCGTGGCCGTGTGCGGCGCTAGGCGATCTATGTTCATGGGGCGATCCGCGACCGACGACGGATGGCCGCACGCGATGGAGCCGGGAGGGAAGTGTCGATGACGGACCGCGTGGCCCGCCCGGCGCGCACCGAACGGCGGCCGTCCCGCGCCGCGGCTCCCGTACAGGGACTGCGCCTGGTCGGTGCCGGGATCACCGAGGGCGTGGCCGCTCTGGTGGTCGGCGGCGCCGTCGGCCTGATCCCGCTCGGGATCGGCCTCGCTCTCCTCCCGCCGACGGCTGCCCGGCTCCGGGCGCTGGCCAACCGGGCGCGAAGCCGGGCGGCGGTCTGGTCGGGAGAGGCGGTGCATGAGTCGCCACCGTGGACCGTCGACCGTCCCGGGTTCGCCGGCCGCGCCGTGCTGTCCTTGCGGATCATCACCGACCGGGCGTTCTGGGGCGAGCTGCTCTGGGCCATGCTGGTCCCCTACACCAGCGGGCTCCTGGCCGGAGCGCCGCTCGCACTCATCGGGTACGGGCTGTTCGGCGCGCTCGTCCAGCCGTTCCTCTGGGCGAACATCCACGCGTTCGCGGACGGCAACTACTACGCGATGATCCACGTCGACAGCTGGACCAACGCGCTGCTCGCCGTTCCGCTGGGTGTGGCGTTCGTGGCCCTCGGCGTCTGGTCGGGGCCGTGGTGGTTACGGCGGCACGCGAGGATCACGCGGGCCCTGCTGGCGTCCGACCGCACCGAGCTGGTCCGTCGCATCGAGCAGCTGACCGACATCCGGGCCGAGGTCAACGACGCGTCCGCCGCCGAGCTGCGCCGGATCGAGCGCGACCTGCACGACGGCGCGCAGGCGCGGCTGGTGGCCATGGGCATGAACCTGGACGCCGCCGAACGGCAACTGCGGCGCGATCCCGAGTCGGCCCGGGCCCTGCTGCGGCAGGCTCGGGAGTCCTCGTCGGCGGCGCTGCAGGAGTTGCGCGATCTCGTACGGGGCATCCATCCGCCGGTCCTCGCCGACCGGGGCCTGCCCGATGCGGTACGTGCCGCGGCGCTGGACATGGTGGTGGACGTGGCGGTCGAGGCCACGATCCCGGCGCGGCTGGCACCGCCGGTGGAGGCCGCCGCCTACTTCGCCGTCAACGAGGCCCTGGCCAACGCGGCCAAGCACGCCGGCGCCGGCCGGATCACGGTCGACCTGCGGTACGACGACGGCCGGCTCCGGATCGAGGTGTCCGACGACGGCCACGGCGGCGCGGACCCGTCCCGGGGAACCGGCCTGCGCGGCATGAGCCGCCGACTGGCCGCGTTCGACGGAACCGTCGCCGTGCACAGCCCGCCCGGCGGCCCCACCACCATCCGGATGGAGATCCCGTGCGCGTTGTCATCGCCGAAGACCTCGTCCTCCTGAGGGACGGTTTGGCGCACCTGCTGCGCGACGAGGGTTTCGACGTCATCGCGGCCGTGGACAACGGCCCGGCGCTGCTCCGGGCGCTGCTCGACGACAACCCGGACGTCGCCGTGGTCGACATCCGGCTCCCGCCGTCCTTCACCGACGAGGGCCTGCGGGCGGCGCTCACGGCCCGACGGAAACGCCCCGGCCTGCCGATCCTGTTGCTCTCGCAGTACGTCGAGCAGCTCTACGCCCGGGAACTGCTCGCCGACCAGGCTGGGGCCGTCGGATATCTGCTCAAGGACCGGGTCTCCGACGGCGGCCAGTTCGTCGACGCGGTCCGCCGGGTGGCCGGGGGCGGCACCGTGCTCGACCCGCACGTCATCTCCCGCCTGCTGAAGCGCAACACCGCCCGGGGCACGGTCGCCGCGCTGACCGACCGGGAGCGCGACGTCCTCGCCCTCATGGCCGAAGGCCGCTCCAACCTGGCGATCAGCCAGCGGCTGCACATCAGCGAGAGCGCGGTCACCAAGCACACGGCCGGCATCTTCACCAAACTGGACCTGCCGATCTCCACCGACGACAACCGGCGCGTCCTCGCGGTCCTCGCCTACCTCAATCGCTGACGGATCGGCGCGCCGAGGGGAGAGGGGCAGGTCCAGGTGCCGCGATCATGGTCCACCTGGGTCTTCGTGGTGGAGCGGGCGACGGGAATCGAACCCGCACCGTCAGTTTGGAAGACTGAAGCTCTGCCATTGAGCTACGCCCGCGGCCGCCCCGCTCTCGCGGGACGCGCCCGACAGCCTACCGAATCCCCGAACCGGACGCGCAGCGCCGTACCGCGCGCCGCCCCGGGTCCGCCCCGGTGCCCGTCCGGCGGGCCCGGACGGCATACACTCGTCGTCGCCACGGGGTGTGGCGCAGCTTGGTAGCGCACTCGCTTTGGGAGCGAGGGGCCGTGGGTTCAAATCCCGCCACCCCGACTGTCGTTCGCGACCGGGTCGTCCGGGAACCGCCGGTTTTTTCCGCGCGGTACCCGGGCGCTGCCGATGCCGCAGGCCGGCTCGCCTACACTCGATGCGCGCAATCACGCCCAGACTCAACTGAGATCCGTCAAGGAGTACGCCTGTGAAGAGCACCGTCGAGACTCTGAGCCCGACGCGCGTGCGGCTCGCCATCGAGGTGCCGTTCGTCGAGCTCGAGCCGAGCCTCAGGAAGGCGTACCGGGAGATCGGCCAGCAGGTCCAGGTTCCCGGCTTCCGCCGGGGCAAGGTTCCCGCCGCCGTGATCGACCAGCGGGTGGGCCGGGGCACCGTCCTCAACGAGGCGGTGCAGGAGGCCATCCCGCAGAACATCCTGGCCGCGGTCCGCGAGCACGACCTGAAGACGCTCGGCCGTCCCGAGGTCGAGATCACCG
Organism: Micromonospora sp. NPDC004551; assembly: GCF_040609975.1. Taxonomy (NCBI): domain Bacteria; kingdom Bacillati; phylum Actinomycetota; class Actinomycetes; order Micromonosporales; family Micromonosporaceae; genus Micromonospora; species Micromonospora sp. NPDC004551. The sequence goes on along the minus strand of NZ_JBEXLM010000007.1, from coordinate 7,353 downwards.
AGTTCAACGACGGTGACTCGCTCAACTTCACCGCCGAGGTGGACGTCCGCCCGGAGATCACCCTGCCGGACCCGGCCACCATCGAGGTCACCGTCGACGAGATCCAGATCGCCGACAGCGAGATCGACGAGCAGGTCAGCAGCCTGCGTGAGCGGTTCGCCACGCTGAAGACCGTCGAGCGGGCCGCCCAGGAGGGCGACTACGTCCAGATCGACCTCAACGCCACCGTCGACGGCGAGGAGGTGCCGGGCGGGCAGGCGAGCAACATCTCGCACGAGGTCGGCAGCAAGCAGCTCCTGCCGGGCCTGGACGAGGCCCTGGTCGGCCTGGCCGCCGGCGACAGCACCACCTTCTCCACCCAGCTGGTCGGCGGCGACTACGCCGGCCGGGACGCCGACGTGGCGGTGACCGTCCGCACGGTCAAGGAGAAGGAGCTGCCCGAGCTCAACGACGACTTCGCCCAGCTCGCGAGCGAGTTCGACACCATCGAGGAGCTGCGCAACGACCTGCGCGAGCGGGTCACCCGCGGCAAGCAGGTCGAGCAGATCTACGCGGCCCGCGACAAGGCCCTCGAGCAGATGGTCGCCGCCGCCGAGGTGCCGGCGCCGGAGGGTGTCGTCAAGGAGGAGGTCGAGAGCCGCAAGGCCGCGATGGTCGACCAGCTCGAGCGCATCGGCGCCTCCCTGGAGGAATACCTCGCCGCGGAGGAGAAGACCGAGGAGCAGATCGACACCGAGCTGACCGAGGCCGCGACCGATGGCGTCAAGATCCAGCTCCTGCTGGACACCCTGGCCGACGCCGAGGACGTCCAGGTCTCCGACGACGAGTTCGGTCACGAGATCGTCCACCGCGCCCAGCGCGCCGGGATGGCCCCGCAGCAGTACTACGACCAGCTGGTCCGCTCCGGCGCCGCCCAGGCCGTCTTCGGCGACGTCCGCCGGGGCAAGGCGCTCGCCTCGGTGATGGAGAAGATCAAGATCAAGGACTCGGCGGGCAACGAGGTCACCCTCGACGCGCTGCGGGCCCAGAACGAGGCCGAGCACGACCACGAGCACTGATCATCCGGTGTCGGCCGCCGTCCCGCGCTCTGCGCCGGGCGGCGGCCGAAACCCTTTTCCGGGTACGCCCCGAGGGTGACTGCGCTGAGAGCGAACAGTGCCCCGACCGGGAGTACGCCCACCGGCTGAGCGGTTAGTGTCGGGTAGGACGGTACGGAGAGCGAAGGGCTGCCATGACCGACATGCACATCCCCAAGAAGTCGCTCCGGGCGATCGAGGCCCGCGGTGGCGACTCCATTGGCAACCTCGACGACTCGGTCTACAACCGGTTGCTCAAGGAGCGGATCATCTTCCTGGGCAGCGAGGTGACCGACCAGGTCGCCAACCGCATCTGCGCGCAGCTCCTGCTGCTCGCGGCGGAGGACCCGGACCGCGACATCAACCTCTGGATCAACTCGCCGGGTGGCTCGGTCTACTCCGGCATGGCGATCTACGACACCATGCAGTTCATCGACAACGACGTGTCGACCGTGGCGATGGGCATGGCCGCGTCGATGGGCCAGCTCCTGCTCTGCGCGGGCACCAAGGGCAAGCGCTACGCCCTGCCGCACGCGCGGATCATGATGCACCAGCCCTCCGGCGGCCTCGGCGGCACCGCGTCGGACATCGCGATCCAGGCCGAGCAGATGCTCTACACGAAGCGGATGTTCCAGGAGCGGGTCGCCCACCACACCGGCCAGAGCCAGGCGCAGATCGAGGCGGACTCGGACCGGGACCGCTGGTTCACCGCCCAGGAGGCCATGGACTACGGCTTCATCGACAAGGTGATCATCGGGGCCGCACAGGTTCCGGATGGCGCCGGGACCCTGAGCTGAGGAGCTGACGATGACCGACCTGAGCCTGCCGCCCCAGTTCGCGGCCGTGCACAACCGCTACGTGCTGCCGTCGTTCGTCGAGCGCACGTCGTACGGGATGAAGGAGTCCAACCCGTACAACAAGCTCTTCGAGGACCGGATCATCTTCCTCGGCGTCCAGGTGGACGACGCGTCGGCCAACGACGTGATGGCCCAGCTGCTGACGCTGGAGGGCACCGACCCGGACCGCGACATCATCATGTACATCAACTCGCCGGGTGGCTCGTTCACCGCCATGACGGCGATCTACGACACCATGCAGTACGTCCGCCCCGACATCCAGACCGTCTGCCTGGGCCAGGCGGCCAGCGCGGCGGCGGTGCTGCTCTCGGCGGGCACCCCGGGCAAGCGGATGGCGCTGCCCAACTCCCGGATCATCATCCACCAGCCGGCCACCGAGGGTGGTTACGGCCAGGGGTCGGACATCGAGATCCAGGCCCGGGAGATCCTGCGGATGCGGACGCAGCTCGAGGACATGCTGTCCCGGCACTGCAACCGCCCCATCGAGCAGGTCCGCAAGGACATCGACCGTGACAAGATCATGACGGCCGAGGAGTCCAAGGAGTACGGGCTGGTCGACACCATCCTGACCAGCCGCAAGAAGGGTCTGCTGGCGTCTCACGCCGCCAGCTGAGCAGTGTGAGGTCGGAGGTCGGTCGGGGCATCGTTCCCGGCCGACCTCTGACACACCCGTTTTGGGGGTCGGAGAAACCTCCGGCAGCGGGTAACGTCGGGTCTGTGCCGCTTCGCTGGCTCGGACCGGCGAGGTGGAGCGACAGGACGGACGGGCGCGCGGCGCCCGCAGGTCAGGGGCCGGCGCACCGGCCGACGAGTGCAGGGAGAACGTAGGTGGCACGGATCGGTGACGGCGGCGACCTACTGAAGTGCTCCTTCTGTGGCAAGTCGCAGAAGCAGGTCAAGAAGCTCATTGCGGGCCCCGGGGTCTACATCTGCGACGAGTGCATCGATCTCTGCAACGAGATCATCGAGGAGGAGCTGGCCGAGTCCGGCGAGGTGAAGTGGGAAGAGCTTCCCAAGCCGATGGAGATCTGCCAGTTCCTCGACAACTACGTCGTCGGTCAGGAGCAGGCCAAGAAGGCGCTCGCCGTCGCGGTCTACAACCACTACAAGCGGATCCAGGCCGAGGCGGCCGGCGCCCCGGGTTCGGGCAGCGACGGCGTCGAGCTGGCCAAGTCCAACATCCTGCTGCTCGGCCCGACCGGCTGTGGCAAGACCCACCTGGCGCAGACCCTGGCCCGGATGCTCAACGTCCCGTTCGCGATCGCCGACGCGACGGCGCTCACCGAGGCGGGCTACGTCGGCGAGGACGTGGAGAACATCCTCCTCAAGCTGATCCAGGCCGCCGACTACGACATCAAGCGCGCCGAGACCGGGATCATCTACATCGACGAGGTCGACAAGATCGCCCGCAAGTCGGAGAACCCGTCGATCACCCGGGACGTCTCCGGTGAGGGCGTGCAGCAGGCGCTGCTGAAGATGCTGGAAGGCACGGTGGCCAACGTGCCGCCGCAGGGCGGGCGCAAGCACCCGCACCAGGAGTTCATCCAGATCGACACCACCAACGTGCTGTTCATCTGCGGTGGTGCCTTCGCGGGCCTCGACCAGATCATCGAGGCCCGCACCGGCTCCGGCGGCACCGGCTTCGGCGCCCGGCTCCGGTCGGTGTCGGAGCGGTCGACGGACGACATCTTCAGCCAGGTCATGCCGGAGGACATGCTCAAGTTCGGCCTGATCCCCGAGTTCATCGGCCGGCTCCCGGTGATCACCAACGTGCGCAGCCTGGACCGCAGCGCGCTGGTCCGCATCCTCACCGAGCCGCGCAACGCCCTGGTCCGGCAATACCAGCGGCTCTTCGAGCTCGACGGCGTCGAGCTGGAGTTCGAGCAGCCCGCGCTGGAGGCCATCGCCGACCAGGCCATGCTGCGTGGCACCGGCGCCCGCGGCCTGCGGGCGATCATGGAAGAGGTCCTGCTCTCCGTGATGTACGAGGTGCCCAGCAACCCCGACGCCGCCCGGGTGCTGATCACCCGCGAGGTCGTCCTGGAGAACGTCAACCCGACGATCGTGCCCCGCGAGTTCACCGGCCGGCGTGCGCGCCGGGACCGCGAGGAGAAGTCGGCCTGACCGCCACCGCGACCGCGCCCGGGTCAGCTCGGGCGCGGTCCGCGTGACCGGGTCCGCCGGTCCCACTCGCCCGACGGGGTGACCGCCACCATCACGAGCCGTACCGGCTCGTCGCCCGCGGCGCGGTAGCCGTGCTCCCGGTCGGCGTGGAACTCGACCGTCTCGCCGGCGCGTACCTCGTGGTCGACGCCCTCGACGGTGACCGTGACGGTCCCGGCCAGCACGTGCAGCACCTCCCGGGTGCCGCGTGGATGGTCGGGGGAGTGGTGCGCCTCGCCGGGCTCCAACCGCCAGTCCCAGAGCTCGACGAGGTCCGGCTCACCGAGGCCGCTGAGCAGCCGCGCCGTGCCGCCGTGCTCGCCCCGCCACAGCACCGGCGCGTCGCCGGCGCGGGAGACCCGTACGGTGCTCTCCTCCGCCGGTTCCAGCAGCCGGGCGATGTTGACGCCGAACGCGTCGGCGACCCGGCAGAGGGTGCCGACGCTCGGGTTGGTCCGTGCTCCCTCGATCTGCACGAGCATGCCCTTGCTCACCCCCGAGCGGCCGGCCAGCTCCTCGAAGGACCAGCCGCGGGCGGCCCGCAGCTCGCGTACCTGTCGGGCCACCGCGGAGGTCACCGCGCCCACCCGCCCTCCGGCGTCGGTCATCACACTATCCTTCGCGGTCAATATTGTGGTACGACTGCCTGATGTTCCCCATTGTGCTCGCGGCGGTCTCCGCGGTCGCGTTCGGCACGGCCGACTTCTCCGGCGGCAAGGCGTCGCGGCACGCCGACCCCGTCGCGGTGACCGTGGTGTCGCAACTACTGAGCGTCCCGCTGCTGCTCGCGCTCGTGCTGATCGTGCCGGGCACGCCCCGGCCGCTCGACCTGGCCTGGGGGCTGCTCGCCGGGGTGGCCGGCGCGGCCGGCGTGGTGCTGCTCTACAAGGCCCTGGCCGGCGGCATGATGGCGGTCGTCGCACCGGTCACCGCGATCACGGCCGCGGTGGTGCCGATCGTCGCCGGGCTGATCACCGCCCACTCGCCGGGCGCCCTCGCGCTCGCCGGCGCGGGGCTCGCCGTCGTGGCCATCGCGCTCGTCAGCCTCGGGGAGGGCGGCGCCGCCGGCCGGGTGTCCGGCCGGCTCATCGGCATGGCGCTCGGCGCCGGGCTGCTCTTCGGGATCTTCTTCGCGCTGCTCGGCCAGGCCGACGAGGGCGCCGGCATGTGGCCGGTGGCCGCGGTACGGGTCAGCTCGATCGCCTTCGGCCTGGCGCTCGCCGTCCGCACCGGCGTACGCCTGCGGCTCGCACCACGGGTGCTCCGCTGGGCCGCGGCGGCCGGCCTGCTCGACTCGGCGGCCAACGCGCTGTTCCTGGCCGCGGCGGGCCGGGGGCACCTGAGCGTGGTGGCCGCCATCGCCGCGCTCTACCCGGCGAGCACCGTGCTGCTCGCGCTCGCGGTCGACCGGGAACGGCTCCGCCCCGTGCAACTGGCCGGGCTCGGCTTCGCCGCCGGCGCGCTCGTCCTGGCCAGCGTCTGAGCCCTGTCGCCGGCCGCCGTCCGACCGTACGCTGAGCCTCATGCGCGTCGCCGTCTGTCAGCTCAACTCCCGTGCGGACCGGACCGCCAACCTCGCCGCCGCGGAGGCCCTGCTGGCCAGGGCCGCGACGGCCGGCGCGGACCTCGCCGTCCTCCCGGAGTACGTGGACTACCTCGGCACCGCCGCCGGCATGCCGCCGGCCGAGCCGGTCGACGGCGTGGTGGGCCGGTTCTTCGCGGACGCTGCCCGGCGGCTCGGCATGTGGGTGATCGCCGGCTCGTTCCACGAGGCCGGGCCGGACCCCGAGCACACCTGGAACACCTCGCTGGTCTTCGACCGCGACGGCGCGCTCGCCGCCAGCTACCGCAAGATCCATCTGTACGACGTCGAAATCCCCGGCCGCGTCTCCTATCAGGAGTCCGCCACCGTGGCACCGGGTGAGAAGCCCGTGGTGGTCGACGTCGAGGGCCTCCGGGTCGGGCTGTCGATCTGCTACGACCTCCGGTTCCCCGAGCTCTACCGGCAGCTGGCCGTCGACGGCGGCGCCGAACTCCTCGTGGTGCCGGCCGCGTTCATGATGCACACCGGGCGCGACCACTGGGAGGTGCTGCTCCGGGCCCGGGCGATCGAGAACCAGTGCTACGTGGCGGCCGCCGGTCAGACCGGCGACCACGAGCCGGGGCGGACCTGCTTCGGGCGCAGCATGGTGGTGGACCCGTGGGGGACCGTGCTCTCCCAGGTGGCCGACGGACCGGGCCTCGCCGTCACCGACCTGGACCTGGACCGGCTGCGGACGATCCGCGTCGAGCTGCCGAGCCTCGCCAATCGGCGGCTCTGAGGCTCGCTCAGCTCTCCAGGAGCACGCCGACCACGGTGAAGCCGGCGATCGCCAGGGCCGTGACGAGCAGGGCCGTGGTCATCCGTGAGGGACCGCGCCGGACGAGACGTCCCACCGACGCCAGGACGACGGCGAGCACGAAGGCGCCGATGACCAACTGCCAGAAGGGCAGCAGGAGCCCGAGCACGGTCTCCTCGGCGAGCGTCGCCGGGAACCGGGAGACGTCATCCATGACGACACTCTGGCACGGATGAGCCCGGGATGGTCCCGTCCGGACGCGCCTTTCCGCCGGCCGGACCTCCGGTGGAACCCGCAATGACGATCATTGATTTGCCTTCTCGGGGCCGTCCGCGTAACTTTCTCTCTGCACGCGGGAGGCCGGACAAACCGGCCGAGAACGGGCGCCAGGCTGGTGGCGGCGACGCCGAGCCAGACTGAGGATTCGGGCGGTGCGAGCTACTCCGCGAAACACGGGGTTGCGATCGCGAAGCCGACCGGGTAGAGTTCGAAAGCCGGCAGGGAGCCGGGCGGGTGGCCGCGAAAGCGGCGATCGGCCGGTCCGCCGGAACCCACGACAGCAACGACCGCCATCTACGGCGTGCGTCAGCGTGGATCGGGCCGAACCAAGTTGATCACCTCAAACACGAGGTTGACAGCGAAGAACGGACCGGGTAAGTTAGAGAGGTTGCCCCGGACGGGGATCCTGCTGAGCGGGGTTTCTGGATGGTGTGTGGTTGTTCTTTGAGAACTCAACAGGGTGCTTGATAAGCCAGTGCCAAATTGTTTGATACCCCGGACTGGTTGGGCTTCGGTCTGATCGGTTGGGATTCCTTTGGCAACATTTGTTGTCAGGATGATTGTTCAACAAGTTTTTGTTGGAGAGTTTGATCCTGGCTCAGGACGAACGCTGGCGGCGTGCTTAACACATGCAAGTCG
>NZ_JBEXLM010000006.1:0-276463 GCF_040609975.1 Micromonospora sp. NPDC004551 | reverse complement strand
GCGGCGGGCCCCGCCGCGGGCCCCCCCCCCCCCCGGCGCCGCGCACGTAGAGTTCAGCAGTCCGGCGTGACGCCACCGGGGCGGGCGGGTCGCGCCGGCCGGGAGCTACGCACAGGGGGCGGGCGCATGATCGAGGTGGACGCCGACGTGCCGGCGCGGGTGGACGGCCGGTCGGCGCGGGCCGAGCGGACCCGGGCCGCCATCGTCGAGGCGCACCTGGCGCTCATCGACGAGGGCGACCTGCGGCCCACCGGGGAGCGGATCGCCGAGCGCGCCGGGGTGTCCCTGCGCACCCTGTGGACCAACTTCAAGGACATGGAGACCCTGTTCGCCGCGACCGGGCTGCGGGTCGGCGAGCGGCTGGACGCGCTCTGGCAGCCGATCCCGCCGGAGCTGCCGCTGACGCGCCGGATCGCCGAGTTCTGCGACCAGCGGGCCGAGATGCTGGAGGTGCTGGCGCCCTCGGCGCGCGCCTCGGCGCTGCGGGAGCCGTTCTCGCCGCAGTTGCGGCGCAACCGCGAGGCCGCCATCGCCCGGGTCCGCCAGGAGATCGAGCTGACCTTCGACCAGGAGCTGGCGCACGCGGGGGAGGGGCGCGAGCAGTTGCTGGACGCACTGACCGTGGCCTGCACCTGGGCGGCCTGGGCGATGATGCGCGACGCCATGGGCCTCGACGTGGCCGCGGCCCGGGCCACCCTGGCCCGCACCATCGGCGCGCTGCTGGTCGACGCGATCGCCGCCGGCCTGCGCTGACCCCGCCGGGCCCACCGCCCCTCAGTCGTCGCGCAGCCGGCGCAGGATGCGGGTCAGCTCGGCCCGGTCGGCCGGGTCGAGGGCGCCGAAGAACCGTTCCGCCTCGGCGGCCCGGGCGACCCGGATGGCCTCGCCGACCCGTTCGCCCTCCCCGGTGAGCGCGACCAGGGTGGCCCGCCGGTCGACCGGGTCGGGCCGCCGCTGCACCAGACCGCGCTCCGCCAGGCCGTCGACCACCTCGGTGGCGGAGCGGGGCGCGATGCGCAGGTGCTCGGCGAGCGCGCTGAGCCGCACCGCGCCGTGCCGCATGAGTACGGCGAGCGCCCGGGCGTGCCCCGGGTTGATCTCCCAGGGTTCGAGGGTGCGCTTGGACTGGTGGCGCAGCCGCCGGGCCACCGCCCAGAACGTCTCGGCCAGGCTCTCCTCGTCGTCGCTCCCGCTCACCGGAATACGGTAGCAGCACATGCTGTTGCTACCTCATGATGAGGTAACCTCAGCAATGTCCCCCGACGAGAGAGAGCAACCCTTGGACGGATTCCGTGACGGCCGCGGTGGCGGCCGAACCACCGTGACCCCCGCCGAGAAGGCGCAGGCCCGCCAGGTCTCGCTGCGCCGGATCGGCCGTCTCTTCACCGCCCACCGCGGCCCGCTCGCCGCCGTGGTGGCGATCATCGTGGCGTCGTCCGTGATCGCGATGGCGTCGCCGTTCCTCCTGCGTACCGTGATCGACCGGGCCCTCCCCGAGCGCGACCTGACCCTGCTGGCCTGGCTGGTCGCGGGCATGGTCGCGGTAGCCGCCGTGACCGCCGTGCTCGGCGTGGCGCAGACCTGGATCTCCACCCGGGTGGGGCAGCAGGTCATGCACCGGCTGCGCACCGACGTGTTCACCCACCTCCAGCGCCAGTCGATCGGCTTCTTCGTCCGCACCCGCACCGGTGAGGTGCAGTCGCGGATCACCAACGACATCGGCGGCATGCAGGCGGTGGTCACCTCCACCGCCACCTCGATCGCCGCCAACCTCACCACCGTGGTCGCCACGGTGATCGCCATGGTCGCGCTGAGCTGGCGGCTCACCCTCGTGTCGGTGGTGGTGCTGCCGCCCGCCATCTGGCTCACCCGGCGCGTGGCCCGGCTGCGCCGGGAGATCACCGCCCGCCGCCAGCGCGAGCTGGCCGACCTCAACGTCACCATCGAGGAGGGGGTGTCGATCAGCGGCGTGCAGCTGGCCAAGACCCTCGGCGCCGGCGCGACCCTTGTCGACCGGTTCACCACCTCCTCGGCCCGCCTCGTCGACCTGGAACTCCGCTCGGAGCTGGCCGGCCGCTGGCGGATGGCCTCGATGACGGTGATCTTCGCGGCCATCCCGGCCGTCATCTACCTCGGCGCCGGCCTCCCCGGCACCGCCGGCACGCTCACCATCGGCACCCTGGTCGCCTTCACGGCCCTCCAGGGCAACCTGTTCCGGCCCCTCATGGGCCTGCTCAACGTCGGCGTGTCGCTGACCGCCTCGATGGCGCTGTTCGCCCGGATCTTCGAATACCTGGACCTGCCCGTCGAGGTGGCCGACCCGGCCCGGCCGGTGACCCTCGACCCGGTCCGGGTCCGCGGCCACCTGCGCTTCTCCGACGTCACCTTCAGCTACCCGGGCAGCGACACGGCCGCCGTGGCCGGCGTGAGCCTGGACGTCCCGGCCGGCACCAGCCTGGCCCTGGTGGGGGAGACCGGCTCCGGCAAGAGCACCCTCGCCGCCCTGATCAGCCGGCTGCACGACCCCGACGCCGGGCGGATCACCATCGACGGCGTCGACCTGCGCGACGTGCGCCTGGCCGACCTGGCCGCCGTCGTGGGCGTGGTCAGCCAGGAGACCTACCTGCTGCACGCCACCGTGCGGGAGAACCTCCGGTACGCGAAGCCGGACGCCACCGACGCCGACATCGAGGCCGCCGCCCGCGCCGCGCAGATCCACGACCTGATCGCCGCGCTTCCCGACGGGTACGACACGGTGGTCGGCTCCCGCGGCCACCGGTTCTCCGGCGGCGAGAAGCAGCGCCTGGCCATCGCCCGCACGCTGCTGCGCGACCCGCGGATCCTGGTGCTCGACGAGGCGACCAGCGCGCTGGACACCGAGACCGAGCGCGCGGTGCAGCGGGCCTTCGACGAACTGGCCCGGGGCCGCACGGTGGTCACCATCGCGCACCGCCTCTCCACCGTCCGCGACGCCGACCGGATCGCCGTGCTCGACCACGGCCGGATCGTCGAGTCCGGCACCCATGAGAGCCTGCTCGACCACGCCGGCCGGTACGCGGCCCTCGCGGCCTGAGCGCGGCACTGGCGGGCCGTCACCGCCCCTTGATTCGGGACGCCAGGTCCAGGGCGCCCCGGATCGGGTCGTCCGCCCAGCGGCTGGCGAACACGTCGTGCAGCCGCCATCCGGCCCGGGTCAGCGTGCGCTGCCGTTCCAGGTGGGCCGCGACCCCCTCCGGATGCACCGCGCAGACCACCCCGACCGCGTCGGCGTCCGTGCCCACGCAGAGGTCGACCCGCCAGCGGCCCACCGGATAGCCGGGCCGCACCGGCAGCCCGAGCCGGCGCAGCTCCTCCGCCAGGTCGGCGGTCCAACCCGTCACCGGTTCCGCCTCGGGTGCGACCGGCGGCCGGCCCGCGTACGCCAGGTAGTCGCCCACCAGGCCCTCGGGCGCCCGCAGGGAGGTGACCACGGTCAGCCGCGTACGGGCCCGGGTGACCAGCACGTTGAACAGGTTGGGCTCGGCCACGAACCGGTGCCGCGAGGGCGGATCGCCGTCCACCAGCCCGAGCGAGGCGATCACCACGTCCGCCTCGCTGCCCTGGAACGCGTGCACCGTGCCCGACCGCAGGCCGAGGCGCTCGATCTCGTCGACGTCGAACGCGGCCAGCAGTTCGGCCTCCAGCGCGTCCGCCTGCGCCCGGAACGGGCTGACCACCGCGATCCCGCCCGCCGGCGGGTTCTCGGCGAGCCGCCGCACGAGGTCGAGGGCGGCGGTGACCTCGGCCTGGTTGACCCCCTCGACGACGGTCGCCCCGGCGACGGTCAGCACGTCGATGACGTCGGCGCGCTCGTTGCGCGGATGCCGGGTGACCAGTTCCAGCCGGTCACCGTAGAACCTCCGCGCGGAGAACTGGATCAGGTGCGGCACGGACCGGTGGTGCTCGCCGAGCCAGGTGACCGGCGCGGCGCCGGCCGCCACGTCGAACGCGCTGGACCGGCGCACGTCGAGCCGGTCGCCGTACCGGTCCAGGCCGTGCCGGCGCAGGGTGGCGGCCACGTCCACGTCGGCCACGAACGACACGAACCGGAGCTGCCGGGGGTCACCGGCCACCAGCGCGCGCCGGGCCCGGGCCAGCGCCGGCGCGGCCCGCAGCTGGTCGATGTGCGCGGCCTCGTCGAGCACCACGAGGTCGAACATCCCGGCCACCGGCGGCAGCAGGTCCTCGACGTCGGTGACCGTGCCCACCCACAGCGGCAGCACCCGCACCAGCGCCTCGGCGTCCAGCCCGGCGAGCAGTTCGCGGCGACGGTTCCGGCCGGCCCGCAGCGCCGCGCCGAGCCCGCTCGTGGCGCGCCGTGCCGCACCCGTCCACCGCCGGGCGCCGGCCGCCCGGTGGCGCATCGCCGTGCCGACGGCCTCGGCCAGCGCGGCGTCCGCCTCCGCCAGGCTGCGCCACGCGGCCGCCAGGTCGGTGCCACCGGTGGCGGCCAGCCGCGCCGCCGCCCGTACCGCGGTCGCCGCCTCCACCGCGGCCCGCACCCGCTCCACCGGCACGTCGCCGCCCGCGAGCCGCCGCAGCCGCTGCCCGGCGCGCGCCCGCCGCCAGCGCCGCCACCAGCCGTCGCCGGAAACGGTGGCAGCGGCCAGCGCGGACCGGACCGCGCCCAGGTCGGTGTCCGGGTCGAACAGGCGCGGGGCGTCCCGGGTCAGGGCGGGCAGCAGCGGCTGCCAGCCGGGCAGCGTGGCGGCCCGGCGTTCCTCGTCGAGGGCGGCGGCGACGCCGGCCGACACGGCCGCCACCCGGTCCCGGGCCGACGCCACGGCGGTCTCGTCGGCCCGCAGCGTGGCGTCGTCCACCCCCGCCGCCGCGCCGCCGGCCAGGTCGGCGGCGATCGCCTCGCGGCGCTCCGCGTCACCGAACAGCACCGGCGTCGGCCCGGGGTGGCGGCGCAGCAGCTCGCCGAGCACGTCCGCGGCGTGCACCGACTGGGTGGCCACCAGCACCGATCCGCCCCGGTCCACGGTGTCCAGCGCGGCGGCGACCAGTGCGTGGCTCTTGCCGTTGCCGGGTGCGCCCGAGACGACCACGACCGGCTCGGTCCTGGTCCGCCGGACCACGTCGCGCTGGGCGTCGTTCAGCGGCAGGGGCGACAGCACCTCGGCGTCGTCAGCCTGGACGTTCCCGGTCTTGTCGCCGTAGAGCCGGTCCAGCGCCGTGTCCGCCAGCCCGGGGCGGGCGGCCCAGCCGAGCAGGGTGTCGCGCAGCCGGCCGGCGAGCACGTCGCGGGTGGTGAAGAGCGCGGCGGCCGCGACCCCGGTGAGCGTGCCGTCGTCGATGCTGCGGGGCGGTCCCGCCAGCACCGCCTCCACCTTCAGGCCGGCGGCCTCGGCGGCGGCGGTGATCCACGCCGTGGTGCCGGGTGCGCCGAGCCAGCCCGGCCCGGCGAGGCCCGGGGCGGCCTCCAGCCGGGCGGCGAGGTCCCGGTCCTCGATCAACGAGGTCAGCTCCAGGTCACCGGCCGGCACGATCCGGTAGCCGCGGCGGGTGCGGTCCAGGCGTACCGGCTGGGCCAGCAGCGGCACCCGGACCCGCCGACGGCCCCCGTCGAGGTCGGCCCCGCCGACGACGAAGGCCAGGCCCCGGCGGAGGATCCGCTCGTCTCGGTGCAGCGCGTCCAGGGCGGCCAGCCGGTCCAGCCGGGTGCCGCGCGGCCCCCGGTCGGGCTCGGGCAGCCAGATCAGCGGGCGGCCGGCGCCGGACACGTCGAAGGTCCGCTCGGCGCCGGCCGGGGCCAGCTCGGCGAGCGCGGTGAGGATCCTCGCCGCCTCCATCGCCCGCCGATTCTGCCGTACGCGGGCGCGGGCGACCCGCCGCCCGTGGCATAACATCGATTTCTGTCGCTCAGCGCGGAGGGGAGAATCGATGTCTGTGACGTTCACCCGCACCCGGTGGCGGTTGCTCGCGTTGCTCACGGTCGCCGTCGTCGTCGGGGCGCTGTCCGGGGTGCAGCCCGCGCAGGCCGCGCGACCGGGGTTCCGGATGCCGTTCCTGTGCGGCCAGACCTGGCAGGGCAACAACTGGAACGGGCACAGCCCGGCCCACTCCATCGACTGGAACCACTACGACGCGAACGGCAGCCCCGACGACTTCGGCCGCCGGGTCGTCGCCAGCGCCGGCGGCACCGTGCTGGAGTCCTACTACTCGACCACCACCGGCTACGGGAACACCATCGTCATCGGCCACGGCGACGGCTGGCGCACCCGGTACGCCCACCTCAGCGAGCGGCTGGTCGCCGCGGGCGCCAGCGTGAACCAGGGCACCGTCATCGGCAAGGTCGGCGCTTCCTCGGCGAAGTACGACCTCAGCCCTCACCTGCACTACGAGCAGATCCACGACGGCAGCGTCGTCGTCTCGGTCGTCCAGGGCGTCACCTGGTCCGACTACCTCAAGCGCAACCAGACCAGCACCAACAACTGCTGACCGGCGGGCTCAGGCGTCGGGCGGCCCCGGGCGGTCCGGGTCGCCCGACGGGGCCTCGCCGCGCTGGGGCGATGCCGGTCGGGGCCCGGAAGGACGGCGCGGGGGAGGCGGTGCGGGCGGCGGCAGCAAGGGTTCGAGCGGGAACAAGCGCTCCACCGGGGAGTCGGGGCGGGACTGTCGCGGCGCTCTGCTCGCGCCGGCTTCCCGCTGGCCCTGCCCGTCCGGATGCCGCTGGGAGCCGCCCGGCCCGGCCTCCCGCTGGTGTGGCGGGTGCTCCTCCCGGAGCGCGTCCGGCATCCCGCCCCCCGACCCGGCGCCCTTCTCCGGTGTCTCCGCCGGCCTGGCGCCGTTGTCCGGTGTGCCCGCCGGGTGACCGCGCTGTTCCCCGGCGTACTCCGCGCGCCGGCGGTCGAGGTCGCGCTGCCAGTCCAGGGCGATGCGCTGGTCCCAGTAGGGCTGGAGCAGCTTGCGGACCGGCTCGTCCAGGTAGACCGACACGTCGGGCTCACAGGTGAACGTGACCTCGCCACGCTCGTAGCCCCAGGGGAGGGCGTCGTCGCCGGTCATCGCGTCGTCCAGCGCGAGCGCGAACGCCCGGGGGCGATCCGGCGGGATGTCCGCGGCACACCGGACCGCGAGGCGCCGGAACCTCTGCATCGCCTGGGGCTGGAACTGGTCGACGTACCAGCCGAAGAGTTCCGAGCGCGCGTTGTCGGAGGTCCAGGTGAAGGTGGCCCGGACGACGAAGTGGTAGACCTGCCCCTGCGCCGGCACCAGCAGGGTCGGCGCCGCCCGCCGGTCGACGAGCGTGACGGGTGACGCCTCCGCCTCGGCCCACCGCAACTGGTCCAGCACGGGCTTGGCCGCCGTCCACAACCACTTCGCCCCGCGCCACGCGGCCGCCCAGAGTTCCCGCGCACGGGCGAGCCAGGGTTCCCACCGATCGCGCGCCGGCACCGGGGCCCGACCGTCCTCGACGCCCCGTCCGCGGCCGGCCCCGCGGCTGCCGCCGTCCGTCTCACCCGCCCGGGAGCTGCCGTCTGCGCTGGTCCGGGAGCGGCTGTCTGGGCCGGGGCGGGAGCTGCCGTCCTCGCCTGCGCGGGAGTCGCCGTCTTCGCCGGGCGTTCCGGTCATCGCACCCCTCCCCGGCCGAGCAGCCGCGCGTCGTACGGCCGCGCCGGTGCGGGATCGGTGCGGCCGTTTGAGGGGTGTGCGGAGACGCCAGGCCGGGCCTCCGCCGTCCCACGCTAACAAGCCGGCGCGGCGACGCACGGCAGCCGCGCGGGGACCCGGGGGCGGTCGCGGTGACTCGGGCCGGCGCGCCGCTGGTAGCCGTCATGATCGCTGACGGACGGGTGACCGGACACGCCGGTGATACGGCCCTGAGGTGCCAACGATGGTCGATGAGCGGGCTGCCGGAGAACCGGCCGGCCGCGCGGCCCGGCCGGGGACTCGTCGTCGTTCCGGGCGCCCCAGAGCAGACGGCGGATGGATTCGGGGGCTGGAAAACGGCCGCCCGCGGTCGCCTCCGGGCATCCACGCAACCGAATATGTAGATGTTCGGCCGGTGTCGACCGTGCTTCTGAACTGGTCCGATGTCGGAACGGACATCGCCGTTCGACGACAGGAGGGACCGTGCGCACACCATCGCGTGCGACGACGGGCGCCAGCGCGCTGCTACTCGCGGCCGGGCTGGTCCTGACCGCTGGAGCTGGCGGCCAGGCGGCACCCCGAACCGAGACTCCGACCCAGGCGTCACCCGGCCACCTGCCGGGCGACAGCCACGACAGCAAGACCAGGGACAACCGGAAGGGACGGACCGCGCCGACCGACCGCCAGCGAGACCGTGCGGCGGCGCTCGGCGCCCGGGTCCGCTGGACCGACTTCGGCACCCCCGCCACCCTGACCTCGACCGAGCGGCCGCTCGCCGCAGGCCTGCCCGCCGACCCGGCCGCCGCCGCGCGGGCATACGTGGCCGCGAACCGGGACGTGCTGGGGCTGACCGAGGAGGGCGCCGCCGCCCTGGAGCAGTTGACCGTGGCCCCGATGGGTGACGGCGCGACCGTGCTGTTCCGGCAGCGTTTCGGTGACCTGCCTGCCGCCGTCGACGGCATGCTGGCCGTCGGCGTACGCGACGGGAAGGTCTGGCACGTCAGCTCGTCCCTGGCCCGGGACGGCGGCACGCCCGCCCCGGCTACGATCAGCGCCGACCAGGCCCGGCAGGCCGCCGCGGCCGACGCCGGGCTGACCGGGCCGACGGTCCTGCGTACCGCGCTCGTCGCGGTGCCCACCGCGGACCGGGGGCCGCGGGCGGCGTACGAGGTGGTCCTCGGCGCGGACGTCACCGGCGCGGACCCGGCGGCCTTCGCCACCTACGTGGACGCCCGCGACGGCACCGTGCTGGTCCGCGAGGACCTGGTCGACCACGACGTGGACAACCCGTCGTGGGAGGTCTTCCCGAATTCTCCTTCGGTCGACAAGTCCTCCACCGACACCCGGGTGCGCTGGTGCGCCGCGCCGGCGGCGGGCTGCGCCGAGGTGGTCGGCGTGCCCGGGCACCCCGCGTGGGACGTGGACCCGGCCACCGGGACGTCCACCACCACGACGAACGGCAACAACGCGATCGCCGTGCAGAACTGGTTCAGCAACGACCCGTTCAGCGTGGGCACCGAGACGGCCTCGCCGCGTCCCGATCGCACGTACGCATATCCCTGGACCAACCAGTGGTACGAGCAGAAGTGCAGCCCGGACACCTTCACCTCGCCGCGGGCCAACGACATCGACGCGGCCCGGGCGAACCTGTTCGCCATGCACAACCGGATGCACGACTGGTCGTACCACCTGGGCTTTACCGAGGCGACCTGGAACATGCAGCGGGACAACCTCGGCCGCGGCGGGCTGGGCAACGACCCGGAGCAGGGCAACGCGCAGGCCGGCGGCGTGACCGGCGGCCCGCCGGCCTTCGCGGCCCGCAACAACGCCAACCAGATCACCCCGCCGGACGGCATCGCCCCGACCACCAACATGTACCTGTGGCAGCCGAGCGCCGGCTCGTTCTACGCGCCCTGCGTCGACGGCGACTTCGACATGTCGGTCATCGCCCACGAGTACGGCCACGCCGTCAGCGGCCGCATGATCGCCGGCCCCAACGCCGGGGTCAGCTCCCCGCAGGGGATGAGCGAGAGCTGGTCGGATCAGCTCGCCATGGAGTACCTGTACGAGCACGGGTTCGCGGCGCCGGGCCGGAGGGGCTTCACCATCGGTGAGTACACCACCGGCGACCCGAACGCGGGCATCCGCAACTACAACATGAGCGACAGCCCGCTCAACTACAGCGCGATCGACTACGACCTCGTGGGCCTCCAGGTGCACGCCTCGGGTGAGGTCTGGAGTGCGACCAACGCCGACATCCGGGCGGCCATGATGCGCCGCTACGGCGCGGGCGACGCGGCCCTGCAGAAGTCCTGCGCCGAAGGGGCGACGCCGGTGACCGCGTGCCCGGGCAACCGGCGGTGGATCCAGCTCGTCTTCGACTCGTTCCTGCTGATGGCGGTCAGCCAGGTGAGCATGGTCGACAGCCGGGACGCGATGCTCGCGGCCGACCGGATCCGCTTCGGCGGGGCCAATCAGGACCTGCTCTGGAACGCCTTCGCCGCCCGGGGGCTCGGCGAGACGGCGGCCAGCGCGGGCAACGCCGACACCGACCCGACGCCCGGCTTCACCTCGCCGTACGCCACCGAGGCGACCGTGCGGTTCGCACCGGAGGCGGACGACGCGGCCGTGCCGGGTGCGCAGCTCTACGTCGGCCGCTACCAGGCCCGGGCGGTGCCGGTCGCGGACACCGACGCGGCCACCCCGCTGACCGACCGGGTGAGCCTGGTCCCCGGCACGTACGAGTTCGTCGTCCGGGCGCCGGGCTACGGGCACCGCCGGATCGGCCCGGTCACGGTCAAGGCCGGGCAGATCCGGGATCTCGCCGTGGAGCTGCGCCGCAACCTGGCCTCCACCAGCGCCGGCGCGGCGGTCAGCGGCGACGGGATCAACCTCGCCAAGATCGCCGACGACGACGAGGCCACGAACTGGGCCTCGCTCGGCGCGCCGGTGGCCGGGCGGCAGGTCACCGTGGACCTGGCCGGTGCTGCCCAGCAGGTCCGCCGGGTGCAGGTCAGCGCGATGCTGCGGCCGCCGGTCGCCGGTGACCCGGATGCCGGCACGCAGAGCCGGTACTCCGCGGTGCGGCAGTTCCGGGTGCTCGCGTGCGAGGCGAAGAATGCGGTGAGCTGTGCCGACGCCGCGGACTTCCGGGTGGTCTACACGAGCCCGGCGGACGCCTTCCCGTCGGTGGCCCCCCGGCCCCGGGCGCCGGAGCTGATCATGCGCTCGTTCGACATCCCGCGTACCAAGGCGACGCACCTGCGCGTCGAGGTGCTGACCAACCAGTGCACCGGCGCGCCGGACTACGCCGGCGAGCAGGACGCCGACCCGCGGGCGGCGACCGACTGCGCCACCGCCAGCCCGCAGGCGCAGAACGTGCGAATCGCCGAGTTCCAGGCGTTCGCGCAGTAGGCGACGGGATGCGGGTGGGCGGTGCCGCCCGCCCGCACCCCTTGCCAGGCATCGTCAGTCATCACTACATTGACCGGCGGGCGCCGCCGTACGGCGGCTGCACGTCCCGCCCGAGCCGGGCAGTACCGGCACGCGCCGTCGCGCGTGCCGGGCACGCGAGGTCCCCGCAGCTCCACGCCGCCGGTCGGTCGACCGGCGGCCTGCCGAGAGGACCCCGATGAGGATCTTCCGCGCCCGTCTCGCCCCGGCCGCGGCGGCCGTAGCCACCCTGGCCGCCGCCGTCGTCACCCCGCTGGTGGCCGGCCCGGCCGCCGCCGCACAGGGCTGCCAGGTCGACTACCGCCCCAACGTCTGGCCGGGCGGGTTCACGGCCACCGTCCGCGTCGCCCCCGGCGACACCCCCGTCAACGGCTGGACGGTCACCTGGACCTACCTCGGCGACCAGCGGATCACCGGCGCCTGGAACGCCGTGGTCAGCCAGTCCGGCGCCACCGTCACCGCCCGCAACGCCGCCTGGAACGGCGGCGTGCCGGCCGGCGGTGCCACCGAGTTCGGCGTCCAGGGCACGGTCGGCCCGGCCGCGCCGGCACCGACCGGGTTCGCGCTCAACGGCGTGCCCTGCAACGGCACGCCGCCCGGCCCGACCACCGCGCCGCCCTCGCCGACCAACTCGCCGAGCCCGACCATCTCACCGAGCGCCACGCCGACGACCTCCCCGAGTCCGAGCCCGACCGGGCCGCCGCCGGCCGGTTGCGCCGGCGCGGTGCTCTGCGACGGGTTCGAGAACCAGACCGGGTCGGTGCCGTCCGGCGACTGGGCGGTCGTGCACCCGGACTGCGCCGGCACCGGCGCCGCCGCCGTGGACACCGCCACCGCACACGGCGGCGGCCGGTCCGTCCGCATCGACGGCGGGGGCGGGTACTGCAACCACGTCTTCGTCCGGGCCAACCGCGACCTCTCCGGCGTGGGAACGGTCCGCTACGGCCGGCTCTGGGTCCGCCACACCACCGCGCTCCCCGCCGACCACGTCACCTTCCTGGCCATGACCGACGCCGCCGACGGCAACCGGGACCTGCGGATGGGCGGGCAGAACGGGTCGTTGCAGTGGAACCGGGCCTCCGACGACGCGACCCTGCCCGAGCAGAGCCCGGCCGGGGTGGCGTTGAGCGTGCCCCTGCCCACCGGCCGCTGGTCGTGCGTGGAGTTCATGGTGGACGGGAGCACCGGGCAGTTGCGCACCTGGCTCGATGGCGCGGCGGTCGCCGGCCTGACCGCCGACGGCGTGCCGACCCACGACGTCGACGGGCAGTGGTACGGGCGTACGTGGCGTCCGCGGCTCACCGACCTCAAGATCGGCTGGGAGAGCTACGGCGGGGCGGCTGACACCCTCTGGTTCGACGACGTGGCGCTGGGCGCCAGCCGGATCGGCTGCTGACCGGCCGGGCCGGGCGGTCCCGCGGGGCCGCCCGGGCCGTGTCGATCATGCAGCGTTCATCCGAGATTCGGGGCGCGGTCGCCGCGCGGGGGCTGTACGTCGGGAAGGATCACCGCCAGACTGGGCGCGATCGGGAAAATGATACCGATCGATATGTCGCCCAGTTCGGGGAGGATCCCTTGACCACGCTCGCGACCCCGCTCCGCTCCACCGGCGCCCGCCTGCGCAGGGCCCTCGGCGCGTGCGCCCTGCTCACCGCCATGGTCGCCGCCGCGCTCGTCGGCCCGCCGGCGGCCTCCACCCGGCTCGCCGAGCCGGCACAGGCCGCCGTCTACAGCTCCTGCACGATGACCCGCTGCGCGGACGCCCGCACCGCCCGGTCCGGCTGGTCCTCCCGCAGCTTCCCGACCAGCCGTGGTTGGTACTCCTGGAGCGGCGGGCAGTGCAACTTCGCCGGTGGCCGGTTCTACAACTACGAGGGCCAGTTGCCCACCAACGCCACCTACTACGAGTACGACGTCTACCCGCGCGCCTGCGGCGCCGCCCGGGACGCGTACCGGATCGTGGTCAACAAGAGCACCGGGGCGACCTGGTTCTCGCCCGACCACTACGCCAACTTCTACCGGCTCTGAGCGACGTCGGGGTGGGCCGGGCCGGTGTGCCCGGCCCGCGCCGGCCGGAAAGGATCGACCGATGGGCGCTGCCTCCCCGCACCCGCCGGCCTGGCTCGCGTTCGACGCCGGGCCGGAGGCCGAGGCGACGGGCGTGGCCCTGGCCGGAGCGCAGGCCCGCACCCGGGCGGGCCTGCACGAGGCCCTGGCCGCGGCCGTGCCCCTGCCCGCCTGGTTCGGGCGCAACTGGGACGCGCTCGCCGACGCGCTGGCCGACCGGCTCGACGCCGGCCCGTTGACCCTCGTCGTCGGGGATGCGGCCGACCTGCTCGCCGACGAGCCGCCGGCCCAGCTCGGCACCCTCCTCGACGTGCTCGGCGCGGTCGCCGCCGGCGGCCACCACTCGCTGCGGTTGGTCCTGCGCGACCACCCCGACCGGCTGGCCGCCCTGCGGGCCCGGATCGCCGCCGCCCTGGGCGGCCGCGTCGGCGCCCCGCCCCCGGACGCCGGCTGACCGGACCCAACCCGACGGGCGCCGGTCAGTTCGGCTGGTCGAGGATGGCGCTGAACCGCTCCTCGGCCAGGTCGAGCTGGGCGAAGATGTGCCGCTTCACCGGCGCCGACAGCGGCGTGTCCGGCCGGCCGATGAGGTCGCGGAAGACCGGCACCAGCGGCCGGTACTTGGCCGCCGAGCGGGCCACCTTCGGGCCGACCGTGTGGATCACGCCCACGCCGTTGTCGGTGAAGTCGGACACCTTGATCACCCGGGCCCAAGGCTCCCGGTCCAGGCTCGCCGCCACGTGCTCCCGGTACTGGACGTGCCGGTCGCGCCCCGGGTCGTACGCCGGGTTGGTGACGGCGCCGACCAGCCGGGCCACCCGCGGGCCGAACCGCGCGGCCAGCTCCGCCAGCGCCGCCGGGGTCGGGTCGACGGCTCCAGGTCGCTGCGCGGCGCCAGACGCGCCGAGCTGGAGTCGTCGCACGGCGATCGGGCCGGCCAGCTCCGCCGGGTGGTCCTCCACGGCGTCGTGCAGCAGGCCCGCGACGATCACGTCCACGTCCCGCACCTGGTAGTGGTGCATCATCCGGATCGCCACCCGCAGCAGGTGGTTCAGGTACGGCTCGCGCACCCGCCGGTCGTCCCGGTGCAGCTCGGCGGCGAGGTCGAGGGCGGCGGTGAGCCGCTCGCGGGCCGGCTCGTCGAACGCCTCGACCTCCAGTCGGAAGCGGGCCAGCAGACCCGGCTCGCCGTGGATCTCGGTGATCGCGTGCATCGGCATGGTCGCCAGGTACGCCGGGAACTCCATGCGTCCCTTATAGCGGATCTTTGCTCGTGCGCGTGGCCCCCGGTCGGCCTCCCGACGGTATCGGTCAGTCGCCGGTGAGCCGCTTGACGAGGCGGACGGTGGTGCCCTCCGCGGTGCCGGCGATGCTCACCTCGTCCATCACCCGGGTCATGATCATTCGCCCGCGGCCCCGCTCGGCGCGGTCCGCGTCGGCGTCGGGTCGCCAGCCGCCGCGGTCGCGCACCTCGATCACCAGGTGGTCGTCGTGCAGCTTCGCGCGGAGCGTGGTGATCCCCTCCGGTGCGAAGCGGTAGCCGTGCTCGATGGCGTTGGCGCACGCCTCCCCGGCGGCGATCAGCACGGTCTCGACGTCCCACTCGCTCACCCCGTGGGCGCGCAGCCAGCCTCGCAGCCGTTCGCGGGTCGGCGCGAGCCGCGCGGGGTCGGCGGGCAGGTCGACGGTGAACGCCGGGGCCGTCCCGGCCGGGTCGTCGCCCGGCACCAGCCCGGCGGCTGTCCCACCCTCCACGTCCGGTCCCCCGTCCCGCGCACCTTCCGGGCCTGGGCGCTCACCGTCACCGTCCCGTCCTGCCGGTCATTGTCCCCGGTCCGGGGGCCCGGTATTCCTCGACCCGGCGGTTCGTTCCGACCGGATGTCCGATCCGGCCGGGCGGGCGTGGCGCCGCCGCGTCACGGGTCACAATCGGCGGGTGGACCGGGTGCTGAACCTGCTGCTGGCGCTGCCGCCCGCGCTGGTGCTGGCCCTGGTGTTCCTGCTGCCGGCGCTGGAGGCGTCGACCTTCCTCGGGCTGCTCGTGCCGGGGGAGATCGCCGTCCTGGTCGGCGGGGTCCTCGCGCACGAGGGACGGCTGCCGCTCTGGGCGGTGATCCTCGCGGCGGTCGCCGGCGCGGCGATCGGCGACCAGGCCGGCTATCTGGTGGGCCGCCGGTACGGCCGGCGGCTGCTGGCCCGCGTGCCCCGCCGGCTCGCCCGGTCCGGGGAGCTGTCGCGGGCGTTGGAGCTGGTCCGCCGCCGGGGCGCCGTGGCCGTGGTGCTCGGCCGGTGGGCGGCGGCGCTGCGCGCCCTGGTGCCGGGGTTGGCCGGGATGAGCGGCATCCCGCACCGCGCGTTCACCGTGGCGAACCTGACCGGCGGCGCGCTCTGGGCGGTGGCCGTGACGCTGCTCGGCTATCTGGCGGGGGCGTCGTTCCGGCTGCTGGAGCGGCGGCTCGGTTGGGGTGGCGAGGCGCTGCTCGCCCTGGTGGTGCTGCTGGTGGTCGTGCGGGTGGTCCGGGCCCGGCGGGTCGCCCGCCGCGAACGGGCGGACACCGCCGGGCCCGGCTGATGGGGGCCGTCCCGGGGACCACCCTCGCGGCCGACCGAGGCTGAACCGACCGGGCGGCGGGCGAGCCGGTCGGGCCGGGCTGATGCCGGTCAGGCCGGGGCCGGGCCGAGGCTGTCGCGGTGGACCAGTGCGGCGGGGAGGGCCTCCACCCGGTCCCGGCCGTCGGGCGCGTCCAGGGCCAGGGTCATGGCCCGGGCGCCCAGTTCGGCCAGCGGCAGCCGGACCGTGGTCAGCGCCGGGGTCACGTCGGCGGCGATCGGCATGTCGTCGAAGCCGACCACGGAGACCTGCCCGGGCACCCGCACGCCCCGGGCGCGCAGGAGGTTCAGCGCGCCGACGCCCATCGAGTCGTTCAGCGCCACGATCGCGGTCAGCCCCGGCACGGCGTCCAGCAGCTCCGCGGTGGCCCGGGACCCGCCGTCGCGGGTGAAGTCCGCGTACCGGATCCGTGCCTCCGGCAGCGGCCCGCCCAGGCCTGCGGCCAGCCCGGCGAGCCGGTCGCTGGTGGTGGTGAGGGTCCGCGGGCCGGCCAGCACGCCGACGGTCCGGTGGCCGAGCCGGCGCAGCTCCGCGCCGAGCAGGCGGCCACCCTCCTCGTTGGCCGGCAGCACGGCGTCGCCCCGGTGCCGGTGCCTGCCGATCACCGCGACCCGGCCGCCGGTGGCCGCGTACGCGGCGAGCCGCTCGTCGAGCAGGGCGTTGACCGTGTCGTCGTGGTAGCCGGAGCCGGCCAGCACGATCGCGGCGACCTGTTGGGCGCGGAGCAGGTCGACGTACTCCACCTCGCGTTCCGGATCGCGGTAGCTGTTGCAGATGATGACCAGCCGGCCCCGCTCGGTGGCGACCCGTTGCAGCCCCCGGGTCACCTCGGCGAAGTACGGGTCGGACACGTCGTGCACCAGCACCCCGACCACGCTGCGCTGCGGCCGGGCCAGGAGCTGGGCGTGCGCGTTCGGCACGTACCGCAGCTCGGCGACGGCCTTCAGCACCCGCTCGCGCAGCTCGTCGGCGACCGGCTTGCTGCTGCCGTTGATGACCCGCGACGCGGTCGCGGGGGAGACGCCCGCCCGGCGGGCGACGTCGGCCAGCGTCGCCATCGGCACCCCCTCGCACAGCCCGGTGGCGGAGAGGCTACCGCAGCACCGCCGGGAAAGCCGTTGCCTGATCGGCGGAGGCGGCGCTCACCGGGCGCGTGCGGTGGGGCGGGACGTGGTTGCGGTGCTGCGGACGGCCTTGACGATGGCGGGGATGGAGCCGATCAGCAGGACCAGCGCCCAGACCAGCGCCACCACGGCGAACACCACCGCGCCCAGGTCGTCGGTGATGCTGACCAGGATCCCCGGCACCAGCTGGTGCAGGAACTCCAGGACCACCGTGCACAGCAGGGTGGTCAGCGCCAGTAGCACGAGGCCCTTGTTCTGCAGGAAGCGTGGCTGGGCGAGCAGCAGCAGCGCCGCCCAGACCAGCTTGAGCAGCAGCACCAGCCCGAGCAGCACGGCCGCGTCGCCGACCGGGAAGAACCCCCACACCGCGAGGTACGCCAGCGTGCCGAACGGCGCGGCCAGGAACAGCGAGACCATCACGGTCAGCTCGACGAAGGCGACGACGAGCAGGACCAGCGACGCGAGCAGCAGCAGGATCGAGAAGACCAGGGTGGCCACCCCCTGCACCCGGCCCTGGATCCGCTCCGGCACCACCAGGCTCAGGCTGAACAGCCCGGTGGTCCAGAGCGCCACCACGTCGATCAGCGCCAGGTGACCGGTGCCCCGGCCGGACGGCTCGGTTACCGTGCCGACGTCGCCAAGCTCGACGCCGAGCCGCCCGGCGCTGTCCCGCAGCGCGCCGCCGGCGTCCCCGCCGCCGGTGAGCGCGGCCGCCCCCAGCTCCAGCCCCACCACCAGCGCGATGGCGAGCAGCGCCAGCAGCAGGAAGGGTTTGCGCAGCTCACCCATGGCGCACCTCCGCAGCGGCCGGCGTCGGCCGGCCGGGACCGCGTCCGATCAGGACCGGGCGATGGTGACCACGCATCCGCCACCTCCCGGGCACCGCAGGGCGACCTCGGTCGCCCCGTCCACCGCCACCTTCGCGACCGCCGTGCCGTCGTCGCCGGGCGCCACCTCGTCGGTGACCGTGACGTCGGCGTCGCCCGGCGCCGGGGCGCTCACCAGGAACGGCGCCCCGCTGCGCAGCACCAGGCTGCGCAGGCCACCCGGATCGGCCACCCGCAGCCGGCAGGTGGTGCCGAAGCCGACCACCACGCCCTCGGGGGACGGGCTCGGTTCGGCGGCCGGCGGCACGCACGTCACGGCCACCGTGGCCGGGTCCACCGTGCCGCCGTGCCCGCCGAACCGGGCCAGCCAGCCGGGCCCGGCGGCCGGGTCGCCCCGGTCGTGCCGGCCGCCGCCCACCGCCACCAGGTAGAGCACCACCAGCAGCGCGGCGAGTGCCGCCAGCAGCACCTTCTGCCGCCCGCTCACGGCTTCCGCCACCAGTTCACGGCTCCTGCCGCCCGTTCACGGCTGGAGGAGCTGGGTGAAGCGGATCTGGTCGACCCCGGCGAAGTACCGGTCGGTGCCCTGCGTCCGGCTCACCGCCACCAGGGTCAGCTTGTGCGGGCCCCGGGCCAGCTCCACCGTTCCCACGTCGACGAAGTCGGTGCGGACCACGGTCGGGGTGAAGCCGAAGAAGGTGTCGCCGACCTGCCGGCCGTCCACCAGCCAGATGGTGTTCGCGTAGTCGAACGAGGTGGTGCGCACCGTGGACAGGCGCCACGTGCCGTCCGTGGGCAGGTCCACCGAGACGGTCACCCGGTCACCCACGGCCCGGCCCAGGAAGAACAGCTGCGCGTCGCCGGACCAGACCACGTCGCAGCAGTTCGGCTGGGCCTCCACCCGCGCGGCCGCCGCGGTGGTCGACTGCACCGTCGCGCCGGAGACCAGGCTCTCCGCCTCCACGGTCACCACCTGCGCCCGCGGCGGGGGTGGCGGGTCGCCGCCGCGGGTCACCAGCCAGGCCACCACCCCGGCCACCACGAGCAGCAGCGCCGCCGCGGCCGCGAGCCACGGCCACGGCGCGCGCTTCGGGGGTACGACGGCCCGCACGTCGTACGTCACCCGGCCGCTGGACCGGGAACTCTCCTCGGGCGCGGTGTTCGCCGAGTACGCGAACCCGGTCATGTCGTAGCGCCGGGGCGGGGTGCCGGCCGGCACGGTGAGCCGGACCAGGAACGAGACGGAGCCCTGCCCGGGTACCACCCGTTGCGGCTCGGCCACCGTGAACCAGCCCCGCTGGCTGCCCTCGCCGGGCGCCACGTCGAAGACCACGGTGTCGGGCGCCTCGCCCGGATTCGAGACGGTGAAGGTCAGCTCGCCGCTGTTGCGGGCGTCCAGGGTGAACTGCTCGGCGGCGGCGACGACGGCCCATTCGGTGGTCATGACGGCTCCTCTTACGGCTGGTCCTGGGGTGCGGTCGCCGGGTCGGTGATGACCTCGACGGTGACCGCGGCGGGCTTCTCCGCCTCGACGATGCGGGTGATGAGGGCGAGCCGGTCGGCGGCGGCCGGCGGTACCCGGACCACCACGTGGAACGGCCGGTCGGCCGGCTCCTCCAGCACGAATCCGGCCACCCCGGTGGCCAGCTCCAGCGCGGTACGCATCCCGTACGGGGTGCCCCGCCACCGGGCCAGCAGCGCGCCGTGCGCGACCAGGTCCCGCAGCCGCCCCACCGGCAGCGGCAGCGGGGCGTCGGCCCGGGGCGCGGCGGCCACGTGGTCCATGGCCACCCACCGGGTCAGGTAGGCCACGAACCCGTCCGGCGTCCGGTACGGCGCGAACAGCGCGTCGACGTCGGCCAGCACGGCCTCGTCCGGGGTGTGCAGCGCCTCCATGACGTCCAGCAGCGCGCCCAGCACGCTGCCCGGGCCGGCGGCCCGCTGGTACGCGGCCGGCAGCAGCCGCTCAATCGCCGCTCGGCGCATCCTGCCGCACCACCTCGATGTCGTGCTCGCCGGAGCAGAGCAGCCAGGTGCCGGGGACGGTGACGACGTCGGCGGTGGCCTGGTTGGCGCTGGCCGTCCAGTCCTCCGCGTCGCCGCTGCGGTACACGCCGCGCTCGCCACCGGCCAGGACCAGCCGGGCGCCACCCGCGCCGGACGGCCCGGTGGCGGCGACGGCGTCGACCGGGACGAACCGGGTCCGGTCGCGCAGCGGCAGCCCGCAGTTGACCATGACGGGCTGCCACTGCGGCTGCGCGGCCAGGGTGTCCAGCCGCACCACCCCGCCGCTCTGCGTGGCGGCCAGCGCCAGGGTGCCGCTGAACGCCAGGTCCCGGCAGGTGCCGCCGATCCAGCCGCTCGCCACCGGCTGCCACTTCACGTCGGACTCGAACAGCCGGGTGCGGTGGCAGCCCTGCCCGGGCTTCTTCGGGTCCGGCTCGCCGGCCCCGCTCCACAGCAGGGTGGCCGGGCCGTCGTACTGCACGGCGAGCACCCGGTTGTCCACGTTGGCCAGGCCCACGTGGGCGAAGGTGCCGGGGCGGCCGGCGGCGGTGGACAGGTAGACCCCGAAGCCGGCCTGTGCGGCCACGGCCACCCCGGGCGCGCCGCGCTCGGAGACGAACGAGCGGACCGCGTAGAAGCCGCGGTCGGCGTCGGCCGGGTCGACCAGGATCTGCAACGGCACCGCGCCGGGCAGCAGCGACACCTCGTAGAGGCCGGAGTCGGTGGCCAGCAGCAGTGCCCCGGCGCCGTCCCGGTCGATCCAGGCCAGGTCCCGCACGCCGGAGTCCAGGTCGGTCAGCAGCGTCCACGTCTCGCCCAGGTCGGTGCTCAGCCGGACCCGGGAGCCGCCCGCTTCGCGCGCGGTCACCACGGCCACGGAACCGGCCCGGGGCACCACGCCGGGGCGGAGCGGGGCGGGGGCCGGCACCACCCGCACCACACTCTCGCCGTCGAACCGGCCGGCCGGCTCCCAGCCCGC
This sequence comes from Micromonospora sp. NPDC004551, assembly GCF_040609975.1. Lineage (NCBI taxonomy): Bacteria > Bacillati > Actinomycetota > Actinomycetes > Micromonosporales > Micromonosporaceae > Micromonospora > Micromonospora sp. NPDC004551. The sequence continues at coordinate 255,760 of NZ_JBEXLM010000006.1, read as the reverse complement.
GCCCGCGTCGGTGGAGCGGAACAGCACCGGGCCGCGCCCCGCGTACCAGGTGCCCGGCTGGTACTGGTCGACGGCCACGGTCCGCACCTCGGCGTCCGGCGCCTCGTCGACCACGAACCGGACCGACTCGACGTAGCGGACGCCCGGCTCGGCGTGCTCCAGCAACCGGTAGACGTTCGACGCCCGCAGCGGCTCGCCGAACGCCCAGCCGGCCGGGTTCAGCGGGGTGGACAGCGGGCTGAGCGTCTGGTGCAGCCGGTCGTGGATGCGCCGGCGCACCGCGTCCACGTCCTCCTCGCGGCGGACCACCACCCGGGCCCGCACGGAGACCGCCTTGTAGCGCGCCCACCCGGCCCGCACGGCCGTGCCCAGCGCCCGGCGCCGGTCCAGGTCAGCCTCCACTCGGCGGCGGGCCTCCTCGACCTCGTGCTCCCGCAGCACCGCCACCGGCAGCCGGCCACCCGGGCGGGCCTGCTCCGGCACGTACGGGACCAGCACCACCTCGACCTCGCCGGGGCGGGCGAAGCTGTAGACCGCCGCCCGGGTGAACGCCCGCGCCCGGGCCACCGCACCGGAACCGGCCGCGAGGATCTCGTAGTCCCGGGCGGTCACCGCGCGCTGCTGGGCGAAGAACTCGTACGGGCCGCGAGCCAGGGCCGACTCCAGCGACTCCAGGTCCCGGCCACCGGCGGCCGGCACCGGGTTGTCCACCTTCAGCCCGGGCAGCGGGTCACGCAGGCTGGTCAGCGTTCCGGCCGCCACGTTCCCGGCCGGCCCGCCGCCGCACCGATACCAGAGCCGCACCTGCCTGCCGGCCGGCGGCACCGCCGCCACCGTGACCGGGCCGGGCGCCCCCTCGACACCCGGCCCGGCCCCGTCCGCCGGCCGCAGGTCCAGCGCCGGGGCGAAGGTGACCACCCCGGAGGCCCGGTCGACCAGGTAGACCTTGGCCTGCGGGCCGACGCCGGCGAAGCTGTCCACCGGCTGCCAGATCTCGTACGTGCGGCCCTCGTGCTCCCGCGCGGCCGCGCCCAGCTCCACCGACCCGGTCGGCACCTCCACCCCGAGCAGCAGGTCCAGCGCCTCCGTGGTCCGCGCCAGCGGCGCCCGGCCCGCCCGGAACACCTGCCCGGCCTGCCCGGTGCCGGTGCCCAGCAGCTCCGCCTCGACCGGCTCGCAGTGGTGCACGCGTACCGTCACCTCGGTCTCCCCGGCGGGCAGCACGGCCGGCTCGGTCGTCACGAAGACGACCGGCCGGGGGTCGGCACCGCGGGCGGCGGCGACCCGGGTGCCCGCCGGGACGCGGACCGCGCCCCGGTCCGGGCCGGTCCGGGTGAAGCGGACGTCCGCCCAGGCGGCGGCCGGCGGATGCCGGGTCACCCCGAGCAGGTTGAGGAAGGCCACGTACGCCTTCTCCGGCAACTGGTTCAGCCGGTAGATCATCACCTCGGTGAGGTAGGCGAACGACTCCAGCAGCGCCATGCCCGGGTCGTGCGCGGAGAGGTCCGTCCAGTCGGGGCACGACCGGCGGATCCGTTCCCGCGCCTCGGTGACCAGGTCGAGGAAGGCGCGGTCGTCCAGGTGCGGCACCGGCAGCGTCATGCGGGAGCCTCCTCGCCGGGGTCGTCGTCGACGGGCAGCAGGTCGACGGAGAAGACCAGCTGCCCGGGGGAGAGGCTGGCCCGCACCCGGTAGTCGAGCCGGATCACCAGCCGCCACTCCTCGTCCGGGTCCGGCCCGGCGTCCACGTCGAGCACCTCGACCCGGGGCTCCCAGCGCCGGATCGCCTGCCGCACGTAGTGGATGGCCAGGCCGGCCGTGGTGTCGTCATTGGGCGCGAAGACCAGCCGGTGCAGCCGGGACCCGTACCCGGGGCGCATCAGCCGCTCGCCCGGCGTGGTGGACAGCAGCAGGAACAGGGCCTGGCGTACGGTCTCGTCGCCCTCGGTCATGGCCAGGCCGCCGGCGGCGGTCAGCGCGAGACCGCCGGTCCGACCCGCGTCGAAGCCGGCGCCGACGAAGCGGAAGGCCCTCATGCGTCCGCCCCCAGGAAGGTCTGTCCCGGGTCACGCACCGTGTGGTGGACCAGCCCGGGCGGGGTGCCGTCGGTCAGCCCGTCCAGGTTCGACAGCGTCACGCGGTGCCCGTCGACCCGCAGCCAGGCGCTGTAGCCCACGGTCACCTTCAGCGTCTTCGCGCAGGGCTTGACGGTCGGCCCGTAGTTGGGACAGGCGGTGATGTCCCGCCCCTCCGGGTCGGCCTCCACCAGCACCGGGACACCCCGCACGGTCAGCCACTGCTGTGAGGGGCGGTTGGCGACCCGGCCGTCGTGGTCGCAGGTGATCAGCGAGTCGCGGTGGATCCAGCGCATCAGCCACCTCCGTGGGCGCGGGCGAGGGTACGGGCCTGGGCGGCGGCGGTCTCGGCGTCCTCGGCCGTCTCCGCCTGGAGGAAGTCGACGGTGCGGGCGCGCACCACCATGGCGCGGCCCGGCGCGGAGAGCACCAGGTCACCGGCCGCGTGCACGGTGGTCAGCTCGGGCCGCAGCTCGACGAAACTGCCGGCGTCGGTGGCCAGCCGGAGGGTGCGACCGTCGTCGTCGATGACGATCGACTGCCCGGTGCCGGTCCGCATCGACCAGCGCCGGGACCGCCCCGACACGATCCCCGCGTCGTACGGCTCGACGGCGCCGAACAGCGAGCCGAGCACCACGCCCGAGGCGGGCTCGCCGCCGGGCAGCGCCACCAGCACGGTGTCCTCCGGGTCGGGCAGCGCCACGATGCCCTTGCCCCGCCCCGCGCCCGGGCAGACCACGGCGAGCCAGCCGGCGTCCAGGTCCCCGTACGCGGGCAGGGTCACCCGGGCCCGGCCCAGCCCGTCCGGGTCGTCCACGTCGGTGACCGTGCCGAGGGTGACCGTGGCGGCGAGGGGCGCGGCGGCGGGCGGCGGCCCGGGCGGGACGGTGGAGAAGCGGGTCAGGTGCCCGTTCGCGTCGAGGGTGTGCACCACCTCGGTGAGCACGTACACCCCGGCGACCGGGTCGGGGACGCCGGACAGGGCGATCCGCCGCCCGGGGCGCAGCGCGGGGTCGCCGTCTGCCGTGCCCTCGGCCGTGACCAGCGCGGCCACCCGGGCGTCCAGCGCGGCCTGCGCCAAGGCGGCCAGCTCGTCGTCGCTGCGGCCGGGCTGGTCGACGGCGGTGCGCACCCCGTCCGCACCCACCCCGCCCGGGTCCGGGTGCAGCGGGATCCGCCGCCCGGAGCGGGCCTCGCCGGCCTCCTGGCGCAGCGGCTCGGCGCGCTGCGGATGCCAGCCCAGGGCCGCGCACCCGCCGCCCGCCCGGTCCAGGTTCTCGGCGATCCGCAGCGCGTGCACGGTGCCGCCGAGGGTGAGCGGGACCGGGTCGCCGTGCCCGTCGAGGGTCAGCAGGCGCAGCCGGTCACCCTCCACGGCCAGGTGCAGGCCGGCCCGGCCGGCCACCTCGCGGAGCAGCTCCAGGTCGGTGTGCCGGTGCTGGAGCAGCCGGTCCAGGCGCGGCCCGTCGGCGTCGGCGTCGACGGTGAGGCCGAGGTCGGCGCAGAGCGCGCCGGCCAGCTCGGCGGCGGTCACCGACTCGAACACCCGCAGCTCCTGCCGCTTGCGCAGCCGGTGCAACGGGTCGTACGCCCGGACCCGCAGCAGCGCCGCGCCGTCGTTGGCGTACTCCACCTCGACGGCGGTCACCTCGCCGGTGAACAGGGCGTCGGGCTGGCCGTCCAGGCGCAGGTCGAGGGCGGCGCCGGGGCGTACCGGGGGGTCGAGAGCGGCGGCGCCCGGTGCGGTGACCAGGGTGAGCTCGCACTGGGCCGGCTGATCCAGCCGGGCGGCGACCCGTACGCCGCGCAGCCGCCGGGGGTCGGCGAGCGGAGTGCCGTCGATCGTCACGGTGGCCGCTCGGATCACGGCGCACCTCCCGTCCCGGCCCGCCGACCGGCGGGCGGAGTGCGGCCGATCGTCACGGCGGCGACTCGGATCACGGCGCACCTCCCGCCGTGATCGGGCCCTCGGCGGGCGGCGGGGCGGCGGTGGTGGCGGTGGCCGGCACGGCCAGGGCGGTGCCGGCCGGCACGGTCAGCGGGTCGCTGATCCGGTTGTGCTCGGCCAGCAGCCGCCAGCGCAGCGGCGAGCCGAGCGCGTCGTGGGCGAGCAGGTCGAAGCGGACCCCGGACCAGCCGGGCTCGGCCGCTCCGTCCGCGGCGGCGACCACGGCCGACCCGGGCGGCACGGCCGGCGTGCTCGCCGCGGCCAGCTCCTCCTCGAAGCCCGCCTGCGCCGCCTCGGCCGTCTCGGCCACCCGGACCAGCTTGAGCCGCAGCCAGGAGCGGCGCGGAGTGCCGGTGAGGGTGAACGCGTCGAAGCGCTCCGCGATCGCCACGATGACGCCGGGCACGTTCCAGGTCTTGCCCCAGACCAGCCGCACCAGCGGAGGCCGCAGCCAGCCGTGCTCGGTGGCGGAGTTCTCGGCCAGCATCCACAGCGGACGGGTGAGCGCGCGGACGTCCTCGGGGCGAGCCGGGGACTCCACGAAGTCGGTGTCGAAGAGCAGGTCCAGCACCAGCTCGGTCCGCCCGCCGCCGGTGAAGACGAGCGGGTCGTCGGCGAGACCGGCCCCGGTGAGCCAGCCGTCCGGTGCGCCCCGGGGGCGTACCCCGGCCAGCCGGGTCACCTGCACGGTCTCCGGGTTGAGCAGGCAGTCCACCCGGGTGCCGGACTCGTCCACGAGGAAGGCGACGCGCTCCATCAGTCGCCTGCCTGTTCCCGGTCGAGCCACGCCAGCCGGTCGGCGTCGTACGCCGCGACCGCCGGCGTCCACAGCTCCCGGTCGTCGGGCAGCGCCGGCCACGGATCCCGCGGGGGTGTGCTGGTGCCCTCGTCGCGTGCCTGGTCACCGGTCTGCCCGCCAGCCTCTACCGGCAGCGCCGGCCACAGTCGGGCCGACGTCCTGGTCGGGTCCGGATGGTCGGGGCCGTGCCGCCCCGCGCTGCCGTTTCCGCTCCGGGACGGGGGTGCGAGCGGATCCGGGTGCACCTGTTGCCGCTCCAGCGACAACAGGTGCACCCGAAGGTCGTGCGCCAGCGCCGTCCGGGCGCCGTCCGATGCCGCGGCCGGCGGTCCGAGCCGGGCACGACCCGCGGCCGCGCCGGGGAGCGAACCGGCGGGCGCAGGCGGATCGGCGGCGGTGGCGGAACGAAGCGGCAGGGTGTGACCGGTCGTTCCCCGCTCGGCCGCGCTGCCCGCCGTGGTGTCGGACCCCCACCGGTCGCGGCCGGGCAGTCCCGGCGAGGCCCCGGTCCGGCCGGGCGACGATCCCGGTGGGCCGCTCGCCCGCCCGGGTGGCGTGCCGCTCTCGGCATACGACCGGTGCGCCCGCACGGCCGGGGGGACGACGGCGCCGTCCGACCCTCCGGCACGGCGGGCGTCGTCGGGCGACGCCGCACCCGGCGGCCCGAGGACGGATCCGGTCGCGGCGGACCCCCGGCTCCGGGCGAGTGGGCTACCGGGTGTTTCCCCGCCGTCCGACGTGGATCCACCCCCGGCCGCACCGCTCGCCGGCTGCCCGCGCCCGGCGAACCCGTCCGACGTGGATCCATCCCCGGCCGCACCACCCGCCCACGGTGCGCGCGAGGCGGGCTCGCTCGTTGTGGATCCGCTGTCGGCTGCGTAATCCGGCCACGGTGCGCGTCCGGTGAGCCCGCTCGACGTGGATCGACCGCCGGCCGCAGCGCCCACCGACGGTGCGCGCCCGGCGAGCCCGCCCGGATCGCCCGCCGGGCGGGACTCACCACCGAACCCGGGAACGCCCCCCGCTGCCGTCCCGACCGTCCCCGCAGACACTCCGGGTGCCCCTCCAGCCCGCCCCGGCCACCGGCCCGAGCCCGGAACCGACGGCCGCAGCCACAGCCCACGCCCGCCCCCGTCCCCACCGCCGCGACTCCCCGCCGCCTCCTCCTCGTCGTCGATCAAGAAGTTCGCGTCGGCGGAGGCGTCGGATCCGACGCAAACTTCTTGATCAACTGGGAGAACGGGGGGAACGGGGGGGACGGGGGAAGCGGGTGTGGGGAGGTCGTGGAGGAGGCCGGGGGCGTGGGTGGTTACCAGGCGGAGCCAGTGCTCCGGGGGTTCGCCGGGGCGGCGCGGTGCGGGAGGCTCGGAAGATCGGCCGCCCGGCGCGGTGGCGAGGCGGTCGGCGGTGGCCCGGAGCAGGCGGGCCAGCCGGTCACGCGGTCGCCGGGGCGGCGGCACTGCCGGACTCCAGTTCCAGCCCCTCGTACGCCAGGGTCAGCGCCTCGATGGCGATCTCCTGGCTCAGGGTGTTCAGGTGCGCCCCCCGCCACCGGGTTGGCCACGCGTTGATCATGTTCCAGCGCAGCACCTCGGCGGTACCGGCCGGGTCGAGCAGCACCACCGAGACGTTGCGCCGGCTCACCGTGCCCTTCGCCGCCGCGTTCACCCAGTCCCACAGCTCGCGTGACGAGGTCAGGCCGAAGTGGAGGGTGACCGGGGCGTACTCGACCTGGCCGGGGACGGCCCGGATCCGCTCGTTGCCGGCCTCTCGGTACGCCAGCGACGGAATCGCCACCTCGAAGCCGCTGACCTCGGTGAAGTGCCCGTTGGTGATGCCGTTGATGAGCAGCTTGAAGTGGTACGCCCGGTAGGGGTCGACGGGCGCGCCCGGCTGCGGGGTGGCCGTGGTGGGCATGTCAGCCTCCGATCGTCTCGGTCTCGGTGCCGCCGGCCCACTGGCTCAGCTTGAACACCACGAACTCCGCGGGCTTGACCACCGCGATGCCGATGTGCGCGACCACCATCCCGGCGTCGCGTACGTCGGCCGGATTGGTCTCCTCGTCGCACTTGACGAAGAACGCCTCCTCGGGCGTGCGGCCGAGCAGAGCGCCGTCCCGCCACACCCGGGTGAGGAACGCGCCGATGTCCCGCCGGATCGAGCGCCACAGCGTGTAGTCGTTCGGCTCGAAGACCATCCACCGGGTGCCGTTGGCGATGGCCTGCTCGATGGCGATGGAGAGCCGCCGCACGTTCAGGTAGCGCCACTCGCTGGCCTCGGCGGCGAGCGTACGGGCGCCCCAGAGCCGGATGCCCTCGCCGGCGAAGAAACGGATGACGTTGACGCCCTTGGGGTTGAGCACGTCGTGCTCGGGGCGGGTGACCCGGTAGGCCAGGTCGACCGCACCGCGCACCGGCTCGTTGGCCGGCGCCTTGTGCACCCCGCGCAGCGCGTCGGTGCGAGCCCAGATGCCGGCCACGTGCCCGCTCGGCGGGGTGAGGACGAGGTCGCCGCTGAGCGGGTCGCGCACCCGGATCCACGGGAAGTAGTAGGCGGCGAAGTCCGACTGCCGGGGCCGGTCGCCGCCCGGTGAGTCGTCGTCCGGCTTCGGCGTACCCTCGGCGGGCTTGCCGGACGACTTGCCGGGCGTGGCGACCCGGGTGAGCCGGGAGATGTCGGCGACGTCGGGTGGCGGGTCGCAGATGGCGACCATGGTGCGCAGCCGCTCGGCCATGCTGATGAGCGCCTCGTGCGAGACCGGGTCGTGATAGCCGGGCGCGGCCAGGATGGAGATCTCGTCGACGGCCTCCAGCAGTTGCAGGCCGCTGCGCTTCCCGCCGGTGCCGGTGAGCTGGCCGCCCTCGCCGACGTTGACCACCCAGCAGCGGGTGCCGCCGTTGTCGAGGAAGCCGAAGACCGCGCGGGCGAGGGGAGTGCTCTCCAGGTGCTCGCCGTCGGCGTAGAGCCGGAGGAACTCCGACCAGCTGTTCACGGCGACGGCCTGGTCGACGTGGGCGGTGCGGTCGGGCGCGAGCCCGACGAACGCGGCGGTGCTCGTGCCGACCGGCCCGATCGGGCGTGCGCCGCTGGGCACCTCCTCGACGTAGATGCCGGGGGAGAAGTAGGTGGGCATCGGTCCTCCAGGAGTCAGTCGGGGGCGCAGACGACGACGTGGTCTCCGTCGGCGGGGTCCAGCTCGGCGGTGTGGGTGCGGCCCCGGCCGACCAGCCGGACGCGCACCGGCCGGTCCGGAGCGTCGGGGTCGTGCGGCACGCCGACCAGCCGGAACCGGCCGGCGGCGTCGGTCTCGGTGGCCTGGGCGGTGCCGACCAGCTCGACCCGCATGGCGGCGAGGGGCTGCCGTTCCGGCCCGACCACCCGGCCGTCGAGGGTGCGCATGTCGAGCTGCCGCAGCCGCAGCGGTTGCCGCACCGGCGGCGCGGCCGGCACGGGCCGGTCGATCCGCGCGGGCACGTCGAGCAGCAGCGCGGGCCGGGGCCGCACGCCGAGGGCCCGCCAGAGCGCCGGGTCCCCGGCGGCCAGCACCACCTCGGGCTGGCCGGCCGCGCTGGCGGCGGCGAGTACCCGGTCCAGCGCCGGCAGCGCCGCCGGCCCGCCCCCGCTGAGCAGCAGCCGGACCACGAACCGGTACGGCTCGCGCGTCCCGCCGCTGCCCGCGGTCTGCCGGGCCGGCCGCAGCTCCAGCGGCCAGACGGTGAGGCCGCCGTCGGGGTCGTCGCGGGGCGGGCCGACCGGGACGGGGTCACCCGCCGCCCCGGTCAGCCAGGCCGCGAGGTCCGCGACCGCCGCCTCGATGGCGCCGGTCATCGCGGCGGGGTCCCCTGGATCCGGTACGCGATGGCCTCGTTCCAGACGTGCGGGTAGACGCCGATCTCGAAGTAGCGGGTGAACCGGTTGATCGGCGCGTTGCCGTGGTCGTGCCACAGCAGCCACACCGGCGCGATGGTGAACAGGATGTAGTTGAGGGCGACCAGCGGCAGGTAGAGCGGCCCGAGCAGCCGCGCCTGGAGGACGTGCACGTCCTCGTGCCGCTGGATGCCGGGGCTGGAGCCGGCGCAGACGGTCCCGATGGTGGTGGCGTAGCGGGGCGAGACGCCCTCCACCACGTTGACCCGCCCGCTGCCCTGCGAGACCACCCGGTCGAGCTGGTGCCCGAAGACCAGGTGCAGGGCCAGGTAGAGCGCGCCGGCCACGGTGTTGAGCAGGCTCCAGGTGTGGTCGACCACGAAGAGGAAGATGCCCTTCGCGTCGGCGCCGTAGGTGCCGGCCGAGGCGACGGCCCAGCCGAACGGCGCGCCGACGAGGAGCCCGACGACGGCGCCGACGAGCAGGCCGATGGTGCCGCCGGCGACCGCGCCGAGCCCGGCGCCGAGGACGATGTGGACGGCGGCGCTGATGATGCCGAGGATCATGGGGGTCACCTCTCTCAGACCCAGGAGCGGATGTAGCGGGGCTCGCGGTTCTCCGCGAGCTGGGCCGGCGACGCGCTCGTCGCCTGCCGGTTGCCCGGGGGCAGCTGGTTGATGCCGAGGGCGGCGGAGAAGATGACCAGCCCGTTGAAGAACGCGATGATCCACTTTTCCGGTCCCGCGTCGTCGGCGAAGGCGGCGGTCAGGTACGACAGGACGAGCGCGATCCCCAGGGCGATCCACTTGCGCGCCTTGTCGCCGCTCGGGCCGATGAGGCCGCCGATGACGTTGGTGGCGAGCAGGGTGGCGGCGCTGGCGCCGGTGAGGCTGCCGAGGGCGGCCCAGGTGAAGAGATCGTTCACGGCGATCCCCTCTCTTCGGTTGTGCGGTGGTGCGGTCGGGGTGGGGTGGTGCGGCGGCCCCGGCGGTTGCGGTGCCGGGTGCCGCCCGGGTGGCGGCGCCGCGCCCGTTCAGGCCGGCCGGTCGGCCGGGGGAGTGGGCGCGGGGGTGGGTGCGGCCGGGGCGGCGGCGACCGGGCCGCGCGGCCGGCGGAGCAGGAGGACGACGACCACGGCGACCAGCAGCAGCACGAGCACCCCGCCGGCGACCAGGAGCCAGGGGAACCCGCCGCCGGCGGCCGCGGCGGCGGCCGAGGTGACGGAGGCGGACGGCCGCGCCGGCGCCTCGGCGACGGCCCGCAGCTCGGCGGGCTTGGGCTGGTTGGCGACCACCTTCCAGCTCACCGACCGGCCGTTGGTCGTGCCGTTGGTGTCGAGCACCCGGCCGGGAAAGGTCACCGAGATCTCGAATGACATCAAGGTCATGAATGCCTGCTGGTTCCGCGGATCCTGTTCGGCGACCTTCCCGCCGTATTTCTTTGGATCCAGGGGGAGCGAGAAGCGGTAGAGATCGCCGTCCCGGGAAAGATTCACACTCTCGCTCGTGAATTGCGCCAGGGGCGTTTTCCGGTACGCGATCTGAATGCCGTAGTAGTTCGCGTCCTCGTACCGGGTCTCGGTGCCGGCGGGGAGGGTGGGGATGTTCTGCCGCAGCTCGGCGAAGGCCGCCGCGACGTCGGGGTTCCGCCGCTTGAGCACGGATTTCTCGGCGGTGAGCAGGAGTTGGCCGGTGACCGTGTCGTCGGCGTCCACGGTCAGCCCCAGGTTGAGTTGCATGCAACCGCTCAGTGCCGCCACCAGGGCGAGACACACCGCGAGGCCGAATACCTTGCTGCGGCGGAGTCTCGTATTCATGGGCACAGTGTGTGTGATCGCCGTCACGTCCAGCAGTCAGCGATCAGTCACAGGCTTGTCGCCGATCTTACCGGCCCGCTCTCCCATTCGGCCGACCCCGAAATCGCGCGCGATCGATATTCTGGAGGGTTGTCGATTTTCCTTTCGAGAGGCCGCGACGCAGGATGGTGGGCGGGCGCGACAGGGAGGCGGGCGATGGCGGGCTGGAGCGGGGTGCGGGAGGCGGCCGGGCGGCTGCGGCGCGGCTGGCTGCCCGTGGTGGAGGCGACCCTCGCGGCCACCGTCGCGTGGATCCTCGCCACCCGGCTGGTCGGCCACCCGCAGCCGTTCTTCGCCCCGGCCGCCGCGCTGATCGTGCTCGGCCAGGCCCGCGGCCAGCGGATGCGCCGGGCCGTCGAGGTGGTGCTCGGCGTCGCGGCCGGCGTGCTCGTCGCCGACCTGGTGGTGCAGGCGCTCGGCCCCCGCACCACGTGGACGGTGCTCACCGTCATCCTGCTCACCGTCGCCCTGGCCGTCGCGATCGGCGCCAGCTCGGTCACCGTGGTGCAGGCGGCCGTCTCCGCGCTCTACCTGGTGGTCGTCTCCCCGCCGACCGAGTCTCTGGTGCCCTTCCGGTTCGTCGACGCGCTGATCGGCGGGGCGGTGGCCGTGGTCGCCAGCCAGCTCGTCGACGCCCGCCGGCCGCTCGCCCCGCTGGTCAGCGAGTTCCGGCACACCTTCGAGGAGCTGGCCGGAGTGCTCGGCGAGATCGCCGACGCGCTAGACCGGGGCGACGACGCGGCGGCGCTCGCCGCCTTGGAGCGGGCCCGGCACGCCGACGCCGGCGTGGAGCGGCTGCGCGGCGCCGTGCGGGCGGCCGGCGAGGCGCTGCGGCTCAACGTGCGCCGACGGCGGCACCTGGGCCGGCTGCGCTCGGTGGAGGGCTCGATCCGGCAGATCGACTACGCGGTCCGCAACGTCCGGGTGCTGGCCCGCGCCGCCGTCACCCTGACCCGGGGCCCGGCGCCGGTCCCGGCCGAGCTGGGCGGCGCCGTGCGGACCCTCGCCGAGGCCGTGCGCTCAGCCGGCGACGCGCTCGCCGCCGACCTGACCGGGCAGGACGCCGTCGCCGACGCCCACGCCGAGCGGGTCGACGTCGCCGCCCTGGAGGCGGTCCGGGCCGCGGGCCGGCTCTTCACCCCCGGCGAGACCCTGCCGCTCGCCATGATCATCGGACAGGTGCGGGCGACCGCCATCGACCTGCTGCGCGGCGTCCGCGGCGACGACGACGCCACCGTGCTCACCCGGGTCGACGCGGCGGTCACCGGGCCGGGGCACTGACCCGGCTCACCCCACCAGCCAGTCCACCGCCCGCCGCCGGATCTCCGCCGGCACCTCGTGCCCACCGGTGAACTCGGCGTACTCGGCCGCGTAGCCGAGGGTGTGCAGGCGGGGCACCAGCCGCCGGCTGCACACGTCGATGGGCAGCACCCGGTCGTCGGTGCCGTGCGAGACGAACACCCGGGGCCGGCCGTGGGTGACCAGGGGCGCGGCGAAGCCGGGGGAGAAGGCCAGGACCGCGTCGATCAGGTCGCCGTTGGTCAGGCCCAGGGAGAGGGCGTACGAGGCGCCGTCGGAGAACCCGCCGAGGGTCAGCCCGGCCACCGGGTACGCGCGGAGCGTGGCGGCCAGCAGCGCGTCGATCCGGGCCACGTCCGGGCCGTACCCCTCGGCGATCAGGTCCCAGGTGCTGGCGAGCGCCTGCGGGGCGAGCAGCAGCAGCCGGTGCGCGTCGGCCAGCGGTTGCAGCAGGTCCAGGCCCTGGCGGGCCGATCCGCCCGCACCGTGCAGCAGCACCACGATCCGGTACGGCCCGCTGCCGCCGGCCGGCACGTGGCGCAACGCGGGCGGCCCGCCGGCCGGGTCGGGGACCTCGGCGGGGCCGACCGGCCCGGGCATGGCCACGGTGGTGAGGCGGGCGGTCAGCCGGCCGTGCCGGTAGCCCTCCTCGGGCTGCCGGTGCGGCGGCGCGGGTTCGGTCACCTCGCCCCCCTGTCGTCGGTCGGGTCGGGCGGCGGATACCCGGCTGCCGGCCGCTCAACCGCCCGGCCCTCGCTGCCGCTCGACGGCCGGCAGTGCCCGGCCGCGGCTCAGGCGCTCTCGCGCGCCACCAGCGTCGAGGGGAACGCGGTCACCGGCGGCACCGGACGGCCGTCCAGCACCGCGGTCGCCGCCGCCGTGGCGATCCGGGCCACCGGGTGGGTGGCCGTGGTCAGCGCCGGGCTGCTCACGGCCGCGTACGGGATGTCGTCGAACCCGGCCACCGCCACGTCGTGCGGCACCCGCAGCCCGCGCCCGCGCAGCGCCGCGATCACGCCCAGGGCGGTGGCGTCGCTGGCCGCGTAGATAGCGTCGGTGTCCGGCCAGCGGTCCAGCACCTCGGCCGCCGCCCGGCCGCCCCGCGCGGCGGTGAAGTCGCCGGTGACCAGCCGCACCGGGAGCCCGGCCGACCGCATGAGCCCCTGGTACGCGGTCACCGACCGCTCGGCGCAACTCAGCCAGCGCGGGCCGGTGACCATGGCGATCCGGCGGCGCCCGCCGGCGTGCAGGTGGCGCAGCACCGCGTCGGCGCCGGCCGCGTTGTCCACGTCGAAGGAGGGCACCACGGGCGAGCCGGTGCCGATCGAGACGACCCGGCCGCGCAGCCCCGCGGGGACCGCGTCGAGCACCGGCGCGGTGGTGTTGACCAGCAGCACCCCGCAGACGCTGCGGTCGTCGCCGAGCCGGCGCAGCCCGGCCGGGGCGTCCAGCGGCAGCCACTCCAGGGCGACGCCGATCCCGTGCGGGGCGCACACCCGGGCCGCCGCGCTCACCAGCCGGTCCACGTACGGGTCGTCCAGCACCGTGGCCTCGGTGCCGGACACGGCCACGACGAGGCGTGTCCCGGAGCCCCGGACCAGCGCGCGGGCCGTGGTGTTCGGCACGTAGCCGAGCCGGTCGGCGGCGGCGCCCACCCTCTCCCGGGCGTCCACGGAGGCGAACCCGTAGCCGCCGAGCACCCGGGACGCGGTGGCCCGGGAGACCCCGGCCGCGCGGGCCACGTCGTCGAGGGTCACCGGGCGGGTCGTCGGCGTCTCCATGTCTGGTCCTCCCCGTGGTGGCCGTTCTGTCGGCATCATGCCCGGTCGGTGCCGCGCGGGGTAAGGGGTGGGAGCGTTTGTGGTGGTAGCGCTCTCAGGTGTGCGATGGTCGTCGACGAATCGTGGGAGAGGACGACAGCACACGTGAGCAGCACCATCGACGCGCCGGCCGGGGCCCGTGCCGGGAGCCCGCGGGCGGTCCTGGCCGCCCGCAACGGCGTGGCGGCCGTGTTCGCCCTCAACGGGCTGGCGGTGGCCACCTGGTTCGCCCGGGTGCCCGCGGTCCGCGAGGCGCTCGGGCTCAGCACCGGGCGGCTCGGCCTGTTGCTGCTGGCCATGTCGGCCGGCGCGCTGATGGCCATGTCCACGGCTGGGCTGGTCACCCTGCGGCTCGGCCCGGCCCGCACCGTGGCGGCCTCGACCGTGCTGGTCGCGCTCGGCCTGACGGCCGCCGGCCTGTCGGCGAGCCTGGCCGGCTCGCTGGTCGGCGTCGTGGTCGGGCTCTTCGCCGTGGGATACGGCTCCGGCACGTGCGACGTGGCGATGAACGTCGAGGGCGCGGCGGTGGAGAAGCGGCTCGGCCGGACGATCATGCCCCGGTTCCACGCCGCCTGGAGCCTCGGTTCGGTCGCCGGGGCCGGGCTGGGCGCCGGCGCGGCCCGGCTGGGTGTGCCGGTCGGCTGGCACCTGCCCGTGATCGCGGTGGTGGTCCTGGCGGGCACGCTGCTCGGCGCCCGCGCCTTCCTGGCCGCACCGGCCGAGACGGCCGCCTCGACCGAGCCGGCCAGCCACCGGCGCGCGCTGCTGGCCACCTGGCGGGAGCCCCGCACCCTGCTCATCGGCCTGTTCGTGCTCGTGATGGCGTTCACCGAGGGCAGCGCGAACGACTGGCTGGCGGTGGCGTTCGTCGACGGCTACGGGGTGAGCGAGGCGGCCGGCGCCGCCGTCTTCGGGGTGTTCGTGGTCGGCATGACCCTCGGCCGGACGGCCGGCACCGTGGCGATCGACCGGTGGGGCCGCGTGCCGGTGCTGTTCGGCACCATCGGGCTGGCCGTCACCGGGGCCACCTGCGTCGTGCTGGCCGGCTCGGGGCCGCTCGCCGTGGTCGGCGTGGCCCTGTGGGGCCTGGGGGCGTCGCTCGGCTTCCCGGTCGGGATGAGCGCCGCCGCCGACGACGAGGACCGGGCGCCGACCCGGGTCAGCGTGGTCGCCATGATCGGTTACACGGCCTTCCTCGCCGGCCCGCCGCTGCTCGGCTTCCTCGGCGACCACCTGGGCATCCTCCGCGCCCTGGGCCTGGTCCCCCTGCTCCTGCTGCCCATCCTGGCTCTGGTTCCGATCCTGCGTCCGCCGGCCCGCTGACCGCCTCAGCGGACTTCCACCCGGCGTCCAGCCGGTTGCCAGGTGCGGGTGCTGCACTGGAGGGACACCGAGGAGAGGAGCCGGGCATGGGCTGGTTCAGCCGACGGGCCGCCGACCCGACGACCCCGACCAAGCTCGACCGGGAGGCGAACCGGGACGACCTGGCCGCGCTGGAGGCGTTCGTGACCAGCCGGCGCGGGGTGGAGTTCTACCTGGAACCGGAGACCACCGCCACCGACACGACCGTGGTCGCCATCGCCCACGACGGGGAGTGGATCCGCCGCCGTACCGGCTCGCCCCGGGCCGCCGGGAAGATCGCTCAGAAGCACGCGGTGCCGCTCTACGAGGCCGCCCGCACCGGCTACCCGGAGCGGATGCGGGCCTGGAACCGGGCCCACCCGGAGCGGCGCGCCCGCTGACGGCGGCTCAGCCTGCGGCCAGCGCGGCGCGCGCCTCGGCCGCCGACAGCGGCTCCTCGTGGGCGGAGACGAACCAGGCCACGTCGTCGTCGAGCAGGCTCGCCGCCAGCGCCAGGTCGGGCCCGTCCTCGGGCGTACGCAGGTGCGCGGGCGGCGGGTACCAGCAGTCGCCGAGCAGCA
This sequence comes from Micromonospora sp. NPDC004551, assembly GCF_040609975.1. Classification (NCBI taxonomy): domain Bacteria; kingdom Bacillati; phylum Actinomycetota; class Actinomycetes; order Micromonosporales; family Micromonosporaceae; genus Micromonospora; species Micromonospora sp. NPDC004551. The sequence continues at coordinate 240,175 of NZ_JBEXLM010000006.1, read as the reverse complement.
GCACCCCGGAGTCCGGCACCCGCACCACCGTGGAGTCCGGCGCGTGCCGGCCGCCCACGTGCCGGACCACCACGCCGGCGGGCAGGGTCAGCTCGTCGGCGAAGGTGCGCGTCGGCGGCCGCACCGCGAAGCCGTCCCAGGAGTCGACGGCCAGCGCCCGGGCCCGGAAGCTGTGCCCGAGTCGGGGGTTCTCGCGGACCTGCTCGCGCAGGTAGCGGTGGCTCCACGGCCGGGCCGCCTCGGCGCGCAGCAGGGCCACCGCCGACTCGTGCCCCACGATCTCCACCTCCGGCCAGGCGCAGGCGCCCCAGACGTGGTCCCAGTGGTGGTGGGTGTAGACCAGCCAGCGCGGCTCCGGAAGCCCGGCCGCCGCCAGCGCCGCCCGGACCTCCCGGGCGTGGGCGGGGCTCTGGCCCGCGTCGACGATCACACTTCCGCGCTCGTCGGCGACCACCGCCACGGTCGGGCGGACCGCGAGCGGGTCGGGATCGCCGGGGAACAACCAGACCCGGCCGGCGAGATGGCGCAGCGTCACCGGCAATTCCTCCCCGCTCCGTACGCGTGATCCACTGTCGACCGCGATGCTAGCGGGCGGCGCGGCTCCCGGCCGTCCGGGCTGCGGCGACGCGGTCGCCGGGCCGCGGGCCGGTGGGCGCCGGGAATGCCGCCTGGCCGCCGGAATGCGACTCCTCCCATCGACTCGCGCCATTGCCTTCGACGTGGCGGGCGAGAAATTTAGATCGACCGGCGCGGATGCCGTCGGCCGCGGGAGGGGTGGCGACCCCGGCGTTGACCCGCGCCGGGCGCCTGTGGCAGCATTCGCGGCCTGACGGCAGTGAAGGAAGCCGGTGCGATTCCGGCGCGGTCCCGCCACTGTCACCGGGGAGCGATCCCCCCTCGTGAGTCACGACCGTGCGTGCGCGGTTGGAAGGCCGGGGGTGAGCGTCGATCCGGGAGCCAGGATACTTCGGCCGTCGGAGAGCCCCAGGGCGTGGACACCCGAGGAGGACCCGATGCACGGCCTTTCCGCCATCGACGACGATCGTCGTTCCCGGCCGGCGCGCACCGACGCGCCGCTGACCGCTCACCCCGCCGCGCCGCAGGCCGCCGTGCCGCGCGCCGGGCGGGCCCGCGCCGTCCGCCGCTGACCGTCCCGCCGGGTCCCGCACCTGGCCGGGCGCCCCTGCCGACCCACCGTCGGTGAGCCGTCCGCCGGACCCGCGTACCCGCCGAATCCGCACCCGCCCCCGCCCGCCGCCGGCCCCGCCGCGCCGCCGGGCGTCACGCTCCGGAGCCGTCCGTGCGCATCCTGCTGCTCTCCACCGCCGACACCGACCTGCTCGCCGCCCGCGCCAGCGGCGCCGACTACCGGCTCGCCAACCCCGCCCGGGTCGCCGCCGACGCGGTGCCCGCGCTGCTCGACGGCGCTGACCTGGCCGTCGTACGCCTGCTCGGCGGCCGGCAGGCGTGGCCGGACGGCCTCGCCGCGGTGCTCGGCTCCGGCGTGCCCACGGTCGTGCTCGGCGGCGAGGCGGTGCCCGACGCGGAGCTGATGGCGGCGTCCACGGTGGCCGCCGGGGTGGCCGCCGAGGCGCTCGCCTACCTGGTCGAGGGCGGCCCCGGAAACCTCGCCGAGCTGGCCCGGTTCCTCTCCGACACGGTGCTGCTCACCGGCGAGGGCTTCGCCCCGCCCGCGCCCACCCCGCCGCACGGGATCCTCGGCACCGAGCCGGCGCCGGACGGCCGGCCCGTGGTCGGCATCGTCTTCTACCGGGCGCACGCCCTGGCCGGGAACACCGCCTTCGTCGAGACCCTGGCCGACGCGGTGACGGCCGCCGGTGGCCGGCCGCTGCCGGTTTTCTGCGGCTCGCTGCGCGGCCTCGCACCGGGCGCCGGCCCGCTCGAGCTGTTCGCGCGGTGCGACGCCCTGGTGGTGACGGTGCTCGCCGCCGGCGGGACGGTCGCCGCGGACGCCTCCGGCGGCGGCGGCGAGGACGCCTGGGACGTCGGCGCGCTCGCCGCCCTGGACGTCCCGATCGTGCAGGCGCTCTGCCTGACCAGCGAGCGCGACCGGTGGGCGGCCAGCGACGCCGGACTGTCCCCGCTGGACGCCGCCATGCAGGTCGCCATCCCCGAGTTCGACGGCCGGATCGTCACGGTGCCGTTCTCGTTCAAGCGGATCGACGCCGACGGGCTCTCGGTCTACGAGCCCGACCCGGAGCGCGCCGCCCGGGTCGCCGGCATCGCCGTCCGGCAGGCGCGGCTGCGCCACGTGCCGAACGCCGACAAGCGCCTGGCGATCGTGCTCAGCTCCTACCCGACGAAGCACTCCCGGGTCGGCAACGCCGTCGGCCTGGACACCCCGGCCTCGGCGGTGCGGCTGCTCGCCGCCCTGGCCGAGGCCGGCTACCACCTGGGCGACGGCCCGGTGCCGGACGACGGGGACGCGCTCATCCACGCCCTGATCGCCGCCGGCGGGCACGACGTCGAGTGGCTCACCCCGGACCAGCTCGCCGCCGCCGAGGCGCGGGTGCCCGGGACGACCTACCGGCGCTGGTTCGAGGCGGTGCCCGCCGCGCTGCGGGAGCGGATGCGGGAGCACTGGGGCGACCCGCCCGGCCGGCTCTACACCGACGGCGGCGACATCGTCCTCGCCGGGCTGCGCTTCGGCAACGTGGCGCTGCTCATCCAGCCGCCCCGCGGCTTCGGCGAGAACCCGGTGGCCATCTACCACGACCCGGACCTGCCGCCCAGCCACCACTACCTGGCCGCGTACCGCTGGCTGGCCGCGCCGGTCGCCGACGGCGGCTTCGGCGCGGACGCCGTGGTCCACCTCGGCAAGCACGGCACCCTGGAATGGCTGCCCGGCAAGGGCCTCGGGCTGGCCGCCGACTGCGCCCCCGACGCGGTCCTCGGCGACCTGCCGCTGGTCTACCCGTTCATCGTCAACGACCCCGGCGAGGGCACCCAGGCCAAGCGCCGCGCGCACGCCGTGGTGGTCGACCACCTGGTGCCGCCGATGGCCCGCGCCGAGACCTACGGCGACCTGGCGAAGCTGGAACAGCTCCTCGACGAGTACGCCACCGTGCAGGCCCTCGACCCGGCCAAGGCGCCCACCGTGCAGCGGCAGATCTGGGACCTCGTGCGGGCCGCCGAACTGCACCACGACCTGCACCAGGCCGAGATGCCCGGCGCGGACGACTTCGACGACTTCGTGCTGCACCTCGACGGCTACCTCTGCGAGGTGAAGGACGTGCAGATCCGCGACGGCCTGCACGTCCTCGCCGAGGCGCCCGCCGGGGAGGCCCGGGTCAACCTGGTCCTCGCCGTGCTGCGCGCCCCCCAGGTGTGGGGCGGGGCCCGTGCCCTGCCCGGGCTGCGCCAGGCCCTCGCCGCCCACGCCGGCCTCGACGAGGCGGCGCTGCTCGCCGCGCCCGGCGCGCGGATCGCCGTGCCGGCGGCCCTGACCGACGCGGTCGACGGGCCGGCCGCCACCGCCGCCGACGCCGTCGACCTCATCGAGGCGCTGGCCCGCCGCCTCGTGCTCGGCATGGAGACCCTCGGCTGGGACGCGGCCAAGGCCGGCGCGGTGGTCGAGGAGGTGGTCGGCGGGCCGGTGCCCGACGCCGCCGACGTGCTCCGCTTCGCCGCCCGCGAGGTGGTGCCGCGGCTGGACCGGACCACCGACGAGATCGACCGGGTGCTCGGCGCGCTCGCCGGCCGGTTCGTCCCGCCCGGCCCGTCCGGCTCGCCCACGCGCGGGCTGGTCAACGTGCTCCCCACCGGGCGCAACTTCTACTCCGTCGACCCGAAGGCCATCCCCAGCCGCAACGCCTGGGACGTGGGGGTCGCCCTCGCCGACTCCCTGCTGGCCCGGCACCTCGCCGACACCGGCGCGTACCCGCGGTCGGTCGGGCTCACCGTCTGGGGCACCAGCGCCATGCGCACCCAGGGCGACGACATCGCGGAGGTGCTGGCGCTGCTGGGCGTCCGTCCCGTGTGGGACGACCGGTCCCGCCGCGTCACCGGCGTCGAGGTGGTGCCCCTCGCCGAGCTGGGCCGCCCCCGGATCGACGTCACGGTACGCATCTCCGGCTTCTTCCGGGACGCCTTCCCGCACGTCGTCGCCCTGATCGACGACGCCGTCCGGCAGGTCGCCGCGCTCGACGAGCCGGCCGCGGAGAACCACGTGAAGGCGCACGTCGACGCCGACGTCGCCGAGCACGGGGACACCCGCCGGGCCACCGCCCGCATCTTCGGCTCCAAGCCGGGGGCGTACGGGGCCGGGCTGCTGCCGCTCATCGACGCCCGGAACTGGCGCACCGACGCCGACCTGGCCGAGGTGTACGCGGTCTGGGGCGGTTACGCCTACGGGCCGGGGCTGGACGGTCGGGAGGCGCGCGCCGACATGGAACGCTCCTTCGCCCGGATCGCCGTCGCCGTGAAGAACCAGGACACCCGCGAGCACGACATCGTCGACTCCGACGACTACTTCCAGTACCACGGCGGGATGGTGGCCATGGTCCGCCACCTCACCGGCGGCGCCCCGGCCGCCTACGTCGGCGACTCGGCCATGCCGCACGACGTGCGCACCCGCACCCTCGGCGAGGAGACCCGCCGGGTGTTCCGCGCCCGGGTGGTCAACCCGCGCTGGATCGCCGCCATGCGCCGGCACGGCTACAAGGGCGCCTTCGAGCTGGCCGCCACCGTCGACTACCTGTTCGGCTACGACGCCACGGCCGGAGTCGTCGACGACTGGATGTACGAGCGGCTCGCCGAGGCGTACCTCTTCGATCCGGAGACCCGGGAGTTCCTGGAGCGGTCCAACCCGTGGGCGCTGCGCGGCATCGCCGAACGGCTGCTGGAGGCCGCCGACCGCGGACTGTGGGCCGCGCCCGAGCCGGTCACCCTCGACCGGCTGCACGAGACGTACCTGGCCAGCGAGGGCGACCTGGAGGACCGGCTGTGAGCGCGAGGAGTGAGCCGGTTCTGCGAGCCCCGCAGTCGCGAACGAAGGAGGCACAGTGACGGGCTACCCGTTCAGCGCGGTGCTCGGGATGGACGAGATGCGGCTGGCCCTGCTGCTCAACGCGGTCAGCCCGGCCGTCGGCGGAGTGCTGGTCCGGGGCGAGAAGGGCACCGCCAAGTCCACCGCCGTGCGCGCCCTCGCCACCCTGCTGCCCCCGGTCGACCGGGTCGCCGCCTGCCGCTTCGCCTGCGATCCGGCCGCCCCGGACCCGGGCTGCCCGGACGGGCCGCATCCGGCCGGGTCGGTGGCCGAGCGCCGTCCGGCCCGCCTGGTCGAACTGCCCGTGGGCGCCGCCGAGGACCGTGTGGTCGGCTCGCTCGACCTGGAGAAGGCCCTCGCCGAGGGGGTACGCGCCTACGAGCCCGGCCTGCTGGCCGCCGCCCACCGCGGCGTGCTCTACGTCGACGAGGTCAACCTGCTCCACGACCACCTGGTCGACCTGCTCCTGGACGCCGCCGCCATGGGCCGCTGCCACGTCGAGCGGGAGGGCGTCTCGGTCAGCCACGCCGCCCGGTTCCTGCTGGTCGGCACCATGAACCCGGAGGAGGGGGAGCTGCGCCCGCAGCTGCTCGACCGGTTCGGGCTCACCGTCGAGGTGGCCGCGAGCCGCGACCCCGCCGTACGCGCCGAGGTGGTCCGCCGCCGGCTCGCCGCCGACGCCGACCCGGCCGGCTTCGCCGCGGGCTGGGCCGAGGCCGACGCCGAGGTGGCGCGCCGGGTGGCGGCCGCGCGACGCCGGCTGCCCCGGGTGGCGCTGCCCGGCGCGGCGCTGCGGCAGATCGCCGAGGTCTGCGCCGCGTTCGACGTGGACGGCATGCGCGCCGACATCGTCACGGCCCGGACCGCCGTGGCGCACGCCGCCTGGCAGGGCCGGGACCGGGTGACGGCCGAGGACGTCCGGGTCGCCGCCCGGCTGGCCCTGCCGCACCGCCGCCGCCGGGACCCGTTCGACACCCCGGGGCTGGACGAGCAGCGCCTGGACGAGGCGCTGCGCCGCGCCCGCGAGCAGCACCCGGACGACGACCCCGACGGCGACGATCCGGACGGCGGGCCCGACGGCGGCCCCGGGCCGGACGGCGGTCCGCGCGGCTCGGGCGGCGGGTCGGACGGCGCCGGGTCGGACCCCGACGGTCCCGGTCGGCCGGGCCGTGGGAAGGGCGGCGCCGACGGCCGGGACCCCTCGCGAGGGTCCGACGGGGACGGTCGCCCCGGGTCGCCGGACGACGGTCGCGGTGGAGCCCAGCGGGACGGCCGCTGGCCGGCCAACGGCTGCGCCGACGGGACGGGCCACGACGACCGGTCCGGTGACGGCGGCGCCGCCGACCCGGACCGGGCTGGTCCTCCCGACGACACGGGCGCGGATCGGCCCGGCGACGGCGCACCGCACGGCGGTGGCGACCGGTCCCGAGCCGGAAGCCGGCCGGGGGACCCGGACCAGGCGGAGGGCGGCAGCGTGGCCGTGCCGGACCGGGGGCTGCGTGCCCGGCTGCTCACCGCGCCCGGCATGGGTGAGGGCGTGCCCGGCCGGCGGTCCCGGGCCCGCACCGGGCGGGGCCGCACCACGGGTGCCCGCGTGCCCGCCGGACGGGCCGGCGCGCTGCACCTGGCGGCCACCGTCCGGGCCGCCGCCCCGCACCAGGCCAACCGGGGCCGGGCCGGCGGGCCGCTGCGGCTGCGTCCGTCCGACGTGCGCGAGGCGGTCCGCGAGGGACGCGAGGGCAACCTCGTGCTGTTCGTGGTCGACGCCAGCGGGTCGATGGGCGCGCGGCAGCGGATGTCCGCCGTCAAGGGCGCCGTGCTGGCCCTGCTGACCGACGCGTACCAGCGGCGGGACAAGGTGGCCGTGGTCGCCTTCCGGGGCGCCGGCGCGCAGACCCTGCTGCCGGCCACCTCCTCGGTGCTCGCCGCCTCGACCCGGCTGGCCGACCTGCCCACCGGTGGGCGTACCCCGCTCGCGGAGGGGCTGCTCGCGGCGGCCGACCTGCTCCGCGTGGAGCGGCTGCGCGACCCGAAGCGCCGCCCCCTGGTGCTGGTCGTCACCGATGGCCGGGCCACCGCCGGCCCCCGCCCGCTCGACCGGGCCGCCCGGGCGGCAGCCGTGCTGGCCGCCACCGGCGCCCCCTGCGTGGTCGTGGACTGCGAGTCCGGCCCGGTACGCCTGCACCTGGCCCGCCGCCTCGCCGCCCAACTGCACGCCCCGCACCACCACCTCGCCGACGTGGCCAGTGACCCGCTCGTCGGCCTCACCACGAGGAGCGCCGCCTGATGCCGCAGGGGAAGCCGAGCCACGTGCCCGCCGACGGGCTGACCACCCGGCAGCGGCGGCACCGGCCGCTGCTGATCGTGCACACCGGACAGATGAAGGGGAAGTCGACGGCCGCGTTCGGGCTGGCGCTGCGCGCCTGGACCGCCGGGCTGCCCGTCGGCGTCTTCCAGTTCGTCAAGAGCGCCAAGTGGCGGGTGGGGGAGGAGAACGCCTTCCGTGCCCTCGGCGAGGTGCACGAGCGTACCGGGCAGGGCGCCCCGGTCGCCTGGCACAAGATGGGCGAGGGCTGGTCCTGGATCCAGCGCGGCGGAGAGGCCGACCACGCCGAGGACGCCCGCGAGGGCTGGCGGCAGATCCGGCGCGACCTGGCCGCCGAACGCTACGGGCTCTACGTGCTCGACGAGTTCACGTACCCGATGAAGTGGGGCTGGGTCGACGTCGACGAGGTGGTCGCGACGCTGCGCGACCGGCCCGGCTTCCAGCACGTGGTGATCACCGGCCGGGACGCCGACCCGCGGCTGGTCGAGGCGGCCGACCTGGTCGCCGAGCTGACCAAGGTCAAGCACCCGATGGACGCCGGCCAGAAGGGTCAGAAGGGCATCGAGTGGTGACGCCCTGGGCGCTGCCCCGGCTGGTCGTCGCCGCCCCGGCCAGCGGGCACGGCAAGACGACGGTGGCCACCGGGCTGCTCGCCGCGCTGCGCCGCCGTGGCCTGACGGTCAGCCCGCACAAGGTCGGCCCCGACTACATCGACCCCGGCTACCACGCGCTCGCCGCCGGCCGTCCCGGCCGCAACCTCGACCCCTGGCTGGTCGGCCCGGAGTGGATCGCCCCGCTGCTGCGCCATGGAGCGAGCGTGCCCACCCCGGCCGACGTGGCCGTGATCGAGGGCGTGATGGGGCTGCACGACGGCGCGGTCGGGCACGGCGGGTACGCCTCCACGGCGCACGTCGCCCGGCTCGTCGAGGCGCCGGTCCTGCTGGTCCTCGACACCACGGCGCAGGGCCGCTCGGCCGCCGCGCTGGTGCTCGGCATGCGCGCCTTCGATCCGGCGGTGCGCGTCGGAGGGGTGGTGCTCAACCGGGTCGGCTCGCCCCGGCACGAGAGGCTGCTCCGCGACGCGCTCGCCGAGGTGGGCGTGCCGGTGCTCGGTGCGGTGACCCGGGCCGCCGAGGTGTCCGCGCCCTCGCGCCACCTGGGCCTGGTGCCGGTCGCCGAGCGCGCGCCCGAGTCGGTGGCCGTGGTGGCCGCGCTCGCCGACCTGGTCGAGTCCACCGTGGACCTCGACGCCGTCCTGGCGCTGGCCCGCACCGCGCCGCCCCTGACCGAGCCCGCCTGGGATCCCGCCGCCGCCGTCGGCGGTCCCGCCGGCACCGCCCGCCCGGTTGTCGCGGTCGCCGGCGGGGCGGCCTTCACCTTCTCGTACGCGGAGACCGCCGAACTGCTCACCGCGGCCGGCGCGCGGGTGGTGACCCTCGACCCGCTGCGCGACGGGGCACTGCCGTCCGGCACCCGCGCCGTGGTGCTCGGCGGCGGCTTCCCCGAACTGCACGCCGACGCCCTGGCCGGCAACACCACGCTCCGCGCCGAGCTGGCCGGCTTCGACGGCCCCGTGGTCGCCGAGTGCGCCGGGCTGCTCTACCTCGGCCGTTCCCTCGACGGGGTGCCGATGTGCGGGCGGCTCGACCACACCGCCCGGATGACCGGCCGGCTCACCCTCGGCTACCGCGACGCGGTGGCCGCCGCCGAGTCCCCGGTGCACCGCGGCGGCGACCCGGTACGCGGACACGAGTTCCACCGCACCGTCACCGACCCCGGGCACGGCGACCGCCCCGCCTGGCACTGGGACGGCGCCCCGCACGGCTTCGTGACCGGCCGGGTGCACGCGTCCTACCTGCACACCCACTGGGCCGGGCACCCGGCGGCGGCCCGCCGGCTGGTCGAGGCGGCGAGCCGGTGAACCCGCTTCGCCACCCGCCGGCCGCTCCGTCCGGCCCCACCCCACCCCGGCCCGCGCCTCCCGGCGACGGGGAGCAGCCGTCCGGCGCCGTGCTGACCGGGGTCGGGGTCGGACCCGGCGACCCGGAGTTGCTGACGCTCAAGGCGGCGCGGCTGCTGGGCGAGGCCGACCTGGTGTTCGTACCCGTGCTGGACCGGCACGCCGCGGACCCGGAGGCGCCCCCGGGCCGAGCCGAGACGACCGTGCGGGCGCACGTGCCCGCGGACCGGCTGCGCCGGCTGCCGTTCGCCCTCGACGACCGGGGCGGGGTGACCGCCCGCCGGGAGCGGGCCTGGGACGCCGCGGCGGCGGCCATGGTGGCCGCCGTCGACGCCGGCGCCCGGTCGGTCGCCTTCGCCACCATCGGCGACCCCAACGTCTACTCCACCTTCGGCTACCTCGCCGACGGCGTGCGGGCCCGGCGACCCGGGATCGTGGTGCGCACCGTGCCGGGCATCACCGCCATGCAGGACCTGGCCGCCCGTGCCGGCGTGCCGCTGTGCGAGGGCCGCGAACCGCTCACCCTGCTGCCCGCCACCGCCGGCCTCACGCCGGTCGCCGACGCGCTCGCCGGCCCCGGCACCGTCGTCATCTACAAGGGCTGGCGCCGCCACCCCGACCTGCTCGACGAGCTGCGCCGGCAGGACCGGCTGGCCGGCGCCGTGCTGGGCCGGTCGCTCGGCCTGCCCGACGAGCGGATCGGGCCGGTGGACGGCGCCGCCGCCGACCTGCCCTACCTGTCGACGCTGCTGGTCCCGGCCCGCCGGGACCGCCGGGGAGGAAAACTGTGACCACCACCGGCAAGGTCTGGTTCGTCGGGGCCGGCCCCGGCGCCGCCGACCTGCTCACCCTGCGCGCCGCCCGGGTCATCGCCGGGGCGGACGTGGTGATCTGGGCGGCCAGCCTCGTACACGCCGACGTGCTCGCCCACGCCCGCCCGGACGCGGAGATCGTCGACTCCTCCCAGCTGCCCATCGAGGGCGTCCGCCCGCTCTACGAACGCGCTGCCGCCGACGGGCTGACCGTGGCCCGGATCCACTCCGGCGACCCGGCCCTGTGGGGCGCCGTGCAGGAGCAACTCGACCTGTGCCGCGACCTCGGCCTGGCCGTGGAGGTGGTGCCCGGGGTGTCGTCGTTCACCGCGGTCGCCGCGCTGGTCGGCCGGGAGCTGACCATCCCCGAAGTCGCCCAGTCGGTGATCCTCACCCGACTGGAGGGCGGCAAGACGCCGATGCCGCCCGGCGAGCGGGTCCGCGACTTCGCCCGGCACGGCACCACCATGGCGCTGTTCCTCTCCGCCGCCCGCTCCGGGCAGGCGCAGGCGGAACTGCTGGCCGGTGGCTACCCGCCGGAGACGCCGGTGGTGGTCGCGTACCAGGCGACCTGGCCGGACGAGCTGGTGGTCCGGTGCGCTCTGGGCGAGCTGGAGGCCACCGTCAAGGCGCACCGGTTGTGGAAGCACACGCTGTTCCTGGTGGGGCCGGCGCTCGCCGCCAGCGGCACCCGCTCACACCTCTACCACCCCGGGCACTTCCACACCTACCGGCGGGCCGAGCCGGGCGCCCGCGCCGCGCTGCGCCGCACCCGGGCCGGCGACCCCGCCGGGGACGACCGGTGACGTACGCCGAGCCGCCGCTGCGCGAGCCGGACCTGCCGCGTACGGCGAAGGTCCGGCCCACCGCGCTGCGTACCGGCTGGACCACCGGCGCGTGCGCCACGGCGGCGACCAAGGCGGCGCTGACCGCGCTGGTGACCGGGGAGCCGCAGCGCCAGGTCGAGATCGGCCTGCCGGCCGGCCGGCGGGTCAGCTTCGCGGTGGCCCGCTGCGACCTGGAACCCGCCCGGCGGGCCGAGGCCGTGGTGGTCAAGGACGCCGGTGACGACCCGGACGTCACGCACGGCGCCGAGCTGACCGCCACCGTCACCTGGGGGGACGAGCCGGGACTGCGCCTCGACGGCGGGCCGGGCGTCGGCACGGTCACCCGCCCGGGGCTCGGCCTCGCGGTGGGCGGCCCGGCCATCAACGAGACCCCGCGCCGCATGATCGGCCAGGCCGTCGCCGAGGTGGTCGACCTCGACGAGACCGGCGTCCGCGTGGTGATCAGCGTGCCGCGCGGCGAGATCATGGCCCGCAAGACCACCAACCGGCGGCTCGGCATCCTCGGCGGCATCTCCATCCTCGGCACGACCGGGATCGTCCGGCCGTTCTCCACCGCCTCCTGGCGGGCCAGCGTGGTGCAGGCCGTGCACGTGATGGCCGCACAGGGGGAGCGGACCGTCGTGCTGTGCACCGGCGGGCGTACCGAGCGGGCGGCCCGGGCGCTCCTGCCGGAGCTGCCCGAGGTGTGCTTCGTCGAGGTCGGCGACTTCACCGGCGCGGCGGTCACCGCCGCCGTCGGCGACGGGATGACCGGGCTGGTCTTCGTCGGCATGGCCGGCAAACTGGCCAAGCTCGCCGCCGGCATCCTGATGACCCACTACACCCGCTCCAAGGTGGACCTGTCACTGCTCGGCGCGGTCACCGCCGAGGCCGGCGGCGACCCGGGCCTGGTCGCCGCCGTCACGGCCGCCAACACGGGCCGGCACGCGTACGAGCTGTGGGCGGCCGCCGGGCTGCTCGGCCCGGCCGGGGACCTGCTCTGCCGGCGGGTCCGGCAGGTGCTGCGCCGCTTCGCCGGGCAGGCCGTCACCGTGGACGTGGCCATGGTGGACTTCGCCGGGGACCGGGTGGTCGCCTCTTCCGGGCGGTGGGCGGCGTGACCGTGCTCGTGGCGGGGATCGACGCCGCCGGCCGCCCCGCACACCCCGTGCTCGCCGAGGCGCTGGCCGGCGCCGGGCTGGTCGTCGGCGCGGCCCGGCACCTGGCCGCCGTCCCCGTGCCGTCCGGCTGTGCCACCGTCGTGCTCGGCCCGCTCGCGCCTGCCCTGGACCGGCTCGCCGCCGCCGTCGCCGCCGGCACGCCCGCGGTGGTCCTGGCCAGCGGCGACCCCGGGTTCTTCGGCATCGTCCGCCGGCTCCGGGCGGCCGGCCTGCCGGTAGGGGTGCTGCCCGCCGTCTCCAGCGTCGCCGCCGCGTTCGCCCGCGTCGGGCTGCCCTGGGACGGCGCGGCCGTGCTCACCGCGCACGGCCGGGATCCGCGCCCCGCGCTCAACGCCTGCCGGGCGCTGCCCCTCGTCGCGGTGCTCACCGCTCCGGGCGCGGGCGCGGCCGAGTTGGGCGCCGGCCTGGCCGGCTGGGACCGCCGCCTGGTCGTCGCCGAGCACCTGGGCACCCCGGACGAGCGCGTCACCTGGACCACCCCGGCCGAAGCCGCCGCGACCCGTTGGGCCGACCCGCACGTCGTGCTCAGCCTCGCCCCGGAGCCCGTCCGCGCCGCCGGGATGCGCGTCGACGACCAGCCCGCCGCCGCCCCGGCCGGGGGCTGGGCGCTGCCCGAGTCCGACTACGTCCACCGGGACTCGATGATCACCAAGGCGGAGGTACGGGCGCTCGCGGTTGCCCGGCTGCGGCCCCGGCTGGGCCGGCTGGTCTGGGACGTCGGCGCGGGCAGCGGCTCGGTCGGGATCGAGTGCGCGCTGCTCGGCGCGGCCGTGCTCGCCGTGGAACGCGACCCGGACGCGCCGATCCGGGCCAACGCCGCCCGGCACGGCGTCGACGTCCGGGTCGTGACCGGGGCGGCCCCGGCGGCCCTGGCCGGGCTGCCCGACCCGGACGCGGTCTTCGTCGGCGGGGGCGGCCTGGACGTGCTCGCCGCGGTGGCCGACCGCCGCCCGCCCCGGGTGGTGGTCACCCTGGCCGCCCTCGACCGGGTCGGCCCGGCCGTGCACCTGCTGCGCGCCGCCGGCTACGCGGTCGACGGCTGCCAGCTCACCGCCGCCCGCCTCGCCGACCTGCCCGGCGGTTCCCTGCGCCTGGCCGCCACCAACCCGGTGGTCCTGCTCACCGCGGAGCTGCCATGACCGTCCATCCGGAGGAACCCGTGCCCACAGCCTCGAACGGATCAGCAGGGGACCTCTGCTCCACCGGAAGCGGGGAGAAGGAGCCCTTCCTCGTCGGGCTCGTGGCGGCGACCGCCGCGGGGCGGCGGAACGCGCGCACGCTCGCCGCGGCCTGGCCGCACGCCCGCCTCGTGGCGGCGGAGAGCGCCGCCGACGCGCTGCGGGCCGCCTGGCGGGAGTGCGACGCCGTGGTCGCCTTCCTGGCCACCGGCGCGGTGGTCCGCATCCTGGCCCCGCTGCTGGGTGACAAGCACACCGACCCGGCCGTCGTGGTGGTCGACGAGGCGGCCCGGCACGCGGTGGCCCTGCTCGGCGGACACGAGGGCGGCGCCAACGCTCTCGCCGCCGAGGTGGGCGCCCTGCTCGACGCCCGGCCGGTGGTCACGACCGCCACCGACGCGGTCGGCCTGCCCGGGCTGGACACCCTCGGCTGGCCGGTGGAGGGCGCCGTGGCGGCGGTGTCCCGGGCGATCCTCGACGGGGAACCGGTGCGGCTGGTCGCCGACGCCACCTGGCCGCTGCCCGCACTGCCGGACCACGTCCACGTCGAGGTCACACCCCCTCCGGCCCACGTCCCCGCGTCGATCGCCACGCCGGTCGCCACGGCGGGCGACACCCCGGCGCCGGCCACCGGAGCGGCGACTCCCACCCCGGCCGCCGCGAGGTCGACTGCGGCAACGGCTGCCCCGACTCCCGCCAGTGACGGTGACGGTGCGGGAGGCTGGCGGATCCTGGTCACCGACCGGGTCGTTCCGCTCGACGGGCGGACCGTGGTGCTCCGGCCACCGTCCCTGGTCGCCGGCGTCGGCTCCAGCCGCGGCGTGCCGGCCGCAGAGGTGACCGGCCTGCTGCGCCGGGCGCTCGCCGACGCCGGCCTCAGCCCGGCCAGCCTGCGCTGTCTGGCCAGCGTGGACCTCAAGGCCGACGAGGCGGGCATCCGGTCGACCGCCGACGCGTACCGCGTACCCCTTCAGACCTGGCCGGCGGCGGACCTGGCGGCGGTCGACGTGCCGCACCCCAGCGAGGTGGTCCGTGCCGCGGTCGGCACGCCGAGCGTCGCGGAGGCCGCGGCGCTGCGCGGCGGCGGCACGCTGCTGGTGCCGAAGACCGCCTCGGCGATGGCCACCGTGGCGGTGGCCCGGCACGCCCCGCGCGGCCGGCTCTCGCTGGTCGGCCTCGGCCCCGGCGCCGCCGACCTGCGCACCCCGCGTGCGGTGGCCGAGCTGCGCCGGGCCGCCGTGGTGGTCGGCCTGGACCAGTACGTCGACCAGATCCGCGGCCTGCTCCGTCCCGGTACCCGGGTGCTGGCCAGCGGGCTCGGCGCGGAGGAGGCGCGGGCCCGGGCCGCCGTCGCCGAGGCCGCCGCCGGCCACGCCGTCGCCCTGGTCGGCTCCGGCGACGCCGGGGTGTACGCGATGGCCAGCCCCGCCCTGGAGTACGCCGACGACCGGATCGACGTGGTCGGTGTGCCCGGAGTGACCGCCGGGCTCGCCGCGTCCGCCCTGCTCGGCGCGCCGCTCGGGCACGACCACGTCTACCTGAGCCTGTCCGACCTGCACACCCCGTGGGAGGTGATCGCGGGCCGGGTCGCCGCCGCGGCCGGGGCCGACCTGGTGGCGCTGCTCTACAACCCGCGCAGCCGTACCCGGGACTGGCAACTCGGCGCGGCGCTGGACACCTTCGCCGCGCACCGGCCGCCGGACACCCCGGTCGGCGTGGTGCGCAACGCCAGCCGGCCCGGTGAGCGGGTGCACCTGGCCACCCTGGCCACCCTCGACCCGGCCCTGGTCGACATGTACAGCGTGGTGGTGGTCGGCAGCTCGCAGACGCGGGTGGTCGCCGGCCGGATGGTCACGCCCCGGGGGTACCGGTGGCGGTCGTGACCATCGGCGCCTGCCAGGGCTGCGGCGCCTGCCTGCTCACCTGCCCGGTGCACGCCATCCGCCCCACCGGCGTCGGCCTGCGGGTCACCGACCGCTGCACCGGCTGCCTCGAATGCCTGGAGATCTGCCCCGTGGACGCCATCCGCGTCGACCCCGAACCCCGAGGAGAGCGATGACCTCGACCCCGACCGCCGCCCCGACCATCGGCCGGTGGAGCCGCGCCGAACGGGCCCGCCTCGGCGGCATCATCTGCGCGGTCGCCGCGTTGCACGTCGCCGGCGTGACCCTCTACCTCTACTGGAACAACCAGCCGGTCGCGGCCGGCGGGCTGGCCGGCGCCGGCACCCTCGCCTACGTGCTGGGGGTGCGGCACGCCTTCGACGCCGACCACATCGCCGCCATCGACGACACCACCCGGCTCATGCTGCTGCGCGGCCGGCGGCCGGTCGGCGTCGGCTTCTTCTTCGCGCTCGGGCACAGCGCCGTGGTGCTGCTGCTCGCCCTCGTGGTCGGGCTCGCCTCCACCCGGCTGACCGGCGACGGGATGGCCGGCGTCCGCGAGGTCGGCGCCACCGTGGCGGTGGTCACCGCCACCGGCTTCCTGCTGCTCGTGGCGGCCCTCAACGCGGTGGTGCTGGCCGGGCTGGCCCGGCTCTGGCGGCGGCTGCGCGCCGGCGCGCTGGACGAGACCGAGCTGGACCTCCTGCTGCTCAACCGGGGCCTGATGCACCGGATCCTCGGGGCCCGGGCCCGCACCCTGGTCCGTTCCTCCTGGCACATGGCGCCGGTCGGCTTCCTCTTCGGGCTGGGCCTGGAGACGGCCAGCGAGGTGACCCTGCTGGCGCTCTCGGCGAGCACCGCCGCCGCCGGCGGGCTGCCGGTGCTGGCGTTGCTCACCCTGCCGCTGCTCTTCGCCGCCGGGATGTCCGCCATGGACACCGCCGACAGCCTGCTGATGAGCCGCGCGTACTCGTGGGCGTACCGGCAGCCGGCCCGCCGGCTCTGGTACAACCTGGCCACCACCACGATGACCGTGCTGGTCGGCGGCCTGGTCGCCAGCGTCTACCTGGCCGGGCTGCTGGCCGACCATCTCGGGCTCACCGCACTGGCCGGGTACGCCTCGATCGCCGACCACTTCGAGCAGCTCGGCTACGCCGTGGTGGGCCTCTTCGCGCTGGCCTGGGGCGGCGCGGTGCTGCTCTGGCGGCTGCGCGGCCACGACCGCCGCTACGGGCGGGCGGAGTCATGACGCGGACCGTGCACCCCATCGAGGCGGAGTCCTACCGGATCCTGCGCGAGCGGGTCGACCTGTCCCACCTGCCGCCGCTGACCCGGGCGGTCACCGAGCGGGTGGTGCACGCCAGTGCCGACCTCGACTACGTCACCGACCTGGTCTGTGACGAGGACGGCCTGGCCGCCGGCCGGGCCGCGCTGCGGGGCGGCGCGCCGATCGTCACCGACGTGTGGATGGTCGCCGCTGGCATCACCCGGGCCGGGCGGGACATCGTCTGCCCGGTCGCCGAGCCGGCCGCCGCCGACCTGGGCCGCGCCGCCGGCATCACC
This sequence comes from Micromonospora sp. NPDC004551, assembly GCF_040609975.1. Taxonomy (NCBI): domain Bacteria; kingdom Bacillati; phylum Actinomycetota; class Actinomycetes; order Micromonosporales; family Micromonosporaceae; genus Micromonospora; species Micromonospora sp. NPDC004551. The sequence goes on along the minus strand of NZ_JBEXLM010000006.1, from coordinate 223,437 downwards.
CGCTCGGCGGCGGCGGTGCGGATCGCGGCCGACCGGGTCGGCCCGGGCGCGGTCTGGGTGGTCGGCTGCGCGCCCACCGCGCTGGTCGAGCTGATCGCGCTCGGCGCGGCCCCGGCGCTGGTGGTCGGTCTGCCGGTCGGCTTCGTAGGCGCGGCCGAGTCCAAGGCGGCGCTGCGGGCCAGCGGCCTGCCCGCCGTGTCCAACGTGGGCGAGAAGGGCGGCTCCGCAGTGGCCGCCGCCGCCCTCAACGCCCTGCTCTACCTGGAGGACACGTGATCGACCGGACCCCCCTGCTGATCGTCGGGCACGGCACCCGCAGCGCGGCCGGCGTCGCCCAGTTCGCCGCGCTCGTCGAACGGATCCGCCGCCGGGACGCCGTCACCGACGTCGAGGGCGGCTTCATCGAGCTGTCCCGCCCGCCGCTGGCCGACGCCGCCGCCGCGCTGGCCGGCCGGGGCCACCGCAACCTGGTGGCGCTGCCGCTGGTGCTGGCCGCCGCCGGGCACGGCAAGGGAGACATCCCCGCCGCCCTGGCCCGGGAGCGGCAGCGTCACCCCGGCCTGCGGTACGCGTACGGCCGGCCGCTCGGGCCGCACCCGCTGCTCCAGGAGGCGTTGGCGGAGCGGATCGACGGGGCGCTCGACGGCACCGACCGGGCCGGCACCTGGGTCGCCCTGATCGGACGCGGCTCGACGGATCCGGACGCCAACGCCGAGGTGACCAAGGTGGCCCGGCTGCTCTGGGAGGGGCGCGGGTACGCCGGTGTGGAACCGGGCTTCATCTCCCTCGCCGAGCCGTCCGTGCCGGCCGTGCTGGAGCGGCTGCGCCGGCTCGGGGCCCGGCGGATCGTGGTCGCCCCGTACTTCCTCTTCGCCGGGGTGCTGCCGGACCGGATCGTGGCGCAGAGCCGGGAGTTCGCCGCCGACCATCCCGGCCTGGACGTGCGGGTGGCCGAGGTGATCGGCGACTGCGACGCCCTGGCCGACCTGGTCCTGGAACGGCACGCCGAGGCGTTGCGCGGGGACATCCGGATGAACTGCGACACCTGCGCGTACCGGGTGGCGCTGCCCGGGTTCGCCGACAAGGTGGGCCGGCCGCAGACCCCGCACCACCACCCCGACGACCCGGCCGACGGGCACGGCCACCACCACCATCACCACGCCGGCCATCACCACGAGCCGGCGCTGCGCCCCGGGCAGGTGGCCGTGGTGGGCGGCGGGCCCGGGCCGGACGACCTGATCACCGTACGCGGCCAGGCGCTGCTCGACGCCGCGGACGTGGTGGTGGCCGACCGGCTCGCCCCGGCCGGGCTGCTGCGCCGGCTGCGCCCCGGCGTGCTCGTGGTGGACGCCGCGAAGGTGCCCCGGGGCCCGTCGATGAGCCAGGACGCCATCAACGACACGCTGGTCGCGCACGCCCGCGCCGGGCGGCGGGTGGTCCGGCTCAAGGGCGGCGACCCGTACGTCTTCGGGCGGGGTCACGAGGAGGTCCTCGCATGCGCCGCGGCCGGGGTGGAGACGGTGCTGGTGCCCGGGGTGAGCAGCGCGGTGGCCGCGCCCGCGCTGGCCGGGGTGCCGGTGACCCACCGCGGGGTGGCGCACGAGGTCACCGTGGTCTCCGGGCACCTCCCGCCGGGGCACCCGGACTCGCTGGTGGACTGGGCCGCGCTGGCCCGGGCCCGGGGCACGCTGGTGCTGCTCATGGCGGTGGACACCGTCGGGCGGATCGCCGCCGAGCTGCTCGGCCACGGGCGGGCGGCGGAGACGCCGGTGCTGGTGGTCCGCGACGCCGGCCATCCCGAGCAGTGGACGGCCCGGTGCCGGCTGGACGAGGTCGGCGCGCTCGCCGCGCGGGCCGAGATCCGGCCGCCGGCGGTCTTCGTGGTCGGGCCGGTGGTGGCGCTCGCCGCGGATCCCGCCGCGGCGCCTGCCGTCGTACCTGCGCGGGGGTGAGAGCGCTGGCCGGCCGGTGACGGCTGTGCGGGTGGACCTCGCCCGCCGCCCGGCCGGTGAACTGTGCCGGCGTGGTGAGTGGCGTGTCCCGGCGGGTCAGCCGGTGACGGCTCCGGCCAGCGCGTAGCCCAGGGTGGCCGCCGCGAGGCCGGCGGCGATGCTGACCAGCGCGTTGGCCAGCGCGTGCCCCCGCCGGCCCTCGCGGTGCAGCCGCACGGTCTCGTAGCCCAGCGTGGACCAGGTGGTCAGCGCACCGCAGAAGCCGGTGCCGACCAGGGCGGCCACCGCGGGGGACGCCGGCAGGGCGGTCACCGTGCCCAACACCAGCGACCCGGCCACGTTGACGGTCAGCGTGCCCCACGGGAAGGGGGAGTCGTGCCTGGCCTGCACGGCCCGGTCGGTCAGGTAGCGCAGCGGAGCGCCCAGCGCCGCCCCGAGCGCGATCAGCAGGACGGTCACCGGGCCGCCCCGTTCCCGGCGCGGGCCAGGACCCGGCCGGCCGCCGCGTCCCCGGCCCACACGGCCAGCAGCGCACCGGCCAGGGTCGCCGCCAGGTACGCCAGCGCCGTGCCCGGCGCCCCGGCGGTGATCGCCCGCTGGGCCTCCACGGCGTAGGTGGAGAAGGTGGTGAAGCCGCCGAGCACACCGACGCCGAGGAACGGCCGGACGAGCGGCCCGGCCGGGCGGGCGGTGAGCACCGCCATGAGCGCGCCGATCAGCAGGCAGCCGGCGACGTTGATGCCGAAGGTGGCCCACGGGAAGCCGGTGGGCGAATGCGGGAACGCGGCCTGGAGCCCGGCCCGGGCCAGCGCGCCGAGCACCCCACCGGCGGCGATGACGCCGAGCACCGCCGCCGGGTGGGCGGGCAGCTCCCGCCGGTCGGCGGGGACGCGCAGGTCGACGTCGGGGTCGACGCGGAACTCGGACGGTCCGGTCACGGTGCCTCCCACCAGGACGGGCATCACTGGCAGGGACCGTTGGCGAGCCTGTCGCGGTTCTCCCGGCCGTTGCCGGGACGGCGGGCCCCACCGCCGGTGTCCGCCCGAGCATAACGCCGCGTCGGCCGGCCCGGTCCGGCCAGCCAGGCCCGGCGGCCGGTCCGACCGCACGGGCGGTCAGGCCGTGGCGTCGGCGAACTCGCGGGTGTCCGCGGCGTCGGCCGGGGTACGCCGGGCGCGCCGCTCGGCCGCCAGCAGCACGGCGAGGCCGAGCAGGGTGAGCCCGGCGCCCGCCCAGATCGGGGCGGTGTAGCCGAGGCCGGCGTCGATGGTCAACCCGCCGAGCCAGGCGCCGAGAGCGTTGCCGACGTTGAACGCGGCGATGTTCGCGCCGGAGGCCAGCGTCGGGGCCTGGCGGGCGTACTTCATGATCCGCATCTGCAGCGGCGGCACGGTGGCGAAGCCGAACGCGCCCATCAGCACCAGCGCGACCACGGTCAGCACCGGGCTCCCGGCCGCCAGCGCGAATCCGACCAGCACCAGGGTGAGCACGGCGAGGACGGTGACCAGGGTCCGGGGCAACGACACGTCGGCGGCCCGGCCCCCGGCCAGGTTGCCGGCGAACAGCCCGACGCCGAAGAGCACCAGCAGCCACGGGACGGTGCCGGTGGCGAAGCCGCTGACCTCGGTGAGCGTGTACGCGATGTAGGTGAACGCGCCGAACATGCCGCCGAAGCCGAGCACGGTGACCACCAGCGAGAACCAGACCTGGGCGTGGGCGAACGCCCGCAATTCGCCGCGCAGGCCGCCGGTGGGCGCGGCGTCGCCGTCCGGACCGCGGCCGGGCACCAGCGCGGCGAGGCCGACCAGCGCGACCAGCCCGATGCCGGTGATCGCCCAGAACGTGGCGCGCCAGCCGAGGTGCTGGCCGAGGAGGGTGCCGAACGGCACGCCGAGGACATTGGCGGCGGTCAGGCCGGTGAACATGAGGGCGACCGCGCCCGCCCGGCGGGCCGGCGGGACCAGGCCGGTCGCCACCACCGCGCCGATGCCGAAGAACGCGCCGTGGCAGAGCGCCGCGACGATCCGGCCGGCCAGCATGGTGCCGTAGTCGCCGGCCAGCGCCGAGAGCAGGTTGCCGGCGATGAAGAGCACCATGAGCCCGAGCAGCACCGGCTTGCGGCGCAGCCGGGTGACGGCGGCGGTGAGCGCCACCCCGCCGACGGCGACGCTGAGGGCGTACCCGGAGATCAGCCAGCCGGCCACCGACTCGCTGACCGCGAAGTCGGCGGCGACCTGGGGGAGCAGCCCCATGATCACGAACTCGGTCAGCCCGATGCCGAACGCCCCGATCGCCAGGGCGACCAGGCCGCCGGGGAGGGCCGAGGTGCGCTGTGCCATGCCGTACCCAATCCGTGCTCGGAAACAATGAGGCGCGTGCAACTACCCGCGCCGACAACCAGATAGTTGCACGCGCCTTATATCGGCGCAAGGGTGGTAGCCTGGGGGACGTCCAGGTCACACCGGAGGGGGCGCCATGGGCATCGCCGACGACGCGGTCGAGATCCGCGCGCAGGGCTGGCGCACGCTCGCCGCGCTGCACGGCCTGATCGAGGCCGCCCTGGAGCGCGCCCTCCAGGCCGAGCACGACCTCTCGGTGGTCGAGTACACGGTGCTCGACGCGCTCTCCCGCCAGGACGGCTGGCACATGCGGATGCGGCAGCTCGCCCGCGCCGCGGCGCTCTCCGGCAGCGCCACCACCCGCCTGGTCGCCCGGCTGGAGGAGCGCGGCCTGCTCACCCGCGTGCTCTGCGCGGACGACCGGCGCGGCATCTACACCGAGCTGACCCCGGCCGGCTCGAAGCTGCTCGGCCGGGCCCGCCCCACCCATGACCGGGTGCTCGCCGACGCCCTCGCCGAGGCCGAGCGCACCCCCGAGCTGGCCCCGCTGGTCGACGCGCTGCACCGGCTCCCCGCCGCCCGCTGAGCCACCGACCTGCGGACCCGCCCCGGCCGCCTTGCGGCGGAGGTCAGGAGGTCATGTTCGCGTCGGACGCTGTCTTCGGTACGGAGTGACGAGCCCAACCCGCGCCATCGAGGTGCGTCTGGCCGGCCGCCTGGGGGCGCCATTGACGGCGATCTCCGACTCGCATCGCCCCGTGCACTCGGACGCGATGCAATTCCCGGAAGTTCAAGCGTCGCTCAAGAAAAGACGGACGTCATTGTTTGCGGGTAGCTCGGTCTCCTAGCCTTCCCGCAACCGACCGCAAAGGCGCGGTCCCGTCAGGAAGTTGGCCGACAATGTCGAAGAAATGGTACGTACGCGGTGCGGCCCTGCTGGCCGTCCCCGCCATCGTGCTCGGAGTGGGCAGTCCCGCATTCGCCGGTGACACGTGGGTGTCCCTCGTGAACAGCCAGACCGTGGTCGCGAGCATGCAGCACGTCGACGACGGCGACTACTTCCGGGTGTACGACAAGTTGGCCGACGGCCACGGCGTGCGCGGGTACCTGTATCACTACAACTCTCCGGCGGACAAGACCCTGGTGGCCACCAAGTACAACGGTGGCGGTTCGGGCTCCTACGCACAGTTCCAGTACGACGTGTGGGAGCTGAACACCTACGCGATGATGGTCTGCACGGTGGACGGCGCCAACGACACTTCTCCCGGGCCCTGCTCGCCCATTCGGAACTTCACCGAGTAAGGCTTTTCGGGGTCTCCGGCAGAGGTTCGAAAGGACCCGGAAACCGGAGACCTCGTCGCCGGACGCAGGCGAATCGGCCGCCATTCTGCCGCGGCGCCGCAGGTGCTACCCGGGGATGCCGATCGCCCGGCGGGGCCGGGCGCCGCCGGCTGCGCCGGTCTCGACCGCGCCGGCCGGCCCGGGCTGGATGCGCTGCCGCGCGAGCGGGCCTGGACCCGGGCCACCCCTGACGGCGGCATGGGGGACCTGACCTGGCAGGACGGGCCGTACGGGCGTACGGTGACCGACACCCGCCCGGCGCGACGCGGCGCCGGCGCACCCGTCGCGCAGGAGGCCACCGTGCAGGACCGCACCCCTCGTCCGGACGAGCTGGAACCCGTCGAGCGGGCCGGCGTCGACGAGCTGCGGACGCTGCAACTCGACCGGCTGCGCTGGTCGCTGCGGCACGCGTACGACAACGTGCCGCACTACCGCCAGGCCTTCGCGGCGGCCGGGGTGCACCCCGACGACCTGCGTGAGCTCGCCGACCTGGCCCGCTTCCCGTTCACCGGCAAGGCCGAGCTGCGGGAGAACTACCCGTTCGGCATGTTCGCCGTGCCCCGCGAGCGGGTCGCCCGGCTGCACGCCTCCTCCGGAACCACCGGCCGGCCCACCGTGGTCGGCTACACCCGCGCCGACCTCGACACCTGGGCGAAGCTGATGGCCCGCTCGATCCGGGCCTCCGGCGGCCGCCCCGGCGACCGGGTCCACGTCGCCTACGGCTACGGGCTCTTCACCGGCGGCCTCGGCGCGCACTACGGCGCCGAGGAACTGGGCTGCACGGTCATCCCGGTCTCCGGCGGCATGACCGAGCGGCAGGTCATGCTGATCCGCGACTTCGCGCCCGAGGTCATCATGGTCACCCCCAGCTACATGCTGGCCATCGTCGACGAGATGGAGCGCCAGGGCGTCGACCCGAGGTCCACCTCGCTCCAGGTCGGCATCTTCGGCGCCGAGCCGTGGACCGAGGACATGCGCCGCGAGATGGAGCAGCGCCTCGACATGCACGCCGTGGACATCTACGGCCTCTCCGAGGTGATGGGCCCCGGGGTGGCGGTCGAGTGCGTGGAGACCAAGGACGGCCTGCACCTCTGGGAGGACCACTTCTACCCGGAGATCATCGACCCGGTCACCGGCGCGGTGCTGCCCGACGGCGAGCAGGGTGAACTAGTGCTCACCTCGCTCACCAAGGAGGCCATGCCGGTGGTCCGCTACCGTACCCGTGACCTCACCCGGCTGCTGCCCGGCACCGCCCGGAGCATGCGCCGGATCGAGAAGATCACCGGCCGGACCGACGACATGATGATCGTGCGCGGGGTCAACGTCTTCCCCACGCAGATCGAGGAGCTGATCCTGCGTACGCCCGCGCTGTCCCCCCACTTCCAGTGCGTGCTGAACCGGCAGGGCCGGATGGACACCCTCACCGTCAAGGTGGAGCGGCGGGCCGGGGTGGCCGCCGACGAGGCCGAGCGGGCCGGGGCGACCCTGGTCGAGCAGGTCAAGAACACCATCGGGGTGAGCGTGGCGGTCCAGGTCATCGAGCCCGACGGCGTGGAGCGCTCGATGGGCAAGATGCGCCGGATCGTCGACCAGCGGCGGGAGCGCTGAGATGGCGGGCGAGGACGGCCGCACGGCGGCCCACGACATGTTCGACGCCGACGTGGCGTCCAAGGGGCTCGGCATCGAGCTGGTCTCGGCCGGCGACGGCGCGGCGGTGGCCCGGCTGCGGGTCACCGCGGCCATGCTCAACGGCCACGCCATCGGCCACGGCGGCTTCGTCTTCCTGCTCGCCGACACCGCGTTCGCGCTGGCCTGCAACAGCCACGGCCCGGCCACCGTGGCCGCCGGTGGCGAGATCAGCTTCCTCCGCCCGGTCCGCGAGGGCGACCTGCTGGAGGCCCGGGCCACCGAGCGGGTCCGCTACGGCCGCAGCGGCATCTACGACGTCACGGTCTGGCGGGACGACGAGGTCGTCGCCGAGTTCCGGGGCCGCAGCCGCACCATCGCCCGGGACTGACCGGCGCGCCGCCCGGCGGCCCGCCGGAGTGCGGGCCAGGATGAGCCGATGGCACACATCCTGCTCCTGCACAGCGTCTACGGGCTGCGCCCCGCCGTGCTGGCCGCCGCCGACCGGCTCCGCGCCGCCGGGCACCGGGTGACCACCCCCGACCTGTACGAAGTGCCGGCCGCGGACACCGTCGACGCCGGCTTCGCGCTGTTGGACAAGATCGGCCGGGACGCGGTGCTCGACCGGGCCCGCGCGGCGGCGGCCGAACTGCCCGCCGAGACCGTGCTGGCCGGCTTCTCGATGGGCGCCGGCATCGCCGGGGCGCTGCTCGCCGAGCGCCCGGAGGCCGCCGCGCTGCTCCTGCTGCACGGCACCGGCGGCGACCCCGGGTCGGTGCGCCCCGGCCTGCCCGTGCAACTGCACCTCGCCGACCCCGACGAGTACGAGCCGCAGGACGAGGTCGACGACTGGCAGCGGGCGATGACCGCGGCCGGCGCCGAGGTGACGGTCCACCGCTATCCGGGCGCCGGGCACCTCTTCACCGACCCCGGCACGCCCGACCACGACGCGCCGGCCGCGGCCCGCACCTGGGACCGCGCCCTGGCGTTCCTCGCCGACCGCTGACCGCCCGGCGTCGACGGCGGCCCTGACACGCGTTCCGGGTACCGCCGGCCCGGTGCCCTGCCCCCTGCGGAGCGAACGCCGGCGGGCCGGGGCATGCGGCGTGGGCCGTGGGCGTGCGGCTTCGAGGGCTGCGGGCGTTGTGCTGGTCCAGCCTTCCGCAGGCGGCTTCGCCGCCCACCGGGGACGTCCGGGTCGGAGTGGCCCCGTGCCCGCTCCGGCCCGGACGTCGCGTTCAGGCGGCCAGCACCGGCCCGCCCACCGCCAGGGAGCTCCCGGCCCGGCCGGTTGCCGCGGCCGTCCGTCCCCGCCGGACCCGGTGCGGAGGCGGCGGCCCGCCGGTCGTCGGTCGCCCACCCACCGGCCCCCACCGGCCCGCCGATCCGGGCGGCGGGCCGCCCGGTAACGGGTCGTGGAGCCCCGGGAACACCCCGGGTCGCGCACCCGTCGGCCGCCCGGTCCGCGTCCCCCCACGCCGGACCGCCGGCAGGCCCGGCGAGACGGAACGCGCGGCGGAGACGTCCCCCGACACCCCGGCTGGCCAGCCCACCACGCCGTTGCCCCCCTCCGCGGCGGCGGCGACCAGCCGTCGGCCACCCGGCGCGGCGGTCCCCACCACCGCGCCGGCCGTCCCGGGCACGTCCCGCTTCGCGCCCGTCGGGGACACGAGCCACGCCGGCACACCAAGCCCCGGGTCGCCTCCCGCCGGCACGACCGGCGCGGCGCGGCCCCCCGCCGGCACACCGCGCGCCCTGCCGCTCCCCACCGGCGCACCCGCCACCGGGCCGCCCGCGGCCGGTACCACCGGCATCGGGTTGCCCGCGGCCGGCGCAACCGCCACCGGGACCGGCGCCGGTCGGGCCCCTCCACCCGACCGGCGTCCCGTCCCCGCCGGGCAGGACGCCCGGACGGTGGTGACCCCGCGCGCCGTGCCGGCCGGGCGGATCGCCCCGGCCGCCGCGGTGTCCCGCAGCCGGCGGGCAAACTCCGCCCGCACCGCGCGAGGCAGCCGGTGGGCGGCCACCCGGGCGATCGCCGGTTCGGCGACCGCGTACCCGCCGGTGGCGGTGCGGCGCAGCAGGCCGGCGTCGACGAGCGCACCCAGCACCGGCTCGGCGCGCCGGGCCGGCCAGTCGAGCATCCGCGCCACCGTTCCGGCCGGGACGTCCCCGCCCCCGGCGGCGGCCGCCATGAGCACCGCTCGCTGCTCCCCTTCGAGCCGGTCCAGCCGGGCGTCGACCAGGCGGCGGACCGGCTCGGGCACCCCGGCCGGCTCGCCGTCGGCGCCGAGCGTGGCCACGTACGCCGCCGCGACGGCCGGGTTACCGCCGACCAGCGGGAGCAGCGCCGCGGCCGGCGCCGTGGACCGCCCGGCCCGGTCGAGCAGGTGCCGCAGCAACCGTCCGGTGTCGGCGGTGCCCAGCGCGGGCAGCGGCACCCGGCGCTGCCGGCCGGCCGCCCCAGGAAGCAGGTCGGCCCAGCGCGGGCCGTGGGTGGCCACCACCGCGAGCGGCAGCCCCCGTTCGCCGGCCGCGGCGAAGAGCCGGTGCAGGAACCGGTTCAGCGCCGGCGCGGCCCGGTCCAGGTCGTCGACCGCCACCACCACCGGCTGGCCGGCGGCCAGGTCCAGCAGGATCTCCCGGAACAGCTCGGCGCCCCGCACGGACGCCCCGGGGTCGCGCGGCGCGGCCAGGAACTCGGCCAGCGCGTGCGCCGCCGCATCGCGCCGGGCCGCCGGCAGCAGTCCGTCCAGGGCGGTGCCGAGCCGCCGGCGTGCGGTCTCCGGCGAGTGGGTCTCGCGCAGCCCGGCGAGGCCGCGGACCAGGTCCGTCAGCGGCGCCAGGTCCCCGTCCGGGAACGGCGGGCAGTGCGTGACGCACCAGCGCACCCGCACACCGTCCACTGCCGACACCGCGCGGACCAGTTCGTGCAGCAGCCGGCTCCGTCCGCTGCCGGCCGGGCCGACCAGCGATATCCACCGTGGACGCCGCTCGCGTACCGCCCGGACGATCTCCTCGCCGGCGGTGGCCAGCTCGTGGCGGCGGCCGACCAGCGGCCCGTGGTGCCGGGCCGGCCGGTGCGGGGCCGGCCCGGTCACCCGCCAGACGTCCAGCGGCGCCGCGCGGCCGGCCACCGTCATGGCGGCCAGCGGGCGCTGCTCGACCAGGCCGGCGACGGCCCGCCGGGTGTCCGCGCAGACCACCACCCCGCCGGGCGGGGCGTACTCCTGGAGGCGGGCCGCCGTGGTGATCACCGCGCCGCTGGCCGCGGCGTGCCCGCCGTCCCGGGTGGCGCCCAGGTCGACCAGCACCTCGCCGGTGGCCACGCCGACCCGCACCCGTAGGCGGGAGCCGGCCGGCAGCCGCCGGTCCAGCGCGTCCTGGATCTCCAGCCCGGCGCGCACGGCACGGTAGGCGTCGAAACCGTCGGAGCCGTGCGCGCCGAACAGCGCCATCACGGCGTCGCCCACGTACTTCTCGACCACCCCGTGCCAGCGGCGCAGGACCGCGGCGACCGTGCCGAAGTACGCCTGCTGCAACGCCCGGACGTCCTCGGGGTCGAGGCGCTCGATCAGGCCGGTCGAGCCCACGATGTCGGCGAAGAGGACGGTGACCGTGCGCCGCTCCTCCGGCACCGGCCAGCGCGCGACGGTGGCAGCTTCCCGACTCCCCACGGGCGTGGTGATCAGCATCGCACCCACCCTTTCCCGGTCCGGTGCCTGACGACCACCGGAGACTTTCACCACCGGGTCCTCGGGGGATCGGTAGGACGACGTATGTCGACCACCCGCAACCATTAGTCGTAATGTCGACGCGAGGAGTACCACAAGGGCCCTGAGCCCGTAGAACGGTGCGGGAACCTGTGACTAGGCTGCGGGACATGGCCAGCGATGTGGACACCGCGCCGCTCGTCGGCCGTGCCGACACGACGGCGGCGCTGCGTTCGGCGCTGCTCGACGACGTCGCCCCCGGGCAGACCGCCGCGGTGTTCCTCACCGGCGAGAGCGGCGTGGGCAAGACCCGCCTGCTGGCCGAGACCGTCGAGCACCTGCGGGACGCGGGCGCGCTGGTCCTCACCGGCACCTGCCTCGACATCGGCGACGCCTCGCCGCTGCACCCGCTGCGCCAGGCGCTGCGCCGCCTCGACGCCGACCTGACCGAGGCCCGCACCTCCTCCGCCGTCCGCGGCCTGCTCCAGGTCTTCGACGAGGAGACCCCCGGCCCGGACGGCGCGGGCGCGCTGCTGGAGCGGGTCTCGCGGGGCCTGCATCTGGTCGCCGGCGGGCGGCCGCTGGTGCTCGTCCTCGACGACCTCCAGTGGGTCGACCGCAGCACCCGCCAGCTCCTGCTCTACCTGCTCGCCGGTCTCGGCGACCTCCAGCTGTCGGTGCTCGCCGCGATCCGGGCCGAGTCGTTGCAGGGCGCGCACCCGCTGCGCCGGGTGCTCACCGAGCTGCGCCGGCTTCGCTCGGTGCGGGTGGTCGACCTGGCGCCCCTGGACCGGGCCGGCACCGACGAGTTGGCCGCCGCGATCGTCGGCGCGCCGCTGGCCCCGGAGGCCGCCGACCAGCTGTGGCAGCGCAGCGGCGGCAACCCGTTCGTGGTGGAGGAGCTGGCCCGCGACCTGCGCGACGGCCACGACGGCCTTTCCGACACATTGCGCGAGGTCTTTCTGGCCCGGGTCGACGCGCTGCCGCAGCCCGCGCACGCCGTGGTGCACGCGGTAGCCGCCGGTGTCGAGCCGGTCGAGCACTGGCTGCTGGCCCAGGTCGTCCGACTGCCGGAGGAGCAGCTGATCGAGGCGGTCCGCGAGGCGGTGGCGCACCGGCTGCTGGTCGGCGCCGACGACGGCTACCGGCTGCGGCACCGCCTGGTGGCCGAGGTGCTGGCGCACGAGCTGCTGCCCGCCGAGCGGGCCGCGCTGCACCGCCGCTACGCCGAGGCGCTGACCTCGGCCACCGCCGAGTTGCACCAGGCCCGGCTGGCGCACCACTGGCGGCTCGCCGGCGAGCCGGCCCGGGCCCTGCCGGCCGCGATGGCCGCCGCGCGGGAGGCCGAGCGCCTGCACGGCTACGCCGAGGCGCACCGGCACTGGTCGGCCGCCCTGAGCCTGGCCACCACCCCGCCCGCCGTGCTGCCCGACGGCGGCCGGCCCGAGCCGGTCGAGGTCGACCGGGCCGAGCTGCTGACGCACGCCGCCGAGTCGGCGCACCACTGCGGCGAGCACGCCCGCGCGCTGGCTCTGCTGGAGGAGCTGGCCGCCGACCCGGCCGGCCCGCCCACGTGCGCCCTGCACATCCGGCGGGCCCGTTACCTGGCCGCCGCCGGCCGGTCCGCCCCGGCCGAGGCCGAATACCGGCGGGTGCTCGCCGCGGCGGACTGCACGCCCCGGGAACGTGCCACGGCCGCCGCCCGCCTGGCCGAGCTGCTGCTGCACCTGGGCCGCTACGCCGAGGCCGGCGACCAGGCCCGGGAGGCGCTCCGGCTCGCCGCCGAGGTCGAGGGCACCGCCACGGAGGTGGTGCTGGCCAGCTCGGCGCTCGGCTTCAGCGAGGCCTACCTGGAGGACCCGGACGCCGGGCTGGCCGTCATGCGCAAGGCACTGGACACCGCCGAGCGCTCGGGCCGGCCGGAGGACGTGGCCTGCGCGTACCTGCACCTGGCCGAGCTGCTCACCGGGCCGCTGAACATCCTCGAGGAGGGCGTGGTGGTGGCCCGCCGGGGCGCCGAGCGGGTCGCCGAGCTGGGGCTCGGCCGCACCTGGGAGACCCGGCTGCTGGCCATCGCCACCAACGGGCTGTTCCGGGTGGGGCAGTGGGCCGAGGCCGAGAAGGTCGTCGCAGCCGCGCTGCGGCACCGCCCGTCGGGCGCCGACGCGGTCGAGCTACTGCTCGCCCGGTGCCGGCTGTCCGTCGGCTACGGCGACGTCGAGGCGTCCGACCGTGACCTGGAGGCGGTCGCCACCGTGCTGGCCGGCGGCGGGGCCCGGCACGTGCTGCCGATGCTCATCCTGCGCGCCGGGCTGGCCATGTGGCAGGGCCGGCACGACCTGGCCCGGCAGGCGGTCCAGCGGGGCCTGACCGAGAGCCGCTCCGACGACGTCATTGTGCTGGCCACCCTGGCGTGGCACGGGCTGCGCGCCGAGGCGGAGGCGTCCGCCAGCCGCACCGTCGAGGTGGACCCGAACGCGGTCCGCCGGCTGCGCGAGGTGGTAGACCGGGTGGCCGCCAAGAGCGGGAAGGCCGGCGCGCCGGTGCGCTACGTCGCGGACGGGTTCCTGGCCCTCTGCGCCGCGGAGCTGAGCCGGTTGGACGACGGCCGGGGCGATCCCGAGCTGTGGGCCCGCGCGGCCACCGAGTGGGACCGGCGCAACCATCCCTACCCGGCGGCGTACTCGCGGCTGCGGCAGGCCGAGGCGCTCCTGGGCCGGCGCAGCCGGCTGGCCACCGCCGGCAAGCTGCTGCGACAGGCCCACGGGACGGCCCAGGCGCTCGGCGCGGTGCCGCTGAGCGAGGAGATCCGTACCCTGGCCGGGCGGGCCCGGGTGGCCCTGGACGAGGGGCCGGCTGCCGCCCGTCCGGCGCCCCGGCCCCGGGCGGCGGCGCCGGCCGCGCCCGCGGTGGACGAGCTGGTCGTGCTCACGGCCCGCGAGCGGGAGGTGCTCGCGGCGGTCGCCGAGGGGCTGACCAACCGGGAGATCGGCCAGCGGCTGTTCATCAGCGAGCGGACGATCGGCGTGCATGTGTCGCACATCTTCGACAAGCTCCAGGTCCGCACCCGGGTCCAGGCCAGCGCCATCTTCCTGCGTAACCGCGCCGACCAGCACTAGCCGTACGTCGGCAATACGTCGTTCTACTGATCCGGCCGGCGTGCGCCGCTGGAAGGCTGTCCAGCGTCACCGGGTGGCGTCGTGGGGGGCGCCGACCACTGTGGAGGAGAGATGACCGAACCGGTCTGGGGTCCCGTGCACCAGGACATCGTCGGGCTGCTCGCCGACCACCCCGCCGACGTGCCGGCGGTCGTCGACCACCTCACGAAGCTCCAGGACCTGCTGGTCCGGCTGCCTCCGCTGGAGGAGAGCTGCCCGCTGGCCGACTTCAACAAGCTCTACCTGGTCATCACCTCCACAGTCCTCGACGGGCTCTACGACGACCGCTTCACCGACCCGGCCTTCCTGGCCCGGCTCGACGTGGAGTTCGCCGCCCGCTACTTCGACGCGCTCCGGTTCTGGACCGACTCCCACCCGAGCACCCCGAAGGCCTGGGCCTGCCTGTTCCAGCGGATGCGCGGCCCGGACGCCCGCCCGCTGCCGTCGGCCGCCGCCGGGGTGAACGCGCACATCAACTACGACCTGCCGTTCGCGCTGGTGACCACCTTCGACAGCCTCGACTCGGAGCCGATCGACGACAGCGACCAGCACCGCGACTATCTGGAGATCAACAAGATCTTCGCCGAGCGGATCCCGGAGCTGCGCCGCGGCTACCTGGACCACTGGCAGCTGATGATCGACATGGTGAACGGCGACATCGACGACTGGTACCAGGGCGAACTGGTCGAGTACACCCGGAACGTGGCCTGGCGCAACGCGCAGAAGATCTGGCGCTGCCGGCACGACCCGGACGCCCGCGAGTGTGAGCGGATGCGGCTGGACGACAACGCCGCACTGCTCGGCCGGCTGCTGCTCTCGCCCCTGGGGGCGTTCCTCCAGTAGCCGGGACGGGGGGTCCCCGCGTCCCGCGGTCGTGGGGCGCGGGGACGCCGCCCGTGCCGCCCGGCCGGGTCAGCCGCGCCGGGACCGCCCCCGGTACGCCGCCGCGGCGGCCCGGTTGTTGCACAGCTCGCAGCAGTAGCGTTGCCGGCCGGCCCGGGTCCGGTCCAGATAGGGCGCGTCGCACCCGTCGGCCGCGCAGACACCGAACCGCTCCGTCCCGCCGGTCGCGGCGGCCCGGGCGAGCGCCCCGGTGACCAGGGCGGCGAACGCCCCGACGGGGCCGGGCCGGGGCAGCGGGGTGAGTCGCAGCGTGCCGTCGGGTCCGGGCTCGACCGCCGTGCCGGCGCTCACCTCGCCCAGCACCTCGTTGAGCGTGGCCACCCGGGCGGCCGGGTCGGGTGCGGCGAAGACACCGTGGAGCCGGTCGCGCAGCTCGCGCAGCGGGGGCAGATCGGCCTCGGTGAGCGGCTCGACGGCCTCGGCGAGGCCGAGTTCCCGGGCGGCGGCCCGCAGCCGGGCCACCGACAGCTGGTCGACCGGGTCCTGGAGCACCCAGTAGCTGTGCAGCAGCGCGACGGCCAGGCGCAGCGCCGGCTCCAGGGGTGGCACCGCACTCATCCGCGCCTTCTCCCTCGTCCGATTGCCGACACGCCCGTTCCTCCGAACTTGACCGATCGCCGTCCGCCATCCTAGCGTCGTCAGTTGTAAAACGCATTTAAAAACTTATGGAGGTGGCACATGCGACGTCTGCCCGTGCTCGTGTCCGTGGGCGTGCTGCTCGTCGCCGGCGCGCTCGCCGGCGGTGGCGGCGCCCAGGCGGAGGCACCCGCCGAGCCGGCACCGGCCGCCGCGGGCCACGCGGCGCCCACGGTGGTCCGCGACATCGAGATCCCGGTGGCCGGGCAGCCGGCGGTCCGGGCCTGGCTGGTCCGGCCGCAGCGGGCCGGCGGCGGGCTGGCCGGGGTGCTGGACCTGCACTGGTTCGAGCCTGGCCGGGCCAGCCAGGACCGCAGCGAGTTCCTGGCCGAGGCGACCACCCTGGCCGGCCGGGGCGTGGTGTCGGTGCTGCCGCAGCTCACCTTCCCGTGGGCGGGCGACCCGGTCGGGGACGCCCGCGACCGGGCCGCCGTCACCGCCCAGCTCGACGCCGTGCAGGCGGCGTACCGGCGGCTGCTCGCCGAGCCGGGCGTGGACGGGACCCGCACCGCGGTGGTCGGCCACGACTACGGCGCCATGTACGCCGTCGACCTGACCGCCCGCGAGCCCGGGCTGCGCACCGCGGTGCTGCTCGCCCCCGACGCCACCTGGGGCAACTGGTTCGACCTGTACTGGCTCCAGCTGCCGGCGGGAGAGAAGGAGGCCTACCGGGCGGTCTTCGCCGGCCTGGACCCGGCGGACCTGGTGGGGCGGCTCGGCAGCGGGGCGTACCTCCAGTTCGCCGGCGCGGACCGCTTCGTGGGCGCCGAGACCCGCGGCGCCTTCGCCGCCGCCGCGCCGCAGGCGAGGGTGTCGGTCTACCCGCAGGAGGAGCACGACCTGGGCGCCGCCCGCACCCGGGACGACCGGCTCGCCTGGCTGGCCGGCCGGCTGGGGCTGCGCGGATGACGCGAGGGAACCACCGGACCGGGCGGCGTCGGTGGACGCCGTCCGGTCCCGGTCCGCGGGGGAGCGGCTGGGCCGGCCCGGGCTGACGGCGCCTGCGGGTGTCGGCCCGGCCCGACCGGGTACCCGGCGGTCATGCCGCACACCGAGCCGGTCCGCCGCTTCGCCTTCCGGTTCGACCCGGCGTTCCGGCTGCCGCTGGCCCTGCTGGGGGTACGGCCGGAGACCGCCCGGGTCGAGCTGGGCCCGGACGAGCTGACCGTGCGGTTCGGACCCTGGCGGCTGCGCACCGCCCGGACCAACATCAGCGGGGCCGAGCTGGGCGGGCCGTACCGCTGGTGGCGGGCGGTCGGCCCGCACCTGTCCCTGGCCGACGGCGGGGTCACCTTCGGCACCGGCGTGGCCGCCGGGGTCTGTCTCCGCCTCGCCACGCCGGTGCCGGCGCTCGTCCCCGGTCCGTGGCTCCGCCACCCGGCGGTCACGGTGACGGTGACCGACCCGGAGGCGCTGCGCGACGCCCTGGCCACCGCGCCCTGATCATCTTTTTCCGCTTGTCCGGTTCCGCCGGGCCGCACCCGGGGTACCGCCTACCGTCGGTTCAGGGCCTTAAGGGGTGCACATGGCGGAGGCACGGGACGGGGGACACCCCCGGCGGACGCGGGGGCGCCGCAACAACGGGCAGTCGACCCCGGCGGACCGGGCGCTGCGCGCCGCCCGCGACCCGGAGATCGGCGACCGCGCCCGGCGGGGCCCCGCGACGCTTCCGTCGCGCGTGGAGAGCCCCGTCCGGCCGGCCCCACCGGCCAACCGGCTCACCCGCTGGCTGTTCCAGCACCGGGTCCAGCCGGTCGGCCCGGAGACCCGGGAGCACCAGGCCCCGGCGCACTCCTGGTGGCAGGTCATGTGCCTGACCGGGGTGGACTACTTCTCCACCCTGTCCTACCTGCCCGGCATCGCCGCGGTGGCGGCCGGCGCGCTGAGCCCGCTCGCGACCCTGCTGATCGTCGCGCTGACCCTGTTCGGAATGCTGCCGATGTACCGGCGGGTGGCCCGGGAGAGCCCGCACGGGCAGGGCTCGGTGGCCATGCTGGAGCGGCTGCTGCCGTTCTGGCGCGGCAAGGTCTTCGTGCTGGTGCTGCTCGGCTTCGTGGCCACCTCGTGGATCATCACGATCACGCTCTCCGCCGCCGACGCCACCGTGCACCTGCTGGAGAACCCGATCCTGCCCGAGTCGTTCCCGCACGGCACCACGGCCGCCGTGCTGGTCACCGTGGTGCTGCTGCTCATCCTCGGCGGGGTGTTCCTGCTCGGGTTCAGCGAGGCGGTGCAGGTCGCCATCCCCCTGGTCGCGGTCTTCCTGGCGCTGAACGCGGTGATCGTGGTCGGCGCTCTGGTCGAGATCGCCGCCGACCCGTCGTCGCTCAGTGGCTGGACCGACCGGCTGACCCGGGTCGGCGGCGCGGGCGACGTACTGGCCACCAGCGTGCTCGCGTTCCCCCTGCTGGTGCTGGGCCTGTCCGGCTTCGAGACCGGGGTCAGCATGATGCCGCTGGTCAAGGGCGACGGCGACGACGCCGAGCGCCGGCTGGGGGCGCGGATCCGCAACACCCGCAAGCTGCTCGCCACCGCCGCGCTGATCATGTCGGTCTACCTGATCGCCACCACCTTCGTCACCACCGTGCTGATCCCGGAGCGCGACTTCGCACCCGGCGGGGCCGCCAGCGGTCGCGCCCTGGCCTTCCTGGCCCACGAGCACCTGGGCGAGGCGTTCGGCACGGTCTACGACATCAGCAGCATTCTCATCCTCTGGTTCGCCGGCGCCTCGGCCATGGCCGGCCTGATCAACATCGTGCCCCGCTACCTGCCCTCCTACGGCATGGCGCCGGAGTGGGGACGGGCGGTCCGGCCGGTGGTGCTGGTCTACACCGCCATCAGCATCGCCATCACGGTCGCCTTCCGGGCCGACGTCAACGCCCAGGCCGGCGCGTACGCCACGGGCATCCTGGCCATGATGGTCTCCGGCGCGATCGCGGTGACCATCTCGGCGTACCGGTCGCGGCATCCGTTCGCCGGGGCCGGCTTCACGGTGCTCACCCTCGTGCTGCTCTACGCGCTTGTCGAGAACGTCATCGAGAAGCCCGACGGCATCACCATCTCCGGCCTGTTCATCGCCGGCATCGTCGCCGTCTCGCTGATTTCCCGGGTGTCCCGCACCACCGAGCTGCGTGCCGAGCGGATCGAGTTCGACGACGCGGCGCGGCGGTTCGTCGCCGACTCGATCGCCCACGACGGCCGGTTGCACCTCATCGCCAACAAGCGGCAGAGCGGTTCGCTCAAGGAGTACCGGGTCAAGGAGCGCGCGCAGCGCGGCATGAACCCGGTGCCCGGCGCCGCCGACGTGCTCTTCCTGGAGATCGACATCAGCGACCCCTCGCGGTTCAGTGAGGTCCTGCGGGTGCACGGGGTCGAGGTCGGTGGGTACCGGATCCTCCGGGCCAACAGTCCCGCCGCGCCCAACGCCATCGCGGCCATCCTGCTGGCGCTGCGCGACGCCACCGGGGTCCGCCCGCACTGCCACTTCGAGTGGTCCGAGGGCAACCCGATCGCCCACCTGCTGCGCTATCTGATCCTCGGCCGTGGCGACACCCCGCCGGTGGTCCGGGAGATCATCCGCAAGACCGAACCCGACCCGGCCCGGCGGCCCGGCATCCACGTCGGCGGCTGAGCGCCGCCGGTGCCTGCGGCCCCGTCCCGGTCCGCCGTCCCGAGGGGTACGCCGACCGCCGCCCGCACCGGGCTGCGCCCGGCTACCGGCGCCCCGATCAGGCGAGTGCGCGCACCCGGTCGACGAAGCCGCCCGCGCAGAAGTCGAGGAAGCCGTCCGGGTCGGGGCCGGCGTTCTGCAGCACGACGTGGTCGAAGCCGGCCTCGACGTACGTCCGCACCTTCGCCAGGTGCGGCTCCGGGTCCGGCCCGACCGAGAACTGCTGCCGGATGTGCTGGTCCTCGACCCAGACGGTCGCCGCGTCGAAGTTCACCGGGTTGGGCAGCTCGCTCATCACCTTCCACCCGGTGATCGCCCACCGGCTGGTCTCCTTCGCCGCCCGGACCGCCTGCTCCTCGTCCGACGCCCAGGCCATGGGCACCTCCGCGTAACGTGGCCCCTGCCCGCCGGCGTCCCGGTAGTGCGTCACGATCGACGACTTCGGCTCGGTGGCGAACAGCCCGTCGCCCAGCTCGGCGGCCGTCGCGGCCGAGGAGCGTCCGCTGGCGGCCACGGCGATCACCGGCGGCGTCTCGGGCAGGTCCCAGACCCGGGCGTCCTCGAGCTGGAGGTGCTTGCCCTCGTACGACTGGTAACCGCCCCGCCAGAGCAGCCGGATGATCTCCAGGGCCTCGCGCAGCCGCTCGTGCCGGCCGCGGACGCTCGGGAAGCCCTGCCCGACCACGTGCTCGTTGAGCCGCTCGCCGGCGCCGACCCCCAGGGTGAAGCGCCCGTCGGAGATCAGCGCCAGCGTGGCCGCGGCCTGGGCGATGATCGCCGGGTGATACCGGACCGACGGGCAGGTGACCCCGGTGGCCAGGCCGAGCGTGCTGGTCTTCGCGGCGATGGCGGCGAGCGCGCTCCAGGTGAAGCAGGAGTGCCCCTGCACCTCCAGCCAGGGGTGGTAGTGGTCGCTCATCTCGACGAAGTCGAAGCCCGCCTGCTCGGCGCGGATCGCCTGCCGGATGAGTTCCTGCGGACCGAAGGCCTCCGAGGCCAGCTTGTAGCCGATCTGCATCGCCCTGGTCTCCCGTCCCTGCGCGGCTGGACCGCTGCCCTTCCCGCCGGCGGGCTGGACAAACGCGCTCGGGCCGAGGAACCCAGCCTCCTAGGACGGACTACGGATGGTGACACCGCGCACGCCGGGCACGGAGAGGCCCGCGCCGCGGGGGAGCGGGCGCGGGCCGGGGTGGTGAGGGGGTCGGGCCTACTTGGACGGCTGGGGGAGCTCGCAGTCCACCTTGGGGTTCGCGCCGATGTAGTTCAGCGGGCCGGCCACGATGGTGACCAGGATGGTGCCGGCCTCGGCACAGTTGGTGTCGTCGTTGCCGTAGTAGCCACGCTGACCGGCGGCGATCGCGCCGATGATGAGCCAGATGACGACCAGGACGCCGAGTATCGAGGTGCCGCGCATGGGTTGCCTCCACTGGGGTTGTGGTGGTTTCGAGGTGCAGCCCATGTACCCCGATCGGGTGAACGGTCAAACGGCGCCGCCGCCGCGGCGCGGCCGATTCCGACCATCGTGGCGCCGGCTCTAGTGCGGCGGTGAGGGGTCCTCCGGCGGCCGGCCTCGGCTGCGCAGGTGGTCGGCGACGGCCACCCCGGCCAGCACCAGCATCGCCCCGAGAGCGGCGTAGACCGGGGCGAGGAAGAGCAGGCCGGGCGCGATGGTGAGCAGTGCCAGGATCCCGCCGGGGCGGGAGAGCGAGACCCGGCTGAACACCTCGTACTCGAAGGCGGCGCGACCGGCCAGGAACAGCGCCGGTCCGCCGAGGATGACCGCCAGCCAGGCCGGCGGCGTACGCCCGGTCGGTTCGAGCAGCACCAGGTCGAAGCCGGCGGCGCTGGTCACCACGCCGGCGACCATGAGCAGGTGGGTGTAGGGAGCGGAGTTCAGGAACCGGTGCGGGTGCTTCGCCATGGCGATGGCGTGCGGCAGCAGCTCGCCGGACTTGTGCACGTAGATCCGCCAGAGCAGCAGCGTGGTGGCGAACGCGACGGCGAAGGCGCCGATGTTCTCGGTCTCGGAGTGGTGCAGGCTGAAGACCGTGCCGGTGACCAGGATGGCGTCGCCCAGCGCGATGATGAAGAACTGCTGGTAGCGCTCGGAGAGGTGCTCGGCGGTCACGTTGCGCTGGGAGTCCGGCACCACGCCGAGACCGGGCACCGGGTACGCGAGCCGGAACCCGAGGTAGTCGATGCCCAGGGCCAGCGCCCAGAGGATCTCGCGGGCGTGCCCGCTCGCCATGGCGCCGACGAGCCAGGGGATCGAGGAGACCGCGAACCAGGTGAAGATGCGGGCCGCCCGGCGCTGGGACTGCCGGTGGCGCCGGACCGTCGGCATGAGGAACAGCCCGCGTCCGAGATGGATCGCCACGTACGTCGCGGCGAAGACCAGTCCGCGGGCGCCGAAGGCCTCCGGGATCGCGGTGGTCATCAGCAGCGCCCCGAACATCACCGCGATGATCAGCAGTTTGATCTCGGGACGCTGCGGGTCGTACAGGTCGGTGACCAGGGTGGTGATCGCCCAGGTCCACCACATGGCCATCAGCATGATCAGCGACTGGAAGGCCCGCTGCCAGTCGACCTCGGTGAGCAGGCCGCGCGAGATGAGCGAGAGCGCGACCACGTACACCAGGTCGAAGAAGAGTTCCAGCAGGGTCACCCGGCGGGGCGCCTCGGGATCCCGGACCGGGGGACGCCGCCCGGCGGGCTGCTCCGGCGTGGCGGTGGGCACGAGGTGCTCCTGCGGTG
Organism: Micromonospora sp. NPDC004551; assembly: GCF_040609975.1. Lineage (NCBI taxonomy): Bacteria > Bacillati > Actinomycetota > Actinomycetes > Micromonosporales > Micromonosporaceae > Micromonospora > Micromonospora sp. NPDC004551. Next base: position 201,345 of record NZ_JBEXLM010000006.1, on the reverse strand, counting down.
GCGGGATCGGCGCGGCGGGCCGTCCGGCCCTGCACCGACCGTAGCGACGGCCGCCCGGGCCTGTGCCGGTTTCGGGCATTCGCGCTCGTCCGGGGCACCGCGCCGGTGGCCCGCGTGGGGTTGACCCGGGCCGGCTCGACGGCCTCCGGACACGGCGCGGGCCGGTGGTGACCGACGGTCACCACCGGCCCGGCGGTTGGATCAGGCGTCCTCGCCGGTGCCGACCGGGAGCACCCGCTCGGCGTCGGCGCGAGCGCCGGCCAGCACCTTCGCCTGCTGCGACCAGGTCGCCAGGCCCGGGGCGGCGCGCAGGCCGGCGGCCTTCACGGTGTCCCGCAGCACCGTCTCGTCCAGCTCGCTGAGCTGCTGGTAGGTGCGGATACCGGCGGCCTGGAGGGCGGCGGCCAGCTTCGGCCCGATGCCCTGGATCCGCCGGAAGTCGTCGGCGGCGTCCACCTGGGCCGGAGCCGCGTCCTCGACCGCGACGCGGGGGGCGGGCACCGCCACCGGCGCGACCGGCTCGGTCCCGACGACCGGCTCGTCGGCCGCCGGCTCGACGGCCTCGGACGTCGCCGGCACGGCCACCGGCTCGGCCGGCTCGGTCACGGGCTCGGCGGGCACGGACACCGGCTCGGTGGGCACGGCAACCGGCTCGGCCTCGGCGGCCGGCTCCTCGGCGGCGGCCACCGGCTCCGGCGCGGTCCGGACCGGCTCGTCCTCCGCGTCGGCGGTCACCGGCCGCTCCGCCGCGGCCGCCACCGTGCGGGCCGGCTCCTCGTCGGCCGTCACCGGCTCGGCGACCGCGACCGGCTCGGCGGACGGCAGGGTGGTGGCCTCGGCGGCCAGGGCGGCGGCAGCCGGGGCGGCCTCCTGCTCGACCGGGGCCGGCTGTTCGGTCACCGCCGCGGGCGCCGGCACCTCGTCAACCACGGCCTCCGGCCGCTCCTGGTCGACCGTGGCGGTCACCTCGGGCGCCGGGGCGGCACCCTCCACCGTGGGCGTGCCGGCGTCGGCGGCGCTGCGCCGGCCGCTCACCACCCACCCGATTCCCAGGCCCACCAGCAGGGCCAGGATCACGACCAGCCACTGCCCGAAGCTCGACGGCATGGCCAACCTCCTCCTATGTACGTGCACGACAATCGCGTGAAAACTCGGGGCAGCTTCGCACACGTACGCGCGGGGCGACAGGGAGGTCGGGGGCTGGCCGCAGCCCGTGGGACGGGCGGTTCCGGCCGGTGGCCGCGGGATGACCGAGCGTGTGCCACGCCGGGTGGCGCAAGGGGCGCCCCGGACCCTGGTGCCGTTCGAGGGTCCGGGGCGCCCGGTCTTCGCGCCGGAACGCTCAGCAGCCCCGCCGGGGCGCGGGCACGTCGGCCGCGTCCCAGCTGTAGAAGCAGCCGGCCACCGCGTCGCGAGGGGAACGCCAGGTCGGCAGGTACGGCGACGTGTGCGCCGACAGCCGTTCGTTGACCTGCTGGTAGAACGGGTTGTCGCGGACCCCGGCGGCCAGGTCCGGGTCGACGTCCACCGTCTCCATGAGATGCACGCACAGGTCGTGCAGGTAGTAGAGCGACCGGTGCCGGATCCCGGTGAGCCGGGGCAGTTCCGTGGCGTCGGACTCGGCGAAGATCTGGGCCACCCGGCCCTGCGCCCCCGGCACGATCCGGCTGACGACCAACAGTCGACTCATCGGGACCCCTCTCGCCGCTGGTGATGCGCCGACCCGGCCCAGGGTGTCGGCCACCGTGGGGGCCACCCTGCCCGGTCCGCTGTCACCTGGCCGTCACGGTCCGGGCGGCCACATTGATGGGGGTGGTGACGCCACGGTCAGCGGGGGTGCGGCGTGGTCGGCGCGGTCGGGCCGCGTTGCGCCGTCCCGGCCGGGCGGCCGGGGGCGTTGGACCGGTCGGCCCGCCGCTGCGGCGCCTCCCGCCGGGTGGCCCGCCGGATCGGGGCGAGGGTCTCGTCGAGCAGCGCGGACATCGCCGGGGACGGCTCCAGGCGCAGCTCGCGGAGCAGCAGGTCCCGGTAGACGTAGAAGGCGTGCACCGCTTCGAACGCGTTGCCCTCGGCCAGGTGGATGCGGACCACCAGGCGGTGCGGGGTCTCCCGCAGCGGCTCGGCGGCCATCGCCTCCAGCGCCGCCTCCAGGGCCTCGCCGTGCCGCCCGGCGTTGAGGTGGTTGCCGGCGAGCTCCTCCAGCATGTGCAGCCGGAGCTGCCGCAGCCGTTCCCGTTCCAGCAGCACCCAGTCGTCGTACCAGCCGGGGAGGAGGTCGTGCCGGCCGGCCCCGGCGGCGCCGCGGGGGACCTCGCCGTCGCGTACCCGGGTGGCGGTACCGACCAGCTCGTCGACGTCGAGGTGGACGGTGGGGTCGAGGCGGACCGTGTCCCCGTCGGTGCGCAGTGGGCAGCAGGGGTCCTGCCGGAGCCGCCACAGTGCGGTCCGCAGCGAGGAGAGCGCGCGGTCCTCCGAGGTCTCCGGCCAGAGCAGTCCGGCGAGGTGGCTGCGGGTGGCGGCCGGGCGCAGCCCGATGAGGGCGATGACCCGTTGCAGGCCCCGGGGAACCACCACCGGGACCCCGTCGTGGAGCAGTCGGAACCCACCGAGCAGGTGCAGCGACACCCCTGGGGCGGGGTCTTCCGCCGTCGGCATTCTCGATCTACCGGACACGGGCGCACCCCCTGCACCGGAACCCTCGTCCCGACCGTCCTCTGTTGCTCGCTCGGCTGCCTCGACGCCGGTGTCGGAACGGCTCCGCCGTGGCGGAGAAAGCCCGCTCTGGCCGGGCTGACCGGTACGGAGGATATCAACACTTGTTACTCTGAGTCAACGGCGCGTCGGTTTGCTGACCGTCCGTAGTGGTCGGACGAACCGCCTGTGAACTGCGAAAAACTGTCGCTATCTATTCGGGGAACTTGATCTTCGCATAGCTACCGCACAGTTCGCGTCAACGCAGCGTCACCGACTTCCCCGGCCGATGGTGGCCGGTTGACGCCCCGTTGACGGTGCCGGCGGCACCGTGGCGCCAGTCGTGCGGCGAATCCGGTCGCCGCGCACCGGGACGCCCAGGGGAGGCTGCGCATGGACCGTTCGCTCATCGTCGCGAAGGTGGTGCCGACCGCCGAGGACCAGGTAGCCGAGATCTTCGCCGCGTCCGACGCGACCGAGCTGCCCGGCCTGGTCGGCGTCCGGCACCGTTCCCTCTACCGCCTGCACGATCTCTACGTTCACCTCCTGGAGACGGAGGCGCCGGCCGAGGGGGCGGTGGAGGAGGCGCGCGGCCACCCGGAGTTCGTCCGGGTCAGCGAGCGGCTGCGCCCGTACATCTCGCCGTACCTGCCGACCTGGCGCTCGCCGCGCGACGCCATGGCGCACTGCTTCTACCGGTACGACGCCCCCGGGCGGCGGCCGTGACCACCACCGCTCCCCAGGACGAGCAGCTCTGGTCCCGGTGCGACGGCTGCGCCTCCCTGCTCTACCGCAAGCGGCTGCGGCGCAACCTCGACGTCTGCCCGGAGTGCGGGTCGCACGCCCGACTCGACGCCCCGGACCGGGTGGCGCAACTGGTCGACCCGGACTCGTTCACCCCACTGCCGGATCGCGCCGTGCGGGTCGACCCGATCGGGTTCGTGGACGCGCTGCCCTACCCGCACCGGCTCGGCGCGGCCCGCGCCGGCTCCGGCCTGGACGAGGCCGTGCTCTGCGGGACCGCCCGGATCGGCGGCCACCCGGTCGCCCTCGCGGTGATGGACTTCCGTTTCCTCGGCGGCAGCCTCGGCTGCGCGGTCGGCGAGCTGATCACCCGCACCGCCGAGCGGGCGCTGGCCGACGCCACTCCGCTGGTGGTGGTCACCGCCTCCGGCGGGGCGCGGATGCAGGAGGGCGCGCTGTCGCTCATGCAGATGGCCACGGTCAGCCAGGCCGTCGCCGGGCTGCGCGAGGCGGGGCTGCTCACCGTCAGCGTCGTCACCGATCCCACGTACGGCGGGGTGGCCGCCTCCTTCGCCACCAATACCGACGTGGTGCTCGCCGAGAGCGGCGCCCGGCTGGGCTTCGCCGGCCCCCGGGTGATCCGCCAGGTCACCGGCGCCACGCTGCCGGAGGGCTTCCAGACCGCCGAGTTCCTGCTCCGGCACGGCCAGGTCGACCTGGTGGTGCCCCGGCACGCGCTGCGCGGCCGGTTGACGGCGCTGCTCGCCGCCGCCGAGGCGGGCCGGCGGGTGCCCGTGCCCCGGCCGGAGCCGGCGCCGCGACCGGCCGCCGCGGGCGGCGTGCCCGGCCCGGCGCGGGACGCCTGGGAGACGGTACGCACGGCCCGGCACCCCGGCCGGCCCACGACGCTGGACTACCTGGAGACCGCCTTCGACGGCTTCGTGGAGCTGCACGGCGACCGGCTCGGCGCGGACTGCCCGGCGGTCGTCGGCGGGCTGGCCCGGCTGGACGGCCGGCCGGTGATGGTGATCGGCCACCAGAAGGGGCACACCACCGCCGAGCTGGTGGCCCGCAACTTCGGCATGGCCAGCCCGGCCGGGCACCGCAAGGCGCTGCGGCTCATGCGCCTCGCGGCCCGGCTGCGGCTGCCGGTGGTGACCCTCGTGGACACCCCGGGCGCCGACCCGGGAGTGGACGCCGAGCAGCAGGGCCAGGCCGCCGCCATCGCCGAGAACATCCTCGCGCTGAGCGTGCTGCCGACGCCGGTCGTCGCGGTGGTCACCGGCGAGGGCGGCAGCGGCGGCGCGCTCGCCCTCGGGGTCGCCGACCGGGTGCTGATGCTGGAGCACGCGGTCTACTCGGTGATCAGCCCGGAGGGCTGCGCCGCGATCCTCTGGCCGGACAGCTCGGCGGCACCGCAGGCCGCCCGTGCGCTCCGGCTCACCGCCGCCGACCTGTGCCGGCTCGGGGTGGTCGACGAGGTGGTGCCCGAGCCGCGGCCCGCCGCCCACGACGACCCCGCCGGCGCGGCCGAGCTGCTGGGCCGTGCCGTGGCGGCGAACCTGGCCCCGCTGCTGTCCGTGCCGCCGGCCACCCTGGTCCGCCGCCGGCGGCAGCGGTTCCGCCGCTTCGGCGCGGCCCGCTCGACCGCCGCGAACCCACCGTTCGAGGCGACCGACCGCCCACGAACGGAGGTGTTGCCGTGAGCGCGGAGGGCGGGCCTGAGGAGGTGCTGGACGGGCTGAGCCGGCAGGCCCGCAAGCTGGTCGCCAAGCTGGCCGGGCCGGTGCGCCGGGTCCGGCTGCGCAGCGGCGAGACCGTGCTGGAGGTGGAGTGGCACCACCCGGCCCGCCCGGCGCCCGCGCCGCGTGCCGAGCCCGACCCGGTCGCCGCGCCGCAGGTCGGGGCGGCGGCGCCCGTGACGGAGCGGCCGGCGGTGCGGGCGCCCGTGGTGGGCACCTTCTACCGCGCGCCCGAGCCCGGCGCCGCCCCGTTCGTGGCGGTCGGCGACGTGGTCCGGCCCGGCCAGGTGGTCGGCATCGTCGAGGCCATGAAGCTCATGAACGAGGTGACCGCCGGCCAGGCCGGACGGGTGGTCGAGCTGCTCGTGGAGGACGGCAAGCCGGTCGAGTACGACCAGCCGCTCATCGCCCTGGAACCGCTGACGGGACGGGACGCGTGATGTTCGAGAAGGTGCTGATCGCCAACCGCGGCGAGATCGCGTTGCGCGTGCTGCGTGCCTGCCGGGAGCTGGGCGTGCGGACGGTCGTGGTGCACTCCAGCGCCGACGCCGACTCGCTGCCGGTACGGCTGGCCGACGAGACCGTCCGCATCGGACCGGCGTCCAGCCGGCAGAGCTACCTGAACGCCGCGGCGATCGTCGAGGCGGCCCGGCAGACCGGCGCGCAGGCTGTGCACCCCGGCTACGGCTTCCTCTCCGAGGACGCCGACTTCGCCGAGATCTGCGCCCAGAACGGGCTCACCTTCATCGGCCCGCCGCCGCAGGTGATGGCCGCCCTCGCCGACAAGTCCACGGCTCGGGCTCTGATGAGCCGGGCCGGCCTGCCGCTGCCGCCGGGCAGCGTGCGCACCCTGCCGACCGCCGCCGACGCGCTCGACGTGGCCGCCGAGGTGGGCTACCCGGTGATCGTCAAGGCGGCCGCCGGCGGGGGCGGGCGCGGGATGACCGTGGTCCGCTCAGCCGCCGAGCTACCCCGGGCGTACGCCCGCACCCGCGCCGCCGCCCAGGTCGCCTTCGGTGACGACCGGGTCTACGTCGAGCGGTACCTGGCCGACGCCCGGCACGTCGAGGTGCAGGTGCTCTGCGACGGCCACGGCAACGGGATCCACCTGGGCACCCGGGACTGCTCGGTGCAGCGCCGCCACCAGAAGCTGATCGAGGAGGCCCCGGCGCCGGCGCTCCGGCCGGCCACCCTGGACACCATCGCCGAGATCGCGCTGCGGGGCGCCCTCTCGGTCGGCTTCACCGGCGCCGGCACGGTCGAGTTCCTGGTGGACGAGGCCGAGCGCTGCCACTTCCTGGAGATCAACTGCCGGATCCAGGTGGAGCACCCGGTGACCGAGCTGGTGACCGGCATCGACCTGGTCCACGAGCAGCTGCGCGTGGCCGCCGGCACGCCGCTGCGCTGGCGGCAGGAGGACGTCCGGCTGCACGGGGTGGCGGTCGAGTGCCGGGTCAACGTGGAAGACCCGGACCGCGACTTCGCCCCCGCCCCCGGCCGGCTGGAGCGCTTCCGGCCGCCCGGCGGCCCGTTCACCCGGGTCGACACCCACGGCCACGTCGGCTACCTGGTCAGCCCGCACTACGACTCGCTGCTGGCGAAGGTGGCGGTCTGGGCGCCGGACCGGGACGGCGCGCTGGACCGGCTCGACCGGGCGCTCGGCGAGTTCGAGGTGGCCGGGCCGGGGGTCCGCACCACCATCCCGTTCGCCCGGCGGGTCCTGCGCGACGCCGCCTTCCGGGCCGGACGGCACACCACCGCCCTGGTCGACCGCCTGCTCAACCCACCCGATGCCGGCGCCGATCCGGTCGCCGCCCCGCCGCGCGACGGCACCGGCGCGGACCCGGACCGCGCCGGACCGGTCGTGCCCGACATCCGAGCCGACGCCGACCCGGCCGGCCGTACCCCCGTCACCGCCGCGCCCGCCGCCGGCCCCAACGCCTGGAGGAACCCATGACCGTCGCCCCCGACCGACCGCTCGCCAGCGAGATCACCGACATCCTGGTGACCCACTGCGGCCTGGACGCCGACGCGGCCGCCCGCACCCCGGCCGCCAGCCTGGAGGAACTGGGCATGGACTCGCTGGCGCTGCTCGAACTCTCCGCGGTCATGGCCGACCGGTGGCGGGTGAAGATCCCGGAGCAGGCCGGCCAGCTCAGCATCGCCGGCGTCGCCGACCTGGTGGCCCGGAAGGCCGACCCGCCCGGGCACACCGAGAACGCCGTCGACATCGCCGCCCCGCTGCCGCTCGTCTGGGAGATCACCAACGACGTGGCCCGGTGGACCGAGCTGTTCACCGAGTACGCGGTGGCCGAGATCCTGCACCGGGAGGGCGACACGGTCCGGTTCCGGCTCACCATGCACCCGGACGAGAACGGCACCTCGTGGAGCTGGGTCAGCGAGCGCACCGCCGACCCGGCCACCCGCGAGGTGCGCGCCCGGCGGGTGGAGACCGGCCCGTTCGAGTACATGCGCATCCACTGGCGCTACGACGAGATTCCCGGCGGCACCCGGATGACCTGGGTGCAGGACTTCGCCATGAAGCCCACGGCGCCGGTCGACAACGCCGGCATGACCGAGCGGATCAACACCAACAGCGCGGTGCAGCTCGCCGTCATCAAGGAGAAGATCGAGCGCGCGTACGCGGGAGGCGCACGATGACCGACACCACCACGGCCCGGGTCTCCGTCCACGACGTCACCGCCGACCGGCGGCGCGGCGGCGAGCTGCGGGTGCTGCTCGGCCCGAAGACCGTCGGCAGCACGTCCGGCTTCCTGGGGGTGGCCACGCTCGCGCCGGGCGAGCGGATCGCCGAGCACTACCACCCGTACAGCGAGGAGTTCCTCTACGTCGCCCGCGGCGCCATCACCGTCGACCTGGACGACCGGCCGGTGCCCCTGGCCGCGGGGGAGGCGCTCTTCGTGGCGAAGGACGTACGGCACCGGCTGCGCAACACCGGCGACGAGCCGGCCGAGGTGGTGTTCCACCTCGGGCCGCTCGCCCCCCGCCCGGAGCTCGGCCACGTCGACACCGAGGGCGCCCCACCACCCCGGAGACCGTCGTGACCGGCCGGCGCACCGTGGTCACCGGCGTCGGCGTCGTCGCCCCCGGCGGCGCCACCCGGGACCGGTTCTGGAAGACCATCACCGAGGGGCGCACGGCCACCCGGCGGATCAGCTTCTTCGACCCGTCGCCGTTCCGCTCGCAGATCGCCGCCGAGTGCGACTTCGACCCGGACGCCGCCGGCATCACCCTGGCCGAGCGGCAGCGCGCCGACCGGTACGTGCAGTTCGCGCTCGCCTGCTCCGCCGAGGCGCTCGCCGACAGCGGCCTGACCCTGTCCGACGCCGACCGGGAGCGGGCCGGCGTGGTGCTCGGCACCGCGGTCGGCGGCACCATGGCGCTGGAGAAGGAGTACGTCCGGGTCAGCGACTCCGGCCGGCACTGGCTGGTCGACCACACCCTCGGCGGACCCTACCTGTACCAGGCGCTGATCCCGAGCAGCCTGGCCGCCGACGTGGCCGTACGGCACGGGCTGCACGGCCCGGCGCAGGTGGTCTCCACCGGCTGCACCTCCGGCATCGACGCGATCGGCTACGCCCACCAGCTCGTCGCCGACGGCGAGGCGGACGTCGTGCTGGCCGGTGCCGCCGACTCGCCGATCTCCCCGGTCACCGTCGCCTCCTTCGACGCCATCGGCGCCACCAGCCCGGACAACGACGACCCGGAGCACGCCTCCCGGCCGTTCGACGCCGACCGGCACGGCTTCGTCCTGGCCGAGGGGGCGGCCGTGCTGGTGCTGGAGGAGGCCGAGCACGCCCGCCGGCGTGGCGCGCACGTCTACTGCGAGGTGGCCGGCTACGCCAGCCGCAGCAACGGCTTCCACATGACCGGGCTGCGTCCGGACGGGGCGGAGATGGCCGTGGCCATCACCGACGCGCTCCGCCAGGCCCGGCTCGCCCCGTCGGCCGTGTCGTACGTCAGCGCGCACGGCTCGGGCACCCGGCAGAACGACCGGCACGAGACCGCCGCGTTCAAGCGGGCGCTGGGCGCGACGGCGTACCGGGTGCCGATCAGCTCGATCAAGTCGATGGTCGGGCACTCGCTCGGCGCGATCGGGTCGATCGAGATGGCCGCGTGCGCGCTGGCCATCGAGTACGGCGTGGTGCCGCCCACCGCCAACTGGGCCACCCGGGACCCCGAGTGCGACCTGGACTACGTGCCCAACGAGGCCCGGGAGGTGCCGGTGGACGTGGCGCTCTCGGTGGGCAGCGGCTTCGGTGGCTTCCAGTCCGCGATGATCTTCCGCCGCCTGGCGGTGTATCCATGACCGCCCGGGCGGTGGTGACCGGGATCGGGGTGGTCGCACCGACCGGCGTCGGCGCCGACGCGCACTGGGCCGCCGTGCTCGCCGGCACCCGGCGCACCGGGCCGATCACCCTGTTCGACCCGGCCGGCTACCCGACCCGGGTGGCCGGGGAGGTGCCCGACTTCGACCCGGCCGGGTTCTCCGACACGCGGCAGCGGGTGCAGACCGACCGCTGGACCCACCTCGGCTTCGCCGCCACCCGCCTGGCGCTGGCCGACGCCGGCCTGCCCGAGGAGGCGCCCGACCCGTACCAGTGGGCGGTCACGCTGGCCAGTTCCTCCGGCGGGAACCTGTTCGGGCAGCGGGAGCTGCAACGGCTGTGGGGCGGGCCGACCCGCACGGTCGGGGCGTACCAGTCGATCGCCTGGTTCTACGCGGCCAGCGTGGGGCAGCTGTCCATCCGGCACCAACTCAAGGGGCCCTGCGGGGTGACCGTCTCGGAGTCGGCCGGCGGGCTGGACAGCCTGGCCCACGCGGTGCGGACCATCCGCCGCGGCACCCCGCTCGTGGTGGCCGGGGCGACCGAGTGCCCGCTCAGCCCGTACGCGCTGGCCTGCCAGCTCCGCTCCGGGCTGCTCAGCGACGTGGCCGACCCGGAGCGGGCGTACCGGCCGTTCGACGCGGGCGCCGCCGGCTACGTGCCGGCCGAGGGTGGCGCCGTCTTCGTGGTGGAGGAGCTGGGCCACGCGCTGGGCCGGGGCGCCCGGATCTACGGGGAGATCACCGGCTGGGCGGCGACCCACGACGCCGCCCCGACCGACGCCGAGGCCGGACCCGATCCCACCCACTACGCCCGGGCGCTGCGCCTGGCCCTGGACCGGGCGGGGGTGCGCCCGCACGACGTCGACGTCGTCTGGCCGGACGCGCTCGGCGTGCCGGCGTACGACCGCGCCGAGGCGGCCGCCCTGCGCTCCGTCCTCGGCGCGACGACCCCGCCGGTGACCACCCAGAAGCCGCTGACCGGCCGGGCCCACCAGGGCGGTTCGGCGCTGGACGCGGCGACGGCGCTGCTGGCCTTCCACCACAATCTGCTGCCCGCCTCGGCCGGACCGGAGGAGCCCGCGCCCGGCTGCGAGCTGACCTTCCTGCGCCGGCCGCGCCCGCCGCGCAGCCGCATCGCCCTGGTCGGGGCGCGCGGTTTCGACGGCTTCAACAGCGCGCTGGTGCTGCGCGGCGCCGCCCCGCCGCCGGCCACCGGGGCCTGATCCCGCACGGACCTCGCCGCGCCGCGCAGCACGGGGCGGCCGGCGGGGTACCGAGCCGGCGTGGCACCGATACTGCCTGTCCGATCGAGCCTGAGCAATCCGCCCAGCCGCTCTTATTGATCTAGCCATTTGCATGTAGCAATGGACCAATGGCTGTCGTACTGTTCCGTCAGCACCCCGGAGAACGCACCTGATGGGCGGATTTCGCCCACTTCGAGGCTGGGCGGTGGGCGGTCGTGACAGCACATCCTATGGCGGAAAATCCTGTGTCGGCAGACGCGAGTTGGGTGGACGACACTCTGTTCACCGGGCGTCCCACCGACATCTGTCTCCGCCTGCCCGAGCCGGTCGACAAGGCCACGCTGCGCGGCCTTGTCGGCGCGGCGCAGACCCGGCTCGCCGAGGCCGGCCTGCGCCCCGGCGGCGCGGCCGCGCTGCGGCTGCCCCCGTCGTTGGCGTACGTGGTGAACCTGCTGGCGACCTGGCGCAGCGGCGCCCAGGCCATCCTGCTCGACCACCGGCTCACCGACCACGAGGTCGACAAGGCCCTCCGCCGGCTCGGCCCGCAGGTGGTGGTCGCCCCCGTGCGGACCGGCGGCGGCGCCCTGCGGATCTTCGTGGACGTCACCGAGGGTGTCACGGCCTACTCCGACCGCCCCGCCGGCAGCCCGCACGCGGTGATCCAGCTCAGCTCCGGCTCCACCGGGCCGTCCAAGGTGATCGGCCGCACGGCGGCCGACCTGGTGGGCGAGGTGCACCGCTACACCAAGATCGACGGGGTGGCGCTGCCCGGCGAGCGGATCGTCCTGCTGCCCTCGATGGTGCACGTGCTCGGCCTGGTCGGCGGCCTGCTCTACGGGCTGCACGCCGGCGTCGAGCTGTGCCCGCCGGAGCGGCTCAGCGGCGACGCCATCCTCGCCGCCGTGGCCGCCCAGGACACCCCGGCCACCGTGCTCGGCGTGCCCTTCCACATCGGCCTGCTGGCCTCCACCGTGCCGTCCGCGCCGCTGCCGCAGCTCAAGCGGATGACCACCGGCGGCGAGCTGGTCCCGGCCGCCGTCGCCCGCGCCTTCACCGACCGCTACGGCGTCCCACTGGGCAACATGTACGGGATGACCGAGGTCGGCGTCATCGGCACCGACCTGTACGGGGCGCACCGTCCCGCCATCGCCCCCGCCCCCGGCATCCGCGTCCGCGAGTCCGGCGGCGAGCTGTGGGTCAGCTGCCCGGCCAACCCGTACGTCGGGCTCGCCGACCCCACCCGCTGGGCGGACGGGTGGCTGCACACCCGCGACGCCGGCGCCGTCGACCCGGACACCGGGCTGGTGACCGTCAAGGGCCGGCTCGACTCCCAGGTGTCGGTGGGCGGCATGAAGGTCGACCTCACCGAGGTGGAGGCCACCGTCGCCGAGCTGCCCGGGGTGACCGCCGCCGTGGTGGTCTGGGACGACGGCATCACCGCCTACGTGCAGACCGACGGCTCGCTCTCCGAGGACGCGCTGGACAAGCTGCTCACCGAGCGCCTGGCCGGCTACAAGCGCCCCCGCACGCTGCACCTGCTCGACCAGCTGCCCCGCACCACCACCGGCAAGCTGGTCCGCTCCACCGCGGCGCTGCGGGACGCCGCGTCATGACCGGCCCGCTGTTCGAGGGCGACGTCGACCGGTCCGGTCGCCCCGGCGACCGCGACGGCGAGCACCAGGCCCGCCCCGCCGGCCGGATGGCCGACCCGCACCCCGGGACAGCCCGGGACCGGGCGCAGCAGCTCGCCTCCGCCATCGTCCGGCGGGGGCATCCGGCGACGCAGCCCGCCGTCGCGCAGCCCGGTGCCGAGCGCCTTGCCGACCGCCTCCTTGGCCGTCCACAGGCGCAGGAAGTCCAGCTCCCGGCCGGCCTCCGCCCGGGCGGCCAGCCAGGCCGCCTCGTCCGGGTCGTACCAGCGGCGGGCCAGGGGCGTGGCGGGCAGCGGCCGGCGCAGTTCGACGTCCACCCCGACCGGTCCGCCCGCCCGGGCGGCCACCACGACCACCCCGTCGACATGGCTGACGCTGACCGGCAGCGTCCGGCCGTCGGCCGCGTACACCTCCGGGCGCCCGCCGGGCGCCCGTCCCACCCCGATCTCCGCCTCGGGCCGGCCGAGCAACGCGCCACCCGCGCGCCTGAGCAGCCGCCGCGCCAGCTCCCGCTGGTCGTCGGCGGCACGGCCGGTCCACACGTACACGGTGTCCCGACCGGGCACCGGTAGCTGGTTCACGGAAAGAGGTTAACGCCATGCGAGACGAGGTCCGCACCTTCGTCATCGAGCAGCTCGCCGACATGAACTACGACGTCGAGGACATCGACGACGACACCACCCTCGGCCCCTCCGGCGTCGACCTCGAGTCGCTGGCCCTGGCCGACCTCGCCGTCCGGGTGGAGGACCGGTACGGCCTGAAGTTCGCCGACGACGAGTCGGAGAAGCTGGCCCTCATGACGGTCGGCGAGTTCACCACGATGGTCGCCGACCAGGCGGCCGCGAACAGCGACAACGCCTGATGACCGGTCAGCCCGACCTGGGGCGAGCTGACCTGGTGAGCATGCTCGCCGAACTGACCGCGAAACCCGTCGACCAGGTGTCCGACCGGATCGGCTCGATGGAGCTGGCCTGGCTCGTGCACCTCGTCGAGCAACGCTACGACCGCCGGCTGGAGCTGACCGACGACCAGCTCGCCGGCATCCGCACCGTCGACGACGCGCTGGCGGTGTTCCACACCTCGCTGACCGCTCCCGCAGATGGCTGAGCGGGAGCACCTGAGGATCACCGGCGTCCACGCGGTCAGCGCCCTGGGTAGGGGCGCCGACGCGCTGCTCGCCGGGGTGCTCGCCGGCACCCCGGCGTTCACGCCGGTGCGCCGCTTCGACACCACCGGCCGGCGGGTCACCGTGGCGGCCACCCTGCCGGACGTCGGCACCCTCACCGACGAGCTGACCGACGCGGTCGACCGCGCGTGCCGGGCGGCCGGCCTGGACCAAGCCCACCGGGCCGGCGCCGCGCTGTTCCTGGCGACCCACGGCGGCCCGCCCTCGCTGCCGGCGTCGGACGCGCCGGCCGGCGACCCGTCCGGGGCGCCGGGCGGCGGGGACGCCGCGTCGGAGGTGCCGGCACTCGCCGGTCGCCTGGCCCGCCGCTGCGGCCTGGGCGGACGCACCCGCGTCTACACCACCGCCTGCGTGTCGGCGAGCACCGCGGTCGCCGACGCCGCGACCCTCATCAGCCGGGGCGACCTGGACCGTGTGGTGGTCGCGGCCGGCTACCTGGTCGAGCCGGACCAGTACGCCCTCTTCGACGCCGGTCGGGCGCTGGCCGCCGACGGAGCGGTCCGACCGTTCAGCGCCGGGCGGCAGGGGCTGCTGCTCGGCGACGCGGTGGTGGCGGTGGTGCTGGAGTCGTCCCGCGCCGCCGCCAGGCGGAGCGCCCCGACGCTGGCCACCGTTGCCGGCTGGGGGCGGGCCGGCGACGCGTACCACCCGTGCCAGCCGCACCCGCAGGGGCACGGCCTGGCCCGGGCGGTCGAGGCGGCGCTGCGCCGGGCCGGGCTGCCGGGCACGGAAGTGGGCTACGTCAACGCCAACGCCACCGGCACGCCGTACAGCGACGCCTCGGAGGCGGCGGCGCTGGTCCGGGTGTTCGGCGCGGCGGCGGGGCGGATCCCGGTCAGCTCGACGAAGGCGGTGCACGGGCACGCGCTGGAGGCGTCCGGGCTGCTCGAACTGGTGGTCACCGTGTTGACCCTGGGCCACGGCAAGCTGCCGGTCAACGCCGGCTGGCTCGGCCCCGACGAGAACTGCCCGCTGGACGTCATCACCGACGCCCCGCGCCCCGCACCGACGCCGTACGCCCTGACCCTGAACGCCGCCTTCGGCGGGGCGAACACCGCGCTGCTGGTCGGTGCGCCGTGACCGCCGCCGTGCTGGCCGAGGCGCGATGGCCGCAGGCCGGGGACGGGGCCGCGCCGCCGGTGCCGGGGTTCGTGCACTCCGGGTTCGCGCCGCTGGTGGTGGCGGTTGCCGACCGGTGCCTGCGGGCGCGGTACGGGGACGGGCCGCTGCCGGCCGGCAACCGGACGGCGGTGGTGCTGGTCAGCGCGAGCGGCGACCGGGCCAGCGCCGTGCACGTCCGGGCCACGGTCGCGGCCGGCGGCCGGGTCGGCCCGCTGTTCTTCTTCCAGTCGGTGCCGAACAGCGCAGCCGGGCACGTCGCGGCGCGCTGGGGACTGGACGGGCCGGTGGTGTGCCTGAGCCCGACGGGAGACCCACGGGCAGAGGGCGCCGCCGAGGCGGACCTGCTGCTGCACGACGGCGACGCCGCGCAGGCGTTGCTGATCCTGATCGAACAGGCACCGGACGGTACGCCGGGCGAGGCGACCGCGGTGCTGCTGGGGGAGGGAACACGTCAATGAGGACGAAGGGACTGCGCGGCGCCCTCGCGGCGGACACCGAGCTGGGCGCGGGGAACGTGCTCGCCAAGGTGCTGGCCCACGGCGCCGACCCGGACGGGCCGGGACTCACCTTCGACACCGCGGTCGACGGCCACCCGGCCGACACCCCGCTGTCCCTGGGCCGGCTCGACGAGCTGGTCGCCGCCCGGGCCGCCTGGCTGCACGAGCGCGGCGTGAAGCCACGCGACCCGGTCGCCGTCTGGGCCGGCGGCGCCGCCGACATGGTGCTGTCGTTCCTGGCGCTGGCCCGGCTCGGCGCGATCCCCGCGCTGATGAACGGCCGGCTGCGCCCGGAGATCGCCGCCGAGTACATCCGCCGGCTGCGCGCCGCCGGGGTGCTCGCCGACGCCGCGCACGCCGCGGCCCTGCGGGGGCACGACCTGGGGGCACCCCTGCTCGGCGAGCCCGCCGAGGCGGGCGGCGGCGACCCGGCCGCGGCGCCGCCGCACTACCGGCACCACGACGACGACCCGATCGTCATCACCCACACCTCGGGCACCACCGGGGTGCCGAAGGCGGTGACGCACTCGCACGCCAGCCTCTTCGCCGCCACCCGGCACCTGCTCGCCATGCCCCAGGCGCAGGGCACCAGCCGGATCCTCAACGCGCTGCCCGCACCGCACACGGCGACCGTGCTGATGGTCAACCAGGCGCTGGGCAACCGGGCGGAGATGTACCTCCTCTCCGAGCAGGGCGGCGAGGGGGTGCTCGACGCGATCCAGCGCTGGCGGCCGGACGGCGTGTTCGGGTTCTCCGTCACCTGGGCCGAGCTGGCCCGTTTCGACCTGTCCGCGTACGACCTGGACTCGGTGCGGCTGTGGTTCAACACCGGCGACTGCTCACACGAGCCGCACGTGCGCCGGCTCGTGAAGGTGGGCTCGCGGGACGTGATGACCCGCGACGGGGTGACCCGGGTGCCCGGCTCGGTCTTCATCGACGGGCTCGGCTCCAGCGAGATGGGGCACTCGATGTTCCACATCACCCACACCGTCGACACCGACCGGTACGGCCGCTGCGTCGGCCGCCCGTACCGGTTCACGAAGGTGGCCGTGCTCGACGAGGCGGGCAACGAGCTGCCGCCCGGGCAGGTCGGCTGGCTGGGCATCGACTCGCCGTCGCTGTTCCGCGGCTACTGGAACGACTCGGTCACCACCTACCGGTCCCGGCTGCGCGGCTGGTACCTCACGGGCGACCTGGTCCACGCCGACGCCGACGGCCGCTACTACCACCTGGACCGGGCGGTGGACTCGGTCGAGGCGGGCGACGGGAAGCGGTTCTTCACGGCGCTGTCCGAGGAGCGGATCCTCGCCGCCTGCGCCGACGTCACCGACTGCACCGTGGTGATCGTCAAGGAGAGCGACGCGGTCGTGACCGACGTGCTGCTGGAACTGGCGGCCGGGGCGGACCCGGCCGAGGACCGCACCGCGCGGATCCGCGCCGCGATCGGGCCGGACCTGGCGGCCACCCTGCGCCGGGTGGTGCCGGTGCGCGCCGACGACATCCCGGTCACCGTGACCGGCAAGGTCCGCAAGGTGGCGCTGCGCGAGCGCTACCTCGCCGAGGCGCCGTCATGAGCGCCGTCGTCACCGGCATGGGGCTGTTCACCCCGGCCGGCCGGGGCGTCGAGGAGACCTTCACGGCGCTCACCACCGGCCGGTCCGGGCTGCGCCGGCCTCCCGAGGGGCACCCGGCCCGGGACAGCCTGGAGGTGGCCGGGATCCTGCCGGACATCGACCCGCGCAGCGTCGCCTCCGGCCCCGAGACCAAGGTGCTCGACCGGATCGTGCTGCTCGCCCTGCTCACCGCCGCCGAGGCGCTCGCCGACGCCGGCATCGAGGTGGGGCGGGACGTCGACCCGGACCGGATCGGGGTGATCGTCGGCGGCGTCGGTGGGATGTCCACCCTGGAGAGCCAGGTCCTCGCGCGGGCGGCCCGGGGCCGGGCGGCGGTCAGTCCGTACCTGCTCACCGGGATCCTGCCGAACATGCCGTCGGCCCGGATCGCCATCGCCCACGGCATCCGGGGCTACAGCTCGGCGGTGGGCACCGCCTGCGCCTCCGGCGCCCAGGCGGTGGCCGACGGGGTACGCCTCATCCGCGCCGGCGAGGCCGACGTGGTGGTGTGCGGGGCGAGCGAGGCCCCGCTCTTCCCGACCTTCGCCGACACCTTCGGCAACGCCCGGGCCCTCGCTCGCGGCTGGGACGAGCCCACCGAGGCCAGCCGCCCGTTCGACAAGCGGCGCAACGGGTTCGTGCTCGCCGAGGGGGCGGCGCTGCTGGTGCTGGAACGCGCCGAGCACGCCGCCGCCCGGGGGGTCACCGGCTACGCCGAGGTCGCCGGCTACGGCGTGAACACCGACGCCCACCACCCGACCGCGCCCCGGCCGGACGGCGCCGGGGCGGCCGCGTGCATGCGCCGGGCGCTGGCCGGCGGGGGAGTGACACCGGCCGACGTCGGCTACGTCAACGCGCACGGCACCGGCACCAAGCTGGGCGACATCGCCGAGACCACCGCCCTCGCCACGGTGTTCGGCGCCGGCGGGGTGCCGGTCAGCTCCACCAAGGCCCTCACCGGGCACCTGCTCGGCGCCTCCGGCGTGCTGGAGGCGGCGGCCACCGCCCTCGCCCTCGGGCGCGGGCTGCTCCCGCCCACCTACCACCTCGACGACCCGGACCCGGACTGCGAGGCGGACCACGTCCGCGCCGCGCCCCGGGCCACCCGGGCGGACCACGCGCTGACCAACTCGTTCGGGTTCGGCGGCCAGAACGTCAGCCTGCTGCTGCGCCGGGTGCCGGGACCGGTCCGGCGGGCCACCACGGCGAACTGATCGGAACATCCCGGGCGGACGCCCGGGTCGCAGTCACGGGGGGGAACAGGGGGAAAGGCTACCTATGGACATCAATGGAATAGACCACATCGAGCTGTACGTGGGGGACGCCCGCCAGGCCGCCTTCTACTTCGAGACGGCCGTCGGTTTCCGCCTGCGGGGCCAGGGCGGCCCGGAGACCGGGCTCGCCGGGCAGCGCTCGCTGCTGCTCGAACAGGCCGCCATCCGGATGGTGCTCACCAGCGGGCTGACCGCCGATCACCCGGCCTCGACGTACGTGCACCGGCACGGCGACGGCATCGCCGTGGTGGCCCTGGAGGTCGACGACGCGGCCGGGGCGTACGCGGAGCTGGTGGCCCGGGGTGCGACCGGGGTGACGCCGCCGCGCACCTTCACCGGCGCGGACGCCGAGGTGGTGACCGCCGAGGTCGGCGGCTTCGGCGACGTGCTGCACCGGCTGGTCGAGCGGCGCGGCGACCGGACGGCGTTCCTGCCCGGCGCCATCGAGGCGCTGCCCGGCGGCGGCGACAGCACGCTGCTCGCCGAGATCGACCACCTGGCGGTCTGCGTGCCGCCGGGCCAGCTCGACGAGACGATCCGGCACTACGAGAAGGTCTTCGGCTTCGCGCAGATCTTCGAGGAGCACATCGAGGTCGCCGGGCAGGCCATGAACTCGAAGGTGGTGCAGAGCCCGTCCGGGCGGGTGACCCTCGTGCTCGTGGAGCCGGACACCAGCCGGCGGCCCGGCCAGATCGAGGACTTCCTGCGCTGGCACGCGGGCGCCGGCGTGCAGCACCTCGGGCTGCGCACCGACGACATCGTCACCGCGGTCGGCGCCCTCGCCGGCCGGGGGGTGCGCTTCGCCGGCACCCCGGACACCTACTACGACGACCTGGAACGGCGGGTCGGCAAGGTGGACGCGCCGCTGGACCGGCTGCGCGACCTGAGCATCCTGGTCGACTCGGACCACGACGGCCAGCTGCTCCAGATCTTCACCGAGTCGATGCACGTGCGGCGCACCCTCTTCCTCGAACTCATCGAGCGGCGCGGGGCGCGCACCTTCGGTAGCGGCAACATCAAGGCGCTCTACGAGGCCAAGGAACGCGAACTCGCCGCGGCGGGGGCGACCCCCGCCGTCGCGGCCGGGACGGCAGGAGGGGTTCGGGCATGACCACGACACATCCGGGGCTGACCGCCGAGGAGGAGGCGCTGCTGCCGTCCGAGGAGGACGTGCGGCACTACGCCGAGCACGGCTGGTACCTGAGCAAGAAGCTGCTCACCGACGACGAGGTGGACACCCTCGCGGCGGCGACCGACCGCTACTACGCCGGCGAGCGGGACCGGCGGCTGCCCGTCCGCCCGCCGAAGCTCGCCTACTGGGAGCCCGCCAGGGGCGACGTGCAGCGGCACAACGACTACGTGCACCACGAGCACGACGCCCTCGGCCGGATCCTGCGCAAGCCGCTGATCGGCGCGGTCGCCGCCCGGCTCGCCCGGGCCGACGAGATCCGGATCTTCCAGTCCACCCTCATCTACAAGCCGCCGATCTCCGGCGAGCCGTCCAACATCGTGCCCTGGCACTTCGACAAGCACTACTGGGCGTCCTCCTCGTCGGAGAACATGCTCACCGCGTTCATCCCGTTCCACGACTGCGGCGAGGAGATGGGCACCATCACCATCGTCGACGGTTCGCACCGCTGGCGGGAGATCGGCGCCGACGACACCGTGGTCCGGCACTTCGCCGACCGGGACCGCGACCAGCTGGAGACGATGCTCGCCGAGAACGCCGCGCACAACCAGGCGGAGATCCGCAAGGTGCCCATGGTGATCCCGAAGGGGCACATGAGCTTCCACCACTGCCGCGTCTACCACGGCAGCGGCCCGAACGTCAGCGGACGCCCCCGCCAGGCCGTCTCGCTGCACCTCCAGGACGGCGCCAACGCCTGGCGGGAGTATCCGCTCTCCGACGGCACGCTCGCCGCGTACAACCACGACGTGCTGGTCCGCCGCACCCCCGAGGGCCGGCCCGACTACGCCGACCCCGACTTCTGTCCCGTCATCTGGCGCGACCGCGCCCCGCAGGGAGGCTGACATGTCACGGTACGACTGGGGGAGGACGCACCCGGGCATCGAGCGGCTGGAGCGGGCGGTCACCGACCGCCGCGACGTGGTGGTCAAGCACCCGCTCTACGCCAATCTGGACACCCACGAGGCGCTGGTCACCTTCATGGAGCACCACGTCTTCGCGGTGTGGGACTTCATGTCGCTGCTGAAGTCGTTGCAGCGCCGGCTCACCTGCGTGGACGTCCCGTGGATCCCCACCGGCCCGACCGGCAGCCGCCGCCTCATCAACGACATCGTGATGGTCGAGGAGAGCGACGAGCTGGGCGAGGGCTACATCAGCCACTTCGAGCTGTACGTGCGGGGCATGCGGGAGGCCGGCGCGGACACCGGCGCCGTGGACCGGCTCGTCGATCTGCTGCGCGCCGGCCGCCCGGTCACCGGTGCGCTGGCCGAGGCGGGCGTGCCCGCGCCCTCGGCCGAGTTCGCCGCCACCACCTGGCGGATCATCGAGAGCACCCCGGTGCACTGCCAGGCGGCCGCCTTCGCGTTCGGCCGGGAGGACCTCATCCCGGAGATGTTCACCCAGGTCGTCGCGGTCAACGAGCGCAGCAACCGGCTCAACACGTTCGTCGACTACCTGGAGCGGCACATCGAGGTCGACGGCGAGCAGCACACGCCGATGGCCATGCAGATGCTGGCCGACCTCTGCGGCGACGACGACGGCAGGTGGCAGGAGTGCGCGGACACGGTCAACGCCGCGCTCGCCGCCCGGGCGCGGCTCTGGGACGGCATCCTGGCCGCGATCAAGGAGGGGCGTCCGGCGTGACCGGTCCCGACCCGGTCCGGCTCTACCGGACGGTCCGGCTCATCCGCCGCTTCGAGGAGCGGGCCATCGAGCTGGTCGACGCCGGGGAGATCGTCGGCGGCATCCACCCGTACGTCGGTCAGGAGGGCGTCGCGGCCGGCGTCTGCGCGGCGCTGGCCCCCGCGGACCTGGTGACCGGCACCCACCGCGGGCACGGGCACGTGCTGGCCAAGGGCGCCGACCCGGCCCGGATGCTCGCCGAGCTGTGCGGCCGGGTCACCGGGCTCAACCGCGGCCGGGGCGGGTCGATGCACGCCGCCGACTTCGGCGTCGGGGTGCTCGGCGCCAACGCCATCGTCGGGGCCGCCGGCGCGATCCTCACCGGAGCGGTGTGGGCGCGCCGGCGGCGCGGCGACGACGTGGTCGGGGTGACCTTCTTCGGCGACGGCGCGGTCAACGAGGGAATGCTCCTCGAGGCGTTCAACCTGGCCGCGCTCTGGCGGGTGCCGGTGCTCTTCGTCTGCGAGAACAACGGCTACGCCACCACCATGCCGGTCGAGGGCGCGGTGGCCGGCACCATCGCCGGCCGCGCCGCCGCCTTCGGCATGCCGGCGACCGCCGTGGACGGCCAGGACCCCGAGCAGGTACGCGCGGTCACCGCCGCCGCCGTCGCGCGGATGCGCGCCGGCGGCGGCCCCGAGCTGGTCGAGGCCCGCACCTACCGGTTCGACGCCCACCACACCTTCGAGCACCGGGTACGCCTCGACTACCGCCCGCCCGAGGAGGTGGCGGCCGCGCGGCGGCGGGATCCGGTGCTCATCCAGGGCGACCGGCTGCCCGCCGAGGTCCGCGCGGCGGTCGACGCCGAGGTCGAGGCCACCCTCGCCGCGGCGGTGGACTTCGCAATGGCCGGCCCGGCACCCGATCCCGCCACCGCCCTCGACCACCTGTACGCCAGCGGGCTCACCGCCCGGACCGGAGGTGGCTGATGCCCCGGCTCTCCTACCGCAGGGCGCTCACCCGGGCGCTGGCCGACGAGATGACCCGCGACGAGTCGGTCTTCCTGCTCGGTGAGGACATCCGGGTGGCCGCCGCGAACGTCACCACCGGCCTGCTGAAGAAGTTCGGCCCGGAGCGGGTCCTCGACACGCCCCTGTCGGAGCAGGCGTTCACCAGCTTCGCCACCGGAGCCGCGCTGGCCGGGGCGCGGCCGGTGATCGAGTTCCAGATCCCCTCGCTGCTGTTCCTGGTCTTCGAGCAGATCGTCAACCACGCGCACAAGTTCCCGCTGATGACCGGCGGCCAGTGCGCCGTGCCGGTCACCTATCTGGTGCCCGGCTCCGGCTCCCGCACCGGCTGGGCCGGGCAGCACTCCGACCACCCGTACAGCCTGTTCGCCCACGTCGGGGTGACCACCGTGGTGCCCGCCACCCCGGCCGACGCGTACGGGCTGCTGGTCTCGGCGATCCGCTGCGACGACCCGGTGGTGGTGTTCGCCCCCGCCGGGGCGCTCGACCTGCGGGCCGACGTCACCGACCTCGCCCCGGTGCCGCTGGGGCGGGGCGTGGTGCGCCGTCCGGGCGCCGACGTCACGGTGGTCGCCGTGGGGCACCTGGTGCACGACGCCCTGGCCGTCGCCGACGAGCTGGCCGGCCAGGTCTCGGTGGAGGTGTTCGACCCGCGCACGCTGTACCCGTTCGACTGGGACGGGCTGCTCGACTCGGTGTCGCGCACCGGCCGCCTCGTCGTGGTGGACGACTCCAACCGGTCGTGCGGGATCGCCGGCGAGATCATCGCCACCGTCGTCGAGCGGGTCCCGCTCGTCGCCCCGCCGCGGCGGGTCACCCGCCCGGACGGTGCCGTGCTGCCCTTCGCGCCCGCTCTCGACCGCGCCGTGCAACCCGGCCGCGACCAGCTCACCGCCGCCATCCAACTGACCTGTAAGGACGGATGAACGATGGACCCGAACTACCCGTGGCCGCCCGCCGGGCAGGCGTGGACGGACCTGCCCGAGCCGACCCGTACGGCGATGGTGGCGGCCGGCGCCGGCGCCTGGGAGAAGATCTTCCACGGCCGGGCCACGTACAACAAGCAGTGGCGGCTGGCCCGCCCGCCGGTGCTCACGGCCGACGCGTTCCGCGAGCTGAACGAGGTCTGCGACCGGATCGCCCAGCTCATCCTGGAGGCGTGCCGGCGCCGCGCCCGCACGGCCGGGGAGCTGCGCCGGCTGCTCGACGTGCCGGTGGGGGAGACCCGGCTGCTCGACGAGGACGAGCCGCTGCACGAGGGGCTGCTCGCCGCGTACCGGCCGGACGTGCTGTTCTCCGGCGGGGTGCCGTGCATCGTGGAGTACAACATCGACAGCAGTCTGGGCGGCGGCTTCGACGCCGACACGGTGATCCACCGGTACGCCGAGCTCTACCGCGAGCACCGGCTGCTCGACGGGCTGCCGGTCCGGCCCGCGCCGTCGCTGCTCGACCAGCGGTTCGTGGCCATCCGCGACACCCTCGGCCTGCCCGACGGCGCCCGGGTGGCGCTGCTCATGGACTTCGACGCCGAATATCCCGGGCTGGACGACCCGGACACGTTCATCCGGATCCTCTCGCCGCTCGCCGACCAGGCGAAGCGCTTCGGCATCGACCTGGTCATCGCTCCGGTCCGCACCGCCACGCTGGACGCGCAGCGCCGGCTCGTCGTGGGCGGCGCCCCGGTCGACGCCCTGTTCCGGCTCTTCGTCCCGAACCGGGTCACCCCCAGCTCCGGTCTCGACGCGGTGGCCGGCGCCCTCGCGGCCGGCACCCTGCCGATGTTCGTCAGCAGCGCGGCCTGGCTGCTCAGCAACAAGCTGAACTACGCCTGGCTCTGGGCCGACCTCGATCTGCTGCCCGAGGCCGACCGGGCGCTGATCCGCCGGTACGTCCCGCACACCGTGGCGCTCACCGCCGACCAGTTCGACCGCGCCCTGGCCGAGCAGGCCGACCTGGTCGCCAAGCCGGCCGGCGGCTCGGCCGGGCACGGGGTGCTGATCGGCCGGGAGATGAGCCCGGTGGCGTGGGAGGACGGCGTCCGCGCCGCCATCGACGCGGGCGGCAACATCCTCCAGCGCTTCCACGAGGCCGACGGGGTAGCCATGGACTTCGTGCAGATCGAGACCGGCGAGACGGTCACCACCGACGTCCCGTACAGCCTCGCGCCGTACCTGTTCGGCAGAACGGGTTCGGGCGCGCTGGCCCGCGTGGGCTACCCCGGCTGCGAGGGCGTCCTCAACCTGGCAAGAGGCGTCCTGATGACCGGCATCCTCCTGACCGACTGACTGACACCTGCCCCGTCCCTGGCCCGCGTTGATCAAGAAGTTCGCGTCTGCCGGAGCCGGAATCCGGACGCAAACTTCTTGATCAACGCGGCGTGGCCGGGGCCGTGGGGGCGGTGAAGAACGCGCTGAGGGGGTTGATCAGGGTCGGGGGTGCCACCGCGATGCCGTTGTGCGGGCTGCCGGGGACGCGCAGGGTTCGGGCCCGGGGGATGGCGGCGGCCAGGCGGTCGTTGATCTCGGTGAAGTAGGGCGCGGCCCTGGCGCCGCTGACGAGCAGCGTCTCGGCGGTGATCCCGGCGTACTCCCCGGCCGGTCCCTCATGTGTCTGGACCTGCCGTGACTCGGCCAGCGTCATCCCCACGAGGCTGCCCATGGTCCGCCCGACCTCGGTACGCAGGAACGCCCGGCAGATCGCGGTCCGCAGGCCGAGCGGCAGCTTCGACGCCGCCGACTGCGGGTTGACGGCCGCGCCCACGATCGCCAGCGCCCGCGCAGGGTTCCCGTCCCGGATCGCCTCCTCGGCCGGGTCGAGGAAAGCGGTCGGCAGGCCGTGCCCGGCCAGGCACAGCGGGGTGTCGTAGACCGCGATCCGGTCCAGCGGCAGCCGGAGCGCGGCCCGCAGCACGACGAACGCGCCGTAGCTGTGCCCGACGGCCCGGCGGGCGCCGGTGTGCGCGAGCACCGCGCCGAGGTCGTCGATCTCCTGCTCCACCGTGTACGGCTCGCGTCGCGGCGCGGCGTCGGCCCGGCCGCGCCGGTTGTAGAGGTGCACGGTGAACCGGTCGGCGAGCCGTGCGGCGAGCCGCCGGTATTCGTGGATGGTGACCCCGCCCCCGTGCACCACCACGAGATCCGGGCCGCTGCCCGACGAGTGCAGGACGATCCCCGCGCCGTCCGGTGCCGTGATCCGCTGCATGACCGCTCCCTTCGACCCCGCAAAACCGCGAACGACGTTTGCAGTTTACAGTGGTGTGGTGAGCGGCGCACCGAGGAATCCGGCCGACGGCGACTCCGCCGGACGGTCGATCTGGACCCGGCCGCAGCGCGGCGCGCGGGGTCCCGCCCCGACGCACACCCGGGACGAGATCGTCGCCGCCGCCGTCGCGCTGGCCGACGCCGACGGGCTCGGCGCCGTCTCGATGCGCGCGGTCGCCGGCACGCTGGGAATGGCCGCCGGCTCGCTCTACCGGCACCTGTCCTCACGGGACGACCTGCTGGACCTCATGGTCGACCGGTGCGTGGGCGAGCTGCGGCCCTACCCGGCGGACGACGGAGACTGGCAGGACCGCTTCCTGCTGCTGGCCCGCCGCCAACTTGCGCTCTACCGGCGCCACCCGTGGCTGCCCGACGCCATCAGCCGGCCCACGGTCCCCGGGCCGAACACCCTCGCCCACTTCGACGCCTGCCTGGGCCTGCTGCGCCCGGTCAAAGCCCGGGTGACCGCGAAGTTCGAGGCGATCGCCATGGTCACCGGCGTGGTGTCGCTCTTCGCCCGCAGCGCGGCGGCCGCCGGCACGGTCACCTTCGACCACGTCGACCTGGCGGCGTACCCGCACCTGGCCGCCGCGTTCGCCGAGCCCCCGTCCGCCCCGCCCGACGGCGACCTCTTCGACCGCACCCTGCGCAGCCTCCTGACCGGCCTCCTCACCCCGAACCCGACCTGACCGATCCACCGGCCACCCGGCCTCCCGCCTCCCCGCCGCGTTGATCAAGAGCTCTGCGTCATCCGGAGCCCGGTTCCTGACGCAAACCTCTTGATCAACGCGAGCCCGGCGCCCGGCCCGGGCCGGCGCGGCCGGCCGGTCAGCCTGCCGGTTCGGCGGTGGCTCGCAGGTGGGCGGCGAGCACCCGGAGGGTTTCCGCGGTGGCGACGGCGTCGCTGCGGGCGCTGCCGTGCCGGCCGTCGCTGCTGTAGAGCGACGGATCCGCGACGAGCGGGTGGTCGGTCAGGTGCACGTGCAGCGTGCCGAGCCGTTGTGCCAACCGGCCGGTGTGGATAGACAGCTGACGCATCCGCTCGCCCAGCCCGGCCCGCAGCGGATCCGGCACCGCCGGGCTGTGCGACACGTCGAACATGCCGACCGTGATGACGTCCGCCCCGGCGCCCTGGAGCGCGGTGACCATCGCGGCCAGCTCGGCATCCACCGCCTCGGGGTCGTACGCGGGGCGGAAGGCGTCGTTGCCGCCGCACACCACCAGCGCCAGGTCCGGTGCGAACTCCAGCGCCGGGGCCAACTGGGTCGCCCGCACCTCGTGCGCCCGCAGCCCGCGCCGCCCCAGGTTCAGGTACGCCAGCTCCGGCCGCACCGCACGCAGCTCCGCGCCGATCCGCTCGGCCCACTGGAGGTCCGGGTAGCCGTCGACCGGCTCGCACATGCCCTCGGCCACGCTGTCGCCCAGCACCGCGAAACGCCGCCACGGGTGCCCCCGCAGCAGCTCGCCGGCCTCGCCCGGGCGCAGGCACCACGGATCCGTCGCTTCGGTCACCGTCGATCCCATCCCCGCACGCTAGCCCAGCCGTACCGGATCCGTCGATCATGCGGCCGCCGGCCCTCGACCCGGGACAATGGCGGGATGCAGGTGGCGGTGTGCGGGCCGGCGGAGGCGACGCCGGGGGAACTGGCGCAGGCCCGGCGGGTGGGCGAGCTGCTCGCCGAGCGCGGGGCCACCGTGCTCTGCGGCGGGGGCGGCGGGGTGATGGCCGCGGTCGCCACCGGCGTCCGCGACCGCGCCGGCCTGGTCATCGGGGTACGCCCCGACGACGGCAGCGTTCCCGCCCCCGTCGAGCTGTCCGCCTCCGTGGTGACCAACCTGGGCCAGGCCCGCAACGCGATCCTGGTGTGGAGCGCGGACGCGGTGATCGCCGTGGGCGGCTCCTGGGGGACCCTCAGCGAGGTGGCCCTGGCCCTGCGGCGCGGCGGGATCCCGGTGGTGGTGCTCGGCGGCTGGCGCGTGGTCGACGCGGGCGGCGTCCCGATCCCCGGGCCGGTCGACGCGGCCACCCCCGAGGACGCCGTGCGCCTGGCCCTCGGCAATCCGCCGGAGTCGGCCCGTCCCGGCCCGGTCGCACGCTGACCCGGCGGATCCCGGCCGGTGTTCACCCGTCCCTCGTCGAGGTCAGCCGAGCAGGGCCAGCAGGTCCCCGGGCCGGGTGGCGCTGACGTCGGCCGCCTCCGCGGGGTCGTACTGGTGGCCCCAGGCCGCGGCCACCGCCACGGCGCCGCTGTCCCGGGCGGCCCGCAGGTCCAGCGGCGAGTCACCCACGTAGGCGGCGCGGCCCGGCGCCACGCCCAGCCGCCGGCAGGCCAGCTCGACGCCGTCCGGCGCCGGTTTGGGGCGGGCGACCTGGTCGCCGCCGAGGACGACCCGGAAACGGCCGAGCAGGCCGACCCGGTCGAGCAGGATCTCGGCCGCCCGGTGGCTCGCGCCGGTGAACAGGCCCACCGGCACCCGCGCGGCGACCTCGGCGAGCACCTCCGCCACGCCGGGATAGACGGTGACCCGCTCGGCGAGCGCGGCCAGCTCGGCGTGGTAGGTGGCCAGATCCGCCCCGGTGGCCGGCCGCCCCAGCAGGTGGGTCAGCAGGTCGGCCGGCGACCCGAGCGAGTAGCCCGCGATGACCTCGGCGTCGGTGCGCTCCGGCCCGCCGCCGGCCCGCACGGCCGCGCGGTAGGCCGCGGGCACCACCTCGTGCGACTCGATCAGCGTGCCGTCCATGTCGAACACGATCGCGGCGACCGGCCCGGTCATCCGGCCTCCGCCCGGTGGGCGTCGGCCAGCCGCTTCGGGGCGCGCGCGTGCCACGCCTCGGTGACCAGCTCGGTAAGCTCCTCGACCCCGATCCGGTCGAGCCGGACCAGCACCGCCGGGTAGCCCTCGAAGTGCGGGGTGGTGAAGTAGACCTCGGGGTCGTCGGCGAGCAGCGCCTCCTTGGCGCCCAGGTCGGGCACCCGGGCGCCCAGGATCGGGCCCTCGGGCGCGGCGTCGCCCAGCGCGTCCAGGTCGGCGCGGCGCAGCGGCCGCTCCCAGACGAAGAGCTTGTCGCGCACGCGCCACGCGGGCAGGTCGTCGTGGGAACCGCGCTCGGTGGTCTCCGGCAGGGCGAGCGCGATCCGCCGGACGTCGTCCCAGGTCGCCATGCGCCGACCCTACGCCGGCCCACCGACACCGGCGCCCGTTCGACGGCGGCGTCCGGCCGGGCGCCGCCGGTCAGGCCGGGGTGGAGGCCACGGGTTCCGCGGCCGGCCGGTCGGCGGGCGGGCGGGCCACCAGCAGCGGCGCCACGGTGAGCACCAGGCAGGCCACCGCCATCACCAGCAGCGCCGGGGTGAGCCCGAGCACCGCCACCGACCAGCCGCCGAGCAGCGCGCCGACCGGCAGGCCGAGGAAGGCCACCGAGCCGGAGATGCCGAGCACCCGGGTCTGCAACGACTCCGGCACCCGCTCGTAGAGGGCCGCGCCGAGCAGCGGGTTCACCGCCGCGATGGCGATGCCGGACACGAACGTCACGACGAGCACCACGGCCAGGTCGTCGCTGAGCGCCAGGGCGAGCAGCCGGGGCGTGCCGCTGAGCGCCAGCCCCAGCGCGAACGTCGCCTGCCGGGGCAGCCGGGTGCCGGCCACGGTGAAGAGCAGGTTGCCCAGCAGCGCCCCGGCGGAGAACACCCCCAGCAGCAGGCCGAACCCGGCCGGGTCGCCGAGCACCCGGTCCACCCAGAGCGGGATCCAGACGGCGACGCTCGCATTGGCGAACATGTTCGACGCGGAGACCACGATCAGCATGGTCAGCAGCGTCCGGTCGGTGCGCAGGTAGGCGAAGCCGCCGCGCAGCGCCCGCAGGTAGCTCTCCCGGGGCGCCGGCTGGGCCGGCGCGGGCGGGCGGACCAGCAGCCCGATCAGCAGCGCGCAGGCCGCGAACGTGGCCGCGTCGATCCAGATCGCCCGGGTCACCCCCACCCAGTCGATGAGCAGGCCGCCGAGCACCGCGCCGAAGAGCGTCATGCCCCGGGCCAGCCCGTCGTAGGCGGAGGTGAGCCGGATGAGCGGCACCCCGGCCCGCTCGGCGGCCGGCTTGAACAGCACGTGCTTGACCCGATCACCGATGCCGCGCAGCCCGCCGGCCACGGCGACCAGCACCAGCAGCGTGCCGAACCCGAGCCAGGGCGCCAGCGCCACGACGGCCATCGCGGCCGCGCTGGCCGCGTCCACGGCGACCGAGGTACGGCGTACGCCGAACCGGTCGGCCCACGGGGTGGCCAGGGCGCTGGAGAGCATGTACGGCAGGGTCTCCGCCGCGGCGACCAGGCCCATCCGGGTGGGGCTGCCGGTGGTCTCCAGCACCAGCCAGGGGATCGCCACCACCGAGATCCGGGTG
The DNA here is from genome assembly GCF_040609975.1 of Micromonospora sp. NPDC004551. Taxonomy (NCBI): domain Bacteria; kingdom Bacillati; phylum Actinomycetota; class Actinomycetes; order Micromonosporales; family Micromonosporaceae; genus Micromonospora; species Micromonospora sp. NPDC004551. The sequence continues at coordinate 171,733 of NZ_JBEXLM010000006.1, read as the reverse complement.
CCCAGGTTGGACAGCAGGTCGGCGCCGACCAGCGTGTAGAGCGCCCGGCGGGGGGTCACGCCGGGCTGCCGATGGCCGTACCCAGCGACTCGGCGTCGGCCGGGTGGGCGGCGGCGTACCGGGCGCGGAGGGCACGCTTGTCGACCTTGGCGGAGCGGTTCAGCGGCAGCGCGTCGAGGAACTCCACGGCGCCGGGCGCCCAGGTCTCGCTCAGTTCCGCGGTGACCAGCGCGATCAGCTCCTCCCCGGTGACCGTGGCGCCCGGCGCCGGCACCACGTACGCGTGCGGCAGCTCTCCGGCGACCGGGTCGGGCACGCCGATCACCGCGGCGGCGCGGACCTCGGGGTGGGCGGCGAGCACGTCCTCGATCGGGCGGGAGTAGATCGGCCAGCTGCGCTGCCGGGTGAGGATCCGGTCCTGCAGGCGGTCGACCAGGTAGAGGTAGCCGTCGTCGTCGAGATGGCCGATGTCGCGGGTGCGGACCCAGCCGTCGACCAGCGTCTCGGCGGTCAGCTCGGGCTGCCCGTGGTAGCCCGCGAAGCTCAGGTTGGTGCGCACCCACACCTCGCCGTCCGCGCCGGCCGGCAGCACCCGGCCGTCGGCGTCGCGGATCTCCACGGCCACGTCCCCGTAGGGGCGGCCGCAGGAGCGCAGCCGCTCCGGGTGCTCCGGGTCCTCGGTGAGCCCGGGCAGGGCGCAGATCACCACGGCCTCGCTGAGCCCGTACACGATGCGCAGGCACGGGCCGAAGCGGGCGATCGCCTGGCGCAGCCGGGCGGGCGCGGCGGGCCCGGCGCCCACGTTGAACATGAACATGGCGGAGAAGTCGGCGCCGTCGAGGGCCGGGTGGTCGAGCACCTCGTAGAGCATCGGCGGGGTCACGAAGGTGGAGGTCAGCTTCTCCGCGTCGACGGTCCGGATGAACGCGGCCGGGTCCCACTGCTCGCGCAGGAACAGCACCCCGCCGGTGAACAGGTTGAAAAGCGTGGTGATCTGGCCGCTGGCCAGCCACATGGGGGAGTGCGACAGGTGCCGCAGCAGCGGGAACCCGGCCGCCCGGAAGTCGGCGGCCAGGGCGAGGATCTGCCGGTAGAAGCTCTCCCGGTGGTGCACCAGTTTCGGCGTGCCGGTGGTGCCGCTGGTCTGCAGGAACGACTCCGGCGCGGGCGCCCCGGCGGGTAGGCCGGCCGGTTCGACGCCGGCCGCCGTGAGGTCCGGCCCGGCGCCGCCGGGCCCGAGGCAGAGCACCGGCACGCCGGTCAGCTCCGCCGCGATCCGCGCGCCGAGCGGGTCGCGCGGGTCGTGCACGAAGGCGTCGGGGCGGGCCAGGGCGACGAACTCGTCGACCTCCCGCCGGGAGGTGACCGGGGCGACCCACATGCTCCGGCAGCCGATCAGGTGCAGCGCGAGCTGGAGCAGCGGCCCCTCCACGGTGTTGCCGAGCATCACGAGCACCGCGTCACCGGGGCGTACGCCGTGGCGCAGCAGCGCGCCGGCCAGGCCGCGCACCTCGGCGGCGACCTCGGGGTAGGTGAGCCGGCGGCCCCCGCCGACGAGCGCCTCCCGGTCGCCGAACCCGGCGAACAGGTCCAGCGCCTCGTGCACGTAGTTCGGCCGGTCGGTCATCGGGCAGCCCCCATCGTCTGGGCAGGTCGGAGCCGGGACGCGACGGCAGGTGCCAGGGTCGGCGACCGCACCGCCGCCACTGCCGAGCCTAGGCGGGCCGGGTCCACGGAGGACAGCGCCCGAACGGCGTTCCCCGGCACCCCGAAGACATTTGATCATGTCGATCAGGTTGATTGACGCTCGTCACCGCCGACGGTTAGTTTCCGGTCCATCGCCCGGCGGCGGCGCCGATCGCGCCGCGTTCCGAGGCTGCCAACGATGGAGGATCAATGCCGACCCCGAAGAGATGGCACGTCATAGCTTCCGCCGCAACCCTGCTGATCGCCGGCACTCCCGCGGTCACCGCGAGCGCCGGTCCTGCCGACACCGACAGCGCCGCACACGGGCGCGCGGAGTGGGCCGGGACCTGGGCCGCCGCGGTGACCCGCGGGAACACCGTCGGCCTGACCAACACCGGCCTGAACAACCAGAGCATCCGGATGACCGTGCAGACCACTGTCGGCGGCGACCGGCTGCGGGTGCGGCTCACCAACCTCTACGGCGAGCAGGCCGTCAAGGTCGGCCACGCCACCGTCGCCCGGCCGAACACCGCCACCGAGGACCGGTCCGACATCGACCCGGCCACCGTCCGGGACCTGACCTTCCAGGGCGCCTCCTCGGCCACCATGAACAAGGGTGCCGAACTGCTCAGCGACCCGCTCTCCTACCCGGTGGAGGAGCAGGAGGACCTGGTGGTCACCCTGTACTTCCCGGTCCTGACCGGCCCGGTCACCTTCCACGGGCAGTCCCGCGTCACCAACTTCATCGGCGCGACCGACCTCACCACCGCGGAGACCAGTCCCGAGTTCACCCGCAAGATCGACTGCTGCTGGATGTTCCTCTCCGGCATCGACGTGGAACGCCGGCTCAGTCCCGGCTCCGTGGTGGTCCTCGGCGACTCCATCGGCGACGGCAACGGCAGCACGGTCAACGCCGACCGGCGCTGGCCGGACCTGCTGGCCGAGCGGCTCATCGACGCCCGCCCCGAGGTGCGCACGCCGGGCGTGCTCAACCTGAGTCTCTCCGGCAACCGGCTCAACCACGAGGGCACCGAGCCGGGCGCGGGCGGCTTCCCCGGCTACTACGAGCTGGGCCCGAACGCCCTGGCCCGGCTCAACGAGGACGTCTTCCCGCAGACCGGGGTGCGGACGGTCATCACCCACCTGGGCATCAACGACATCTGGATGAACGGCGACAGCGCGGACGCCATCATCGCCTCGCTGCGCCAGGTCAACCAGCAGGTCCAGGGGCGCGGGCTGACCAGCCTGGTCGGCACCATCACCCCGTACGAGGGCAACGGCGGGCCGGGGGTGTGGACCGAGGAGAAGGAGGCCACCCGGCAGGCGGTCAACACCTGGCTGCGCGGCGCCGGCGGCGCCGAGTTCGACGGGGTGCTCGACTTCGACGCCGTGCTGCGCGACCCGACGCACCCGAGCCGGCTGCTGCCGGCGTACGACGCCGGGGACCACATCCACCCGAACGACGCCGGCGCGCAGGCGATGGCCGACGCCGTGCCCTTGCGACTGCTCGGTTTGTGACACCGGTCGGGGGCGGCGTCGGCACACGCCGCCCCCCACCGTCTTTCCTGGGGAGGAACTGTGGACGTCGACGAGATCCTGACCGGCCTGTACAGCGAGCAGGGCCGGCAGAACCCGTACCCGTGGTACGCCGCCCTGCACGAGCACGGGCCGATCAACACGGTCCCGAAGCGGGCCGAGCACAGCACCATCACCGCCGTGGCCGGCGGCTACGACCTGGTCGACCAGGTGCTGCGTGACCCGGGCTGGTACAAGGGCGCCCCGCCCGGCTGGCAGGACCAGGAGATCCTGCGCACCTTCCTGACCTCGATGATGTTCATCAACCCGCCGGACCACACCCGGATGCGGGCGGTCTTCGCCAAGACGTTCACCCCGCGCCGGCTGGGCGCGCTGGAACCGGTGATCGTGCGTATCGTCGAGGACCGCCTGGACCGGATGGCCGAGGCCGGCGCGGACGGCGCCGAGGTCGACTTCGTGGCCGACTTCGCGTACCCGGTCCCGGCGCTGGTGATGGCCGAGTTCATCGGCCTGCCCGAGGCGGACCTGGCCTGGTACCGCCAGCGGGTCGACTGGATCGACGAGTACATGGACGTGGCCGGCAAGACGCCGGAGCGGCTGGCCCGGGCCAACCAGGCCGCCGACGAGCTGCGCGGCTACTACCGCGAGCTGCTGGCCCACCGGCGGAAGCAGCCGGGCGACGACCTGATCAGCGGGCTGGTCGAGGTGCTGGACGCGGGCGGCGTCGAGCTCACCGAAGAGGAGCTGATCAGCAACCTCATCGTGCTGTTCAACGCCAGCTTCGTCACCACCGTCTACATGTTCAGCAACGGCCTGCCGCTCCTGCTGGCCCACCCGGACGTGGTCGCCGGGCTGCCCGGCGACGACGCGCTGGCCTGTGGCTGCGTGGACGAGGTGCTGCGGATGGAGAGCCCGGTGCACTTCCTGGCCCGCGCCGCGCCGCACGACACCGAGGTGGGTGGCGTGCCGGTCGGGCGGGACGAGAACGTGCTGCTGCTGATCGCCGCGGCCAACCGCGATCCGGCCCGCTTCCCCGACCCGGACCGCTTCGACCCGCACCGCGCGGGCCCGCCGTCGCTCGCCTTCGGGGTCGGCCTGCACTTCTGCCTCGGCTCGGCGGTGTCCAAGCTGGAGGGGCGGCTCGCCCTGCCTCGGCTCTTCGCCCGCTTCCCCGGGCTGGCGGTCACCCAGCCCTACTCCTACAGCGGCAGCCTCTTCCTGCGCGGCATCGACAAGCTCTTCGTGACCACGGGGGAGGCCCGATGACGCTCGACCCGCAGGTGGTCGCGTGGCGGGCCGCGCGCGCGGCCGCCGGCACCGCGCCCCTCTACACCCAGACCCTGGCCCAGGCCCGCGCCGCCGACCTCGCCGCGATCCGCGCCGGCGCCGGCGCGGTCGAGCCCGTGCACGAGGTACGCGACACGCAGGTCCCCGGCCCGGGCGGGCCGCTGCCGGTGCGGATCCACCGGCCGGCCGGCGACGGCCCGCTGCCCACGCTCGTCTACTTCTTCGGCGGCGGCTGGACCCTGGGCAGCGTGGACACGGCCGACGGCATCTGCCGCCGGCTGGTCAACCTCGCCGGCTGCCAGACGATCACCGTCGGGTACCGGCTGGCCCCCGAGCACCGCTTCCCGGCCGCCGTGGACGACTGCTACGCGGCGGTGCGGCGGCTGGCCGGGCACGCCGGGGAGTTCCGGATCGACCCGGACCGGCTGGCGGTGGGCGGGGACAGCGCGGGCGGCAACCTGACCGCCGCGGTCACCCTGCTGGCCCGCGCCGACGGCGACCCCAGGCTCGCCGCCCAGGTGCTGGTCTACCCGAACACCGACCAGCGGCCCGGCCGCGCGCCGGCCGGCGAGCAGGACCCGCTGCTGTTCAACCGGCACTCCGTCGAGTGGTACCGGCAGCACTACCTGGCCGACCCCGGCGACGCGGCCCACCCGCTCGCCTCGCCGCTGCTCGCCGAGGATCTCGCCGGCCTGCCCCCGGCGCTGGTCATCACGGCCGAGCACGACCCGCTGCGCGACGAGGGCGAGCGCTACGCCGAACGGCTGGCCGAGGCCGGCGTGCCCACCGAGGCGACCCGGTACGACGGCATGGTCCACGGCTTCTTCGCGATGCCCGGGGTGTTCGACGCCGGGAAGCGGGCGCAGGAACAGGTGGCCGTCTTCCTGCGGGCACGGTTCGGGCTCACCCCGGCCGGCGCGGCAACCGGCCCGGCGGCGGTGGGGCCGGACCATGGCTGACCTCCGGACGACCGCCACGGCGGCGCCGGTGTCCCACCCGGCGGACGTCGCGACGTCGGCCCCGACCTCGGACGGGTCCGCCGTCGAACCGGCGGCGCCGCGGCCCGGCGATCCCGCGTTCGTGCCGCCGGCCAGCCTGGCCGACTTCGCCGGGCTGGCCCGGGCCGCGCTCGCCCCCGAGGTGTGGGACTTCGTGGCGGGCGGCAGCGGCACCGAGACCACGCTCGTCGCGAACCGGACCGCCCTGGACCGGGTGGCCGTGCTACCCCGGATGCTGGCCGGGGTGGAGGTCCCGGCCACCGGGGCGCCGCTGCCCGGCGGCCGGTTCGCCCTGCCGGTGGCGGTCGCGCCGATGGCTTACCAGAAACTGCTGCACCCCGACGGCGAGGTGGGCCTCGCCGCGGCGGCCCGGGCGGCCGGCGTGCCCTACGTGGCCAGCACGCTGGCCAGCACGCCCATCGAGGAGGTCGCCGCGGTCGGCGGCACCGTCTGGTTCCAGCTCTACTGGCTCCGCGACCGCGGCATGGTGGCCGACCTGGTGGACCGGGCGCTGGCGGCCGGCTGCGCCGGGCTCATGGTGACCGTCGACGTGCCGGTGCTCGGCCGGCGGCTGCGCGACGTGCGCAACGGCTTCGCGCTGCCGCCGCACGTCACCGCCGCGAACCTGCCCGGCGGCCGGGACGACCTGGCCCACCAGGGCACGCCGGGGGTGTCCGCGGTGGCCGTGCACACCGGCGCCGTCTTCGCCCCCGCGCTGAGCTGGGCGGACCTGGCCTGGCTGCGGGAGCGTACCCCGGTGCCGTTGCTCGTGAAGGGCATCCTGGACCCGCGCGACGCGGTCCGTGCGGCGGAGCTCGGCGTGGACGCGGTGGTGGTCTCCAACCACGGCGGCCGGCAGCTCGACGGCGCGCCGGCCAGCGCAGCCGTGCTGCCCGAGGTGGTCGCCGCGGTGGGGGAGCGCTGCGCGGTGCTGCTCGACAGCGGCGTGCGCGGCGGCACCGACGTGCTGCGCGCGCTCGCCCTCGGCGCGGCCGGCGTGCTGGTCGGCCGGCCGCTGCTCTGGGCCCTGGCGGCCGGCGGGCGGGCCGGCGCGGAGGCGGCCCTGGCGCTGCTCGCCGCCGAGCTGCGCGACGCGTTGATCCTCAGCGGTTGCGCCGACCCGGCCGCCGCCCGCCAGCTGCGCACCCTGATCGGAGGCTGACGTGGAGCCGGTCGACCTGGCCGTGACGGCCCTGCACCCGAGCGTGGACGACCCCGCGCTGAACTCGATGAACTTCCTCAACGAGGTCGCGCAGCACTACCCCGACGCGGTGTCGCTCGCGGCCGGCCGGCCGTACGAGGAGTTCTTCGACTCGGCCGTGCTGCACCGGCACCTGGACACCTTCCGCCGGCACCTCGCCGACGACCTGGGCCTGAGCCGCGAGCAGGTCGACCGGACGCTGCTCCAGTACGGCCGGACCAAGGGCATCGTGCACGACCTGATCGCCCGCCACCTCGCCGTCGACGAGCAGCTCACCGTCGACCCGGAGGCGATCGTGGTGACCGTCGGTTGCCAGGAGGCCATGTTCCTGGTGCTGCGCGCGCTGCGGGCCGGGCCGCGGGACGTGCTGCTCGCGGTCGCCCCCACGTACGTCGGGTTGACCGGCGCGGCCCGCCTCGTGGACCTGCCGGTGCACCCGGTCACCGGCGGTCCCGACGGCATCGACCTGGCCGACCTGCGCGACCAGGTGCACCGTGCCCGGGCCGAAGGGCTGCGCCCGCGCGCCTGCTACGTGATGCCCGACTTCGCGAACCCCTCGGGCGTCAGCATGGACCTGGCGCACCGGCGGCGGCTGCTCGACCTGGCCGCCGAGGAGGACCTGCTGCTCCTCGAGGACAACCCGTACGGCCTGTTCCCGGCCGCCGGCGCCGAGCGGCTACCCACCCTCAAGGCCCTCGACACCCGCCGCCGGGTGGTCTACCTGGGCTCGTTCGCCAAGACCGTCCTGCCCGGCGCCCGGGTCGGCTACGTGGTCGCCGACCAGCGGGTGGCCGGCTCCGACGGCACGGTCGGCCCGCTCGCCGACCAGCTCGCCAAGATCAAGAGCATGGTCACCGTGAACACCTCGCCGATCAGCCAGGCGGTGATCGGCGGCGCGCTGCTGGCCCACGACTGCTCGCTGGTGGCGGCCAACACCCGGGAGCGGGCCGCGTACGCCCGCAACCAGCGGCACCTGGCCGACGGTCTGGCCCGGCTGTTCCCGGCCGGCGGGCCGGTGCGCTGGAACGTCCCGGCCGGCGGCTTCTTCGTGGTGGTCACCGTGCCGTTCCGCGTGGACGACGCGCTGCTGCACCGGTCGGCCCGCGAATACGGCGTGCTCTGGACCCCGATGGCGCACTTCTACGACGCCGGCACCCCGGTCAACGCGCTGCGGCTGTCGGTCAGCGCGGTCACCCCGCACCAGATCGACCTGGGCCTGGACCGGCTCGCCGCGCTGATCACCGACGAGCTGGCCACGGTGGGCGCCCCGGCCTGACACCGCACTGTCGTCGTTCCGCCACCACCCGTGTTCCCGGCCTGAGCGGCCACCGTTGATAATGGACGGATGGTTGCCTGGGAGTACGCGTTGCTGGTCCGCCGCTATCAGGGACAGGGCCGCAATTTCCACGTCACGTTCGTCTGGTACGGCCCGGACGGGTCGCGCAACGACGTGACCCCCTACGGCGACACCGCGATCGCGCACCTCAACCGGGTGGGCCGGGAGGGCTGGGAGCTGGTCTCCGCCGCCGAGGACGTGAACAACGTGCAGGGCAGCACTGAGGTCCACCGCTACCACCTCAAGCGCCCCCTGCGCTGACCGGTTAGCGTGATCCTCCCAGTTCGGGGGAGGAGCAGCGGGTGGGCCGGTACGTCGTCGGGGTGGACTTCGGCACGCTATCCGGCCGCGCCGTGGTGGTCGACGTGGCCGACGGCGCCGAGCGGGGCAGCGCCGTGCACGCGTACCGGCACGGGGTGATCACCGAGCGGCTGCCCGGCGGGCCGGCGCTGCCGCCCGGCTGGGCGCTCCAGGACCCGGCCGACCATGTGCAGGTGCTGCGCACCGCCGTGCCCGCCGCCGTCCGCGCCGCCGGGATCGACCCGGCCGAGGTGGTCGGCGTCGGCCTCGACGCCACCTCCTGCACGGTTCTGCCCACCCGCGCCGACGGCACCCCGCTCGCCGATCTGCCGGAGTTCCGGGACCGTCCGCACGCCTGGCCGAAGCTCTGGAAGCACCACTCGGCGCAGCGGCAGGCCGAGCGGATCAACACCCTCGCCGCCGCCCGCGGCGAGCCCTGGCTGGCCCGCTACGGCGGCCGGGTCTCCGCCGAGTGGCAGCTCGCCAAGGCTCTCGAACTGCTGGAGGAGGACCCGGAGGTCTTCCACCACGCCGAGCGCTGGGTCGAGACCGCCGACTGGCTGGTCCGGCGGCTCTGCGGGCGGGAGACCCGCAACGCCTCCGCCGCAGGCTTCAAGGGGCTGCGCCAGGACGGCCACTATCCGGCCCCCGACTTCCTCGCCGCGCTGCACCCGGAGCTGCCGGACCTGCTCGCGAAGACCGGCGACGGGCCCCTGCTGCCACCGGCCGCGCGGGCCGGCGCGCTGACCGCCGAGGCCGCCGGCTGGACCGGCCTGACCGCCGGCATCGCGGTGGCCGCCGGGGCGATCGACGCCCACGTCACCACGGCGGCGGCCCGCTCCGTCGCGCCCGGCCGGATGCTCGCCGTCCTCGGCACCTCCACCTGCCTGGTCATGAACGCCGAAGACTGCCACGAGGTGCCCGGCGTCTGCGGCGTCGTCGAGGACGGCGTCACGGCCGGCCGTTGGGGCTACGAGGCCGGGCAGAGCGGGGTCGGCGACATCTTCGCCTGGTACGTCGACCGTGCCCTGCCCGCCTCCTATGCACAGGAGGCCGCCCGGCGCGGAGTGTCCGTGCACGAACTGCTGGACGCGCTCGCCGCCGACCAGCCCGTCGGTGGCCACGGGCTGCTCGCGCTCGACTGGCACAGCGGCAACCGGTCGGTGCTCATGGACCACGAGCTGAGCGGCGTGCTGGTCGGGCTCACCCTGGCCACCCGGCCCGAGGAGATCTGGCGGGCCCTGCTGGAGGCGACCGCGTTCGGCGCCCGCATCGTGGTCGAGGCGTTCGAGGCCGCCGGCGTACCCGTCGACGAACTCACCGCCGCCGGTGGGCTCACCGCCAACCGGCTGCTGCTGCGCATCTACGCCGACGTGCTGCGCCGCCCGCTGCACGTGCTGGACGCCCGGCACCCGGCGGCGCTGGGCGCGGCGATCCACGCGGCGGTGGCCGCCGGGGCGTACCCGGATGTGGAGAGCGCGTCGGCGGCGATGGGCGCGCCGCGCCGCGAGACCTGGCACCCGGACCCGGCCCGCGCCGACGCCTACGACGAGCTGTACGCCGAGTACCGCGCCCTGCACGACCACTTCGGCCGCGGCGGCACCGACGTCCTCCACCGCCTGAACGCCCTCCGCCACCGCACCCACCGAACGCCCTGACCCCCCTCCTGGGAGGATCAAGGCGGGTCGTGACGCGATCCGTTGTGGAAGGTGAGCAGGCCAGGGTTCGTTGACGTGCGTGCGTGGGCTTGGAGTTGGTGACCGTGCTGCGGCGCCTCGACGCGTACGTCGACTTCACCCGTGCGGTCAAGGAGATTCACGCGGTGGCGACCCAGATGCTCCGCGACCACCGTCCCGGGTCCCGCCGGCCGCCACTGCCCCGGGCCGGCGAGGGGCGTGACCAGTTCTATCGCGCCGCCCGCGGCAGTGGGCGTCCGTGGGGGCTCGGTGGACCAGGCCCGGCAGCCGCTACCGAGACCGGGCCGAGCGGAGCCGTCGAAACTGGCGAACCGGCGCCGGCTCATCGAAAGCCGCAGGCCGACACCACCCGCCTGACCGCCGCCCGGCACGTACCCGCCCCCACCGCGTTGATCAAGAAGTTTGCGTCTGGAACGCGCTTACCCAAGACGCAAACCTCTTGATCAACACGTCCGGGCCGAGGCGGCCGCGCCGCGAGGGTGCGTAGGGGCGGGGACGGTGACGCCCCGCTCGGCCGGGGCCGGGCGGGGCGTCGGGGAGTGGGCGGGCCGGTCAGCCCAGGTCCACCGCCGGGTAGAGCGGGAAGCCGGTCAGCAGGTCGCTGGCCTGCTTGCTGATCGTCTCGGCCAGGGCCGGGTCGAGGACGTACTTGGCCTTGGACGGCGTGCCGTCCGCGTTCGCGCCCGCGGTGGTCTGGCTGAGCACGGTGTGGATCAGCTCGGCGGTGGTGTCCATCTCGGTGGCGCCGAGCCCGCGGGTGGTCAGCGCCGGGGTGCCGATCCGGATGCCCGAGGTGTACCAGGCGCCGTTCGGGTCCTGCGGGACGGCGTTGCGGTTGGTCACGATGCCCGAGTCGAGCAGCGCCTGCTCGGCCTGCCGGCCGGTGAGGCCGTAGCCGGAGACGTCGATGAGCACCAGGTGGTTGTCGGTGCCGCCGGTGACCAGCGTCGCGCCCCGGCGCAGCAGCCCCTCGGCGAGCGCCTGGGCGTTGTCGACGATGCGCTGGGCGTAGTCGGCGAAGTCGGGGCGGCGCGCCTCGGCCAGGGCGACGGCCTTGGCGGCCATCACGTGCGGCAGCGGGCCGCCGAGCACCATGGGGCAGCCCCGGTCGACCTGGTCGGCCAGCTCCGGGCCGCAGAGCACCATGCCGCCGCGCGGACCGCGCAGCGACTTGTGGGTGGTGGTGGTGACGATGTGCGCGTGCGGCACCGGATCGAAGTCGCCGGTGAAGACCTTGCCGGCGACCAGGCCCGCGAAGTGCGCCATGTCGACCATGAAGGTCGCGCCGACGGAGTCGGCGATCTCCCGCATGATCCGGAAGTTGACCTTCCGGGGGTACGCCGAGTAGCCGGCGACCAGGATCAGCGGCTTGAACTCGCGGGCCGCCTCGGCGACCCGGTCGTAGTCGATCAGGCCGGTGGCCGGGTCGGTGCCGTAGCTGCGCTGGTCGAACATCTTGCCGGAGATGTTCGGCCGGAAGCCGTGGGTGAGGTGGCCGCCGGCGTCCAGCGACATGCCGAGCATCCGCTGGTTGCCCAGCTCGCGGCGCAGCGCGAACCAGTCCGCCTCGGTCAGGTCGTTGACCTGGCGCACCTGGGCCTTCTTCAGCGCCGGGGACTCGACCCGGTCGGCCAGGATCGCCCAGAAGGCGACCAGGTTGGCGTCGATGCCGGAGTGCGGCTGCACGTACGCGTGGGCGGCCCCGAACAGCTCCTTCGCGTGCTCCGCGGCGAGCGCCTCGACGGTGTCGACGTTCTGGCAGCCGGCGTAGAAGCGGCGGCCGATGGTGCCTTCCGCGTACTTGTCGCTGAACCAGTTGCCCATGGCCAGCAGGGTGGCCGGGGAGGCGTAGTTCTCGCTGGCGATGAGCTTGAGCGACTCGCGCTGGTCGGCCAGTTCGGCTCCGATGGCGTCCGCCACCCGCGGCTCGACGGCGCGGATCACCTCCAGCGCGCTGCGGAAGGCGGTGGACTCGGCGTTCAGCGACATGCGACCTCCTGGTGACGTGCGGAAGGCCCAGGCGCTCGGCATGCGTCCTCATGACGGGACCGCTTCCCGATGGTTCTCCATCCCCACGCGCCAGTCACGGCCCGCGCCGATCCTACCGGGTGCGCCGGGGCCGGGCGGGCGCACCTCCGCCGCGTGCCGGTGCGGTTGGGCGGCCCGGGGCTGGGCAAACCCCAGGGCGAGGGGCCGGGCCGGGCGGTCCGCGTCCGGGAGAGGAGACACGAGGATGAGCACACCGACCACCGACCGTCCGCTCGCCGTGGTGACCGGCGCGTCCAGCGGCATCGGCTACGAGTTGGCCGCCCAGTTCACCGAGCACGGGTACGACGTCGTGGTGGCCGCCGAGGACCCGGGGATCGCCACGGCGGCACGGAACCTGCGCCGCGACAACGGCCCGGAGGCGTACCCCGTGCGGGTGGACCTCGCCACGCCCGACGGGGTGGAGCAGCTGGCGCGGGCCGTGACGGAGCTGGGCCGCCCGGTCGACGCCCTGGCGCTGAACGCCGGCCGGGGCGCCGGCGGGTACTTCGTGGGCGGGACCGACCTGGACGACGAGCTGAACATCGTCGACCTGAACGTGCGGTCGACCGTGCACCTGGCCAAACGCCTGGTGCCGGGCATGGTCGAGCGGGGCCGGGGGCGGGTGCTGCTCACCTCGTCGATCGCCTCGACCATGCCGGGGCCGTTCCAGGCGGTCTACAACGCCTCGAAGTCGTTCGTGCAGTCGTTCGCCGAGGGGCTGCGCAACGAGCTGAAGGACAGCGGGGTCACCGTGACGTCCCTGATGCCCGGGCCGACCGACACCGGGTTCTTCGAGCGGGCCCACATGGAGGACACCCGGGTCGGCCAGGGGAAGAAGGACGACCCGCGTGCGGTGGCCGAGGACGCCTTCGAGGCTCTCATGAAGGGGGAGCAGAAGGTCGCCGCCGGCTCGCTGCTCAACAAGGTGCAGACCGCCGCCGGCAAGATCGTCCCGGACCGGCTGAAGGCGGAGCAGCACCGGAAGATGGCCGAGCCGGGGTCGGGAAGCTGATCCGCGCGGACGAACGGCGGGACCCGGCCGAGGCCGGGTCCCGCCGTCACGTGGTGCCGGGTCAGGCGACGACGGCGTCCAGGGACTTCTTCAGCGCCTTGGGGGCGGTCGGGGTCTTCGGCGCCTTCGGGCGCAGGTCGATCATGCGCTGGCCGATCTCCTGGAGCTGGTTACGCCCGAGCGCCTCGCGGACCTTGGGGAACCACTCCTGCTCCTCCTCCTCGACGTGGTGCAGCACGTTCTCGATGAGCACCGTCGTCTTGGCGTTGAAGCGCTCGTCCTCGGCGTCCATGCCGAACAGTTCGAAGCAGAGCACGTCGGCGACGTGGTGCTCCTCGTACGACTCCAGGATGTCGTCCTCGACGTCCGGCACGAGCTTGCGGACCTCGGGGTACATCACCTCGTTCTCGAGGTAGGTGTGCACCGTCAACGCCTCGAGGATCTGCTTCACCAGCTTCTGCCGCTCGCTCGCCGGGCCTTCCTCGGCGTCCTGGAAGGCCTTGAACAGGCGGCGCATCTCCTTGTGGTCCTCCTTGAGCAAAACGATCGCGTCGGTGGACACCGGTACCTCCTAGAGTCGGTTGATGTGGCCCCCCTACCCCCGTCGCGACCAGGACAAACGAGTGGGGCCCGGCGACACGTCGCCGGGCCCCACCGTCGGTGCTACCCCTACTTGACCACGTTGTACGCGTCGACCATGCCGGCGCCGTAGAACGAGTTACGCGCCCCGCCGGAGCAGGTGGCGTCGTACAGGTTCGGGTTGGTCGCCGAGATCAGCGGCACCGGGTTGTAGACGCCCTCCGGGCAGGACTTCGCGACCGACGTGCGCTCCAGGAACGACGCCAGCTGGCCCGGGGTCATCCCCGGGTGCGCCGACAGCGCCAGCGCCGCGACGCCGGTGACGTGCGGGCCGGACATCGACGTGCCCTGCTTGTACCCCCACCCGTTGGTCCGGGTGGCGGTGTTGAAGGTGGTCGACAGGATGCCGTCGGTCGAGGTCGACCGCGCACCCTGGGTCCGGTACCGGGTGTCGCCACCCGGCGCCGTCACGTCCACCACGCCCTGGCCGTACGACGAGTAGTAGCTCTTCTCGCCGGTCGGACCGACCGCGGAGACGGTCACCACGCCCGGCGCCTCGGCCGGCAGGTCGAGGCAGGCGTTGGTGAGGTTCTCACGGTTCTCCGGCGTCCCGTTGTTCGGGCTGCCGGTGTCCGTGATCTTGTGGGCCAGGTCGTAGTTGGAGTTGCCCGCGGACGCCACGTTGAGCACGCCCTTGGACTGCGAGTAGCGGATCGCTCGCTGCACGGCCTGCCACACCGGACGCTGGCGGGCGTCGTTCTTGCAGTTCAGCTCCCACGGGTCGATGTAGTAGCTGTTGTTGGTCAGCTGCATCCCGTGCTCGGCGGCCCACACGAACCCGCAGACCGCAGCCTCCGGGAAGATGTAGCCGTCGTCGTTGACCACCTTGACCGCGGCGACCTTGACGCCCGGCGCGATGCCGGTCACGCCGACGCCGTTGACGGCGGCGGCGATGGTGCCGGCCACGTGGGTGCCGTGGTCGCTGTTGGTCGGGTTCCACGCCGACTCGGTGGTGTTGGTGACACCGCCGATGCAGGACGTGCTCTTGTCCTTGGCGATCTGGGTCGCCAGGTCCGGGTGGGTGCTGGAGATACCGCTGTCCAGCACGCCGACGACGACGTTCGCGTTGCCGCTGTTCACCGCGTGGGCCTGCGGCACGTGGATCATGTTCATGTCCCACTGCTGGCCGTAGAGCGGTTCCTTGGTCGGGTCGCCGGTGGCGGCGGCGACGTCGGCCGCGGAGACCTCCACGGTCTCGCCCTCGTCGAGGGCGGTGCCCAGGCCGGCGGTGGACGCGACCGACTCGACGCCCGCCCCCGCCACCTGGGTGGCGAAGTCCGGGTTGGTCGAGCGGACGACGAGCACGCCGATCTGGTCGTAGGAGGCCACGACGGTGCCCTTGGCGGCCGCCACGCGGGCGGCGGCCTTGCTGGTGTTGGCGCCCTGCGGGGCGAGGACCAGGTACGAGGTGTCCGGTCCGGCGGCCGCCGCCGGTGCCAGCCCGCCGGTGAGGGCGAGGCCGACGCCGAGCGTCGCCGCGGACGCGGCGGCCAGTGTCTTGCGACGGAGGTTCTTCACACAGACTCCCAGGGGGCCGATCCCGGCCGGAACCCACTCCCTGGCGGGGAGGGGACCGGCGGAAAACGAGCAGGGTGCTCGCCTTCGAGGGATCAGCGTAGGCAGCCGGTGTGGTGTTACACACACCTGAACGGTCAGACAACAACCGTCAGACGGTGGCCACCGTGTAGGGAATCTCGTCCAGCAGCTCGCGGGCCAGGAAGCCGATCCGGCCGTACCGCGGGACCAGGCGTTGCCCGCTCACCGCGTGGGCGAACGCGGCCCAGCAGGCGGCCTGGGCGGGCTCGGCGCCCCGGGAGAGCAGCCCCGCGAGCAACCCGGCCCGGACGTCCCCGCTGCCCGAGGTGCCCAGGCCGGCGTCGCCGCTCTCCTCCCGCCAGGCCCGCCCGTCGGGGGTGGCGATGTGGCCGTAGAGGGACACCACCGCGTCGTACCGGCGGGCCAGCTCGACCGCCTCGGCGTCGAGGTCGTCGCCGGGCTTTCGGTCGAGCAGGTGCCGCGCCTCGGTGAGATTGGGCGTGAGCACCACCTTGCGGCCCGAGCCGACCAGCAGGTCCGGCTCGTGGCTGAGCGCGCCGAGGGCGTACGCGTCGAGCACCAGCGCGGTCTCCCGGCCCGCCGCGTCGAGCACCGCGTGCAGCAGCGCCCGGGTGCTGTCGATGTCCTTGAGGCCGGGGCCGACCGCCACCACGTCCGCCTCGGCGACCAGGCCGTCGAGCAGGTCGCCCGGGTCGCCCCGGACCGCGCCGTCGTCGGTCTCCGGCAGGCCGATCACCAGCGCCTCGGGCACCTGGATGCTGAGCGCGGCGGCGGTGGACTCGGCGGCGGCCAGTTGCAGCACCCCGGCGCCGGCCCGCAGCGCGGCCACTCCGGCGAGCAGCACCGCGCCGGGGGTGAACCGGGACCCGCCGACCACCAGCACTGTGCCGCGGGCCTCCTTGCCGCCGGTCGGCACCGGCAGGGCCCAGTCCCGCAGCAGCGCGGGGGTGATGACCTCAGACCGGCTCGGCATGGACCTCGTCCTCCCTGGTCGGCCGCGCTCCCTGCCGGTGCAGGTGGGCGACGTCGTTGAACACGTCCGGGATCAGCCGGCCGGCGGGGTCGGCCGACCAGCCGGTGACCGAGCAGTTGGCGATGACGTGCTCGTGGGTGAGCGCCATCAGCTCCGCCTCGGTGAGCCCCTCCACGAGGTAGCGCAGCAGGAACACCAGCGCGTCGTGGCCGAACAGCAGCACCCGGCCGCCGGCGTGGTCCCGGCGGAGGTCGCCGAGGAGGGCGCGCAGCCGCAGCGCCACGTCGGTCCAGGACTCCCCACCCGGCGGGCGGTAGTAGAACTTGCCGAGCCGGGCCCGGCGTGCCGCCTCGCCGGGGTACCGCCGCGCGACGCCGTGGCCGGTCAGCCCGTCGAGGATCCCCAGCTCGCGGTCGCGCAACCGCTCGTCCCGGCTCGCCGGGACCCCGGTGCCGGCGAGGGCCAGCTCGGCGGTGCGCACCGCCCGCAGGTACGGCGACACCACCGCCACGTCCGGCCGTCGCGCCTCGGGCAGCCCGGCGAGCCACCGGCCGGTCGCCCGGGCCTGCTCCTCGCCGGTGGGCGACAGCGGCACGTCCGCGTCCCGGTGGGTCAGGTCGATCAGCTCGGCGCCGGACGCCTCGGCCGCCGTGGCCGCGACGTTCGCCGTGCTCTCGCCGTGCCGGACGATCCAGAGCGTTGCCAGTTCCGCCATGCGACCTCCGGTACCCGGGCGGTCCGGTGGGTAACCGTGTGGGCGGCGGGCCCGCCGGAGCGTGAACGGCGGCCGGGCGGGTAAGCGCGGTCGGCTACCGGAAGGCCGACACAGGGGGAGGTGTGCCGTGGCGACGATGGTCAAGGAGCCGATGAGCCCGGTCAAGGACAAGAACTACGACCTGATCCACGCGGTGCAGATGTCACTCCAGCACATCTGGCAGATGGAGACCTACATCGCCGACGCGGAGGACCGGGGCGACACCGAGCTCGCCACCTGGTTCCGCAAGATCCAGGAGAACAGTCGCAAGGCCGGCGACCAGGGCAAGAAGATGCTCGCCGACCGGCTCCAGAAGGAGAACGGCTGACCGTACGCCGGTGGCCGGGTGGGTGTGCGCCCGCCCGGCCACCGGCGTGTCCGGGCCCGCCGGGGCGGCGCGGGGTGGCATCGACCGGGCAGAATGTCGTCCGACGTGCCGGGGTGGGCCCGGTCCGGGGAGGCGACGCATGGCGACGGTCATCAGGGGTCTGCGGGAAGCGCTGGTGCTCTTCCTGATCGCGGTCGTGACGATCGGGATCGCGGTGGGCATCTGGGTGGGTGTCAGCGGCGGCGACTTCGTCCACCGGCTTGGCGTGGCGTTCATGCTGGTCGGCGCGGTGATCGGGATGACCGGCGACCTCACGCTGAGCCGCATCGGCATGCTCCCGGCCCGGTCCGCCTTCGGCCTGGCGCCGGAGCGCGAGAGCGCCGGCGGGGGACGGGTGCTCACCGGCGTCGGCATCTTCCTGTTCGTCTCGGTGCCGCTGATCATCGTCGGGGTTCTGCTGATCACGTGACGAGATCCCCGCGCCGGCACCGTGCGCGTCGTACGGTGTGAGGCGTGGCGACCACGGCGGCCGAGGAGATCCGGGTGGGGGAGCGGCTGGTCCGCGTCTCCAGCCCGGACAAGCCCTACTTCCCGGAGCGCGGACTGACCAAGCTGGACGTGGTCCGCTACTTCCTCGCCGTCGGCGACGGCATCCTGCGCGCGCTGCGTGACCGACCGACCATGTTAGAGCGCTGGCCGCGCGGCGTGTTCGAGGGCGCGAAGATCGCCACCCGGCAAACCAACAAGGGCGACGCGTTCTACCAGAAGCGGCTGCCGGCGGGGGCGCCCGACTGGGTGCGCACCGCGCACATCACGTTTCCCAGCGGCCGGACCGCCGACGAGGTGGCCCCGAGCGAACTGGCCGTGGTGATCTGGGCCGCCAACCTGGGCACCCTCCGGTTCCACCCCTGGCCGGTCTCGGCGGGCGACGTGGAGCGGCCCGACCAGCTCCGCATCGACCTGGACCCGATGCCCGGGGTGGACTTCGCCCAGGTGGTGCCGGTCGCCCACGAGGTGCGCGCGTTCCTCGACGAGCTGGGCCTGGTGGGCTACCCGAAGACCACCGGCGGCCGGGGCATCCACGTCTACCTGTCGATCGAGCCGCGGTGGAGCTTCGGTGACTGCCGGCGCGCGGTGCTGGCTCTGGGCCGGGAGATGCAGCGCCGGCTGCCGGACCTGGTGACCACCACCTGGTGGCGGGAGCAGCGGGACCGGCCGGTCTTCGTCGACTACAACCAGATGGCCCGCGACCACACCGTGACCTCGGCGTACTCGATCCGGCCCACCCCGCGGGCCCTGGTCTCCGCGCCGCTGGACTGGGCGGAGCTGGACGACGCCCGGCCCGAGGACTTCGACGTGGTGAGCCTGCCGGCCCGGTTCGCCGAGCGCGGCGACCCGCACGCGGGCCTCGACGAGCGCCGGTTCTCGCTGGAGCCGCTGCTGGAGCTGGCCGACCGGGAGGGCCTGGAGGCCCCACCGGAGCGGTAGGCGCTCACTGCCACGGGCTCAGCGTCCCGTCGAACTCCTCGAAGACCAGCCACGTCCGGGTCGACAGCACGCCGGCGATGCTCTGCACCCGGTCCAGCACCACGTCCCGCAGGGTGGCGTTGTCCGGCGCCCGCACCAGGGCCAGCACGTCGTGCTCGCCGCTGAGCAGCGCCGCGTGCTCTATGTAGCGCACCCGGGCCAGCTCGGCGGAGACCTCGCGCCAGGTGTTCTGCTCGATGGTCAGCGCGATGTACGCCGAGGTGCCCAGCCCGGCCGGCTCGGGCGCCACCTGGGCGCGGAACCCGGTGATCACCCCGTCGCGCAGCAGCCGCTCCACCCGCGCGTACGCGTTCGTGCGGGAGACGTGCACCCGTTCGGCCAGCGTACGGATGGAGAGCCGGGCGTCCTCGGTCAGCTCGCGCAGGATCCGCCGGTCGACCTCGTCGAGCGGCCCGGCCGAACGTCCCGTTCCGCCCGCCGTGCCCGGTGCGGTTCCGGTCTCCTGGCTCATGCCGCCCGCCTTCCCGTGCCATTCGTCCCGCGTTCATCCCGGATGTTGAGTCAATCATCCGACAGCAGGAGCATAGGGCCACCACACGTCCAGGAGGTCCCCGCCGTGACGACCACACCCGAGGCGGTCCGCAGGGCATCCCCGCGCACCCGCCGGCCGGCCACCCCGGCCGCCCCCGACCCGTCGGCCGGCCTGCTGCCGCGCTCCGAGCCGGTCCGGCTGCTGAACCCGGACGGCACCCCGCTGCCGGCCCGGGACGACTACCCGGAGCCGCCGGTCGAGGCGCTGCGCGAGATGTACCGCCGGATGGTCGTCGGCCGTCGCTTCGACGTGCAGGCCACCGCCCTGACGAAGCAGGGCCGGCTCGCCGTCTACCCGTCCTCCCGCGGTCAGGAGGCCTGCCAGGTCGGCGGGGTGCTGGCGCTGCGCGACACCGACTGGGTCTTCCCCACCTACCGGGAGTCCATGGCGCTCACCGCGCGTGGCATCGACCCGGTCGAGGTGCTCACCCTGCTCCGCGGCGACTGGCACTGCGGGTACGACCCGGCCGCCGTGCACACGGCGCCGCAGTGCACCCCGCTCGCCACCCAGTGCGTGCACGCCGCCGGGCTCGCCTACGGCGAGTCCTACCAGGGGCGGGACACCGTGGCGCTGGCCTTCATCGGCGACGGCGCCACCAGCGAGGGCGACTTCCACGAGGGGGTCAACTTCGCCGCCGTGTTCAAGGCCCCGGTCGTCTACTTCGTGCAGAACAACAAGTACGCGATCAGCGTGCCGCTGTCCCGGCAGACCGCCGCGCCGAGCCTGGCCTACAAGGGCGTCGGCTACGGCGTACCCAGCGAGCAGGTCGACGGCAACGACCCGGTGGCCGTGCTCGCCGTGCTGAACCGCGCCGTGGCGCACGCCCGCGCCGGTAAGGGTCCGTACCTCGTCGAGGCCCACACCTACCGGATGGAGCCGCACACCAACGCCGACGACCAGACCCGCTACCGGGACGCCGAGGAGGTCGAGGCGTGGCGGGACCGCGACCCGATCGCCCGGCTGGAGGCGTACCTGCGCAACCGGGGCGTGCTGGACGACGCCGCCGTCGCCGCGATCGCCGAGGAGGCCGAGGCGTACGCCGCCGCGCTGCGCGACCGGATGAACGCCCAGCCCGAGGTCGACCCGCTGAGTCTCTTCGACCACGTCTACGCGGAGCCGACCCCGCAACTGGTCGAGCAGCGCGAGCAGGTCCGGGCCGAGCTGGCCGCGGCCCGCGACGAGGAGGGGGACGCCTGATGGCCACCATGACCATGGCGAAGGCGCTCAACGCCGCGCTCGCCGACGCGATGCTGGACGACGAGCGGGTGGTCGTCTTCGGTGAGGACGTCGGGCAGCTCGGCGGCGTGTTCCGGATCACCGACGGGCTCCAGGCCCGGTTCGGCGACAAGCGGTGCTTCGACACCCCGCTCGCCGAGGCCGGCATCGTCGGCTTCGCCGTCGGCCTGGCCATGTCCGGGCTGCGCCCGGTGGTCGAGATGCAGTTCGACGCGTTCGCGTACCCGGCGTTCGAGCAGATCGCCTCGCACGTGGCGAAGCTGCGCAACCGCACCCGGGGCGCGCTCAGCGTGCCGATCGTCATCCGCGTGCCGTACGCCGGCGGCATCGGCGGCGTGGAGCACCACTGCGACTCGTCCGAGGCGTACTACGCGCACACCCCGGGCCTGAAGGTGGTGACCCCGGCGACCGTGGAGGACGCGTACTCGCTGCTGCGCGAGGCGATCGACGACCCGGACCCGGTCGTGTTCATGGAGCCGAAGAAGCTCTACTTCGGAAGCGCCGAGGCGGACCTGCCGGCCCGCACCGCGCCGTTCGGCACGGCCGTCGTGCGCCGCGCCGGCACCGACGCCACCCTCGTCGCGTACGGGCCGGCGGTGCCGGTCGCGCTGGAGGCCGCCGAGGCCGCCCGCGAGGAGGGCTGGGACCTGGAGGTGGTCGACGTGCGCACCATCGTGCCGTTCGACGACGCCACCGTCACCGCCTCGGTGCGGAAGACCGGCCGCTGCGTGGTGATCCAGGAGGCGCAGGGCTTCGCCGGGGTCGGCGCGGAGATCGCCGCCCGGGTCCAGGAGCGCTGCTTCCACGCCCTGCACGCCCCGGTGCTGCGGGTGTCCGGGCTGGACATCCCCTACCCGGCGCCCATGCTCGAGCACACCCACCTGCCCTCGGTGGACCGGGTGCTGGACGCCGTGGCCCGGCTCCAGTGGGACGACCAGCCGGACGAGCGGTGGGTGGCGGCATGAGCACCGCGACCGGGACCCGCGACTTCCTCCTGCCCGACCTGGGCGAGGGGCTGAGCGAGGCGGAGATCGTCGAGTGGCGGGTCGCCGTCGGCGACGTGGTCACCGTGGACCAGACGGTGGTCGAGGTGGAGACCGCGAAGGCGGTGGTCGACGTTCCCTGCCCATACGCCGGCCGGGTCGTGGCGCTGCACGGCGCGGCCGGTGAGGTCCGCCCGGTGGGCCAGCCGCTCCTCACGATCGCCCCGCTCGACGGCGCCGGTGGCGACGACCCGCACGCCACCTACCGCGAGGAGGAGCGGGCCGGCTCCGGCAACGTCCTGATCGGCTACGGCACCGGACACGGCGGCTCCGGCCGGCGGCGACGCCGCCCCCGGCTGGCCCTGGTCCAGGAGCCGGCGCCGGCGACCGCGTCCGCGACACCGCACCCGGTGGCCGCGTCCGCCCGGCCCGATCCGGTGGGTGCGGACCGTGCGGAGGCCGCGCCGGGCGCCACCGCCGGCACGGCGCCGCTGGTCATATCGCCGATCGTGCGCCGGCTGGCGAAAGAAAGCGGCGTGGAGCTGGCGACGCTGCACGGCACCGGGCCGGGCGGGGTCATCCGCCGGGCCGACGTGGAGGCCGCGCTGGCCGCCCGGCCCGCCGCCGTGCCGGACGCCCCCGCGCACGTCGGGCTGGCCCCCTCCGGCGACGGCGACGTGGTCATCCCGCTCACCGGCATCCGCAAGACCATCGCCGACAAGCTCTCCCGCAGCCGGCGGGAGATCCCCGAGGTGACCATCTGGGTGGATGTGGACGCCACCGGGCTGCTGGCGACCCGGGCCGCGATCAACGCCGCCACCCCGGACGCCCCGGTCAGCGTCCTGGCCCTGCTGGCCCGGATCTGCCTGAGCGGCCTGCGGAAGTACCCGCAGCTCAACGCCCACGTCGACACCGAGGGGCAGCGGATCGTCCAGTCGGCCGGGGTGCATCTGGGCATCGCCGCGCAGACCGACCGGGGCCTGCTGGTCCCGGTGCTGCGCGACGCCCAGCGGCTGACCACCCGGGAACTCGCCGCCGCCCTCGCCGAGACCACGGCGGCGGCCCGGGCCGGCACCCTGCCCCCGGCGCGGCTGACCGGCGGCACCTTCACACTGAACAACTACGGGGTGTTCGGGGTGGACGGCTCCACCCCGATCATCAACCACCCGGAGGCGGCGCTGCTCGGCGTCGGCCGGATCGTGGACAAGCCGTGGGTGGTCGACGGTCAGCTCGCCGTGCGCAAGGTGACCCAGCTCAGCCTCACCTTCGACCACCGCGTCTGCGACGGCGGGGTGGCCGGCGGCTTCCTGCGGCACGTGGCGGACTGCGTCGAGCAGCCCGCGCTGCTGGTGGCGAACGTCTGAGGCTCCGGCCCCGGCCACCCTGGTGGCCGGGGCCGCACCCCTGTTTCCCCGCCGCCGGACCGGGAAGACGAGCCCGGTCGCCGACGGGGAGGCCCGGATGACGTATCCGCTCATGCCCTCGGCCGGTGGGGTGCGCCCGCATCCGGTCGCCGGCGCGCCGCTGATGTGCGACGCGCGGGAGCACGGGCTGACCGGGGACGGGACGACCAACGACCAGCCCGCCCTCGCCGCGCTGGTGGACCGGCTGGGCGACGCGTACGCCGCCGACGGACGGGCCCGCGTGATCTACTGCCCGCCCGGGGTGTACTCGATCCGGGACGCCGGCACGGTCTGGCGGACCGGGGTCTCGCTGATCGGTGCGGGCCCCGGCGCCACCCGGTTCGTGCTCAGCAACCCGGGTAACCGGGCCGACCCGACCCCGCTGGCGTTCCACACCGCCGAACTGCACGGCGCGAGCCAGGAGCGGCACCTGGCGTACTGCACCTTCGCCGACTTCGAGATCGACGGGTCCGGGGTGGCGATGGCCGAGTACAACCCGCTCGCCAAGGGGCTGGGCCTCCAGTACGTGGTCCGCGGCATGTTCCGCAACCTCTACATCCACCACACCGCGGCGACCGGCCTGGGCTGCGACTTCCTCCAGGACTGCCTCATCGACGGGGTGCTGGTGGTCGGGTGCGGGCGGATGGACAACGGCACCGAGATGGGCGGCGCGGGCATCGGGATCGGGATCGGCGGCTGGGGCAGCGTCGAGCGGGTCAACGTGGTGAACTGCTCGGCGGTCGGCAACGCCACCTGCGGGATCTTCTTCGAGCTGCAGTTCGAGGGCGGGCTGCGCCCGCGCGGCATCCGGGTGGTCGGCTGCCACGCCGAGGGCAACCGCTTCGGCATCGCCGACTGGGGTGCCAACGGCCTCGTCGTCTCGGCGTGCACGCTGGTCGGCAACCTCGACGCGGGCTTCCAGGTCTCGGCCAAGGGCACCACCGGCACGGCGGGTCGTGGCGGCCTCCTCACCGACTGCGTGATCGACGCGAACCTGCGCGACGGGATCAGCATCGGCAACACCCCGGGGCCGTACACCGTGCGGGGCAACCGGATCAGCGGCAATGGCCGGTACGGCTACCACCAGCGCAGCCTGGGCGACGCGGGGCAGGAGTGCGCCCGGGAGATCGTCGTCGAGAGCAACGACTTCTACGGCAACAGCCGGGACGCCGTCCGCTTCGACCGGCCCGTCCGGGACGCGTTCGTCGTCGACAACCGGATCCGGGCGAACGGTCGCCAGTGCGGGCCCGGCGACCGCAGCGACGGCGACACGGTCCGGTACACCGAGCGGTCGGTGATCGACCGCCGGGCGAGCTGGCGGGGCGACGCGCACCGGGGCAAGACCATCCGGGTGGGCGAGCGCGTCGCGGTGGTCGCCGCGAACGACGAGAACGAGCTGCACCTGGCCCCGGTCCGGCCGGGTGCCTTCACGGGCTGGAGCGGGGACACCCCGGATCCCGGCAGCAGCTACGAGATACCCGGGCCGGAGGCGGTCCGGGCCGGCATCACCGTCAACGCGGCGATGGACTCGGCCACCATCCGGGGGAACCGGGTCTGGGACAGCCATGAGCCGACCACCCAGACGCACGGGCTCTGGGTCACCGCGGCGGGCAGCTGCGTCGGCTGCCGGGTCGAGGACAACGACCTGGCCGGGAACGCGGAGGCGCCGACCCGGTTGGACACGCCGCCGATCGGCGGTCGCTGGGAGCGCAATCACGGGGACGACGACTGGGGCTGAACCGGTCGTCCCGGCTCCTCGGGCGCAATCCGCCCCCGCGGGACGCGGCCGCCCGTCGACGTCGCCGATTCCCATTTCCGTACGCAGGCGCCGAAATCGAAGTCGGCCCGTCAAAGCAATTCCGCCGAATGCGCCACGGCGTCCGGAGGGCCGTACAAAATGTGGGTCATGGGGGGAGTGGAAATGGGGTGCGGAATATGGACGTGAGGCGGCGAATGACGCTGCTGGCGGTGACCCTCGCAGCCACGCCGTTGGTGGTCACCGGGTGCACCGCCGGCCAACGGGAGGCGGTGAAGCCCGGCCACGGCAAGGCGGCCGCAGCGCCGTCGGTGAACCTGACTCCGGCCGACCGGGCGAAGAACGTGCCGGTCAGCGCCGAGGTCGGGACCACGGTCAGCGGCGGCAAGGTCACCGCGGTGAAACTCACCGACGACAAGGGCCGGCCGGTGCCGGCGCAGCCGCGCGAGGACGGGTCGGGCTGGGTGCCGGACCGGCCGCTGGAGAACTCGCGGACGTACACCGCGGAGGTGACCGCGACCGGCGATTCCGGGCGGAGCACCACGCAGAAGACGACGTTCACCACAATGGCGAAATCCACCAAACCGACCGTCACCAGCGAGCTCTATTTCACGGCCAATCAGACGTACGGGACGGCCATGCCGGTGGTGGTCGCATTCGATCCGCCAATTCCGAAAGAGGCCAGAGCGGACGTGCAGCGCCGGTTGTTCGTGAAGACCGACCCGCCTCAGCCGGGCACCTGGTCCTGGATGTCGGACGGGAAGCAGGTCGAATACCGGGCGCCCGACTTCTGGAAGACCGGCACGAAGATCAGCGTCCGGAGCGCCCTGGAGGGCCTGCCGATCGGCAAGGACGCCATCGGCGACGCCGACCACAGCGCGACCTCCAAGATCGGCCGGGAGGTCACGCTCGACATCGACAACGCCACCAAGCAGATGTCCGTCTACCGGGAGGGCAAGCTGCTCCGCAAGGTGCCGGTGAGCCTCGGCAAGTCGAGCACGCCCACCTCCAGCGGCAAGATGGTGATCATGGAGAAGTTCGACCGGACCACCTTCGACACCCGGGGTTCGGCCGATCCGTACGTGGTCGACGTGGACGACGCCCAGCGGCTCACCTGGGGTGGCGAGTTCATCCACTCCGCCCCGTGGTCGGAGGGCGAGCAGGGCTTCACCAACACCTCGCACGGCTGCACCAACGTCTCCGCCGCGGCGGCGGACTGGCTGATGGGCATCACCCAGGTCGGCGACCTGGTGACGGTCAAGGGCACCGAGGTGAAGCTCGATCAGGGCAACGGCTTCACGGCCTGGAACGTCGGCTGGGACGAGTTCGCCAAGGGCAGCGCGCTGCCCGTGCCCGCGGGGCTGAAGCCCACGCACAGCGCCACGCCGCACCCGGGCGCGGTGGCCGGCGGGTCGTCGCCCGCTCCCGCCCCGTCCAAGAGCAACAGCGGCGGCTGACCACGGGGGGAGGAACGGCCGGGCCGGCCCGCAAACCACGCGGGCCGGCCCCGCGCCGTTCAACCAGCCCGAACCGACCACGCGGGCCGGCCCCGCGCCGTTCAACCAGCCCGAACCGACTACGCGGGCCGGCCCCGCGCCGTTCAACCAGCCCGAACCGACTACGCGGGCCGGCCCCGCGCCGTTCAGTCCAGGTCGACCCGGGCCACGCCCGTCGCGGTCAGGCTGCCCAGCCAGAGGCGCCGCCCGTGCTGCCGCACGCCGGTGACCATCGGGTACGCCCCGCTCGGGCCGTGCAGCGTGCGCAGCACCCGCCCGGCCCCGTCCACCAGCGCGACCAGCCCGTAGCGGCGCGGCTGCGGCTGCACGGCCCCGGGCAGCAGGGCGACGAGCTGGCGCACCCGGGGATGGGGCAGCAGCTTCTCCATGATCGGCAGCCGGGGGCTGGGCAGCGCGATCCAGTAGGTCCCGTCGCCCACGGCCGAGACGTTGTCCGGGTAGGCGGGCAGGTCGGCCAGCACGGTGGCCCGGCCGTCCGGCAGGTCCACCCGGAGCAGCCGGTGGGTGGCCGTCTCGACCAGCATGAGCGCGGACTCGTCCGGGGTGAGCGCCACCCCGTTGGGGAAGTAGAGGCCGCCCGCCACGACCTCGGTGCGCCCGGTCCGCCGGTCGTACGCGAGCACCCGGCCGTTGGGCCGGTGCTCCAGCAGGTCCCGCTTCCAGTGCGAGAGCGGGAACCGGTCCGACGAGTCGGTGAAGTAGATGGTGCCGTCCCGCGCCACCGCCGCGTTGTCGGCCAGGTGCACCGGGGGCCCCGTGCCGGTCAGCTCGTGCACCGCGCCGTCCGGCGTGACCCGCAGCAGCCCCCGGTAGGCGTCGCAGACCACCAGCCCGCCGTCGACCGGGTCCAGCTCGATGCCGAGCGGCCGGCCGCCGGTCTCGGCGAGCAGCGTCGGACGGGTGCCCGCTGGTGCGTCCGCCGGCCACCACCAGAGCCGGCCGTCCTCGTCGCCGCTGACGGCCCGGCCGTCCGGGTCGACGAGCACGTCCTCCGGGCCGTGCGCGCCGCCGGGCAGCGGCAGCAGCTCGGCCCGGTCGAGCCGGACGTCGGTGGGGGCCCACGGCCCGTCCAGGGGCGGCGGCACGGTGGCCGGCTCACGGACCGGCCGGATCAGCAGGGGCGCGCGCGGGCGGGGGACGGCCATCCGGCCATTCTTCCCCGCCGATGCCCGGACCGGGAGCCCTCGCGGCGTGTCCCGCCGAGCTTCGGGCCCGGCGCCTGCGGGATGACCCGGAGGCCGCTCAGGGTCCACCCGGTACCTACCCGGAACCCCGTCGTGGGCGGCCGGAACTGTCGGTGGTGGGGGATAGGTTCGGAGACATGCGAGAGGGCGGGGACCGGTTCCACGTGGCGACGAACGTCAGCGACCACGTGGTGGACGTGCGGGCGGTCGGTGAGATCGACATCGCCACCGTGGGGGCGTTCCGGGCCGCGCTCTGGGCGGCGCCGGCACGGCCGGTGCTGCGGCTGGACCTGTCCGGCGTGCGGCTGCTCTCCGCCGCCGGGGTGCGCGCGCTGGTCGCTGCGCACCTGCGGGTCCGGGCCCGCGGTGGCGAGCTGGTGCTGGTCGATCCCGATCCGGTGGTCGCCCGGGTGCTCCGCGCCACCGGCCTGCACCGGGTCCTGCCGGTCCGCGAGTCGGCCCACGAGGCGGCCCGGGAGCTGGTCACCTGCGCGGCGGCCTGACCGGCCTGACCGGCCGGACG
The DNA here is from genome assembly GCF_040609975.1 of Micromonospora sp. NPDC004551. Lineage (NCBI taxonomy): Bacteria > Bacillati > Actinomycetota > Actinomycetes > Micromonosporales > Micromonosporaceae > Micromonospora > Micromonospora sp. NPDC004551. Next base: position 143,719 of record NZ_JBEXLM010000006.1, on the reverse strand, counting down.
CCGCAGGGCCGCCGGCGTGCCGCCGACGGCCCTGCGCAGGGTGTGCGGGTCAGCGCACGCCGACCAGGTCCACCACGAAGACCAGGGTCTCGTTCGGCTTGATCACGCCGCCGGCGCCCCGGGCGCCGTAGCCCAGGTGCGGCGGGATGGTCAGCCGGCGGCGTCCGCCGACCTTCATGCCCACCACGCCCTGGTCCCAGCCGGCGATGACCTGGCCGCCGCCGAGCGGGAACTCGAACGTGTCACCCCGGTTCCACGACGAGTCGAACTCGCGGCCGTTCGAGTGGGCCACGCCCACGTAGTGCACGCTGGCCAGCTGGCCGGGGCGGGCCTCCGGGCCGTCGCCGACCGTGATGTCCTCGATGACGAGATCGGCGGGCGGCGCGCCCTCGATCGGGCCAACCTCGGGCTTCTCCATGAGCGGGTCTCCTCGGTGCTGACAAGTGCGGTCCCCGTCGATCCTGCCGGATCGCGGCCGGCCGATACGCGTCGGTCCCCGCCGCGGCGTGGCGGCAGGGACCGGTGGATGGCACGAGAGTGGCGGGCGCCGCCTCTCGGTGACGCCCGCCCGGTGGGTACGGCCCGCGGTGACCTCACTTCAGCCAGGACAGCCGCGCGACGACGGGGAGCTTCGCCCACACCCGGCCGAGGCCGAGGGTGTCACCGGCGTTGACCAGGGCCAGGCCGGCCAGCAGACCCGCGTAGATGAGGTGGTCGTCCATGAAGGGGTTGTTCTCGGGAGGCAGCACGGCCGTCCACATCATCACCAGCAGGAGCCCACCGGCGACCGCGGCGACCCGGGTGCCGATGCCGAGCAGCAGGGCCACGCCGATGCCGAGCAGGCCGAGCATGAACAGCCAGTCCGCCCACGCCGCGCCGGCGATGTCCCCGTAGAACCCCTTGAACGGGCCGGCCGCGCCGAAGGTCAGGAACCCCTTGGTCGGGCTGCCGCCGTTGATCCAGGCGGCCTTCGCCGCGGTCTCGTGACCGAGGCCGAACATCTTGTCGAGGAAGGCCCAGAGGAACGTCCAGCCCAGGGCGATCCTGAGTCCGGCGAAGACGTACCGGGTGGCCTTCCGGCGGGTGGTCTCGGCGTCCCGGGTGGTCTCGGCCGCCGGAGCGATGGTGTTGGCGGTGATCCGCTCGATCGTCGCGGTCATGGTCTCCACGTCCCTTCCTGTGCCTCGCACCGCGCTTTCCGGTGGCACCTTCATTCCACCTCCGCCCCGTGCTGCGGAGCAGGGCCGACCGGTGCCCTCCGGACCGGGACCTTGGTCCTCTCCCGACCCGGTCCGGTCGGCCCGCCACGGCCTGCCGGGCGCCTCTGACCGGGACGGCCGGCGCCGCCCTACCGTCGCCTCAGGAGGGCCGAGCAGAGGAGGCCGTGATGCGTACTTGGCAGGTGGGCGACGTGATGACCAGGGACGTCGCGACGGTGGGGGAGGAGACTCCGTACCGCCGGATCGTCGACGTGCTCATCCGGCGCGGTGTCAGCGGCGTGCCGGTGGTGGACTCGTTCCACCGGGTGCTCGGGGTGGTCTCCGAGGCGGACCTGCTGCACAAGGTGGAGTGGGCCGGGCACCCGGACGAGCGGCGGGTGTTCGAGGGCCGGCGCCGGCGTACCGCCCGGGAGAAGGCGGGCGCGCTGGTCGCCCGGGACCTGATGACCGCTCCGGCGGTCACCACCCACGCGCGGGCCACGCTGCCCGCGGCGGCGCGGCTCATGGACCACGAGGCGGTCAAGCGGCTGCCGGTGCTGGACGACCTGGGCCGGCTGGTCGGCATCGTGACCCGCAGCGACCTGCTCCGGGTGCACCTGCGCACCGATGCGGAGATCCGCGAGGAGGTGGTGCGGGAGGTGCTGCGCCGGGTCCTCACCATCCGGGACGGCCTGGTCACCGTGCAGGTCCGCGCCGGTGAGGTCACCCTGGACGGCCGGCTCGACCGGCGCAGCGCCGCCGAGCTCGCCGGCCGGCTCGCCGGGCAGGTCAGCGGCGTGGTCGCGGTGCACAACGCCATCGGGTACGACGTGGACGACACCACGCTCATGGAGCTGGATCCGGTGCACGCCACCCCGGTCGCGTGACCGGCGGCGGCCTCAGGCGGCCGCGGCGAGCTGGGCGGCGAGCAGCGCGGGAGCCTCGGCGAGCGAGGGCCCGTACCAGGTGAGGTGCCGGCCGGAGACGAGCGCGGCCGGCACGCCGGGAAACGCCTCCGGCCCGTCACCGGCGGTGAACCGGTACGGCTCGTCCGGCAGCACCACCAGCTCCGGCGCCCGGGCGCGCAGCTCGTCGAGGCCGGGCCGGGGGTAGCGCTCCGGGTGGCCGGCGTACCGGTTGGTGACGCCGAGCCGGCGCAGCACGTCACCGGCGAAGGTGTCGCGGCCGAGCACCACCCAGGGGCGCCGCCACACCGGCACCACGGCCGCGCGCGGCGTCGCCGGCGTGGGCGGCGCGGCCCAGGCCCGGCGGGCGGCCCGCAGCCACTCCGGCTCGCCGGGCACGCCGAGCGCGGCCACCAGCTCGCCGAGCTGGGTCAGCGCCTCCGGCACGGTACGGGGAAAGGTGACCCGCACCGGCACGCCGGCCGCCCGCAGGGCCTCCGCGTCGGCGAGGCGGTTCTCCTCCTCGTTGAGCAGCACCAGGTCGGGCCGGAGCGCGCGCACCCGGTCCAGATCCGGATACTTGCTGCCGCCCACCCGGGCGACGTCCAGCCCGGCCGGGTGGGTGCACCAGTCGGTGGCCCCCACCAGCACCTCGGGGCGGGTCAGCGCGACCGCCTCGGTCAGCGACGGCACCAGCGACACCACGCGCACGACGGCTCCCTCCCTCTCCCCGGCGCCCATCGTCGCCCATCGACGGGCGTCGGTCGCGGGGTCAGGGACCGGCCGGCTCGTCCACCAGCACCGTCACGTCGAGATGGGCGGGGCGGCACCCGACCGTGGCGGCGAACCGGCGTACCGCCGCGTCGACGTGCGCCCGGGCCGCGCCGACCCCGGCGGACGGGGCCAGCCGCACCTCCACCCACAGGTCCGGGCCGGTGACCGGCCCGGTCAGCACCACCCGGGCCCGGCCGACCCCGGGGGCCCGCAGCAGGTCGCGTTCCAGCGCCCCGGTCAGCACGTCGCTCGCCACCCGGGTCCGCCCGGCGCCGTCGCCGCGCTGCGCCAGCGTGCCGTCCAGCCGGTGTGGCACCCGCAGCCCGGCGGCGAGCAGCCGCTGGCCGAGCAGGGCGAGCAGCAGCCCGCCGACCACCACCGCGAGGGCGCTCCACGGCGCGCCGGCCCGCCACCAGCTCACCGGCCCGGCCCCGAGCAGGGGCACGTCACCGCCGGGCAGCCGGCCCGCCCCGACCGCCGAGGCCGTGCCGCCCGCCGCCACGAGCGCCAGGGCGAGCACCGTCCACAGCAGCCGGTGGGCGGCGTTGCTCACGGCGTCCGCCGGGCGGGGCCGAGCCGTACCTCGATGGGACCGCGACGCGGCGCGGTCAACCGGTCCAGCTCCCGGCGCAGCGCGAACTCGACGTCGGCCCGGGCCGCCGGGTCGCCGGTGGCGGTCACCCGGGGCCGCCAGGCGTCGCCGCGCCGGCGGACCCGGACCCGGGCCCGGCGGACGCTCGGCACCGACCGGACCGCCCGGGCCAGCCGCCGCTCCACCGACCGGCGGTGCAGGTGCCAGCCGTCGTCGTCGGTGAGCCGCAGCCGGGCCGGCCGCCAGCGGCGCAGTTCGGCGCCGAGCACCAGCAGGCCGAGCAGGGTGACGGCGGCGGCGACCCCGCGTACCGGGGCGTCGTGCCAGCGGACCGTGGTCAGCGTGGCCGACCAGCCGGCCGGCAGCGGACCGGGGCGGTCCAGCGCGGCGAGCAGCCCCGCGACGGCCGCCAGCACCCCGCCGGCCAGCAGGGCCACGGCGAGCAGCAGGGTGGCGACGCGGTTCACCGTGCGCACGACCGGCTCCGCGCACCGACGACGGCGTTCACGTCGACTCCCGGACGTCCGCCTCCGGCCGGTCCCACCCGGCACCGGGGCTCGCCGCCTCGCCCGGCAGGCGCAGGTCCACCACCGTCACGGTGACCGCCTCGACGGTCCGCCCGGTGTGCGCCTCGATCCCGGCGGCGACCCGGCGGCGGACCGCCTCGGCCACCCCGGTCAGCGGCACGCCGTGCGCGACCACCAGGTCCAGGTCGACCCGGACGGCGGCGCCGTCGATGCGAACCGTGGCCACCGGGTCGCTGACGGCCGGGGTACGCCGCGCCGCCTCCTCGGCGAGCCCGGCCGTCCGCTCCTCCGACCAGGCGACCGGGGCGGATGGGGCGGTGGCGCGCCGGGGCAGGGTGCCGGTCATCGCGGGCGCCTCAGCGGCGCCGGCCGGCGGTGGCCCGGTCGGCGAGCCCCGGCGCGCTGACGTCCCCGTCGCGCACCCGGACCAGCAGCCATCCGGCCAGGCCGGCCACGGTGGCGGCGGCGGCCGCCCCGGCGCCGCCCAGCGCCCAGACCGCGACCACCAGGAAGCCGGCCAGGAAGCCGAACTGCCCGCGCGTCATGCCCCACCTCCGCTCCGCCGCGACCGACCGGCGGGGCGTACCCGTTTCCGGGCCGGGCAGTCCTCCGGCGCTCAGCCCGCCCCGGCGGCCGCGGCCACGCGCTCCGAGGGCAGCGACGCAACGGGTACCCCCTCGCGCACCGCCCACTCCAGCGCGTGCCGCAGGTCGGCGACCGGCAGCGGCCGCCGGGCGGTCACGGTGACCGCCGCGTGCACCGCGTACGAGACGAACGGGTACGAGTGGGCCAACCCGCCCACGGCCTCCCGCAGCCGGCCCACCACGGCGAGCGCCGCCGCCTCGTCCCGCCCGGGCAGGATCAGCTGGAACTCGTTCTCGGCGAGGCGGACCGCCCGGTCGGCCGGGCCCAGCACGCCGGTCACCGCCGCGAGCACGGCCTGGCCCTCCCGGGCCGCCCCGCGCCGGCCGAAGCGTTCCGGCGTGCCGGCCGGCTCGTCGACCCGGAGACCGATCAGTGCCACCGGCAGGGTGCCCGACGCGGTCACCCCGTCCACGCCGGTCCACCGGCGCAGCCCCGGCTCGTCGAGCAGGGCGTCCCCCGGCTCGAACCGGTGCGCCCGCTCGCCCCGCCGGGCCAGCAGCCGCAGCGCCGCCTCGGCACGGGACTCGCCCGGGGTGGCCGGGATGTCCCGGACCCGGGCCACCGCCTCGTCCAGACCGGCCCGCGCCGGCCCGGGCAGCCGCTCGCCGAGCCGCCCGCACAGCCGGATCACGTCGTGCAGCGCCTCGTCCCGGCGGAAGCCCCAGCGCCCGTCGAAGAGGCGGCCGGCCTCCAGGGTCTCCGCGGATGCCACCTCCGCCCGGTCGTACGCCACCAGGCTCGCCCCGAAACGCGGCGTCAGCGCCACCACGCTCCACTCCCGGGCCAGGTCCTCGGTCTCCTCCAGCACCACGGGGTACACCCCGGCGGGAAGGTCCGGCGGGGGCGCGCCGACCATCCCGACCACGGTGACCGTTGCCCGGGCGGCGATCCGCCGGTAGACCGTGCGTTCCCGGGCGAAGTACGGCAGCCGCTGGAAGAGGGCGAACACGACCAGCGGCCCGTCCTCGGCCTCGGCCAGCGCGGCCCGTTCGATGGCGTGGGAGACGGCGACGAGACCGCGTTTGGTCAGCCGCTCCGGGGTCCGTCCGCTGTGCACCCGGCCGAGCCTAGAGGCCCGGAACCCGGTGCGCACCGGTCGAGGGGCCGGGTTCGCCGGCCGCCCGGCGCGCGGCCCACTCCGCGCGGGTCAGCGCGTACTCCACCTCGCCCTGTTCCGAGCCGGGGATCATCTCCGGCCAGTCCTGGTGGAACGTCCGCCGGTACGCCAGCCCGGCCTTCGCCATCACGCGCCGCGATCCGGTGTTGACGGCCATGGTGGTCGCCACGACCCGTTTCACACCGAGCGCCGTGAACCCGTGGTCGACCAGCGCCCGCGCGCCCTCGGTGGCGTACCCGGCGCCCCAGGCGTCGCGGCGCAGCCGGTAGCCCAGCTCCACCTCGCGCGGGTCGCCGTCGCGCAGCGGGCGGAACTCGAACCAGCCGAGGAAGGCGCCGTCGGCCCGCCGCTCCGCCGCCCACCAGCCCAGCCCGGGCGGCCGGCGGTACGCGGCCAGCATGGCGGGCAGCACCCGGTCGCGGATCTCGTCGGCCGGGGTGGGCCGCCCGCCGGTGAGGTAGCGCATCACCGCCGGGTCGCCGTCGAGCTCGGTCAGGAGCGGGACGTCGTCCGGGGTGAACTCGCGCAGCACCAGCCGTCCACTGGTCAGGAAGATCGCCACCCGGCCGATTCCAGCGGTCCCGGCCCGTGCGGGCAACCGGATTCCGCCGCACCACGGAGGCGGCTGGCATGATCGACGCCCTAGACTCGGGCGTCGACGGACCGACGGATGGAACTGGCGAGATGACGAGCACCGGCAGCGTGGCCACCTCCTGGCTGCGTCCGATCCCGTCCGGGGTCGCGCCGCAGCTCCACCGCGCCGGCCACGTCGGGTATCCGGCGCGGCGGCTCGGCGAGCTGGTGCAGGGCCGGCCGCCGGGCGTCACCGGCCACCAGTGGAGCACCGCCGGCCGGGAGGGCCTCGACCAGGTGGTCTGCGCCGCCGACACCGGCCTGCCCCGGTTCGCCGTGCAGTTCGCCCCGCCCGCGCCGGCCGGGTCCCCGGCCCGTCGCGCCGAGCGGATGACCAGCACGGTCTGCGCCGCCGTCGGGTTGCCGCTGCTGCGGGTCGAGTCGGCGACGCTGGGCGGCGCCGAGCACTCCCGCCGCCTCGTCGAGTACGTCATCGACGCGCGCGCCTACGCCGCCGGCACCGACGCGGACAGCGCTGACGCCGTCGGTTTCCGGGACATCGTCGGCCGCCTCCCCGACGGCCGGCGGGGGCCGGTCAACGACCTCGGGACGCTGGCCCGGGCCGCCGCCGTCGAGGCGTACGTGGAGCGCCGGCTCGCCGACCCGATCGTCCGCGGGCTGCACGTGCGCTGGACGGACGGCTCGGCCGAGGGGTGGAGCTGGGTCGAGGTGCGGCCCGGCCGGTGCCTCGTCGAGCGGGTGCACCTGGTCGCCCAGCGCTTCTCCTGCGGCGTGGACCCGGGCCGGCTCGCCGAGGACCTGGCCACCGTGGCGATCGGGGAGCGTTTGCGCGACCTCGACGCCGCGGCACCGTCCCTGGTGGACCGGGACGAGGTGCGCGGGCAGATCCGGCGGCTGGCCGCCCGGCGCGACGAGTTCGACGGCGGCTTCGCCTTCGACCACCTCTGCGCCGACTGATTCGGCGCCCCGCCGCCACCGTCCGGCCGCCCCGGCCGTCCCCGCGAATTCTCCCGATCCCGGTTGAACCTTCGCCGCGGTCGCTCCGTACCTAAGCGGGAATGGACGCAGATCTTCCCCGCCGCGCCGGACGGCGCGGGGACGGTGCGGAAAGGGCATCGTCGGTCATCGACGTGCGGCCGGAACGTCGCAGTGATCCTCACCCCGAAATCCATCGGTCCGCCGGGGTCACCAGTCAGCTACCGGATCGAGAAGGAGAGCAATTCGATGCGCAGGTCCACACGGGCGCGCCGGTCATCCGGTAACGCGCGGAGCAAGCGTCTGCTGGCCGTGGTCGGCACGCTCGCGGTCTTCGGCGGAATCGTCGCCGTCACCCAGATCTCGTCCGCCCAGGACCGGCGGACCACCGTCCGTACCGCCTCGGCGTCCTGTGTGGCCGCGAGCCCGGGGGCGACCGCTCCGGACGGCCGCGGCAGCACCACCCGGACCTGGCAGAACGGCCGCTGGGTGCGCAACCACTGGGGTGACGGGCAGATGTCCTCCGCCGAGTGCCAGCAGACCAGGGGTGGCGGCGCGGGCGCCGCGACCCCGACCGTGGCCTGCCCGGAGGTGCGGAGCAAGCTGCCGGAGGTGCCCGACCGGGCGCGCGCCGAGGTGGATCGCAACCTCGCCCTGCTGGACAGCCAGATCGCCGAGGCCAACCGGCGGCTGGCGGCGGAGGGCGCCCGCAACGGCGACTTCGTGAACAACGCCGTCCTGCGGCCGCTCGCCGACAAGCGGACCGCGACGTTGAACCGGATCGCCACGGCCATCGGCCGGGTCGCCGACCGGCCTCAGGGCCTGGATCAGCTGGCCCAGTGCGTCCTCGCCGACAACGCCCAGAACGGCGGCCAGAACGGCGGTCAGAATGGGGGCCAGAACGGCGGTCAGAACGGGGGCCAGACCGGCGGGAACAACAACGGCGGTCAGACCGGGGGGAACAACAACGGCGGCCAGAACGGTGGCAACAACGGCGGCCAGACCGGCGGCAACAACGGCGGCAACAACGGCCTCGAGGTGCTCGCCAAGGACTGTTCCAACAGCCGGCTCCAGGCCCACGACGGTTTCCAGAACGGGAACCGCTGCGTGAGCACCGCGTTCGGTGAGGTCGGCGCCGCCGCCAACAATCCGTCGCTGCTCATCACGCAGTTCCCGAACCGGGTCCAGCGCAACCAGCCGTTCACCCTCCGGGTCAGCACCCGGAACCTGGTGCGCGACCGCTTCCTCGCCGCCGGTCAGGGCGGCTACTACCTGGAGAGCTCGCTGCTCAACGACCAGGGCCTGGTGCGCGGACACTTCCACACCGCCTGCCGGATGCTCCAGACCACCCAGGCGGCGCCGTCGAATCCGCAGGACGTTCCGGCGTTCTTCGTGGCGACCGAGGACGGCGGTGGCGGCAACCAGGCCGACCAGGTGAGCATCCAGGTCCCCGGTCTGCCTCAGTCGGGCCTCGCGCAGTGCGCGGTCTGGGCCGGTGACGGCTCGCACCGCATCCCCATGATGGAGCGGGCGAACCAGACGCCCGCCTTCGACGTGGTCCGGATCCGGGTCAACTGAGCACCGACGGCCGGAGCGCCCGGGGGTACGCCCGGGCCGCTCCGGCCGTCCCACGACCCGGAGCGCCGATCATGAGGTTGGCCGCGATGAACAGGGCGAACCGCACCGCCACCCTCATGATCGACGTGGGTCGGCGCCTCGGCGGCCGGCGGCCGGCGAGCGCGGCAGGTCGGTGCAGTGCACGACCGTGGCGTCGTCCGGTGGGGCGGCGCCTGCGGAGGCGCCGGCTTCGGCCCGCCGGACGCGGCGGATCACCTCGGCCGGCCCGTCGGCGGTGAGCAGGTCCAGCACGCCGGGCCAGTCGGTCAGCCCGTACGGGCTGACGATCCGGCTCGCGCCGTTGCTGAGCAGCGCGACGCCGGACAGATCGCGCAGGGGCCGGCTGCCGGTCACCGCCTCCTCCGCCGCGTGCGGGTCGTCCTTGGCGATCCAGTAGCCGCCCGGCCGGTTCCGGCGGGCGCGCAGCGCCCGGGTGCAGGCGGCCCGGACGCGGTCGTACTCCGGCGTGCCCTCGGCGACGCCGGCCAGGGGCACGGAGCAGGCGCGCCGGGCGGCGACCTCCCGCTCGTCGGTGACGACCAGCGGGCCGCCGCCGGCCTGGTCGAGGACGAGGAAGGTGTCCGCGAGCAGGAGATGGTCCAGGCGGCCCCGGTGCGCGCGGACGATCACCACGGTCGCCTGCGGGCTGCCGGGGTCCGCGAGGTCGCAGGTGGCGCCGTGCTCGGCGGCGATCTCGTCGATCGCGGTGGCCAGGACCGTCACGAGGTCCCGCCCGTCACCGGGCGAGAGCCGGCCGAGCAGCGCGCCGCCGAGCCGGTGCGTGTACCAGGCGACACCGTGCGAACAGATCGACTCGGTTCCCGGGATGCCGGCGCCGTCGAGCAGCACCGCGGCGCCGGGGACGGCACCGGCGAAGTCCTCGTTCGGCCGGCCGGCCGTGCCGGCGCTGGTCGCCATGCTCACGCGCACCGAAGACCCCCAGGTCCGGGATCGCCGGCCGCCGGAGGGCCGGCGCGGGATGAAGTTCGCTGCCGGGATTCCCCGCCCGGTTGAAAATTGTTAACGCCGGGAAAAGCCGATCGGGGCCACACCGATTTCTCAGCGTGACCCCGGGATGCCCGACGGTGAACCGGGAGGGCTCAGCGGTTCTTGTACGCCTCCACCACCGACACGGGGATGCGGCCCCGCTCGGAAATCTCGTAGCCGTTCTTGGCGGCCCATTCCCGGATGGCGCGGTTCTGCTCGCGGTCCATTCCCGAGGTGCCCGGGCGGGACGCGCCACGCGGAGCGCGACCGGCCTCCACCGGCCCGCGCCCGATCCGCCGGCCAGCGCTGATGTACGGGTCCAGCGCCTTGCGCAGGACGCCCGCGTTCTCGTCGGAGACGTCGATCGTGTACGCCACGCCGTCCAGGCTGAACTCGACGGTCCGATCGGCCTTTCCGCCGTCGAGGTCGTCGGTCAGAACGGTGATTACTTTCCTTGCCATCGCCATTACTCCCTGTGTCGGGCGGGGTGTGGCTATGAGTTTGACGTATCTCGCGGCAATTTCGCAACAATACCCGCCCTTCGCCATTCGGCGGGTCGGTTTTTCTCCGGGGCGGCAAATGGGTGTTGGCCCGCGGCGCAGAGTTCGGCGGCACGAACGAGTGGCGTGGGTCACATCGCGGAACAAGGGAGACGGTTTGTTACTTGAGTCAGACACGCTCAACCCAACGCGATGGCAGGTGTTCGATGGCAACTCTTCCGGTACTTCCTCTGACCGACGCCGTCCTGCTGCCGGGCATGGTCATCCCGGTGACCCTGGACCCGACCACCCAGGCCGCGGTCGACGCGGCCCGCGCCAGCGGCGACAAGAAGCTGCTCGCCGTGCCCCGCCTCGACGGCGAGTACGGCTCGGTGGGCGTGATCGCCACCATCGAGAAGGTGGGACGGCTGCCCAGCGGCGAGCCGGCCGCCGTGGTCCGCGGCCTCGCCCGGGCCCGGATCGGTTCCGGCGTGCCCGGACCGGGGGCCGCCCTCTGGGTCGAGGCGACCACCCTCGACGAACCCGCCCCGGCCGGCCGGGCCCGGGAACTCGCCCGTGAATACCGGGCGCTGATGACCTCGGTCCTCCAGGAGCGCGGGGCGTGGCAGGTCATCGACGCCATGGAGCGGATGACCGATCTCTCCGAGCTGGCCGACGCGGCCGGCTACGCGCCCTGGCTGACCCTGGCGCAGAAGACCGAGCTGCTCGCCGCCCCGGACGTCACCGCCCGGCTGGAGCTGCTGGTCGGCTGGGTGAAGGACCACCTGGCCGAGCAGGAGGTCACCGAGCGCATCAACAGCGACGTGCGCGAGGGGCTGGAGAAGTCGCAGCGCGAGTTCCTGCTCCGCCAGCAGCTCGCCGCGATCCGCAAGGAACTCGGCGAGGACGAGCCGGACGGCTCCGCCGACTACCGCTCCCGGGTGGAGTCGGCCGACCTGCCCGAGAAGGTCCGCGAGGCGGCCATGCGCGAGGTCGGCAAGCTGGAGCGGGCCAGTGACGCCTCGCCGGAGGCGGGCTGGATCCGTACGTGGCTCGACACCGTCCTCGAGATGCCGTGGAACACGCGTACCGAGGACAACACCGACCTGGCTGCGGCGCGTGCGGTGCTCGACGCCGACCACGCCGGCCTGGCCGATGTGAAGGACCGCATCCTGGAGTACCTGGCGGTGCGCAACCGGCGCGCCCAGCGCAACCTCGGCGTGGTCGGTGGCCGCGGCTCCGGCGCGGTGCTCGCTCTGGCCGGCCCGCCCGGCGTCGGCAAGACCAGCCTCGGCGAGTCCGTCGCCCGGGCGCTCGGCCGCAACTTCGTCCGGGTGTCCCTCGGCGGCGTCCGCGACGAGGCCGAGATCCGCGGCCACCGGCGCACCTACGTCGGCGCGCTGCCCGGCCGGATCGTGCGCGCGCTGCGCGAGGCCGGCTCGATGAACCCGGTGGTGCTCCTCGACGAGGTCGACAAGCTGGCCGTCGGCTACTCCGGCGACCCGGCCGCGGCCCTGCTGGAGGTGCTCGACCCGGCGCAGAACCACACCTTCCGGGATCACTACCTGGAGGTCGACCTCGACCTGTCCGACGTGCTGTTCCTGGCCACCGCCAACGTGGTGGAGAGCATCCCCGGCCCGCTGCTGGACCGGATGGAGCTGGTCACCCTGGACGGCTACACCGAGGACGAGAAGGTGGCCATCGCCCGGGACCACCTGCTGCCGCGGCAGCGGGAGCGGGCCGGGCTGACCGCCGAGGAGGTCACGGTCGCCGACTCGGCGCTGGCCCGGATCGCGGGGGAGTACACCCGGGAGGCCGGCGTCCGGCAGCTGGAGCGGGCCCTGGCCAAGATCCTGCGCAAGGTCACCGTGGCGCTGTCCTCCGACCCGGCGCCGGTGCGCGTCGACACCGACAACCTCGCCCGCTACCTGGGCCGGCCCAGGTTCACCCCGGAGTCGGCCGAGCGGACGGCGGTGCCCGGCGTGGCCACCGGCCTGGCGGTCACCGGAGCCGGCGGCGACGTGCTCTTCATCGAGGCCACCAGCATGGAGGGCGAGCCGGGACTGACCCTGACCGGTCAGCTCGGCGACGTGATGAAGGAGTCGGCGCACATCGCGCTGTCCTACCTGCGCTCGAACGGGCGACGCCTCGGCATCGACCCGAACGCCCTCGCCGGGCGGCGGATCCACGTGCACTTCCCGGCGGGCGCGGTGCCCAAGGACGGCCCGAGCGCCGGCATCACCATGGTGACGGCGCTGGCCTCGCTGGTGACCGGCCGGCCGGTGCGTCCCGAGTTCGGGATGACCGGCGAGGTGACCCTCTCCGGCCGGGTGCTGCCCATCGGCGGCGTGAAGCAGAAGCTGCTCGCCGCCCACCGGGCCGGCCTCACGGAGGTGATCATCCCGAAGCGCAACGAGCCGGACCTGGACGACCTGCCCACCGAGGTCCGCGAGGCGCTGACCGTCCACACTCTCGCCGACGTCGCCGACGTGCTCGCCCTGGCGCTGCGCCCGGCCGACGTCGACGCCGAGACCCTGGGCGGCCAGCCGCTCGCCGCGGCCTGACCACCCGGCACACCGAGGCCCCCGGTCCACCCGGACCGGGGGCCTCGGCCGTGCTCACCAGCGGTCCCGGCGCTCCCGCCGCTCGCCACCGTCGCCGTCGCGGCCGCGCCGCTCCCGGCGGTCGCCGTCGAAGCGGCGCTCGCCGCCGCCGTCACCGTCCCGGTCGCGGCGCACCGTGGCCTTGCGGCCCTTGATGGTGCTGCCGCGCAGCCCCTGGATCACCTCGTCGGCGACGCCGTACGGGACCTCGACCAGGGAGAAGCGGTCGGCGATCTCGATCGAGCCGATGTCCCGGCCGCTGACCCCGGTCTCCCCGGTGATCGCCCCGACCAGGTCCTGGGGGCGCACCCCGGCGCGCCGGCCCAGGCCGATGAACACCTGAGTCGTCCCGCCCGAGCGGGGACGCGCCCCGCCGCGCCGGTCCCGGCTGTCGTACCCCGCCCGGGGTTCCCGGGGCGGGCGGACCGCGGCCTGCGGGATCTCCTCCTCCTCGTCGGCCGTGCCGGGCAGGGTGGCCTCGTGGGCGAGCCGCACGGCGGCCAGCGCGACCTCCATGAGGTCGAACTCGTCGGTCAGCGACTCGACGATCGCCCGGAACGGATCGAGGTCGTCCTCCAGCAGCGACTCCCGCAGCGCGGCCTGGGTCAGCTCCAGCCGCCGGGTACGCAGGTCCGCCACCGTGGGGATCTTGTCGACGGCGATCCGCTGGCCGGTGACCCGCTCGATGGTCTTGAGCATCCGGTGCTCGCGCGGCTCGGCCAGGGTGATGGCCACGCCCTCCCGCCCGGCCCGGCCCACCCGGCCGATCCGGTGCACGTACGACTCGGGGGCCGACGGGACGTCGTAGTTGACCACGTGGGTCAGCTGCTCGACGTCCAGCCCGCGGGCCGCCACGTCGGTGGCCACCAGCAGGTCGGCGGTGCCCGCCCGCAGCCGGCCCATCACGCGGTCGCGCTGCTCCTGGCTCATCCCGCCGTGCAGCGCCTCGGCCCGGTAGCCGCGGCCGTTCATCGTCTCGGTGAGCCGGTCGACCTCCTCCCGGCTGCGGCAGAACACGATGGCCGCGGTGGGCGACTCCACGTCCAGCACCCGGCCCAGCGCCGCCGGCTTGTGCGCCCGCGCCACGATGTACGCGCTCTGCCGCACCCGCGGCGCCTCGCCCGCGACCGGCCGTTCGCGCTCGATCTGGATGCGCTCCGGGTCGGTCAGGTGCTTGCGGGCCAGCCCGTCGATCCGGGCCGGCATGGTGGCCGAGAACAGCACGGTCTGCCGTCCGGCCGGGGCGTGCTCCAGGATCGCCTCGATGTCCTCGGCGAAGCCCATGTCGAGCATCTCGTCCGCCTCGTCCAGCACCACCGTGGCGAGCCCGCCGAGCCGCAGGGTGCCCCGGGCGATGTGGTCCAGCGCCCGGCCCGGCGTCGCCACCACCACGTCGACGCCGGCGTCGAGGGCGCGCAGCTGCCGCCCGATCGGCTGGCCGCCGTAGATCGGCAGCACGCGCGCGCCCAGGTCCCGGCCGTACCGGTGGAACGCCTCGGAGACCTGCACCGCCAGCTCCCGGGTCGGCACCAGCACCAGCGACACCGGGTCCCCGGCGGAACGCTCGTCGGGCATCCGCTGGAGCAGCGGCAGGGCGAACGCAGCGGTCTTGCCGGTGCCGGTCGCCGCCTGGCCCAGCAGATCCCGGCCCGCGAGCAGCGGTGGGATCGCCTCCCGCTGGATCGGGGTCGGCTCCTCGTAGCCGAGGACGGCGAGCGCCTTCAGCAGCTCGGTGCGCAGTCCGAGGTCCGCGAAGGCGGCGGCGTCGTCGTCGGTGGCGGGGGCGGGATCGGTCGGGGTTGGTGCGGAACTCATGGCACAAGCCTTTCATCACCGCCACCCGGCCGTCGCGGCGACCGTCCCAAACCGTCGCCCCCGCCACGCCGGGGTGAATCCGGCGGGGTCTCTCACCCGGCCAGGACCGCCAGCAGGGTGGTCGTGCCCACGGCCACGTCCAGCACGGCGCACCACTCCGCGTACCCCCGGGGCACCACCCGGCCGGTGCGGTGGTGCGCCACGTCCCAGGCCGCGTGCCCGAGCCAGCCGAGGCCGACCAGCACGCCGGCGAGGCCGTCCGGCCCGAGCAGGGCCGCTGCCGCCAGGCCGCCCCAGCCGGCCAGCCCGGCGAGCTGCCACGCCAGGTCCCGGCGGTCGCCCCACTGCCGCCGCCAGGTGCCGATGAGCAGGTAGCCGGCCGGCAGCACCAGCAGCGTCCACGGGGAGAACACCGTCGGCGCGACCCAGAGATCCACCGTCATGAGCAGGGCAAGCCCGGTCGGCCACCGGCGCGTCACCGCCGCGGCGACCGGATGGCGGCGGGCCGGCGCCGGATGCGCGTGCCGGTGCCGCACCGCCACCAGCACCATGGCCGGCAGCATCAGCAGGTGGCCGCCGAGCATCAGCACGTCGTCCCCGGCCAGCCCGGCCCACCAGGGCGGGAGCAGCAGCAGGAACGGGACGTACATGACGGCCACCATCTCGGCGGTGGCGGCCCAGCCGTGGCCCCGGTGCCACATCCAGGCGGCCATGCCCAGTCCCATGTCCGTCGCCATCACCAGCGCGCCGACATCCGCCCGGGCCAGCGCGTCCGCGCCGCCCAGCAGCGCCGTGCCGGCCCGCCACAGCGGGCCGAGCAGCAGCATGCCGACCACCATCGCCACGATCATCCCGGCCAGGTGGCCGGCCAGCCGTCGTGCGTCCGCCCGCAGCGGTACGCGTACCGTCGTCTCGGTCATGCCCCGAGCCTTCCGGTGACCCGCGTACGGAACCAGGCGCGTCCCTCACCGGAAACCCGTGCGCCGCGCACGGGTTCCGCGTGACATTCCGCAGGGGTGAACCGGGCGGCCGGCGGCCCTAGGATCGGCGGACATGACGGTCGACGCGGCGGACCGCCGGCTCCGGCGGGCCCGGCAGCTCACCCTGCTGTCGCTGGCGACGAACGTCTGGACCACCCTGCTGCTGCCCGGCGTCGGGCTGGCGCGGGAGCCGGAGCCGCGGCGCCTGGTGCTCGGCGTGCTCGGGCTCGCCGCCTTCACCACCGCCCAGGCGGCGGTGCTGCACGCGGCGGTCACCCCCTGGCTCCCCGGGCGGGCCCGGCGCCGCCGGCACGCCGCGCTGGCGGTGGCCGCCCTGCTCAGCCTGCCGCTGGTCGGCCCGGTCGCCGCCGGCGCCTGGCCCACCTGGGCGTGGCTGGGCGCGTCGCTGGTCGGCATGTCGCCGCTGCTGTTCCGGCCGCTGCCGGCCCTGCTCGCGGCGGCGGTGGTGCTCGGCGCCTCGACCGCGGTGACGGGGGCGACCGGCGGGCCGCTGCCCACCGCCCTGCTGGTCACCGGGGGTGTCGGCGCCGGTGTCGCCGGGGTGACCTGGCTCCAGGTCTGGTTCTGGGACCTGCTCGTCGAGGCCCGGCAGGGACAGGCCGCCCGGGCCCGGCTCGCCGCCGCCGAGGAGCGGTTGCGCTTCGCCCGCGACGTGCACGACCTGCTGGGCCACGACCTCACCGTGATCGCGCTCAAGGCCGAGCTGGCCGAGCGGCTCGCACCGGTCGACGCCGACCGGGCCGGTCGGGAGGCGGCCGAGGTGCGCCGGCTCGCCGGGTCCGCCCTGGCCCGGGTACGCGATGCGGTGCACGGCTACCGCGCCGTCGATCTGGCCGAGCAGCTGGCCGCGGTGGGGGAGGTGCTGCGGTCCAGCGGGGTGCGCTGCACGGTGGTGCCGCCGGACGGCGAGCTGCCCGCCCCGGCCGCCGCCGACCTGGCCGCCGTGCTGCGCGAGGCCGGGACGAACGTGCTGCGGCACAGCCGGGCCGACTGGTGCCGGATCGAGCTGACCCGGGAGGACGGCCTGGTGACGATGACCGTACGCAACGACGGCGCCGGAGGCGCCGGCCCGGACCCGCTCAGCGGCGGCCTGCGCGGGCTGGCCGACCGGCTCGCCCCGGCCGGCGGCGGCGTCCGGGCGTACGCCGAGGACGGCGTGTTCCACCTCGTGGCGACCGTGCCGGTGCCCTCGTGATCCGGGTTCTGCTGGCCGACGACGAGGAGCTGATTCGGCTCGCCCTCGCGGCCCTGCTCGACCTGGAGCCGGACATCGAGGTGGTCGCGCACGCCGCGGACGGCCGCGCCGCGCTCGACGCGGCGCTGGCCCACCGGCCCGACGTGGCCGTGCTGGACCTGGAGATGCCGCCGCCGGGCGGGATCCAGGTCGTCGCCGAGCTGGCCCGCGTCCTGCCCGGCTGCGCCACGGTGATCCTCACCGGGCACGGCCGGCCCGCCCACCTCCGGCCGGCGCTGACCGCGGGCGCGCGCGGGTTCCTCGCCAAGGGCGCCCCCGGGGGCGCCCTGGCCGACGTGATCCGCCGGGTGCACACCGGCGCCCGCTACGTCGATCCCGCGCTCGCCGCCGACGCGCTGACCCTGCCCGAGTGCCCGCTCACCCCGCGGGAGCTGGAGACGCTGCGGCTGGCTGAACTGGGCACCCCGGTGGCGGTGATCGCCCGGCGAACCCATCTGGCGGCGGGAACGGTCCGCAACCACCTGGCCGCGTGCGTGCAGAAGCTCGGCGCCGCCGACCGGGCCGAGGCGGTGCGGCGGGCCCGCGAGGCCGGCTGGCTCTGAGCGCGGACGGCATCGGCGGTCCCGTCGACAACCCGGAGGGGTGGCGACACGCCGGCCCGAGCGGCCCTCGCCGGGCGGCGAGGGGTCAGGCGCGGGCGGGGCCGGCGTCCCGGGTGGGTGGGGCGAGGGCGGCCGGGTCGAGCGCGAGGGCGGCGGCCAGGGCGGGCCGGCCGGCCGGGGTGAGGCGGACCGCCCGGCCGGTGCCCCGGACGGTCCAGCCGAGGTCGAGGAAGCGCCGACAGAGCGCGGCGCCCAGCGCGCCGGCCAGGTGGGGACGGCGCTCGGTCCAGTCCAGGCAGTCCCGGACCAGGGGCCGCCGGGCGGCGCGCAGCGGTTCGACGGGCACACCGAGGTCCGCCAGCCAGGTGATCCCGGCCGGCGTGACCGCCAGGCCGCCGGCGCGGTCGAGCACGCCCCGGGCCAGCAGGGTGTCGTGCAGCAGCACGCCCAGCCGGCCGGCCAGGTGGTCGTAGCAGGTGCGGGCGTACGCGAGGGACGCCTGGGCGGAGGCGGCGCGCAACGTGCGGGGCGGGGCCGCCGGGGCGGGCGCCCGCCCGGCCAGGTCCTCGACGAGCTGGGCCACCGACGGGTCGGCGAGGCGCACGTACCGGTGCCGGCCCTGCCGCTCCTCGGCCAGCAGCCCGCCCCGGACCAGGCGGGTGAGGTGGTCGCTCGCGGTGGACGGCGCGACCCCGGCGGCCCGGGCCAGCTCGCCGGCCGTCCAGGCCCGCCCGTCGAGCAGGGCGAGGCAGAAGCCGGCCCGGGTCGGGTCGGCGAGCAGCGCGGCGAGCCCGGCGAGTGCGTGTCCGTCGGTGCGGGTGGTCATGCGGCAATGCTGGCACGGGAATTGTTCGGTCCCCACCGACGCGTGCGCGCCGCCCTTTACATCGTTGTCTCCAACGTTGTAGAAACGGGGTCACCGCAGTGACCTCCGTCTACCTCCAAGGCAGGTCTGATGGGACACCTCCACCGCGGCGGCGTGCTCGCCGCCGCACTCGCTCTGCTCCTGACGACGACAACGGCCGCGGCTGCCGCACCGGCCGCCGGCGCCGACCGCTACCGGAACCCGGTCTCGGCCGGCTTCGCCGACACCTTCGCCGACCCCGCCGTCGTCCGCGGCGACGACGGCCTCTGGTACGCCTTCGGCACCTCCGACCCGCTGCGCGAGGGCGAACGCCAGGCGCACCGGGTGCCCATCGCCCGCTCGGCCGACCTGGTCGACTGGACGTACGTGGGCGACGCCTTCGCACCCGGCCAGCGGCCGTCCTTCGCCGCACCCGGCGCCGCGTTCTGGGCGCCCGACGTGCGCCGGGTCGCCGACCGCTGGGTGATGTACGTGACCGTCACCGACACCACCGTCTCCGGCGACACCTTCGACACCGCGATCGGGGCGGCCACCGCGCCCACCCCGGCCGGACCGTGGACGTTCGCCGACACACCCGTGGTCGCCCCGCGACCCGGCGGGGGCGGCGGCTACCTGTGGACCATCGACCCGAGCCAGTTCACCGATTCCGACGGCCGGTCCTACCTCTACTTCGGCAGCTACTACGGCGGCATCTCGGTCACCGAGCTCTCCGCCGACGGGCTGCGCGCGGTCGGCACCCCGAGCCTGGTGGCCATCGACAACAAGTTCGAGGGCGGCTACGTGCTGCGCCACGACGGCTGGTACTGGCTGTTCGCCTCCACGGCGAACTGCTGCGCCGGCCCGGCCACCGGCTACTCGGTGCAGGTCGGCCGGGCGCGTGACCCGCGCGGGCCGTTCGTCGACCGGGACGGCCAGCCGCTCGACGTCTCGCGGGCCGGCGGCACGCCGGTGCTCACCCAGAACGGCAACCGGTGGATCGGGACCGGGCACAACGCGGTGGTCACCGACCTGTCGGGGCAGGACTGGATCGCCTACCACGCCATCGACCGCGCCGACCCGTACCTGGACGAGCCGTTCGGGATCAACGAGCGGCCGATGCTGCTGGACCGCCTCGACTGGGTGGACGGGTGGCCGACCGTCAACGCCGGCGCCGGTCCCTCCGAGGACGCCCGGCCCGCGCCGGTCACCACCGGCCGCGTCGACGCCCGCTTCGACACCGCCGACCTCGACGGCTGGCGGGGCGGCACCGGCCACTGGCAGGTGACCGGCGGCGTGCTGGCCGGCACCGGCACGCTGACCGCCCGGGCCGGAATCGGCGGCGACGTACGGGCCGAGGCCGACCTGCGGCTGACCGGCGCGGACACGGCCGGGCTGCGGCTCGGCACGGTGCAGGTCACAGTCGGCGGCGGCCGGCTGACCGCCCGGGCAGGTGGCGGCGCGACGGCTTCCGTGCCGCTGCCCGCAGGGCTCGACCTCGCCGGCCGGCACAACCTGGCCGTGGAGGTCCGCGACCGCCGGCTCGTCGCCGAGCTGAGCCCGGCCCGCCTCGGCGACCAGCTCGCCGTGGTGGCCCTGAGGCTCACGCGGCCGGCGGCCGGGCCGCTCGCGCTGCGCGCCGACGGCGGTCCCGCGGAGTTCGACAACGTCAGCGCGACCGCGCTGTACCGCCCGGTCCGGCACACCGTCGCCCCGCCCCGCGTCGGCCCGCTGCTCTCCGGGTACTCCGACGAGTTCACCGACGGGCTCGACCCGGCCTGGCAGTGGATCCGGCCCAACGCGGCCGCCACGGTGACCGGCGGGGCGCTGCGCTGGCCGGTCGAGTCGAGTGACCTGGTGGGCACCGGCAACACCGCCGGGGTCCTGCTGCGCGACGCGCCCACGGGCGACTACGTCGCGGAGACGAAGGTGACCCTCGATCTGGGTGAGGACGTCGTCCGCAACTACCAGCAGGCGGGCCTGGTGGCGTACGTGGACGACGACCGGTTCGCCCGGCTCGCCCAGGTGGCCATCTGGAACACCCGCCAGGTCGAGTACGGCTACGAGCTGCCCTTCGCCGGCCAGCCCGTCTACGGCGGCAGCATCGTCGGCACCCCGGCCACCACGACCTGGCTGCGGCTGGCGCACCACGTCGACCGGGTCACCGGCGAGCACGAGTTCCGGGCCGCCTCCAGCCGGGACGGCACGCACTGGACATGGGGCGCGGTGTGGACCTTCCCGGCGGACACGACGCCCCGGATCGGTCTCGTCGCGCACGGCGGCGCCACCCCGGCGGTGACTGCGGAGTTCGACTACCTGCGGTTCCACCGCTGACCTGGGTGACCGGGACCGTCCGAACCAGCGGGCGGTCCCGGTCGGCCGGCGTCGCCCGGTGCCGGGCGGTCCCGGTCAGGCGCCGGGGTGCGGGCAGGCCGGGGCCAGCTCGCTGACCGTCCGGGTGTCGCTGTCGTAGCTGCGCGCTGCCATGAACTCCCCGCCCGGCCGGTCCGGGCCGGCGACCGCCCGGGCCCGGCGGCGGTCGGCGTCGCGGAAGCGCAGCGCCAGGCTCAGGTGCGGCACCCAGCGCCCGGGCAGGTGCCAGGGTTGCGGCCCGGGCGCCCCGGCGAGGACGTCCCAGACCGCGCCGTGCAGGGCGACGAGCTGCGGCGTGGGGCGGACCAGCCAGACCAGGGGCGCGCTGCCGTCGAGGACCGCCACCCGGTCCAGCCGGGCCGGCAGCGGCAGCGCCGCGTCGCAGAGGTCGGCGAGGCGCTGCTCGGCGCCGGGCGGGAACTCGTCGACCGAGGCGAGGGTCAGGTGCGGCCGGTTCGTCGGGTGCGGGTGACGGGCCAGGCTGGGCAGGCCGGCGGCGGCGAGCCGGTCCCAGGCCGCTCGTACCGCCTCCTCCAGCTCCGGCGAGCAGAGCAGTTCGACCGTACGCACGCCGTCAGGCTATCCGCCGGCGGTGTGCGGCGGCGTCCCATAGGAGATGCCGGCAGGCCGATCGCGCGGGGGCCCGAGCCCGCGACGGCCCGACCGTTCGGCCGGGGCCGAAGCAAGGCGGCCCTACCGTCGGGCGATGAGCTGGCCGATGATCCCGCCCGCCCCCGGCACGCCGGCCTGCGGGCCGCCGCATCCCGTCGCCGACGGCTGGGTGGTCACCCGGCACGCCGACGTCGTCGCCGTGCTGACTGATCCCGGGTACGTGGTCCCGGTCGCGCCCGCCGGGCCGCCCGGCTCCCTGGCCTGGCTGCGCGGGACGGTCAGCCGGTTCAGTGCCCCGGACCGGCATCCCGGCCGGCGCGCGCTCGGCGTGGCCGCGCTCCGCGACCTGGACCCGGACGAGCTGCGCGCCGCGGCCACCCGGCTGACCGACGAGACGCTGGACCGGCTCACCGCCGAACGGACCGACGGGGATCGCGGCGCCCCCGCGGGGGAGCGCGGTCGAGGCGTCGACCCGGTCGGGCCGGCGCCGGGACGGGTGGAGGTGATGGGCCGGCTGGCACGGCGCGTACCCCTGGAGGTGCTGGCGGCTCGGCTCGGCCTGGCCGACCCGGCGGCGGCCGTGCCGGCGGTGACCGCGGTGGCGGCCGCCTACCACCCGGGCGCCGACCCGGCGGCGGTGTCCCGCGCCGACCGGGCGGTGGGCGCGCTGCTGGCCATGTCGCCGCCGGCCCCGCCCGAGGCCGCGGCGAACCGGATCGGGCTGCTGGTGCAGGCCGCCGACGCCACCGCCGGGCTGATCGGCGCCGCCGTCCGGCACGGCCTGGCCGCGCCGGCCGCGCTCGGCACCGCCGACCTGCTGGCCGAGGTGCTGCGCCTGGACCCCCCGGTGCGCGCCACCCGCCGGGTCGCGACCGGCGCGCGCCGCCTGGGCGGCCGGGAGATCGGCCCGGACGCCGTGCTGCTGCTCCGCTTCGACGCGGCCAACCGGGACCCGGCCGTCCATCCGGAGCCGGACCGGCTCCGCCCCGGCCGGCCCGGCGGTTCGCTGACCTTCGGCGCCGGGCCCCGCGGCTGCCCGGGCGAGCGGCACGCCCTCGCCCTCGCCGCCGGTGTGGTCGACGTACTGCGCGACCGGTGCCGGCCCCCAGTGCCGGACACCTCGACCGCACCCGCCGTCCCGGACGCGGCGGCTGTGCCGAACGGACCCGCCGCTCCCGGCGCCGAGCCCGTGAGCTACGAGCCACATCCCACCCTGCGTGTCCCGACCAGCCTCGAGGTGATGCTCCGATGACCGACCGCGCCGCCGCCTTCCGTGCCCTGCACGTCCCCGGCCGGCCCCTGCTGCTGCCCAACGCCTGGGACCACGCCTCCGCCGCGGCGCTCGCCGCCCGGGGACACCCGGCCGTCGGCACCACGAGCCTCGGGGTGGCCGCGGCCGCCGGCCGGCCGGACGGGACGGGCGCCACCCGGGACGAGACGCTCGACCTGGCCCGCCGCCTGCGGGACCTGCCGGTGCTGCTCACCGTCGACATCGAGGACGGCTTCGGCGCCGACCCGGCGGCGGTGGCCGGGTACGTCGGCGAGCTGGCCGCGCTCGGCGTGGTGGGGGTGAACCTGGAGGACGGCCGGCCGGACGGCAGCCTCGCGCCGGTGGACCTCGCCGCCGCCAGGATCGACGCGGTGCGGACGGCCGTGCCGGGGCTGTTCGTCAACGCGCGCACCGACGCCTGGTGGCTGGGCGTGCCCGACCCGCTGCCGGTGGCGCTGGAGCGGGCGGCGGCGTACCGGGCGGCGGGCGCGGACGGGCTGTTCGCACCGGGCGCGCCGGACGACACCGTCGGGTTGCTCGCGGCCGAGGCCGGGCTGCCGCTGAACGTGCTGCACCGGCCGGGCGGCCCTGACCTGGCCGAGCTGGGCCGCCTCGGGGTGGCCCGGGTCAGCACCGGCTCGCTGCTGTTCCGCACGGCCCTCGGCGCGGCGCTGCACCTGGCCGACGCGGTCCTCGACGGCCGGGATGCCGGCCTGCCGGCCGCACCCGATTACGCCTGGGTGCAGGACCTCGCGGCGGGATAGGGCACCTTAGGGGGGAGATAGGAGGATTGTTCGGGGAGCTGCCGCTCTTGGTGATTACGGTGGGTCCAGGTTCGACTACGCCGTGTCCTGCCCAGAGGGGGCGACCATGCGAGTGCCCAGCCGAAGCCCCGGCCATCAGCCCGGGCCCGCCATCGCGTCCGCCGCCCCCGCCCGCCGGCGGCCCCCGGCCGCCGGCCCCCGCACCGCGTCCGGCGAGCCGGACCTGGCCGCGTACCGGGCCGCCGTGGCGGAGCTGCTGATCGAGGTGGGCGCCCTCGCGGACGCGCCGTCGACCACGGCCCGCCAGGTGCTGCTCGACCAGCGGCTGCGCGAGCCGGCCATCGCGGCCGTCCTCGACGCCACCCCGCAGGGGTTCGTCGGCGCCCGGGAGACCCTGCTGCTGGAGATGGCCCGCCACCAGCCCAACGCCCGCAGCTCGGCGCACGACCTCACCGCCCTGGTACGGATCTACCTGCTCTCCCGGGTCGACGTGATGTGGTGGCGGGACAGCGGCACCTTCCTCACCGACGGGCAGGTCGACACCAGCACCGACCTCGTCGACCTGGAGTGGCTGCGTCGCCGCGGCCTGCTCGCCTTCCGCTACCAGGAGCAGGCCGGCACCGTCCTCGGCCGCGGGCTGCGGGCGGTCCGGCGGCGGCTGCGCCCCGACGCGACCCCACATACCGCCGGGTTGCGGTTCCGCCGGGCGCGGCGGGAGGTGATCGCGCTGCTCAACGACCTGGGCCGGGAGTTCGCCGCAACGGCCCGGCCGGGCACGCCGCCGCTCTGGGTGACCAGCCTCGCGCGCAGCGCCGAGCACCAGTACCGGCTGCGCCGGCTCGGCTACGCCGCCATGGTGCCCAGCGGGCACTGTCTCGGCTGGGCGGCCGACGTGGAGCTGGAGTGGTACGGCCGGTTCGGCGCCCGGGACGTCCTGGCCGAGCTGCTGCTGGCCCGGCAGGAGGCCGGCGAGATCAACGTGGTCGACGAGGGCCAGGTCTGGCACCTCTGCCTCGCGCCCACGGCCCGCCGCAGGTTCCGGCGGGCCTACGAGGCCGAGATGGGGATCTGAACGGATGTGCGGGATCGCGTTGAGCATCGGTCCCGAGGCCGACCCGGCCGTCTTCCGGCGGATGCTGGCCGTCCTCGCTCCGCGCGGCGAGGTCACCGAGACCCGGCAGGAGGACGGCCTGCTCGCCGGCGTACGGCGGCTGCGGGTGGTGGACCGCGAGCGGGCGGTGCAGCCCTGGGTCTCGCCCGACGAGCGGCACGTCCTCTGCTACAACGGCGAGGTCTTCAACCACCACGAGCTGCGCGCGGAGCTGACGCGGCTCGGGCACGGGTTCCGCACCACCGGCGACACCGAGGTGGTGCTCGCCGCCTTCCGGCAGTGGGGCGAGGAAGCGGTGCGCCGGCTGCGTGGCGAGTACGCCTTCGCCGTGGTGGAGCGGGCCACCGGCCGGGCCTACCTGGCCCGGGACCCGCTCGGGGTGAAGCCGCTCTACTGGTGCCGCGGCCCGGGCTGCCTGCACCTCGCCTCCGAGGTGAAGGCGCTGGTCGGGCACGGCGCGCCGATCAGCGAGGTGCCGCCCGGGCACCACGGCTGGGCCGAACCCGACGGGCCGGTCCGGTTGCGCCCGTACGTGGATCTGCTCACCCTGGGCGCCGGCCTGCCGGTGATCGACGACCCGGACGAGGCCGCCCTGCTCGTCCGGGTCGCGCTCACCGACAGCATGCGGGTACGGCTGGACACCGACCTCACCGTCGGCGTGGTGCTCTCCGGCGGCCTGGACAGCTCACTGGCCCTGCTGCACGCCACGCGGCTGCACCCGGACTGCGTGGCGGTCACCGTCGGCGTGCCGGACAGCCCCGACGTGGCGTACGCCCGGCGGCTCGCCACCGACCTGGGCGTGCCGCACGAGGTGATCGAGCTGCGCCCCCGCGACATCCGGCTGGCCGACGTGCGCGAGGCGATCCGGATCTCCGAGCTGACCGAGTACGGGGACATCATCAACGCCGTGGTCTCGGTGCCGATCTTCCGGCGGCTGCGGGAGCTGGGCGTGAAGGTGGTGCTCACCGGCGACGGCTCGGACGAGTTGTTCGGCGGCTATCCGATGTACCACCAGGTCGGCCCGGAGCGGTCCCGCCGCCTGTTCCTCCACAAGATCCGCAACCTGTGCCGCACCGAGTTGCAGCGGGTCGACCGGGCCAGCATGGGGCACGGCGTGGAGGCCCGGGTGCCCTTCCTCGATCTCAGCGTGGTGGAGCTGGCCATGCGGCTGCCGCTGGATCTCAAGCTGCGCGACGGGCAGGAGAAGTGGATCGTCCGGCGGGCCTTCGCCGACGTGCTGCCGGACTACATCCGGCGGCGGCCGAAGAACCCGATGTCGTACTCGTCGGGGCTGCACGAACGGGCCCGGCTCTACAAGCCGCTCTTCGCCCGGCTGCACCGCTCCTTCGGCTACCAGCTGCTCGAACCCGTCCGCCGGGACTTCGACAGCGTGCTCACCAGGTGCGGCAACGACCTGGACCGGGCCATCGCCGACGGGCTGGCCCGCCCGGACTACACGGTGCTGGAGCACGCCCGGGACCTGGTGGGCGCGGCGAAGTGGAACGCCGTGCCGGTGGTCCGGCGGCTGGTCGGCCCGCGCGTCGTGCGGCGCGTCGCGTCCCGCCCGTGACCCCGCCGCTCGACTCTGACACCGGGTCAGGGACGAGCGCGGTCGGCTGAACCGGGTGGTCGCCCTGACGGCCCCCGCGAGGTCCGATCGCCGCCAGCCACCGGCCGCGTCCCGGGCCAGGCTGGACGGCATGACGACGACGCGCACCAGGTACGTGATCCAACCCGTGCCCGCCGAGCTGCTGGCCGACGTGCGCCGCACCGGCCGGGACGCCTCCGGCCAGCCACCCGAGCGGCGCTGCGCCGAGGGCGGCGAGCCGCTGCGCTGCTGCCTGCGCGACGCCACGGCGGGCGAGCCGCTGCTCCTGTTCGGGTACGCCCCGCCGCTGCCGCCCGGCCCGTACCGGGAGGTGGGGCCGATCTTCGCGCACGCGGTCGACTGCCCAGGCCCGGCGGACGTGACGGCGTACCCGGCCGACTGGCGGGGGCGGCCCCAGGTGCTGCGGGCGTACGACCGGCGCGGGCGGATCGTCGGCGGCCGGCGGCACGACGGAGAGGACCCGGAGGCGGTCGTCGCCGAGCTGCTGGCCGACCCTGCGGTGGACCGCCTGCACAGCCGCAACGTGGTCTACGGCTGCTGGATGTTCGCGGTGGTCCGCGGCTGACCCGGGCGTGACCGGCGGCGGCCGGGGTATCAGCCGGGCATGACCGGACTGGACGCGATCGTGGTGGGGCAGGTGGCCCGGGACCTCGTGCTGCGGGTGGACGAGGTGCCCGGCCCGTCCGGGACGGTCCCGGTGCGGTGCCGGCGGGAACTGCTCGGCGGCAAGGGCGCCAACCAGGCCGTCGGGCTGGCCCAGCTCGGCGTCCGGGTCGGGCTGCTCGGCGTGGTGGGCGAGGACGAGGTCGGCGACCGGCTCCTGGGCCAGGCCCGCAGCGACGGCATCGACGTGGCCCCGGTGCTGCGCCGGCCGGACACGCCGAGCGCGCTGATCGTGGACGTGGTCGACGACCGGGCGCGCTGGCGCTACCTGGAGGACATCCCCGAGGCGACCCTGCTCAGCGAGGCGGACGTGACCGGCGCGGCCGGGATGCTGCGGGCCGCCCGGGCCGTGGTGGTCCAGCTCCAGCAGCCGCTGCCGGCGGCGCTCGCGGCGGCCCGGCACGCCCGCGACGCCGGCCGGCTCGTGGTACTCGACGGCGCGTCGGACGACCCGGACGGCGCGGCCGAGCTGCTGTCCCGGGCCGACGTGCTGCGGGCCGACGCGCGGGAGGCCGGCCTGCTGCTCGGCGGCGACGCGCCGAAGGACGCCGAGGCGGGGCTGGCCGCCGGACGGGAGCTGGCCGCCCGCGGGCCGGCGCTGGTCGCCGTCGAGGTGGCGGGGGAGGGCAACGCCTTCGTCTGGCCGGACGGGGAGCTGTTCGTGCCGCTGAGCGAGACACCCACGGTGGACAGCACAGGCGCCGGGGACGCCTTCGTCGCCGCCGTCACGGCCGGCCTGCTCCGCGACGACCCGTACCCCCGGCTGGCCCGCTGCGCGGTCGCGGCGGCCGGCGCGACCGTCGGGCACGCCGGGGGCCGGCCCGCCCTCACGGCGGAGGCGATCGAGGCCCAGCTCGCCCGGATCCCCGGCCGCTGAACGTCCCCCATGGACAACCGTCGTCGCCTCTTCTAGCGTCGCGGGCATGCGGAGGACCCTGCTCGCCACCGGGCTCGCCCTGCTCCTCGTGACCACCGCCTGTGCCGGGAGCCGCCGGCCCACGGCTCCGGCCGGGGCCGGCACGCCGTCCGCCTCCCGGCAGGACGCCGGCCAGATCGAGCGCACCCTGGCCAGCCTGCGCCGGGTCGACGACCTGCCGCTCTACGAGATGACCTATGACGGTGACTACGACCCGACCGCCGGCATCGCGGGCACCCCGCAGGCGACCCCGTTCGGCTGCTCCCTCTTCGCCGCCGGCGGCGACCGGATCCGGCCGCTGTTCGCCCGCAACTTCGACTGGGACGCGAACCCCGCGCTGGTGCTGCGCACCGACCCGCCGGACGCGTACGCCTCGATCTCCCTGGTGGACATCTCCTACCTGGGGGTCACGGCCGACCCGGCCGGCGACCGCCGGCTGCTGAACGCGCCGCTGCTGCCCTTCGACGGGATGAACGAGCGGGGCCTGGCCGTCGGGCTGGCCGCCGACGACGGCGCGACCGCGGAGCCGATTCCCGGCCGGCCCACCGTCGGTTCGGTACGCATCCTGCGCCTGGTGCTGGACTCCGCCGCCACGGTGGACGAGGCGATCGCCGTGTTCGGGCGCTACAACCTGGACTTCGACGGCGGCCCCCCGCTGCACTACCTGATCGCCGACGCCGCCGGGGCGTCCGCCGTGATCGAGTTCGTGGACGGCCGGATGCGGGCCGAGAAGGGCCGGGGCGCCTGGCAGGCGCTGACCAACGTGCCGGCCATCGGGGTGGCCGACCGGGACCTGCGCACCGACCACCGGTACGGGGTGCTGGCCGAGGCGCTGGACCGGGCCGGCGGCGCGGTCGACGCCCCGGCCGCGTTGCGCCTGCTCGACGCCGTGCGGCAGCCGCACACCCGCTGGTCGGTGACGTACGGGCTGCGCAGCGGCGAGGTGCGGCTGGTCACCGCGGGCGGCGGCGAGCGCGGCTACCGGCTGCCGATGAGCTGAGCCGGGCCCGACCCCCGACGGGGGCCGGACCCGGCCGCCGCGTCACCGGCCCAGGTAGCCAATCTGGGTCTGCACGTTCAGCTCGGGCACCCGGATCAGCTGCGCCACCCACGTACGCGGGTCGCGCAGCTCCAGCACGTCCAGGCCCTTCTGGATGTCGCTGGAGTAGATGTGGCCGTTGTACCAGTAGGCCGACCAGGAGCCGCCGGTGCGGAGCTGGGCGGCGTCCAGCGGACCCCGCTCCCAGAAGGCGATCTCCTTGGGCTGGCGGGAGTTGGTGAAGTCCCAGACCGAGATGCCGCCCTGGTACCAGGCCTGGACCATGATGTCGCGGCCGGGCACCGGCACGAGCGAGCCGTTGTGCGCCACGCAGTTCTCGGTGTCGGCGTTCGCCCGGGGGATCTTGTAGTAGCTGCGGAACGCGAGCCGCCGGTCGTCGCCGCGCCCGGTGATGTCGTAGATGGCGTCCGCGCCGCGGTTCGGCCCGGTGGCCTCGTTGCAGGTCGCGGCGCCGCCGCCGCCCAGCTCGTCGGTGAAGACGACCTTGGTGCCGGAGTTGTTGAAGGTCGCCGAGTGCCAGAAGGCGAAGTTCTCGGTGTCCCGGACCCGCTCGATCACCCGGGGCGCCTCGCGGTCGGCGATGTCGAGCAGGATGCCGTCGCCCATGCAGGCGCCGGCCGCGATGTCCTTCGCCGGGTACGCGGTGATGTCGTGGCAGCCGGTGGTGGCCGACTTCTCACCCGGGATGCCCGGGTAGCCGCCGTCGGGGAACAGGTTCGGGGTGGCCACCACGGCGGCGTCGGTCGGCGACCGCAGCGGCACCTTCACGATCGAGATCGAGTCGTGCGGCGGCTGACAGTCGGGGAACTCGGCCCGCGGGCTGTACGACGACACGTACAGGTAGACGGTCCCGCGGTCCTTGCCCGGCACCAGCGTGTGGGTGTGCGAGCCGCAGGCGGTCTCCACCGACTTGACGTAGCGCGGGTTGCGCTTGTCGCCGATGTCGAAGATCTTGATGCCCTCCCACGACGCGGCCTCCGAGGCGGGCTGGGCGACGCTGCTGCAGGAGTCGTCGCTGCGGGACGAGTCGGTGGACAGGAACAGCAGGTCACCGTGGACGGAGACGTCGTTCTGGGAGCCGGGGCAGAGCACCTGGGACACGATTGTCGGGGCGCTCGGCCGGGAGACGTCGTAGATGACGAAGCCGTCGTAGTTGCCGACGAAGGCGTACCGGCCCTGGAACGCGATGTCGGTGCCGAACGACGTCGAGGTGTCGAACGGCGCCTGCTTCGGCAGGTTGGCGACCTGCCGCAGGTTGGGGCTGCTGGAGATCTCGTCGACACCGGGGACGGCGCTGTCCACGGCGGCCGGCGCGGCCTGTGCCCGGGGGATCTCCTGGGCGCTGCTGGCCGGTGCGGTGACGACGCCGGCGACGAGCAGGGCGGCGGCGGCGAGGCTGACGATCCGGGTTCGGGACGTGCGGATGCTGATCATCGGCGGCACCCTCCGAAAGGGGATGATGATTTTCCACACCTTACCGGCCGATCACATGCATCAATGTGATGCCGGTCACATGTAGGCAGGTTTGTCTATGGATAGGATCGCTGTCACCTCGACCGGAGGGAGTGCCGTATGACCGGCCGGCAGGGACGTGTGTGGCTCGCCGTCACAGTGCTGGTGGTGCTCCTGGTCGTCGGCGCCGTGGCGCTGGCCGGGCGGGGGGAGGGCCGCCCGGCGGTCGCCTCGGCCAGCCCGTCCGTCACCGCGTCACCGGTCGACGCGCCGCCGGTCGTCGTGCCCGGCCGGCCGGGGGAACCGGCGGCCACCCGTCCCGCCCAGGAGGTCCGGGACGCCGCACCACCGCGCTACAACGGCCTCGACGTCTGGTATGTCCGGATGATGATCCCGCACCACCAGCAGGCGGTGGAGATGGCGACCCTCGCCCCCGACCGGGCCGCCGACCCCCGGGTGCGCGCCGTCGCCGACCGGATCCGCGCCGCCCAGGGGCCCGAGATCGGGGTGCTGCGCGGCTGGCTGGGCGAGCGCGACCTGCCCGCCGAGGTCCCCGGGCACGACCACGGCTCGATGCGCGGGATGCAGTCCGCGGAGGCGATGCGGCAACTCGCCGCGGCGCGGGGCGCGGAGTTCGACCGGCTCTTCGTGCGGATGATGACGGCGCACCATGAGGGCGCGGTCATCATGTCCACCGATCTGCTCAAGGTCGGCGCGGACCAGACCCTCCAGGAGTTCGCCAACGCCGTCGCCGTCGAGCAGTCCGCCGAGATCGCCCGCCTCCGCGAGCTGATCGCCGCCTGAGCCGCCGGCTCCCGCGACGGCGCGCTTCGCCCGGTCGCGGGCCGGTGAATCTTGGCGAGTTGTCGTTCGCCGCGAACGGTAAGTCCCCAAGATCGCACCGGTGCCGCCTCGCGACCGTGGCGACCCGCGCATCGATCAGTCCAATTGACACTGGCGACTGCGCGATGTGACGATGGCCGCCACCTCCGACCAAGATCCAGAGAGGATGCCGTTCTTGAGAAACCTGACGACGGTCCTGACGGGACTCGCGCCTGCTCGGCGCGCGGCCAGCGCGGTTCTCGCTCTCGTGACCGCGGTGGCCGTGGTGTTCGCCGCGCCGGCGCCGGCCATGGCCCAGGGGGACGACTTCGCCAACGTCTGCGCGTCTCCCTATGTCAGTTGCCGCAACGGTGTCGAGGCCGGACTGGTGGAGGGCCAGTGCATGACGGCGAACGGCACGGGCAACTACACGCAGGTCTGCGTCAGGTACGACGGTGACTACGTCTACGTCCGGGACGGCCAGGCCGACGGGCACGCGGCGATCGGGGAGATCGCCGGCGGAGACGGAAACATCATCACCCGGCTCTGTCGCAACCCCTTCGGATACGGCACCTGGGCCAAGTGCAACTTCGACTGGACCGAGTCGGGCACCAAGTTCGTCACCGGCGGCTACTTCGAGAACCGGAATCAACTCGCCGGGCAGTTGCTGTGGCAGTTCTCCGGTAACTGAGACGCCCTTTCCCGTCTCTCCCCGGTGGCCGCGGGAGTCCGTCGGTGTCCTCGGCGCCGATCGGGCGTGACTGGGTGAACATCGACGTGGGCACCAGCCCGTACGCTGGGTGACCGTGGATCGCATCGTCTTCGGCCGCCCGCTGCGCAGCGTCGCGTTCGACGCCGCCGTGTCGGGCCTGGTGGCCCTCTTCGCCGTCCTGGGGATCTTCGCCCAGCCCGGCGGCGTGGCGGCCTCCGCCGTCGGCGTGGTGATGGCGGCGGTCCTGCTGTTCCGGCGGATCCACCCGTCGGCGGTGGCCGCCGGCGTGGCGGTGCTCGCGCTGCTCCAGGTGGTCGTCGGCTGGGGCCCGCTGGCCTACGACATCGGCGTGCTCATCGCGCTCTACAGCGTGGTCAAGTACGCCGACCGGCTGCGCGACGGCATCCTGGCCGGGATCGTCGCCGCGATCGGCGTGGCGCTCGCCGCCGCCCAGATGCCCGCGCAGGCGCCCTGGTGGGCCGGCGCGCTCTACTACGGCCTGGTCACCGGCGCGGTCTGGCTCGTCGGGCTGAACGTGCGCACCCGTCGGCTCTACGTGGTCAGCCTCGAGGAGCGGGCCACCACCCTGGAACGGGAGCGGGAGGCCGAGGCCCGGGCGGCCGTCGCCGAGGAACGTACCCGGATCGCCCGCGAGCTGCACGACGTCGTGGCGCACAGCATGGCCGTCATGATCGTGCAGGCCGACGGGGTGCGGTTCACCATCGACCGCGATCCGGCCACCGCGCGGGAGGCGGCCAAGGTGGTGGCGGACACCGGCCGGCAGGCGCTGGAGGAGATGCGGCGCCTGGTCGGCGTACTCCGGGAGCCGAGCCGGCCGGAGCCGGCGGACGCGCCGGCCGCGGCGGGCGAGCCCGACGGCGGCCTGTCCGCCGAGCCCGTGCACCGCCGGCCGGCGCTGGTCGAGCTGCCCGAGCTGCTGGACCGCTTCCGCGCCGCCGGCCTGCGGATCACCGACACCACCACCGGCACGCCGGTAGCCCTGCCGCCCGGCCTGGAGCTGACCGTCTACCGGGTGGTGCAGGAGAGCCTGACCAACGCGCTCAAGCACGCCGGCGTGGGCGCGGCGGTCGAGCTGCGCCTCGACTGGTCCGCGGACACCGTCGTGGTCCGGGCGGTCGACGACGGGCGCGGCCGTCCGGTGGTCCGGCCGGCGCCGTCCGGGGGGCACGGCCTGGTGGGCATGCGCGAGCGGGTCGGCGTGTACGACGGCAGCCTCGCCGCCGGCCCCACGCTGGGCGGTGGCTGGCGGGTCGAGGCGCGGCTGCCGCTACCGTCGGCGTCGGGCAGCGAGGAAGGGAAGGCGGCGGCATGACCGTGCGGGTGGTGATCGTCGACGACCAGGCGCTGGTGCGCGCCGGGTTCCGGATGGTGCTCGACTCCCAGCCCGACCTCGCCGTGGTCGGCGAGGCGATCGACGGCGCGGACGCGCTGCGGGTGCTGGACCGGGTCGAGGCCGACGTGGTGGTGATGGACCTGCGGATGCCGACCATGGACGGCGTGGAGGCGACGAAGCGGATCTGCGCCCGGCCGGCCGGGAACCGCCCCCGGGTGCTGGTGCTCACCACCTTCGACACCGAGGCCGACGCGTTCGCCGCGCTGCGCGCCGGTGCCAGCGGCTTCCTGCTCAAGAACGTCCCGCCCGAGGACCTGCTCGCCGCGATCCGGGTGGTCGCCGAGGGCGACTCGGTGGTGGCTCCGTCGATCACCCGGCGGCTGCTCGACCGGTTCGCCGGGCAGCTCGGGCCGGCGCCCACCGAGGACCCGCGGCTGGCCCAGCTCACCGAGCGGGAACGGGAGGTGCTGCTGCTCGTCGCGCAGGGGCTCTCCAACGCCGAGATCGCCGCCCGGGTGCACGTCGCCGAAGCGACGGTGAAGACCCACGTGGGCCGGATCCTGGCCAAGCTCCAGCTCCGCGACCGGGTCCAGGCCGTGGTGCTCGCCTACGAGAGCGGGCTGGTCACCCCGGGCGGCTGACCCGGTGTACGACCTGAGTCGTACGGGTCGACCCGGTCGGGGGCGACCACCGGCGTACCGAGGTCGAGCGCGCAGGTGGAGATCATCCACGGGGTGCCGCGCATAGCGTCGGATGAGTCAGATGACCCTGTCCGACAGGAGCACCACGTTGTCCGCAACCGCCACCACAGGCGTCGCCGTCACCGCTCGTGAGCTGCGCAAGGAGTACGGCTCGGGGCTGTCCCGGGTCGTCGCCCTCGACGGCGTCGACCTCGACCTGGCCGCCGCCCGGTTCACCGCCGTGATGGGCCCATCCGGCTCCGGCAAGTCCACCCTGCTGCACTGCCTCGCCGGTCTGGACCGGCCGTCGGCGGGCAGCGTCCGCATCGGCGACGCCGACCTGGCACGCCTGGACGACCGCCGGCTGACCCGGCTGCGCCGCGACCGGATCGGCTTCGTCTTCCAGAAGTTCAACCTGCTGCCCACCCTCACCGCCGAGGAGAACATCGTGCTGCCGCTGGCCATCGCCGGCCGGCGGCCCGACCCCGGGTGGCTGGGCCGGGTGGTCGCCGCCGTGGGCCTCACCGACCGCCTCCGGCACCGGCCCGCCGAACTGTCCGGGGGCCAGCAGCAGCGGGTCGCCGTGGCCCGGGCCCTGATCACCCGGCCCTGGGTGATCTTCGCGGACGAGCCCACCGGCAACCTGGACTCCCGCTCCGGCGCGGAGGTGCTGCGGCTGCTGCGCGAGGCGGTCGACACGCTCGGCCAGACCGTGGTCATGGTGACCCACGACCCGAAGGCCGCCGCCCACGCCGACCGGGTGGTCTTCCTCGCCGACGGGCGGCTGGTCGATGAGCTGCACGCCCCGACCGCCGGTCAGGTCCTCGACGCGCTCACCCGCCTCGAGGCCGCCGCGCCGCTGGTGGGGCGGTGACCGGGATGCTGCGCCTGACCCTGCGCCAGGTCCGCGCCGACGGGCTGCGCCTGCTGCTCTCCTCGCTGGCCATCGTCCTCGGCGTCGCCTTCGTGGCGGGCACCCTCATGTTCACCGACGGCATGCGCGCCGGGGCGTACGAGCGGGCCGGCGCCTTCGACCGGCACACCGACCTGGCCGCGTACGCGGGCACCGCGCCGCTGCCGCCCGCCCTGGTCGACCGGGTGCGCACGGTCGACGGGGTGGCGGCCGCCGAGGGGGAGCTGACCGGCACCGCCGGGGTGGTGGGCGCCGACGGGCGGCCCGTGCTCGGTTACGCCGTGCTCGCCGCGATCCCCACCGACGCGGCCCTCCAGTCGTACGACCTGGTCGCCGGCCGGCTGCCGCAGCGGACCGGCGAGCTGGTGCTCGACGAGGAGACCGTGGCCGACCAGCACTTCACCCTCGGCGGCCCGGTACGGGTCGGCGGGAACGGCGGGCCGGCCCGCCCGTACACCCTGGTCGGCGCCGTCGACGTGGCCGGCAGCTCGCGCGACGTCGGCGGACCCTTCATCGGCCTGGCCGGCCCCGACGCCCTCGCGGTCAGCGGACAGCGCGGCTACGACCGGATCATGGTGGCCGCGCGGCCCGACGTCGACCGGGCGGCGCTCGCCGACCGGGTCCGCGCGGCGGTCGGGCCGAAGATCGCGGTCCGGGACCGCGCGGCGATCCTCGACGAGGCGGTGGCGGACGCGGTCCGCGACCGGCGGCAGTTCGAGCTGTTCCTGGGCACCTTCGCCGCGGTGGCGGTGGTGGTCGCCGGCTTCGTGATCGCCAACACCTTCGCCATCGTGCTGGCCCAGCGGTCCCGCCGCACCGCGCTGCTGCGGCTGGTCGGCGCCACGCGGGGGCAGGTCTACCGGGCCACCCTCGGCGAGGCGGCGCTGACCGGGCTGCTCGCCTCGGCGGCCGGGGTGCTGGCCGGGGTGGGAATCGCCGCCGGCCTGGGCGCGCTGCTGTCGGCCCTGGACGCGCCGGTCGCCGGCACCGTCACCGTCACGGCCCGGACGGTGCTGCTCTCGCTCGGCCTCGGCACGCTGCTGACCGTGGTCGCCGCCGCCGTGCCGTCCTGGCAGGGCACCCGGGTCGCGCCGGTGGCCGCGCTGACCGACGCGGCCGTGCAGCCCGCCCGCCGGGCCGGCCGGGTCCGGCTCGCGGCCGGCGCGCTGGTCCTCGCCGCAGGCGTCGCCTCGCTCGTCGGTGCCGGGGTCGTCGGCCAGGTGCCGCTGGTCGCCGCGGGCGGTGTGCTGGCCTTCCTGGGCATCGTGCTGTTCGGCCCGGTGCTGGTGCCCGCCCTGATCCGGGTGCTCGGCCTGCCGGCCCGCCGCCTGCTCGGCGTCCCGGCCGGGCTGGCCGTGGCGAACGCCGTGCGCAACCCGCGCCGGGCGGCGTCCACCGCCACCGCCATGGTGATCGGCATCGGCCTGGTGTCCGCGTTCGTGGTCGGCGCGGGCAGCGCGAAGGTCGGCATCGAGCGCGCCGTGGACGCCGAGATCGGGGTGGACTTCCTGGTCACCGGGATCGGCGGGGACCTGCCGGCGCCGCTGGCCGGCGAGCTGGCCGCCCGGCCGGAGCTGGGCGTGGTGCACGAGCAGCGCAGCCGCGTGGTGGACGGGATCGAGGTGCGCGCCGCTCACCCGGCGCTGGTCCGCCGGACGCTGTCCGCCGTGGACGCCGGTGACCCGGCCGCCCTGGGTCCGGGCACGGTGCTGGTGCACCGCGAGCTGGCCGCCGCCCGCGGGTGGTCGGTGGGCAGCACGGTCCCGCTCGCCGGCCGGTCGTTCCGGGTTGCCGCCGTGGTGGCCGACGACAACCCCACCCTGGCGGGCAGCCCGGTGCCGGCCGGGCACGTGGTGGACGTCGCCGACGCCGACTTCGCCCGCCTCTTCCCGGCCGAGCGCGGATATCTCGCCGAGGTGGACCCCGCAGACGGGGTCTCCACCGACGCCGCCCGGGCCGCCGTCGAGTCGGTGCTCACCCGGTATCCGACGGTCAACCTGCTGGACCAGGCGGCCTACAAGAAGATGCTCACCGGAACCGTGGACCTGGTGCTCGGACTCGTCACGGCGCTGCTCGGCCTGGCCGTGATCATCGCCCTGGTCGGCGTGGCGAACACGCTCACCCTCTCGGTGGTCGAGCGCACCCGGGAGAACGGGGTGCTGCGCGCCGTCGGCCTCACCCGGGGCGGGATGCGGGCCGTGCTCGCCGTCGAGGCGGTGCTCACGGCGCTGGTCGGCACGCTGCTCGGCATCGCGCTGGGCACCGGGGTGGCGGCCGGCGGGATGGCCGTGCTGGCCCGGATCGGCGGGGACTTCACCCTGGTGCTGCCGTGGGAACGGCTCGGCCTGATCGTCGCGGTGGCGGTGGTCGCCGCGCTGGCCGCCTCGGTCCTGCCGGCCCGGCGGGCGCTGTCCCGGCCGGTGGTGGCGGCCCTCGGGGCGGAGTGAGCGCCGGACGCCCGAGACGCGTCGGGCCGGTCCCGCGACAGCCGCGGGGCCGGCCCGACCGGGCATGGGTGCGGCGGGTCGACGGCCGCCCGGGCACGGATGCGGGCGGGTCGGCGGCCAGACGGGTGGGTGGGCCCGCGGGTCAGCGGGCCGACGCCGGCTGGACGCCGCCGCCGTCGGCCCCGCCCTCGCCGCCACCGGCGGGAGCGGTCGTGGTCGTCGTGGTCTCGGTCGGCGCGGTGGTCTCCGCCGGCGGCGAGCTGGTGGTCGGACCCGTGCTCGGCGGGGTCGGCTGGGTCGACGGGACGCTCGACGGGGTCGGCTCGGTGGATCCGCTCGCCGAGGGGCTCGGCGTCGCCGACGCCGAGGCCGACGGCCGCCCGGTGGGGCCCTGCGGGCGGTAGCTGTGGCCGCCCGCGTCCGTCGGCGGCGCCTCGGTGACCGCGGCGTCCGCGACGGAGTTGCTCGGGGCAACCGCCGGTGCCGTCGTGTCGATGTGGGTGGCCGGCGCCTCGGCGTTCTTCGCCGCGCCCAGGGCGGCGCCCAGCGCGGTCAGCGCCACCAGCACCGCGGCCGCCGCGCCGACCAGCGTGCCCCGGCGACCCCGACGGCGGGCCGGTGCCACGAGGGCCCCCTGCGCGGCGGCGGGCAGGTCGTCACGGGTGCGGCTGGACCCGGTCGCGGCGCGCAGCGCCACCGGCACCAGCGCGGTGGGCGACTCGGAGGCGGCCGCGCGGGCCGCGTCGGCCATGGCGGCGGCGGTGGGGAAGCGGTCCGCGGGGTCCTTGGCCAGGGCACGGGCCACCAGGTCCCGGACCGGCTGCGGGATCTCCACCGGCAGCTCCGGCGGCTCGTCGTCGAGGTGCCGGACCGCCACCTGCAGCGGGTTGTCCCCGGTGAACGGCGGGCTGCCGGTGAGGCAGCAGTAGGCCACGGCGCCGAGCGCGTAGATGTCGGTGGCGCCGGAGACCGGCCGGCCGGCGGCCTGCTCGGGGGCCATGTAGAGGGCGGTGCCGGGCACCGCGTTCGTGCTGGTGATGCTGGTGACGTTGGTCGACCGGGCCACCCCGAAGTCCACCAGCACCACGGTGCCGTCGTCCTGCACGAGCAGGTTGCTGGGCTTCACGTCCCGGTGGACGATGCCGCGGGTGTGCGCCGCGTGCAGGGCCTGGGCCACCTGTGCCACGATCGACATCGTCTCGCCGACCTCGAGCTGCCCGGCCGCCTCGATCCGGCGGGAGAGCGGCTCGCCCGCCACGAACTCCATGACCAGGTAGTCGGCCCGGCTGCCGTCGGGCAGCTCGTCCTCGCCGCAGTCGAAGACCTGGACCACGCCCGGGTGGCGCAGCGACGCCATGATCCGCGCCTCGGCGCGGAAGCGGGCGATGAAGTCGGGGTCGGAGACCAGTGCGGGCAGCAGGACCTTCACCGCGACCGGACGGCCGAGCACCAGGTCCGTGGCACGCCAGACGTCGCCCATGCCGCCGGTGGCGACACGGTCATCCAGGCGGTACCGACCGCTGAGTACGACGTCGGAAGTCAACACGTCAATACCGTACCCAGTCGGGCCGCGGAGTATTTCCCGCGATCTCTCCCGTCGCGGCTGGCGGGTGGCCCGACGCGCCTGGGCCGAACGGTCAGCCGCCCCCGCGCCGATCGGCTTACCGTGACGAATCGCGTACGATCGGGCAGGAAAATGTGTCCGGAGGTTCATCTGTCCGGCTCTGGGTAGGTGTTTCGTCCCGGTTAACCGGTCGCGGGGCGCATACGAGGCAAGATTTGTTACGCCGACGCGCCGAGCCCGGCTGTAGACAATTTTCACTCTTTCTCCGGCGCGCGGGACCTTGTCGAACGCGCCGTCCGCTCCTAGGCGTCGGCCCCACTCCCGCCCGCCCCGTGACGCCGGTACGGTATGTCCGCCGACGGCCGTCCTCTCACGGCGGTTCCATACGCGCGCCCGCACCCGCGGTGCTGGTGCCGATCAGGTCAGCGGGGGACTGATGGTGCGGGTGGAGGTCCGGTCGTCCGACCGGGCGGGCGTCGGGCACACCGGCACCGACGGGCGCCGGTCCGGGGCGACGGCACGGCGGGAACGGCG
This sequence comes from Micromonospora sp. NPDC004551, assembly GCF_040609975.1. NCBI lineage: Bacteria > Bacillati > Actinomycetota > Actinomycetes > Micromonosporales > Micromonosporaceae > Micromonospora > Micromonospora sp. NPDC004551. The sequence goes on along the minus strand of NZ_JBEXLM010000006.1, from coordinate 104,395 downwards.
GATCCATGACCGGTGAGCTGAGCGAGGCGGTCACCGCCGCGCAGGACGGCGACGAGGAGGCGTTCCGCTTCCTCTACCGCAGCCTGCAGCCCGGCCTGCTGCGCTACCTCACCGCCCTGGTCGGCGCCGACGCCGAGGACGTGGCCTCGGAGACCTGGCTCCAGATCTCCCGCGACCTGCCCCACTTCACCGGCGGCGAGTTCCGCGCCTGGACGGTCACCATCGCCCGCAACCGGGCCATGGACCACCTGCGCCGGCAGCGGCGGCGACCCGCACTGCCGGTGCCCGTGCAGGCGCTCAGCGAGCTGGCCGGCGACGCGGACACCGCCGAGCGGGCCGGCGAGACCATCGGCACCGAGAGCGCGCTGGCGCTGATCGCCAGCCTGCCGCCCCGCGAGGCGGAGGCCGTGCTGCTGCGGGCCGTGATCGGGCTCGACGCGGAGACCGCCGGGCGGGTGCTCGGCCGGCGGGCGGGCGCGGTGCGTACCGCCGCGCACCGGGGGCTGCGGCGCCTGGCCGCGATGCTGGAGCGGGCCGACGCGGACCAGCCGGCCGACCGGGCCGGGGGAGCGACGCCGCCCCGTCCCCGTGCCGGGCGGGGCCGGCAGGCGCCCAAGGCCGAGCCGGCGGACGGTTGACGTGAGGGGAAACGGGATGAGTGCTGGCCGGTCCGACGGACCCGCCGACCGGGCGGAGTCGGAGCGCCTCCTCGACGCGGCCCGTGCCGGGGCGCGCCCGGAGGTGGCGGCCGATCCGCTCGCGCACCTGCTCGCCGCGGCGGCCGCCCCGGGCACCGCGGCGGAGCTGTCCGGCGAGGAGCAGGCGCTCGCCGCGTTCCGGGCCGCCCGGGCGCACCCGGCCCCGGCCGTCGTACCGCGGCCGCGGCACCGCTTCCGGGTCGGCGCGGTGCTGGCCGGGCTCGCCGCCACCGCCACCGCCGGGGTCGCGTTCGCCACGGTGAGCCTCGACCGGGGGCCCGAACCGGCGCCGCCGCCGGCCCCGACCACGCCGGGCGACGGCACCGGTGGCCCGAGCAGCGCCACGAATGACCCGGGCACGCCGACCGGCCCCGGCCTGACCCCGCCCGGCGGAGCCTCCGGCGGCGTTCCGTCCACCGCGCCGACGCCCGGCAGGTCCGGCGGGCCGGCGAGCGCCGGGAGGCTCGAGGGGCAGTGCGGCGCCTACCTGGCCAAGTCCGACGCGCAGCGGGCCAGGGCGCTGGAGAGCCCCGGGTTCGCCGACCTCGTGGCCGCCGCCGGTGGCGCCGACCGGGTGGAGGGCTACTGCCTGACGCTCGTTCCGGAGAAGTCCCCGAAACCGAAGGGCCCGCCGACGCCGACGTCCGGACCGACCGCCGGGCCGACCTCGGAGTCGAGGGCGAAGTCGACCCCGGAGCCGAAGGTGAAGTCGTCGGCCGCGGTACGCCGTACGGCGCCGGCCGGGTCGCCCGCGCGCTCCGCGAAGCCGAGCGCCGCCCCCGGCCGCTGAGCGGGCGCAGACCGCCCCGCAACCGGATTCCGGACAAATATTCATCTCCTCGGGCGCGCGGATTCCGTCTGCTAGACAGAAGATGGTGGGACCGCCGCCGGCCGCCACGGCAGGGCGGCCGGCCGACAGCGTGGTCACCCGCCCCCCCGGGGAGAGGAGCCGTCTCGTGGTGATGTCGCCGGACCTGGACCGGGCAACCGTCCTGGGAGACGAGGCGGCGGCCCGCGGGCACCTCGCCCGGATCTGCTTCAAGACCGGACCACCCACCCTGACCGGCGTCGAGCTGGAATGGACGGTGCACGACGCCGCGGACCCGACCCGCCCGGTCGACCGCGAGCGACTGCGCCGGGCGTTGGGACGGCACAGCCCCGTCACCCTCGACCCCACCAGCCCGGCCGCCGGGCTCCGGCGCGGTGGCACCGTGACCGTGGAGCCGGGCGGGCAGGTGGAGATCTCCTCCGCGCCGCGACCGTCGATCGCCGCGCTCGTCCTGGCCACCGAGGCCGACATCGCCGAGTTGCGGGCCCTCCTGGACGCCGCCGGCCTCGTCCTGGGCCGCACCGGCATGGACCCCTGGCGTCGCCCGCGCCCCGTCGTGGAGACCCCGCGCTACCGGGCCATGCGCTGCGTCTTCGACCGGCACGGGCCGGCCGGCCGGGCGATGATGTACAGCACCGCCGGTCTCCAGGTCTGCCTGGACGCGGGCGAGCCGGACCGGCTGGCCGAGCGGTGGGCGGCCGCACACGCCGTCGGGCCGCCGTTGCTCGCCGCCTTCGCCACCGCGGACCGGCACGCCGGACGGTCCACCGGCTGGGCCTCCACCCGGATGGCCGCCTGGCTGGCCATCGACCCGGCGCGTGTCCGCCCGGTCTGGTCCCCGGCACGGGCCGACCAGGACCCGGTGGCCGCCTGGAGCGCGTACGCGCTCGCCGCGCCCCTGCTCTGCCTGCGCGGCGACGGTCCGGACTGGACGCCACCCGAGGGCGTCACGTTCGCCGACTGGCTGGCCGGGGCGCTGCCCCACCCGCCGACCACCGACGACCTGGAATACCACCTCAGCACGCTCTTCCCACCGGTCCGCCCGCGCGGCTACCTGGAGCTCCGCTACCTGGACGCGCAGCCCGGCCGGGAGTGGACCGTGCCGCTGGCGGTGCTGGCCGCGCTCTTCGCCGACCCGGACGTCACCCGGGACGCGCTGGCCGTGGCCGGCCCGGTCGCCGACCGGTGGTCCGCGGCCGCCCGGCGCGGGCTGGCCGACCGTCCGCTGGCGACCGCCGCGACGGACCTGTTCGACCTGGCCCTGACGGCCCTGCCCCGGCTGGACCTGCCAGCCGGGATCCACGACGAGACGAGCCGAGCGATCCGGCGGCGCCGCGCCGCCGCGGAGAGGGGACACCGGTGACCACGACCGAGCGGCCGGCGGCCGAAGGCGAGCAGTTGCGCAGCCGGATCGCCGCCGAACTGGAGCGCGCCCGCACCCGCACCGCGCTGCTCACCGACGCGGTGGACGACGACGACCTCGTGCGGCAGCACTCCACGCTGATGTCCCCGCTGGTCTGGGACCTGGCGCACGTCGGCAACCAGGAGGAGCTGTGGCTGGTCCGCGACGTGGGCGGACGCGAACCGGTGCGCCGCGACATCGACGACCTGTACGACGCGTTCAAGCAGCCCCGCAAGGACCGCCCGGCCCTGCCGCTGCTGCCGCCGGCCGAGGCGCGGGCGTACGTGCGGACCGTCCGGGACAAGGTGCACGACCTGCTGGACGGGATCCGGTTCACCGACCGGAAGCTGGTCGAGGACGGCTTCGCCTTCGGCATGATCGTCCAGCACGAGCAGCAGCACGACGAGACCATGCTCGCCACCCACCAGCTGCGCGCCGGTGGCCCGGTGCTGGACGCCCCGCCGCCGCCCGAGCCGCGCGTCCGGGTCGGTGGCGAGGTGCTGGTGCCGGCCGGGCCGTTCACCATGGGCACCTCCACCGATCCGTGGGCGCTGGACAACGAACGCCCCGCGCACACCGTCGACCTGCCCGCGTACGCCATCGACGCGGCGCCGGTCACCAACGGGCAGTACCGCGCCTTCCTGGCCGACGGCGGCTACGACGAGCCGCGCTGGTGGAGCGAGGCCGGCTGGCGGCACCGGGTCGAGGCCGGGCTGAACGCCCCGATGCACTGGCGGCGCGACGGGGACGGCTGGGCGTACCGCCGGTTCGGGCGCTGGTCGCCGGTGCGTGACGACGAGCCGGTGGTGCACGTCTGCTTCCACGAGGCGGCGGCGTACGCGGCCTGGGCCGGCAAGCGGCTGCCCACCGAGGCGGAGTGGGAGAAGGCCGCCCGCTGGGACCCGGCGACCGGCCGCTCCCGCCGCTATCCCTGGGGCGACGCGGACCCGGTGGACGCGCACGCCAACCTGGGGCAGCGGCACCTGTGGCCGGCGCCCGTGGGCGCCTACCCGGAGGGCGCCTCCCCGCTCGGCGTGCACCAGCTCATCGGGGACGTCTGGGAGTGGACGTCGTCCAGCTTCCGGGGCCACCCGGGCTTCGTGGCGTGGCCGTACCGGGAATACTCGGAGGTCTTCTTCGGCGATGACTACCGGGTGCTGCGCGGCGGCTCGTTCGGCACCGACCGGTCGGCCTGCCGCGGCACCTTCCGCAACTGGGACTACCCGATCCGGCGGCAGATCTTCAGCGGTTTCCGCTGCGCCCGCGACGCCCGTCCCGAGGAGGTTCACGCGTGACGGGTGGTGCCGCCTGATGTGCCGCCACCTGGCGTACATCGGTCCGCCGGTCAGCCTGCGCAGCCTGCTCTTCGACCCGCCCCACGGGCTGCTGCGGCAATCCTGGGCGCCGAGGGACATGCGCGGCGGCGGCACGATCAACGCGGACGGGTTCGGGGTCGGCTGGTACCCGGGCGACGGCGAACCGGTCCGCTACCGGCGGGCGCAGCCGATGTGGAGCGACACCACCCTGCCGGACCTGGCCGGGGTGACGGTCGCGGGCGCGGTGCTGGCCGCCGTCCGCTCCGCCACGGTCGGCATGCCGCTGCACGAGACGGCAGCCGCGCCGTTCGCCGAGGGGCGCTGGCTGTTCAGCCACAACGGGGTGGTCCGCGGCTGGCCGGACAGCCTGGTCCCGCTCGCCGCCGGGCTGCCGGTCCGCGACCTCGTGACCCTGGAGGTGCCGACCGACTCGGCGCTGCTCTGGGCCCTGGTCCGGCACCGGCTGCGGGCCGGCGCCCCGCCCGGCGACGCACTGGCCGAGACCGTCGCGGCGGTCTCCGCCGCGGCACCGGGATCGCGGCTGAACCTGCTGCTCACCGACGGCGCCACGGTGGCGGCCAGCGTGGCCGGCCACGCGCTGTCGGTGCGGCGTACCCCGGATTCGGTGCTGCTGGCCTCGGAGCCCTCCGACGACGACCCCGGCTGGCGGCCGGTGCCGGACGGCCGGCTGGTGGTGGCCACCGCCGGCGGGCTGGAGACCCGGGAGCTGACGGTCGCCTGACATCCCTCTCTCCCACACCGGTAGGAACAGGAAGGACTGCTGATGAGCGCGGAGCCACTGGAGATCCACCTGGAGGAGCAGGACCTCGACCGCGGCCTGCGGGAGGACGTCCGGGTCGGTCTGGCCGCGACACCGAAATGGCTGCCACCGAAGTGGTTCTACGACGCCCGGGGCAGCGAGCTGTTCGAGGAGATCACCCGGCTGCCGGAGTACTACCCGACCCGGGCCGAGCGGGCGGTGCTGGCCGCGCATGCCGGCGAGATCGCCGCGCTCACCGGTGCGAAGACCCTCATCGAGCTGGGCTCCGGGTCGTCGGAGAAGACCCGCCTGCTGCTGGACGCCTTCACCCGCCACGGCGACCTGGGCAGCTTCGTGCCGCTGGACGTCTCGGTCAGCGCGCTGCGCGGGTCCACCGAACAGATCGCCTCCGCGTACCCGGGGCTGCGGGTGCGCGGCATCGTCGGCGACTTCACCCGGCACCTCGATCGGCTGCCGACCGGCGGCCGGCGGCTGGTGCTGTTCCTCGGCGGGACCATCGGCAACCTGCTGCCGGTGGAGCGGGCCGAGTTCCTCATCGCGATGCGCGCGGCGCTGGAGCCCGGCGACTGGCTGCTGGTCGGCACCGACCTGGTGAAGGACCCGGCGGTGCTCGTTCCCGCCTACGACGACGCGGCCGGGGTGACCGCCGAGTTCAACCGCAACGTGCTCCGGGTGATCAACCGGGAGCTGGGGGCGGACTTCGACCCGGCGGCGTTCCGGCACGTGGCGGTGTGGGATCCGGAGCACGAGTGGATCGAGATGCGGCTGCGGGCCGAGCGCCCGGTGCGGGTACGCGTGCTCGACCTGGACGTCCGGTTCGCCGCCGGCGAGGAGATGCGGACCGAGGTCTCGGCCAAGTTCCGGCCCGAGGGGATCGCCCGGGAGCTGGCCGCGGCCGGGTTCGCCCGGCAGGCGTTCTGGACCGACCCGCAGGGCCTGTTCGGGGTCAGCCTGGCCCGGGCGGACTGAGCCGCCGGTGAGCCTGTTCACCCCCGGCGACCCGGGTGCCGGTGATCGGCTAGGCTGGGCGGCGCGAAGGGGAGTAGCCCCCAATGTCGTGGTCGACATACTGATGCGTTCCGCATCCGGCCACGCGGCCCCGGTCCGCCGGGGCGGGCGAGACCTTCGACTCAGGCTGTCGCAGCCGGGTCGAGGGCGCCCCCGTACCTCCTCCCGGCTTGATCGGGAAGGTTCACATGGACGGTTTCCTCGTCGCGCTGGTGGTCAGCTTCGGCGTCATCTTCGTCGCCGAACTGGGCGACAAGTCCCAGCTCATGGCCCTGACGTTCGCCACCCGCTTCCGGCCGTTGCCGGTGCTCATCGGCATCACCATCGCCACCGCGGTCGTGCACCTGGCCTCGGTCGCCATCGGCTACGGCCTCCACGCGGCGCTGCCCACCGGCTGGATCTCCCTCATCGCCGGTCTGGCGTTCCTCGGCTTCGGCGCGTGGACGCTGCGCGGCGACAAGCTGACCGAGGAGGAGAAGCGGAAGGCGGAGAAGAGCAGCCGCAACGCCATCGTGGCGGTCGGCGTGGCGTTCTTCCTGGCCGAGCTGGGCGACAAGACCATGCTCGCCACCATCACCCTGGCCACCAAGTACGGCTGGTTCGGCACGTGGCTCGGCTCGACCCTCGGCATGGTCGCCGCCGACGCCCTGGCGATCCTGGTGGGCCGCCTGCTCGGCCGGCACCTGCCGGAGAAGGCCATCCGGTACGGCGCGGCCGTGCTCTTCGCCATCTCCGGCCTCTGGCTCGTCTTCGAGGCGATCGCCGAGCTGACGTGAGCCCGCCGGCCGGTTCCGCCGCACCCGTGGCGGCGGAACCGGCCGCGGATGATCGAGGACCGCGTCCCCTGGGTATGAACATCCGGGCGACGCCGCGGCGGGTGACGACCACCGCCTAGCGTGAGCCACGAGAGGAAACCGGATGACCGGGAGGTCCCAGGCATGAGCAGGCACGACGAGCCCAACGAGTACGGCTTCGCCGGGGAGACCACGGCTCCGGAGCCGCCGGCCGGCGGGCGCCCCGACGAGCAGGACCGGATCGAGGAGATCGCGGTTCCGGGCGACGACCTCACCGAGCCGGTCGCCGACGCGCTGGAGGAGGAGACCGAGGAGCGCGGCGAGGAGCGCCCGGCCGACCGACGCCGCTGAACCGCCGCGCGCCGGCCGCAGGATGGCGGCCGGCGCGACCCGGGCCGGCCGCTGCCGACGGCCTCCGGGTCGCCGGCTAGGCCGGCCGCTCCTGGTAGACGTCCGGGACGCCGTCGCCGTCGGCGTCCCGGCTCTCCCGCTCGCTGATCCGCCGGTAGGCCCGGTTGCGCCGGAGCAGCACCATCGAGGCCAGCCCGGCGGCGACCAGCGAGCCGAGCAGGACGGCCGCCTTCACCCGATCGTCCTCGGGGCTGCCCGGCCCGAACGCCAGCTCCCCGATGAGCAGCGACACGGTGAAGCCGATGCCGGCCAGCAGGGCCAGCCCCGCCAGGTCCGCCCAGGTGATCTCCTCGTCGAGCTCAGCCCGGGTGAACCGGGCCAGCAGGAACGTCGAGCCGAACACCCCGACCGCCTTGCCGAGCACCAGGCCGGCGGCCACCCCGAGGACCACCGGGTCGGTGAGGACGGCGGCCAGGTCGACGTCGACCAGGGACACCCCGGCGGCGAAGAACGCGAAGACCGGCACCGCGAGGCCCGCCGAGACCGGCCGCCACCGGTGCTCCAGCCGCTCCGCGGGCCCCGGTCCCCTGCCACCGGCGGGGCGTACCGGCACCGTGAAGCCGAGCAGCACCCCGGCCACCGTGGCGTGCACACCCGAGGCGTGCACCAGGGCCCAGGCGACCACCGCGAGCGGGAGCAACGCCCACCACCAGGTGGGCCGGCGCCGCACCAGCAGGGCGAACGCGGCGATCGGCAGCACCGCGCCCAGCAGCGGCAGCGGGTGGAGGTCGGTGGTGTAGAAGACCGCGATGATGATGATCGCGAAGAGGTCGTCGACCACCGCGAGCGTGAGCAGGAAGGCCCGCAGGCCCTGCGGCAGGTGTGAGCTGACCACGGCCAGCACGGCGAGGGCGAAGGCGATGTCGGTGGCGGTCGGGATCGCCCAGCCGCGCAGCCCGGACCCGCCGGCGCTGAGCGTCACCGTGACGTAGACCAGCGCCGGCACGACCATGCCGCCCAGTGCCGCCACCACCGGCAGCGCCGCGCGCCGCGGGTCCCGCAGGTCGCCGGCGGTGAACTCCCGCTTGAGCTCCAGACCGGCCACGAAGAAGAAGATCGCCAACAGGCCGTCCGAGGCCCAGGCGGCGAGGCTGAGGTCCAGGTGGAGCCCCGCGCCGCCCGGCCACGGCACCAGGTCGCCCAGGTCCGCGTACGCGGCGCGCCAGGGGGAGTTGGCCCAGACGAGCGCGACCAGCGCACCGAGCAGGAGCAGTGCCCCGCCGACGGTCTCCGTGCGCAGCACGTCGGCCAGGAACCGGGCCTCGGGCCAGGAGCGGCGGGACAGCAGGCGTGGTGGGGGCGGGGTGCGGCCGGTCATGCGGTATCCGTTCCGGGAGCAGGGGTCGGCGGAGTGACCGCCGACCAGACTTCCCGGCACACCGCTTCCGACCCTATCCGGTCCGGCGAACGGGCCGCGAATCGAGGGAAATCCGCCGCACCACCCGTCGGGGTCCGGCGTTAACAGGGAGAGGACGCCACCGGCGGCTCTGGAATGAGGCGATTTAGACCGTCTGTGCGGTTATGGTCGTTTATATTCGTCGAGTCACTCACCGTGATGTATAGGCGTTTGATCGTGGCACGCGTACTGGGGTTTTTAGGGGGCTTTCGTGCAGTTTCATCGGCAGACCGGCGTGTCGCGAGGGGGAGCGTGATGGACGTTCTCGGCTACCTGCGCCTGGTCCGGCGCCACTGGTGGATCGTGCTGGTCACGGTGATGATCGCCGTCGGCGCCGCCGCTCTCGTGACGGTCCGGACGGCGCCCCGTTACGAGGCCTCGGTCACCTTCTTCGTCACCACGCCGAGCCAGGGCGTCACCGACGCCTACCAGGGCAGCCTCTTCCTCCAGCAACGGGTGAAGTCCTACGGTGACCTGCTCACCAGCGACCGGCTCGCCCAGAGCGTCGTCGCCGACGCCCCGCTCGGGCTCACCGCCGACCAGGTCCAGCGCCGCATCACCACCTCCACCGAGGCCGGCACGGTGCTGCTGAAGGCGACCGTCACCGACACCGACCAGACCCGGGCGCTCAAGACCACCGAGACGCTCTCGGCCAAGTTCGTCGAGCTGGTGCAGAAGGTGGAGACCCCACCTGACGGCAAGGCGCCGCCGATCAAGCTGGAGGTCGTCAGCGGCCCCCGGGTGACCGCCAGCCCGGTCTCGCCGCAGCCGGTGCGCAACCTGGTCATCGGCGGCCTGCTGGGGCTGCTGCTCGGGGCGGGGCTGGCCGTGCTGCGCGGGCTGGCCGACGTCCGGATGCGGGACGCCGCCGCGCTCCAGCGGGTCACCGGCAGCCCGCTGCTGGGCGAGATCCCGTTCGAGTCCGGGGCGAAAGCGGCCCCGCTGATCGTCGGTGAGGCGGCCAACTCGCCGCGCGCCGAGGCGGTGCGCAAGCTCCGAACCAACCTGCGCTTCGTCGACGTGCACGAACCGGCCCGGGTCATCGCGGTCACCAGCGCGTTGCAGGGCGAGGGAAAGACCACCATGGCCTGCAACACGGCCATCGCGCTGGCCGAGGCGGGCTGGCGGGTGCTGCTCATCGACGCCGACCTGCGCCGCCCCAAGGTCGCCGACTACCTCGGCCTCGACGGCGGCGTCGGGCTCACCGACGTGCTGGTCGGCGACGTCCAGGTCGGTGACGTGGTGCAGCGGTGGGGCGACAAGTCGCTGCTGGTGCTGCCCAGCGGGGCCACCCCGCCCAACCCCAGCGAACTGCTCGGCTCCAAGGCCATGGCGGACCTGCTGGTGGCGCTGCGCGAGTCGGCGGACATCGTGGTCATCGACACCGCGCCGCTGCTCGCGGTCACCGACGGCGTGGTGGTGGCCGTGCAGGCCGACGGCGCACTCCTGATCACCCAGCAGGGGCGGACCTCGCGCAGCCAGGTGGCCGCCGCGGCACACGCCCTGCACTCGGTCTCGGTGCGCCTGCTCGGCTGCGTGCTGAACATGGCCAAGGTGGCCAAGGCGGACGCCTACCAGTACGAGGCGTACAAGGTGGTCGTGCCGACCACCGGGCCGTCCGTGCCGACCGACCGCGCCGGCGTGGCCCGGCGCGGGGGGAAGGCGCCCGTGGGCGACCACACCCAGGAACTCACCCGGCTGTCCCGATGAGCGCGAGCACCGGTCGGATCGACCGCTCGATCTCCTCGGCGCAGCGCCGGAAGTCGGCGGGCCGCCCGCCGATGGGGTCGCGCAGGTCGTCCGCGTCGGGGGCGGTGGGTTGCAGCCGCCCCCGGACGCGGGCGGCCGCCACCACGGCGGCCCGCAGCGGGGAATCCGCGGCCGCGCCGCCCGGCGCGGCCGGCTCGGTCGCCTCCGCCGCCTCGGCGGTGGCGGCGGCGGCCAGCCGGGCGAACTGGCGGAGCGTGAAGGTCCGGGGCAGCGCGGCCGGCGCCATCGCGGTGCAGACCGAGCGCTGCCGCCGGGTCGCGGTCAGCACCAGGGCGGCCCGGGTCAGGTGCTCCGGGCGGAGCCGGCGGGTGCGGAACGCCGCCGGGTCCGCGCCGGTCCCGGCGGCCACCTCGACCGCGTACGGGTGCATGGCCGCTCCGTCGAGCGCGTCGGTGCCCGCGCTGGCCACCGTGACCGGCAGGTCGCGCAGCAGCCGGCGGGCGATGAACTCCGCCATCGGGGACCGGCACATGTTGGCGTGGCAGACGAAGAGCACCCCGTCGACCATCTGCACCCCTCTCGTCGGCACGGTCGCGGGAAACGGCGCCGCGACGGTGGTGTTCCGGCGGTCACGGCCGGACGCGGAGGGGATGCCGGAATCCTACGGGGTGCCGGGACCCGCGGGTGGGGAAGCCTCGCCGGGAGCGCGGCCATGAAGATCGGCATCCTGTCCTACCACTTCCCGCCCGAGCCCGCCTTCATCCCCGGCAGCCTGGCCGAGGAGCTGGCCGCCCGCGGCCACGAGGTACGCGTGCTCACCGGCTTCCCCGACTATCCCGGCGGGCACGTCTATCCGGGCTGGCGGCAGCGCTGGCGGCACCAGACGCGCAGCGAGCGGCTGACCGTCCGCCGGGTGCCCCGGTACGCGGCCGGTGACGGCTCCGCGCGGGCGCGGATGGCGAGCTGGCTCTCCTTCGCCGGCAGCGTGGCGCTGACCGGCCGGCGCTACCTCGGCGACGTCGACGCCCTCTACGTCTTCCAGCTCCCGGCGGTCACCTTCGCCGCGGCGGGCCTGCTGCGGCTGCTCGGCCGGGTGCCGACCGTGCTGCACGTGCAGGACGTCTGGCCCGAGGAGGAACCGTCCCGGGCGGGCGAGGCGCGCCGGTGGTCGGGCCGGCTGGACGCCACCCTGCGCCGGATCTACCAGGAGGCGGGCGCCGTCGCGGTCACCGCACCCTCCATGCGGGACCTGGTCGTGGCCGGGGGCGCCGACCCGGACCGGGTCCGGGTGGTGCTGAACTGGACCGACGAGCGGATCTTCCACCCGACCGAGCCCAGCCGGGCGGCCCGCACGCTGATCCGGCGGGACGGCCGCTGCGTGGTGATGCACGCGGGCACGATCGGCGTACGGCAGGGGCTGGAGACCGCGGTGCGCGCGGCGGCCGCGCTGGACGGCCGGATGGACCTGGTCCTGGTCGGCTCGGGAGCCGAGGAGCGGCGGGTGCGGGGGCTCGCCGCCGAGCTCCGGGCGGACAACGTGCGGTTCGTCGACCGGCGGTCCCCGTTGGACATGCCGGAGCTGTACGCGGCGGCCGACTACCAGCTCGTCATGCTGCGTGACCTGCCGGAGCTGCGGGGCATGGTGCCCGGCAAGCTGCAGGCCGCCCTCTCCTGCGCCGCGCCGGTGGTGGCGTCGGCGGGCGGCGACACGGTGGCGCTGGTGGAACGGGCGCGGGCCGGGCTGTCCTGCCCGCCGGAAGACTGGGCCGCACTGGCGGACCGGTTCTGGCTCGCCTCCGCGATCCCGCCGCCCGCGCGGGTGGACATGGGTCGTCGGGGACGGGACGCGTACCTGCGGGAGATGTCGCTGCGGGCCGGCGTCGACCGGATCGAGGGGCTGCTGCGCGAGGTCTCGGCCCGCGCTCGCTGACCGGAGCCGCACTCACGAAACCGCCACACCATGACGAAGCGCACGATAACGCCCCGAACGGGTGGAGTTTCGTGCTAGAAAGCGATCAATCGTCAATGGTGTCCGATTTCGAGTGCGGGAGAGTGGTGTGACGGAAAGCGGTGGGACGTCCCACCGGCGGCGGCGCTCCCGGCGCCGCAGCCGGGCCCGGGTACGCCGGGTCCTGCTCGTCGGGCTGGTCGTCGTCTCGGTGCTGCTTGCCGGCGGCGGCTGGGTCGGGTTCCGCGGCTGGCAGGCCCGCGCGCACCTGCTCAACGCGGCCGGTCTGGCCCAGGAGCTCAGCACCCAGGTGATCGGCGGCGACGTGGCCCGCGCCCAGCGCACGCTGGCCGCTCTCCAGGAGCAGGCGGCCGCGGCCCGGAGCGCCACCGGCGACCCGGGCTGGTGGCTCGGCCAGCAGACCCCGTACGCGGGCGACGATCTGGCCGCGGTGCGTCAGATCGCGGTGGCCGTGGACGACCTCGCCCGGCTCGCCTTCCCCACCCTGCTCCGGGTCGACCTCGCCTCGCTGGTGCCGAAGGAGGGGAAGCTCGACCTGGGCCGGCTGCGGGCCGTCTCGGCCGAGGTCTCCGTCGCCGACCAGGCGGTGCGGCGGACCGGGGAGCGGTTGGGCGCGGTCACCACCGACGACCTCGTGGGGCAGGTCCGGGACGCGGTCTCCGGCCTGCGGACCGAGCTGGACCGGCTGGGCGAGCTCACCTCGGCCGCCGACCAGGGCGCCCGGCTGCTGCCGGCGCTGCTCGGCGCCGACGGTCCCCGCAGTTACCTGCTCGTCTCGCAGAACCCGGCCGAGTTGCGCGCCACCGGGGGCATGTTCGGCGCGCACGCGGTGCTGCGGGCCGAGGGCGGCCGGATCCGGATGTCCGGCCAGAACAGTGCGAGCAGCCTGGGCTCGTTCACGCCGCCGCTGCCCGTGAGCCCTGAGCTGCGGGGGCTGTGGAAGGACCTGCCCGGGACGTACCCGGCCGATGTCAACCTCGGCCCCGACTTCCCGACCGCGGCGGCGCTCTATCGCGAGATGGTCCGCCGGCGCACCGGCACCACGGTGGACGGCGTGCTCGCGGTGGATCCGCTGGTGCTGTCCTACCTGCTCGCGGTCATCGGGCCGGTCACGGTGCCGGGCCGGCCGAGCCTGGCCGGCAGCACCGTGGTCCGGACGCTTCTCAGCGACACCTACCGGATGCTGGACACGAGGGAGCAGGATGCCTACTTCGCGCAGGCCGCGTCCGCGGTGTTCGACGCGCTCTTCGCCAAGGCGGTGAGCCCTCGTGCCCTTTTGACCGTTTTCACCCGTTCTATTACCGAACGTCGGATATTGTTCTGGAGTGTCCATCCCACGGAGCAACGCGTCCTCGGCGACAGCCGGTTGACCGGGAAGCTCCGCGACAAGGACACCGTGCCGACCGTCGGCGTGTTCGTCAACGACGGCAGCGGCGCGAAGCTCGGCTACTACCTGAGGTTCTCGGCAACCGTGACGGCCGGCGACTGCCAGCCGGACGGGCGCCGGGAGCTGCGGCTGCGGGTCACGGTCCACTCCACCGCCCCGAAGTCGGGCCTGGCCAGGTCGGTCACCGGCCTCGCGCTGTCCGGCGATCCGTACACCGCCCGCACCCTCGTGTCGGTCTACACGCCGACCGGAGGGGCGGTGCTCGGCGGCCGGCTGGACGGCCGGGACACCGCGATGGGCAGCGGGACCGCCGGCAGCCGACAGGTGACCGTGGCGAGCGTGGAGGTCAAGCCGGGTCGTACCCGGACCCTCGACGTCACCCTGCTCACCGGCAAGACGAGCGCCGGCACGGCCGAGCTGGTGCTCACACCCACCGTCACCCCATGGACCACCCACGTTGTTTCCGCACCAAGCTGTGATCAGTAGGAGGGAATCCATCATGCGGCTATCCCGCATCTTCATGGCGCTCACGGTCGGCCTGGCCGTGGCGGCCGTGCCGACCGCGGCCGGCGCGGCACAGCCGCAGCCACCCGTGTACCCGCCGACGAACCCGTCGCTCACCATCTCGCCGCCGACCATCCGCCTCGGCGAGACCTTCACGATCCGGGCCGAGGGCTTCCTGCCCGGCGCGGTCGCGATCACCGTGGCGATCAGCGGCAACCCCAACGCCGCACCCGCGCAGGGGTCGGTCCGTCGCAGCGACGGCAGTGCCGTCGCAATGACCGCGGTGGCCTACCAGCAGCCGCAGCCGGCGCCGACCGCGTTCAGCGCGACGGCGGACGACAACGGTGAGTTCACCATCACCTACCGGCCCACCCGGACCGGGCGGCACACCTTCACCGCCACGCAGGGGAACCGGGTGGACAGCGCCACGGGCATCGTCCTGCCGGCCCGGCCGGACCGGCCGGGCCGGCCGGGCGGCGGCAACCTGCCGGTGACCGGTGACAGCCTCGGCACGCCGGTGAAGCTCGGCGGCGGCCTGGCCGGCGCGGGTGCGGTGCTGGTACTGCTGTCCCTGGCCTGGCGCCGGCGCGGTCGCTTCGGGGTCGGCTCCCGCTGACCCGAGGCGCCCGGACCGCTCGTGGCGGTGCCCGCCGGACGTGGTCCGGCGGGCACCTCCACGCCGTCCGCTCCGCGAACCCGCACAATGTCCGGATGGACCCGACGCCGCCGTGGACGGACCGCACCGGCCTGCTGGTGCTGCCGCGCGGCGCCGCCGTACGCGGGCGGCGGATCGCCGCGCCCGCCGCGCCCGCCGACTTCGCCCTGCTGCTGGCGCCCGGGCCGGACCCGGCCTGGCCGGCCCGCCGGATCCGCTGGCCCGACTTCTGGCTGCCGCTCGACCGCGCCGACGCGCTCGACGCGCTGCGCGAGGCGTGGCGCCGGGCGTACGCGGGGGAGCGGGTCGAGGTCGCCTGCCACGGCGGCGTCGGCCGCACCGGCACCGCCCTCGCCGCGCTGGCCGTCCTCGACGGGCTCGCTCCCGAACCCGCCGTGGCCTGGGTCCGCGCGGGCTACCACCCGCGGGCGGTGGAGACGCCGTGGCAGCGCCGGTGGCTGCGCCGCGTGAGCTGATCGACTGGGTAGGGTGCCTCTTCATGAGCGCACGGGTCCTGGCCGCCACCACCGTCGTCGCCCTGCTCGCCGCCGCGGCGCCCGCCCCGGCCAGCGCCGCGCCGCCGGTGACCGCCGCCCCGGCCGCGGTGCCCTGCCCGCGCCTGCCGGCGCCGAAGGTCACCCGGCCACCGCGCCCCACCCCGCCCCCGTCCGTGCCGCAGGACCAGGCCGTCGGCGGCGAGGCGCTGGCCACGCCGGGCCTGGTGACGCCGGCCGGCAGCCCGGCGCCCCCGGCGGTCACGGCCACCACCTGGCTGGTCGCCGACCTCGACACCGGCGCCGTGCTCGGCGCCTGCGGCGCGCACGAGTACGGCACCCCGGCGAGCACCCAGAAGCTGCTGCTGACCGCCACCATGCTGAACCGGATCGATCCGAAGCAGGTGGCTACCGCGACCCGGGCCGACCTGGACATCGAGCGGGGCAGCTCGGCCGTCGGCCTGCTCGTCGGCGGGCGCTATCCGGTGGAGACCCTCTGGCTGGGGCTGTTGCTCCAGTCCGGCAATGACGCCGCGAACATGCTGGCCCGGCTCGGCGCCGGCAGCGCCCGCGCGGGTGTCGCCGAGATGAACGCCGAGGCGCGCCGGCTGGGCGCCCGGCAGACCCACGCCGTGACGCCGTCCGGGCTGGACGGTCCGGGGCAGTTCACCAGCGCGTACGACCTGGCGCTGATCGGCCGCGCCTGCTTCGCCGACGCGCGGTTCCGCCGGTACGCGCTCACCGAGCGGGCACAGATCCCCGCCCAGCCCGCGCTCAAGGCCGGCGGGTTCCAGATCCAGAACGAGAACCAGCTGATCCACCGCTATCCGGGCGCCCTCGGCGGCAAGACCGGCTTCACGGAGCTGGCCCGGCACAGCTTCGTCGGTGCGGCCCAGCGCGACGGCCGGCGGCTCGTGGTCACCCTGCTCGGCGCGGAGGCCCGCCCGGTACGCGGCTGGCAGCAGGGCGCCCAGCTGCTCGACTGGGGCTTCTCGCTGCCCCGGGACGCCTCGGTCGGCCGGCTGGTCGAGCCCGGCGAACCGGATGCCGAGCCGGCCGCACCCAAGGGCTCCCCGGCCGGGGCCCACCCGACCCCGCCGCCGGCCTGGCGGGGGCCGGCCGGGACCGCGCTGCACCGGATGGCCGACGGCGACTGGCGGGTCATCGTGCCGGCCGCCGGCCTCCTCGCGCTGATCGTCGGCGGCGTGGTGGCCGTGCTGACCGCCCGCCGGGGCCGGTCCCGCCGGGTCGGCCGCCGCCGCGCCTGACCGGCAGGTTCCCCCCCCGACCGGGCGGATCGCGGCGTTGCCGCCCGCCCCGGCCGCGGGCCGCCCTATGGTCGTCTCATGCGCGACACCGGGGCAGCCGTCGGGACGACGGACCCGGCCGCGCGCCCGGCCGCCGGTCGCCCGCCCGCCCGCCGCTGACGCCGGCGATGCCCCGGACCCACCGGCCGTCACCGGCGCTGGTCCTCAGCCTGCTCCTGTCCGGCGGACTGTTCGCGCTGGTCAGCTCCTGGGCGCGGCACCGGCCGCCCGGCCGCTGGGAGCGGGACCTGTTCGCGCTGGTCAACCAGGTCCCGGGCCCGGTCGGCCCGGTGCTGGTGCCGGTCATGCAGCTCGGCGCGTACCCGGCGATCCTGGTCGCGGCGGCGGGCGCGGCGGTGGCCCGGCAGTGGCGGCTCGCCCGGGACCTGCTGATCGCCGGGAACCTGGCCTACTGGGGAGCCGTGCTGGCCAAGCTCGTGGTGGGCCGGGCCCGGCCGGCCGCCTTCCTGGCCGAGATCCGGTTCCACGAGACCGTCACCGGGCGGTACGGCTACCCGTCCGGGCACATGGCGGTGGCGACCGCGCTCGTGGCGGTCCTCGCCCCGGTGCTGCCCCGGCGGCTCCGCCCGTTCGCCTGGCTCGCGGTGGCCGCCGTCGGGACGGCCCGGATCTACGTGGGCGCCCACCTGCCGGTCGACGTGCTGGGCGGGTTCCTCGTCGGCTGGTTCATGGCCAGCCTCACCCGGGTGATCGTCGGCGACGTGGGGCCGGGCGGCACGCTGGGGCGGCTGCGACAGGTGCTCCTCGGTCGCGGAATCGAGGCGGTCGAGCTGTTCCCGGTCCGTGGCGACGCCCGGGGCTCCCGGCCGTTGCGGGTCACCACCGAGGACGGCCGGTGCCTCTTCGTCAAGGTCACCGGGGGCAGCCAGCGGGACGCCGACTGGCTCTACAAGCTCTACCGCCGCCTGCGCTACCGGGGCATCGTCGACGAGCCGCCGTACGTGACCGCGAAGCAGAAGAGCGAGCACGAGGCGTACCTCCTGCTGCGTGCGGAACGGGCCGGGGTGCGGACGCCGCGGCTGGTCGCCACCGCGACCGACCCGGCCGGGGACGCGCTGCTGGTGCAGGAATTCGTGCCGGGCCGGCCGCTCGACGCGCTGGACCCGGCCGAACTCGATGCGGACCTGCTCGACGACGTCTGCCGGCAGGTGGCCCGCCTGCACCGGGCCGGCCTGGCCCACCGGGACCTGCGGGCGGCCAACGTGCTGGTCGCGGACTCCACCGCCTGGCTGGTCGACCTCGGCTTCGGCACCGACGAGGCGACCGCCGACCAGCAGGCCCGGGACCTGGTGGAACTGCTGGTCACGCTGGCGGCACTGGCCGGCGTGCGGCCGGCCGTGGCAGCCGCCGTCGGGCAGCTCGGCGCCGCCGCGGTGGCGGACAGCCTGCCGTGGCTCCAGCCGGCCCTGCTGTCCCGCGCCGGTCGGGCGCTCGCCGACCGGCGCCCCGGCCTGCTCGACGAGCTGCACGAGGAGATCGCCCGTCGCTGCCCAGGCCGGCCCCACCGCCTCGCCCGGGTCGTCCGGATCACCCGCCGGGACGTCTTCCTGCTGGTCATGCTCGGCCTGCTGGTGCACTTCCTCTTGCCGCAGGTCGGCCAGGTACGCGCCGCCCTGCACGCGGTGGTCCACGCCGCCCCCCTCGCCGTGACCGGGGCGCTGCTCGCCTCGGCCGCCACCTACCTGCTGAGCGCGCTGGCCCTGCGGCTCGCCGCCGCGGGGCGGGTGCCGCTCGGCCGGACGGTCGCGGTCCAGGTGGCCGCCTCGTTCGTCAACCGGCTCGCGCCGGGCGCGCTCGGCGGCGCCGCGCTGAGCATCCGCTACCTGCGCCAGCAGGGCCTGCCCGTACCGGCGGCGGCGACCGCGGTCGCCGTGGACCGGGTCGCCGGCGTGCTCGGCGTCCTGCTCCTGCTGCCGGTGCTGCTGCCGTTCGCCCGGGGCACCCGGCGGCACCTGATGAACGCCGCCACCGGGCGGGGCCTGACGGTGCTGCTGATCGTGCTCGGCGTGCTGCTGGTCGTCGCCGTGGCCTTCGCCGTACCCCGGTGGCGGGTCTGGTTGCGTTCGGCCCGGCGGCAGGCCGTGGACGCGCTGCGCGCGCTGGCCCGCGGCGGCCGGATCCTCCCGCTGCTGACCGTGAGCGTGGCGCTCACGATCGCCTACGGGGCCGCGCTGTACCTGGCCCTGCTCGCCGTCGGCCTGCCGACCGACCCGGCGCTCATCGCGCCGGTGGTGCTGGTGTGCGTGGTGGGGGAGGGGGTGTCGTCGGCCGCGCCGACCCCGGGCGGGCTGGGCGCCACCGAGGCGGCCCTGGTCTCCGGCCTGCTGCTCTACGGCGTCGCCGTGGACACCGCCGTCGCCGGCGTGCTGGTCTACCGGCTCGCCACGTTCTGGCTGCCGGTGCTGCCCGGATACGCGGCGTTGCGCCTGCTCGTCCGCCGCGGGGCCGTGTGATCGCGGCGTGGAACCCGCGACCGTGGGTATGCGCCGCGGCATGGAGCGCCCCGGACGGATCGTGGTGGTCTCCGCGGACATCGGCGCCGGCCACGACACGGCCGCCGCCGAGCTGGCGCGGCGGCTGCGCGGCCGGGGCCTCGTGGTGGACCGGCTGAACCTGCTGGAGTTGCTGCCGGCCCCGGCGCGCTGGGCGGTCCGGGAGGCGTACCGGGGCATCCTGCGGTCGCTGCCCTGGTGCTACGACGTGCTCTTCAACCTCACCGGCCGGACCCGGGTGTCCGCTTCGGTGCTCCGGCTGCTGCTCCGGCCGGTTCGCCGCCGGATGCGCCGCGCCATCCCGCCGGACACGCGCGCGGTCGTGACGACCTACCCGTTCGCCAACCAACTCCTCGGGCCGCTGCGCCGCCAGGGGCGGCTCGTCGTCCCGGTCATCAGCTACGTGACCGACTTCGTCGTCCATCCGACCTGGCTGGCGCCGGGCGTGGACGTCTACTGCGCGGTACGGCACGCCGAGGTGCGCCCGGAGGGCGCGGCCGACGACGTCGAGGTCGCGGTGGTCCAGCCCCTGGTCTCCAGGGCCTTCGCCGCCTCGGCGGCGGTCGACCGCCGGAACGCCCGGCAGCGCTTCGGCCTGCCGCCGGACGAGCGGCTGGCGCTGATCGTCGCGGGTGCCTGGGGCGCCGGGGACATCGCGGCCACGGCGGCCGAGGTCCGGGCCACCGGGTCCGCGCGCCCGGTGGTCGTGTGCGGCCGGAACGCGGAGCTGTACGAGCGGCTACGCGGCCGCGAGCACGTCTTCGGCTGGGTGGACGACATGCCGACGCTGATGCGCGCGGTGGACGTGGTGGTGGAGAACGCCGGTGGCCTCACCTGCCAGGAGGCACTGGCCTGCGGGGTGCCGGTGGTGACGTACCGGCCGATCCCGGGGCACGGGCGGGCGAACGCCTCGATCCTGGCGCGATCCGGCCTCACCCGGTGGGTGCCCGGACCGGACCAGCTCGGACCGGTGCTGGCCGCGCTGTTCGGCGAGCCGGACGGTGAGCGGCCGGACCGCGCCGCCGACCCGGGGGCCCACCTCCGGCCCGCGGCGGCCGGCCGCCCGTCGCGCCCCGACCTGGAGCCGCCCACCGACCCGGCGGGCCTGGTGGCCGAGGCGGCCAGCCGGGCCGGCAGCGCGGGCGCCGAGGCGCGTGGTCGCCGGACCGTCCTCGACTCCGTCGGTGACGCGGTGGCGGTGGTGGCCGCGTTGCTCCAGTCCACCGGCGGCCCGCGGTGACCGGTGGCCCGGTACGGGCCGGCCGGGCCATGGCCGTGGCGCTTCCGGTGCTGCACCTCGCACCGGCCCTCACCGCGCTGCCCGCCGTCCGGCGTCGGTTCTTCCCCGGCCTGCACGGTCTCGGCCCGCCCGACCGGGTCGCGCTCACCTTCGACGACGGCCCCGACCCGGAGTCGACCCCGCGGTTCCTGGAGGTGCTGGCGGCGTACCGGGTCCGGGCCACCTTCTTCCTGCTCGGCGCGATGCTGGACCGGGCCCCCGACCTCGGGCGGGAGATCGTCGCCGCGGGCCACGAGGTGGCGGTGCACGGCTGGCGGCACGACGACCTGCTGCTGCGCGGGCCGGTGGCGACCGTCCGTGACCTGGCCCGTGCCCGGTCACTGATCACCGCCGTCACCGGCGCGACCCCACGGTTCCTGCGACCGCCGTACGGGCTGCTCACCGGCACCGCCGTGCTGGCCGCCCGCCGCCTGAAGCTGGAGCCGGTGCTGTGGAGCTGCTGGGGGCGGGACTGGACCCGCACGGCCACCGCCGACTCGGTGTACGAGACGGTCCGGTCCGGCCTGGCGGGCGGCGGCACCATCCTGCTGCACGACTCGTCCTGCGCGGGCGCGCCCGGGGCCTGGCGGGCCGGGCTGGCCGCCCTGCCCCGGTTGCTCGCCGAGTGCCGCCGCCAGGGCTGGACGGTCGGGCCGCTCGGCGACCACCGGAGCCTGCCCCGGTCCGCCGCGCGGAGCCGGCCGGTCGGCACCTGACCGTCCCGGCCGGAACGGCGGTGGTCAGGCGACCGGCTGCCCGGCGGCTGCCGGGCGGACCGGTTCGAGGCGCACCGGGGCGGGGTCGGGCACCCGCAGCCCGACCCGGGCGCCCCCGTCCGGTCCGGCGCCGATGGTGAGCCGGCCACCGAGCGCGCCCGCCACCGCGCGGACGATGGCCAGGCCGAGCCCGGTGCCGGTGGCGGTCGGGTGTCCCGGTCGCCCGTCGAGCAGGTCGGCGACCGCCTCCGGCGCGATGCCGGTCCCCGAGTCGACCACCTCCACCGTCCACCCGGTGGCGTCCCGGTGGCCCAGCAGCGCGATCCGGTCCCCGGGACCGGTGAACTTCACGGCGTTCTCGACGAGGCAGTCCAGTGCCGCCTCCAGCCGCTCCGGATTGACCCGGGTCGGCCCGACCGCCGACCGGCAGGACCAGGCCCGGTCGGCCGCGGGCGCCCAGCGCCGGGCGATCCGGGACAGCTCGACGTCCAGGTCGACCGGGCGGACCGGATGCTGCTGCTCCAGTTGCATCAGGGTGACCAGCCGGTGCGCGATCCGGGTCGCCTTGTCGAGTTCTTCGAGGATCACCGCGGTGTCCGCCACGGTCGACGGGTCGTCGTGGGTGCCGCGCAGCAGCTCGGTGTAGCCGCGGGCGATGGTCAGGGGCGTCCGCAGCTCGTGCGAGGCGAGCCGCACCAGCAGCTCCTGCCGGTGCGCCCGCTCGCGGTCCGCCTCGCCGATCCGCCGCATCTCGTGGAGCAGCACGTGCCGGCGGTGCACGTGCCAGGCCATCACGATGAAGATCACCGCCATGAGCGGCTCCTCGGCGGTCTCCTCCCAGCGGATCTCGCCGACCGCCGCGTGGTGCGCCAGGATCACACCGGTCGTGCTGGTGACCCCGGCCAGCGCGCCCACCATCCACCGCAGCGGCCAGGTGGTGAAGCCGTAGACCAGCGCCAGACTGATCCAGACCAGGTGGAACGGCACGGTCTCCTGCCCGGGCAGGAGCCACATGAGCGCGACGTTGACCGTGGCGAAGAGCAACCAGGCCCAGGCGAGCACGCGGTCAGTCGACGGCGTACGCATAGCCCACGCCACGCACCGTCTCGACGCGGTCCGGCCGGTCCAGCCGCCCGCGCAGCCGGCGCACCGACACGTCGACCACGTTGCTGCCCGGGTCGAAGTCCAGGCCCCAGACGTCGGACAGCAGCTCCTCCCGACTACACGGCCGGCCGGCCCGGGTCATGAGGTGCTGCAACAGCAGGAACTCCCGCAGCGGCAGGTCGACCCGGACCCCGTCCACGGTGGCCCGCCGCCGGTGCAGGTCCAGCTCCACCGGGCCGACCCGCAGCCACCGGCCCGCGTCACCGGCCGGCCGGCCGCGCATCCGGGCGCGTACCCGGGCCAGCAGCTCGGCCACCGCGAACGGCTTGCCCAGGAAGTCCGCCGCGCCCGCCTCGAGCACGGCGACGCGGGTGCTGACCTCCGGCACCGCCGAGAGCACCAGCACCGGCTGCCCGGGCCGCTGCGCCAGCAGCCGGTCCAGCACCTGCCGGCCGTCCAGCCCGGGCAGCATCAGGTCCAGCACGACCAGGTCGAAGTCCCGGCGCAGCGCGGCGTCCAGGCCCGCCGTCCCGGAGGCGGCCCGCTCGGTGAGCAGGCCCCCGCCCTCCAGTGCCCGCGTGACCAGCCGACCGATCCGCTCGTCGTCCTCGATCACCAGTACTCGTCCCACCGTGCCCCCACAGACCTCGGCGATTGTCTGGTGACTCAATGAAGCGCGTCCGATCCGGACTCACGCCACCGCCGAACGGGGTGGATTCCTGTCGCCGTTCCGACACGACCAGTAGCCGCCCGGATGACGATCACATGACGGCGTGGTCATAAGCGGTCGCCGACGGCCGCACGCTGCCCATGCTCCTGTCACCGGCCCGGCCGCGCGTCGTCGCGGCCGGCTTCCGCTGACCGAGGGGGGTGAGGGCATGCCGCGTCGTTCCGTCTGGCCGCGCTGGTTCGTGTCCGCCAGTTGCCTGCTGCTCGTCGGGTTCGTGGTGCCACCGGGCCCGGCCGCCGCCGAGCCGACCACGGGCGCCGTCACCCTGGCGGTGGTCAGCGCCCGCACCGTGGGTCCGGCGCCGCAGATCCAGCAGGGCGACCCGGTGACCGACTACCGCTGGATGATCACCGCGGACGACACCGGCGACCCCCACGACGCGCCCGAGCACTGCCTGCCCGCCCGGGCCGGAGTGGCCAGCGCCCCCGACTTCGCCGACCACTGCCGCTGGCCGTCCATCCGCAACACCCCGGGCGCGGTCCCGGTGGTCGCCCAGGGCGACCAGGACACCCTCTCCCGGGGTACGGCGCTGGACGGCCTTCCCGCCGGCCGCTACCTGATCTCGGTGACCGCCGACGGCTACAAGATCGACGGCGAGCACTTCACCGTCATCTCGGGCCAGACCGGCGCGGTGACCGTCGGAATGCAGCCGTACCCGCTGCCGCTCGGCACGGTCCGGCTGCGGATCTTCGAGGACAGCGTCCCGGTCGACGGCACCTACGAGGTGGGCGCGGAACGCGGGCTCGCCGGTTTCACCGCCCACCTGGCCGACGTGATGGGCGAGGTGACGGTCGACTACTACGGCAACCCGCTCTGCACCGAGTACCGGCACACCGCACCGGACGCCACCCACCCGGCCGGTCAGGTCGTCTTCGACGACGGCCGGCCGGTCATCGCCCGGGAGTCCACCGGCTGCCGCAGCGACGCGCACGGTGACATCGTCATCCCCAACCTCGGCCCCGACCGGTACGCGGCCTCGGTGGTCGCGCCGAGCGGACAGACCTGGGTGCAGACCACCACCCTGGAGGGCGGCCACGACTGGGACGTCTGGGTGCAGGAGGCCGACACCGGCTACGACACCGAGCAGAGCCTGGGCGGCGAGCCGGTCCCGTACGTCGACTTCGGCTTCGTCGCCCCGAAGCCGCTCGGCGGCACCGCCGCCGGCGGGATCACCGGCACGGTCGTGCAGGCGTACACCTATGTGGGCGGTCAGGGCGGTGTGACCCTGCCGGCCGACGGGGTGGCCGGCGCGAAGATCGCCGGCCCGGTCGCCCGGCCCTGGGTCGCCCTGTCCGACCTGGGCGACGGCGACCGCATGATCTACCTGGACCGGGGCGCCGCCGACGGCACGTTCCGGATCCCGCACGTCCCCGACGGCGACTACCAGCTCACCCTCTGGGACGGCCCGCAGGAGATGCTGCTCGACTCGTTCAACGTGACGGTCAGCGGCGGGAAGACCGTCGACATCGGCGCGAAGCCACTGGTCGGCTGGTTCACCGAGATCACCGGCACGGTGTTCGTCGACACGAACGGCAACGGCCGGCAGGACCCGGGCGAGAGCGGCGTGCCGCGCTTCCCGGTGGTGCTCAAGGAACGCGACAACTCGCTGATGGACCAGGGCACCAACAGCGTGGTCACCGACAGCGCCGGCCACTACGCCATCAAGGAGGCGTACCCGCTGACCAAGTGGCTGGTGCTGGAGGCGTTCAACACCCGCTACAAGACGACCGGCATCACCTACCAGGCGCCCAACGAGCCCGAACCCACCACCCTGCTCGGCGCGGCCGTCGACGTGGACGTGCTGCCCATCATCGGCCTGTCCGGCCGGGTGGACTGGGGCGTGCTGCCGTACCAGGGCGCGGAGAACGGCGGCATCGCGGGCACCGTCACCTACGACACCACCCGCAACGAGCTGGACCCGGCGAACGCGGCGACCGAGCCGTACCAGCCGGGCATCCCCGGCATCAAGGTCCACCTGTACGCGGTGGCCCGGGACGCCGACGGCGACCCGGTACGCGAGGCGGACGGCTCGCTGCGGAAAGGCCCGGAGCTCAACGACGCGTACACCTCGGAGACCTGGCAGCCGGGGCGGGGCTGCACCGCCCGGATGTTCGACGGGCGCCCGCTCACCGACCAGCTCGCCCTCCCCGACTTCGGGAGGGAAGCGGACCGGATGTGCGTCGAGGCGCCGATGATGGGCTTCCAGGCCGCGCCGACCGATAACGACCCGACCAACTTCGGGCAGACCGTCAACGGCAACTACGCGTTCGCCGACTCGAAGCTGAACCTGATCCCGCCGGGCGACCCGGCCAACCCGGGCGCGGATCACGACCTGCCCCTGTACGCGCCGCTGCCCGACGGCCAGACGCAGCCGTTGGTGCCGGACGACTACCTGGTCAGCGTGGAGAGCCCGACCAACCCGGTCGGCGGCGGCGCGATCTACCAGCCCACCCGCGAGGAGGACGTCAACGTCTTCGACGGCGACGGCTTCCTGCCCCAGGAGAACTTCCCGCCCGCGCCCGACCAGGCCGCCGACCAGCCGGCGCCGCCCGACCCGCAGCCCGACCCGGGCGAGCCGCCGTCGCAGGGCAACGGCATCACCTCCGCCTGCGCCGGGGCCCTGCACACGGTGCACGTCACCGACGCCGGCTTCCTCGACGGCGGCGGCAGCCCGTTCGAGGGCCAGCGCCGTCCGCTCTGCGACACCAAGCTCGTCGAGGTCCGCGGCGGGCAGGCCAGCGCTCCCAACTTCAACCTGTTCACCCCGGTGCCGCTGCCCACCCACTTCTGGGGCCTGGTGATCAACGACCTCGGGCTGACCCACGACAAGCGCAGCGCGAACTACGGCGAGGCCGAGGGCATCCCGAACCTCCCCGTCGGTCTGTACGACTGGGCCGGCCGCCTCGTGGACACCGTGGACACCGACTTCAACGGCATGTACGAGGCGATCGAGCCGTCGACCAGCACCTACAACTGCCCGCTGCCAGCCGGCCCGTGCCCGAACATGTACCGCTTCGTCGGCAACGACCCCGGCCAGCCGGGCCACCTGAACGGCAACTACAACCCCCGCTACCGGACCATCGCCACCAACTTCCAGGCCTGGCCCGGCCTGTACACGGTCACCGACACCGCGCCCACCGCGGTCGCGGCCGTCGGCATCTC
This sequence comes from Micromonospora sp. NPDC004551, assembly GCF_040609975.1. Taxonomy (NCBI): domain Bacteria; kingdom Bacillati; phylum Actinomycetota; class Actinomycetes; order Micromonosporales; family Micromonosporaceae; genus Micromonospora; species Micromonospora sp. NPDC004551. Next base: position 78,230 of record NZ_JBEXLM010000006.1, on the reverse strand, counting down.
GCCCGGGTCCGGGCAGCTCGGCGCGGTGCAGTGCGACCCGGCCGGGGACGCCCCCCAGCTCTTCGCGGTCTCCCGGCCGTTCCTGCGCAGCACCGACACCGACCGCCGGGTCACCATCACCGGCACCGGATTCGGCACCCGCGGCCCGGGCAGCGCCGTCGTCGTCGACTCGGCGGGCACCGATCCGACGGTGACCATCACCTCCTGGTCCGACCGGAGGATCGACGTGACCCTGACCGGCGGCTCGGTCGGCCCGGCCGAGCTGCGGGTGACCGCCGCCAACGGCCGGCGGACCACCAACGGCCTCACCTTCCAGCTCCTCGGCGCCACCACCGGCACCGGAGTCGGCGGCGCGGCCAACCCGCGGCTGTTCCAGGTCAAGCCGCCCGGCTGGGCGGTCCGCGCCGGGGAGACCACCTACGGCACGGTGCAGTCGGCGCTGGAGGCGGCGGCCACCGCCGGCGGCATCGCGGTCGTCGCGGTCTGGCCGAACACCCCCGGGCCGGACAACCCCGCCGGCGCCTACTACGAGAACGTCGTCGTGCACTCCTCGGTCCGCCTCCAGGGCGTCGGCCCGGGCGGCCGGTACGCCGACAACACCACGGTCGCCGGGTCCGTCCTCGACGGCCGCGCGTTCGGCATCGACAACCCGACCGGCACGGCCTGGCTGAACCTGGTCGGCTCCCTGCCGCACCTCGGCCCCGAGTCGGTGCCCGACGGCGCGGTGGTGACCGTGCTGGCCCGCTCGGGCCAGTTCGGCTCCGGCAACCCCGTCATGATCGACGGCTTCCGGATCACCGGCGGCAACCAGTCGGACTTCGCCGGGAACGTCAACGACGTCACCGGTGGGGTGACCACGCCGTACGGGGCACCCGGCGCGGTGGTCACCCAGGGCGGCGGTGTCTACCTGCACGCCGGCGCCGACTACACCCGGATCACCGACAACGTCATCGTCGCCAACAGCGGCTCCTACGGCGGCGCGATCCGGATCGGCACCCCCTACCTGAACACCAGCAACGACCACGTGAGCATCTCCCGCAACCAGATCCGCGACAACGGCGGCACCAACCTGGCCGGCGGGATCGGCATCTTCGCCGGCAGCAACGCGTACTCGGTGGACCACAACGCCATCTGCGGCAACTTCTCCGCCGAGTACGGCGGCGGGATCAGCCACTACGGCCTGTCCTACAACGGCCGGATCGCCGCCAACCGGATCTGGCTCAACCAGTCGTACGACGAGGCCGGCGGCATCATGGTGGCCGGCGAACTGCCGCCGGACCCGACGCGGCTGTCGCCCGGCTCCGGGGCCGTCGAGGTCGACGCCAACGTGGTGGAGGCGAACCTCGCCAACGACGACGGCGGCGGCATCCGGCTGCTCCAGGCCGGCAACGTGCCGATCTCGCTGACGAACAACATGGTGGTGGACAACATCTCCACCCACGAGGGCGCCGGCGTCGCGCTCGACGACGCGCCGGACGTCCGGATGGTCGACAACACGGTGGCCGGCAACATCACCACGGCGACCGCCGCCACCAGCAACGGCCGGGCCGCTCCCGCGGGTCTCTCCACCACCGCCAACAGCGAGCAGCTCCAGGCCACCCTCCCGGACGGCTCGCCCACCTTCAGCAAGCCGAAGCTGTTCGACAACATCTTCTGGGACAACCGGGCCGGGGAATGGAACGGCGTGCGGGTCACCGGCATCGGCGCCGCCGACGCGCCCGCCGGGGAACCGGTCCGGCACTGGGACATGGGCGCCGCCGACGGGGTGGGCCCGCTGACCCCGACCAACTCGGTGCTCCAGGACACCACCGGCACCACCCTCAGCGGCACGAACCGGGTGGGTCTCGACCCGGCGTTCCGCAGCCCGTTCCCGGTGTCGGTGCAGATCCTGACCTCGCGCACCTTCCCGTCGTTCCGCCAGGCGGTGATCGTGCTCCAGCAGGTCCCGCTCACGCAGATGGGCGACTGGCACCTGGCCGGGGCCGGCTCGTCGGCCAACGGCCTCGGGGTCACCTCGCGCACGTACGGCTCGTTCACCCTCACCGCCCCGACGGTCGACATCGACGGCCAGTCGCGCAGCACCACGCGGCCGGACGCCGGCGCCGACGAACTGCCCTGACCGTCCGCGGGCGGCCGGCCCACACCGGACGCCCGCGGATCCCGCCCGTTCCCACCGATGGAGGAGAGATCGTGACCGATCCCGTACGGCAGCCGAGCGTCAGCCGGCGTGCCCTGCTGGCCGGCGTCACCGGTCTGGGCACCTGGGCGGTCCTGCCGGAGCGCGGCTCCGACGCCCAGCTCCGCCAGCCGGCCGCGGTGCTTCCCCGCGCGGTCCCGAACCCGACCGCGTCCCTGCACCTGGCCGCCACCGACGGCTGGGTCTCCATGCCGCAGGGCGCCCCGCCGATCAGCCCGTTCTGGCCGGACCCGCTGGCCCCGGCCGGTGCCGACCTCTACGTCTTCGGCTTCCGCGACGTCACCGGCCTGTCCGCCACCCAGGTCACCGCCCAGCGCGGCAAGGCGCAGGTCAGCGCCCCGCTGCTCGGCTTCGACCAGGAGACCGACATCAGGATCACGCTGACCAATCTCGGCCTGTCGGTCCGCCCCGACCTCACCGACGGGCACACCGTGCACTGGCACGGCTTCCGCAACGCCATCCCGCTCTTCGACGGCGTGCCGGAGCTGTCCATCTCGGTGCCGATCGGCCGCGACTTCACCTACTTCTACCGCCCGCACGACGCCGGCACCTACATGTACCACTGCCACTTCGAGGACGTCGAGCACGTGCAGATGGGCATGACCGGGATCGTCTACGTCCGCCCCGCGCAGAACGCCGGCACCGCCGACGTGCCACCCGGCAGGTACGTCTACAACGACGGCGACGGCACCACCCGGTACGACCGCGAGTTCGCCCTGATGCTCACCGAGGTCTGGGCCGAGGCGCACTACCGGGACGCGCACATCCAGACCACCGACTGGACCGACTACCGGCCGTCCTTCTTCGCCTTCAACGGCCGCTGCCACCCGGACACCCTGGCCCCGAACGGCGACCCGATGAGCGCCGCCGCCGGCCGGCTGCGCTACCAGCCGATCTCCTCGCTGATCACGGCCAACGCGGGGGAGCGGGTGCTGCTGCGGCTGGCCAACCTCGGCTACCAGAACCACACCGTCACCGTGGACGGCGTCGACCTGCTGGTGGTCGGCAAGGACGCCGCGCTGCTGCGCGGCCGCGACGGCAGCGCCGAGTACCAGGTGACCAACACCGTGCAGATCGGGCCGGGGGAGAGCCGGGACGTCATCTTCACCGCGCCCGACCCCGGCACGTACCTGCTCTACGACCGCGACCTGATGTCGCTGGCCAACGCCGGCGGCGGACGGGGCGGGCAGCTGACCGAGATCCGGGTCTCGCCGCCGGGCACGCTGCCGGCACAGACCCGGGCGAACGCCTGAGATGGGGGTTCCGATGCTTCGTCTCGACCGCGGCCGGTGGAAGCGGCTCAGCGCGGTGCCGCTCGTCGCGGCCATCGTCGCCGTGCTCGTCGTCCCCGGACCGAGCCAGTCGGCCGCCAGCCCGCCCGCCGGCCTGGAGTGCCTCACCGCCGGCGACAACGCCTTCGACCTCACGGCCACCGGCGGGTACGCGGCCATGCCGGACGGCAACACCATCTACATGTGGAGCTACGCGGCCGGCGGCGGCGCCTTCCAGCTGCCCGGCCCGACGCTCTGCGTCACCTCCGGGGTGCCCGTGACCGTGGTGCTGCACAACAGCCTGCCCGAGCCCACGTCGATCACCTTCCCCGGCCAGGTCCAGGTGCTCGCCGACGGCCGGCCGGCGCAGCCGGAGACCGACGCCGCCGGCACCCTCACGTCGCTGACCACGACGGCCGCCGCCAACACCGGCTCGGTCACCTACACCTTCACGGCCGGCCCGCCCGGCACCTACCTCTATGAGTCCGGCACGGACGCCCAGAAGCAGGTGCAGATGGGCCTCTACGGCGCCCTCGTGGTCCGCCCGGCCGGCCACCCGGAGCGGGAGAACGACCGCGCCGACTCGGCGTTCGACCCCGACCGCGAGTACCTCTACCTGCTCGGCGAGATCGACCCGGACCTGCACCTCGCCGTCGAGCGGAAGCGAGCCTACGACTTCACCCACTACAAGGCCCGATACTTCACCATCAACGGGCGCAGCATGCCGGACACCATCGCGCCCAACCACGCCGACTGGCTGCCCGCCCAGCCGTACGGGGCGCTGATCCACATCCGCCCGTACGACCCGGTCGGCAACCCGAAACCCGCGCTGATCCGCTATCTCAACGCCGGCTCGGTGAGCTACCCGTTCCACCCCCACGGCAGCGACGAGCAGCTCATCGCCCGCGACGGCCGGCCCGCGCAGGGCCCCGGCGGGCAGGACCTGTCCTACTCCAACTTCCTCATCGACGTGGCTCCCGGGCAGACCGTCGACACGCTGATGATCTGGAAGGACGCCGAGCACTGGGACCCGCAGGGCAATCCGATCCCGGTGCCGCTGCCCTCGTTGCAGGACCAGATCGTCGGCCCCGGCCCGGAGACCTGGTTCGCGGAGAACCCGTACCTCGGCGGCGAGCCCGGCGAGCTGCCGCCCGGCGTGGTGCAGAACAACCAGTGCGGCGAGTACTACCACGTCGCGCACAGCCACGCGCTGGAACAGGCCACCAACTACGGGGCGAGCTTCGGCGGAATGATGACGCTGATCCGCATCGACCCGCCCGCCGGATGCCCGGCGTGATCAGGCAGGGGAGGGCGACGATGACACTGACCCGTACGCCTCGGCTGGTCGCCGGGATCGCGGCCGCGCTGCTGGCCCTCGGCCCGGCCCCGGCGAACGCCGCGGCACCGCACGCGGCTCCCACCGGGCGGGCGCCGGCCACCCTCGCCGGGGAGCCGGCCCCGCCGCAGGGCGTGCTGCCGCAGACCGGCTGCCAGCTCGCCGGTGGCACGGCCACCTGCGAGCTGTGGGCCAAGCCGGGCTCGGTGGTGCTGCCCGGCGCCGCCGCGCCGGTGCCGATCTGGGGCTTCGCCTCCACCGGCGCCGCCCCGGCCACGCTGCCCGGGCCGGTGCTCGTGGTGGACCAGGGCGACCGGGTGACGATCACCGTGCACAACGGACTCGGCGACGACCTGGCGCTGGCCCTGCCGGCGGTCACCGGGCTCGCCCCCGACCGCACCGGCGCCGCACCCGGCGGCACCCGCAGCTACGCCTTCACCGCGTCGCGCCCCGGCACCTACCTCTACGAGGCCGGGCACACCGCGCTCGGCCCCCGGCAGGTCGCCATGGGCCTGGTCGGCGCGCTGGTGGTCCGCGCTCCCGCCGTCGGCGGGCGGCCCAGCGCGTACGGGGACGCCGCCTCGGTCTACGACGACGAGGCGGTGCTGGTGCTCACCGAGGTCGACCCGGCCTTCAACGCCGCCCCGCGCACCTACGACATGCGCGCCTACGCCCCGGCCTACCGGCTGATCAACGGCAAGGCGTTCCCGGAGACCGACGTGGTCGCCACCGACGTCGGCCGCCGGGTGCTGCTGCGCTACGTCGCCGCCGGGCTCCAGCCGCACCCCATGACCCTGCTCGGGCTGGACCAGTCGGTGGTCGGCCAGGACGCCCGTCCGGCCGCGTACCCGGAGGCGGCGGTGACCGTGCCGCTGCAACCCGGGCAGGCCGTCGACGCGGTGGTGGGTGTGCCGTCCGGCCCGGACGGGCGCCGCTTCGCGCTGCTGGAGTCCGGCGGGCGGCTCAACAACGCCGGCCAGCGCTACGGCGCCACGGTCACCGGGGTCAGCCCCCAGCAGGCGTTCGGCGGCATGCTCACCTTCCTGGACACCAACCCGCCACCCGTCAGCGGCGACCACGCCGGCCCGACCGCGGCCAACGTCCGGGCCGCCCCGAACCCGGCCAGCGTGCGCGACGCCGTGACCGTCACCGCCGACTTCACCGACGCCCGCAACGGCAACTCGGTGGTGGACCGGGCCGAGGCGGTCGTCGACGACCTGCGGGTCGCCGAGGGCACCGGCATCCCGTTCACCGCCGCCGGCTTCGGTGCCGGCCCCACCGTCACCGGGGCCACCGCCGCCCTTCCCGCCGACCTGCTCACCACCCTGGCCCAGGGCCGGCACACCATCTGGGTACGCGGCCACGACGTGGCCGGCAACTGGGGCGTGGTGGGCAGCACGACGCTGAACCTCGCGGTCACCGGGGCGGTCACCACCGGGGTCACCCTCAGCCCCAGCCCGACCGCCGGCACCGGCGACATCGCGATCTCCGCCACCGGCGACGACCGCGGCCTCGGCGGCACGGTCACCGGGGCCGAGTACTTCGTGGACACCACCGGGGCCAACGGCACCGGCAACCCGCTCGCCCTGGGCAGCCCGGGCGCGGCGGTCAGCGCCGAATCCGGCACGGTGCCCGCCGTGGTGGCCGCGGCACTCGCCGAGGGCCGGCACACCGTGCTGGTGCACACCCGCGACTCCTTCGGGCTCTGGGGCCCGTACGCCACCGCCGACCTGGTCGTGGACCGCACGGTGCCGACGCTGCTGTCCGCGGCGGTCGACCCGGCCGCCACCGACGGCCGCACCGGATCGTCGTCCGACCCGACCGACCTGCGCATCAACGCCGCCTTCACCGACCCGGCCGGCGGCGGGACCCACTCCGTCATCGCCGGTGCGGAGGGCTTCCTCGACGCGGGCGGCGCGGACGGCACCGGCTTCACCTTCGTGGCCCTCGACGGGTCGTTCAACGGCGGCACCGAGAACACGTACGGGCTGCTGCCGCTGAGTGAGTTGACCGGGCTCGCCGACGGCGCCCACCAGGTGCTGGTGCACGCCCGCGACTCGGCCGGCAACTGGGGCCCGCTCGCCGCGGTCGGCTTCGTGCTGGACCGCACCGGGCCGGTGATCAGCGCGGTCACCGCCGCCCCCAACCCGACCGCCCGGGCGGCGACGCTCACCCTGAGCGCCACCGCCACCGACGCGGCCTCCGCGGTCGCCGCCGCCGAGTGGTACGAGGGCGCCGACCCCGGCGCCGGCCACGGCCACCTCATGACGGTCAGCGGCGCCACCGTCTCCGCCACGGTCGCCCTCAACGGGTTCAGCCGGGGCAGCCACACCCTGCGGGTCCGGGCCCGGGACGCGCTGGGCAACTGGGGCACGGCCGGCAGCGTGACGGTCACCGTGGACCCGCCGAACGCGATCTTCGCCGACGCCTTCACCGGCGGCACGAGCGCCTGGTCACAGGTGAGCGGCACGGTGTCGGTCAGCGGTGGGCAGCTGGTCGCCGGCACCGTCGGGTACGTCGTGGACACCACCCCGGCCGCCGAGCGGACCGTCCACACCAGGGCCGACGTCATCCTCGGCACCGTCAACCCGCAGAGCGCCGTGGTCACCGTCCAGCAGCTCCGCAACGCCTCCGGCGGGGCCCTGGCGGTGGTGCAGTACCGGCGCAGCAACGGTGTCGACCAGTTCCGGCTGGGGCTGCTGCGGCCGGCGGGCTGGGCGTACACCGGCTGGGTTGCCGCGGGCGGCGGGACCGTGCGGCTCGACTGGGCCTCGGCCACCGCGGGCTCGGCCACGCTCAAGGTCGGCGCCGTCACGGTCGGCACGCTGACCGGCGACACCAGCGGCTACACGGTGGAGTCGGCGGCGCTGGGCCTGGTCGCCCGTACCGCCACCACCAGCGGGTCGCTGCGCTTCGACAACTACGCCGCCACCCGCTACACCGCACCCTGACGCCCATGGGGGCCGGGCGCCCGCCCGGCCCCCATCCTCCCCGAGGAGTCCTGACCATGGTCGCGATCCCGTTCCGCATCCCGCGCCCCCGCCCCGGCCGGCTGGTCCTCGCGCTGCTCGTGCTGGCGCTGGTCGCGGTGTCCGTCGTCCGCTTCGGCGGGTACGCCGACGCCCGCCAGGGCTACGCCGTCCCGCACGACGGGCAGCTGGAGGCCACCCTCGGCATCCGCTTCACCCAGGCCGCCGTCGTCGGCGACGGCGGCCTCGTGGAGCTGCGGTACGTGGTGCTGGACACCCAGAAGGCGTCGGCCTTCCAGAACGACACGAAGCATCCGCCACGACTGCGCAACGAGCGCTCCGGCAAGCTGGCCTGGCGGGCGGCGCTGATGAAGCAGGGCCACGAGCTGCGCCCGGGGCAGAGCTACTACCTGCTCTATCTGAACAACGGCAGCGCGATCAAACGTGGCGACAAGATCGAGATCACGTCGGGGCAGCGCCGGCTGGCCCACGTGCCGGTGCGGTGAACGCCGTGCGCCGCCGGTTCGGCCGTCTCCTCGCCGCCCTCGCCGTGGCGGGCCTGACCGTGCTGGCCGGGCCCGCTCCGGCGCAGGCCCACGCGTACCTGGCGAGCAGCGCGCCCGCCGACGGCGCGGTGCTCGACCGCGCGCCCGAGACGCTGACCCTGGCCTTCACCGAGCACGTCGAACTGTCCGCCGCCCGGGTGGCCCTGGTCGACGGCGACGGCCGGCACTGGGCGGTGACCGGGCTGGCGCTGCGCGGCGAGGACGGGGAGCCCGCCGCCGCGGACGCCGACACCGAGGAACCGGTCAGCCTGGTCGCCGGCCTCCCCGCCCTCCCGCCGAACACGTACCACGTCTCCTGGCGCACGCTGTCCAGCGACGACCTGCACACCACGAGCGGGACACTGGTCTTCGGCGTCGGCCGGCAGGTCACCGCCGCCGGCGCCGCCGGTCCCGTCGGCCCCGGCCCCCGGGAGACCGCCGCCCGCGCCGCCGGCCTGCTCGGGCTCGCCGTCCTGCTCGGCGGCGCCGCCCTCACCCTCCTCGCCGGCCGCCGCCGGCCGCCGGGGCCGGCGTTGGACCCCGCGCTCCGGCGGCGGATGCTCGTGGTGTCCGGGTACGGGGGAGCGGTGGCGCTGCTCGCCGCGCCGCTGCAACTGGCCATCCAGCTCGCCGGAGCGGCCGGCGGGTGGCGGCTGCTGTCCGACCAGCTCACCGGTGGCCGCTGGCTGCTCCGCGAGGCCGGCATCGCGGCCCTGCTCGCGGTCGTGCTCGGCGCCGCCCACCGGCTCCGTACGGCGCCCGACGCGCGGATCGCTCCCGTGGGTGTCGTCGTCGGGCTGGCCGGGGCGCTCGCCGCGGCGGCCGGCACCGCGCTGCTCGGCCACCCGGCGGGCAGCCCGGTCCGCACCGCGCTGGTCGGCGGCGGGCACGTCCTCGCGGCCGCCGGCTGGGCCGGCGCGGTGCTGGTCGCCGTGCTCGCCCTGCTCCCCCTGGCCCGCCGCGCGGCGGACCGGGCCGCCCAGCTCCGTGCCCTGCTGCGGGCGTTCGCCGCCCTCGCGGTCGGCTGCGTCACCCTGCTCGTGCTGACCGGACTGCTGCTCACCGGCCCCCAGGTGGCCACCGTGGACGCGCTGCTCGGCACCCCGTACGGGCTGCTGCTGGTGGCCAAGGCCGGGGTGGCCGGGTTCGCCGGTCTGCTGGGGTTGCGGACCGCCCGGCGGCTGCGCCGTGCCGACCTGCCCCGCCGGGGCCTGCTCGCCGAGGCCGGGGCGCTCGCGGTCGTCCTAGGCCTGGCCGGGGCGCTGGCCGCCGCCGGGCCCGCTCGGGGGCCCGCCTTCCCGGTGGCCGGCGCGGCCCGGGCCGAACCGCAGGTGGGTGGCCAGATGGCCGACCTCGTCGACACCGTTTCGGTCCGCCCCAACCGCCCCGGCCGCAACATCGTGAGCATCACCGTCGGGGACACCCGGCGGCCGGCGCCCGGGCCGGTGACCGGGATGTCGCTCCTGCTCACCGGGCCGAACGGGGAGCGGGCCGTGCATCCGGTGACCCGCACGGCCGACGGCTGGGTGGTGGCGGTGGACGACATCCGTACCCCGGGCACCTGGCGGGTGGGGGTCACGGTGCTCCGCGACGGCCTGCCCCCGGTCACCGCCACCCACCCCTGGCTGGTGCCGGCCGGGGAGAGCGCCACCGTCCCGGTCCGCGTCTCGGCGGCCCCGCTGCGGCCGGCGCTGGACCGGGCGACGCTGGCTCTGGCCGTGGCGGCGGCGCTCGCGCTGGTCCTCGCCGGTGCCCGGTGGTGGCGACGCCGGCGGCGGCCCGGACGGAACGGCGACCAGCCACCGCCCGCCCCCACGCCCGCAGCGGCCGGACACCCCGGCGAACCGGTCGGGGCCGGCGCGCGGGTGGTCAACTCCGGGTGACGACCGCGCCGGGCCGGGGAGCCTACCCCGCACCGCCGTTCGCGCGCCGCGAATCCTGGCCATCGAGCCGGCAGGCTCGGCCGTGGGGCTGGCCGCGGGCGGGCGGTGTCGCATCGAGACGATCTGGCTGGGGCTGCCGCCCGGTGCGACCCGTGCCGGCGCGGAGGTTCCGGAGGACGACTGAGAGGGCTCGGCCTACCGGCCGGCCGGGCGCGCGGTGCTGTCCCGCACCACCAGCTCCGTGGCAAGCTCCACCCGCGGCGACTCGATCTCCTCGCCCTGGGCCAGCCGGAGCACCGTGCGGGCGGCGAGCCGGCCCATCTCCACCAGCGGCTGGCGCACCGTGGTCAGCGGCGGGGAGGCCCACCGGGCCTCCGGCAGGTCGTCGAAGCCGACGACGCTCACCTCGTCGGCGACCCGCAGCCCGCGCCGGCGGACCGCCTCGTAGACCCCGAACGCCATCTGGTCGCTGGCCGCGAAGATCGCGGTGGGCGGGTCGTCGAGGTCGAGCAGCCTGGTGCCGGCGGTGAAGCCGGAGGCGTGGTAGAAGTCGCCGGGCTGCACGAGCCGGTCCTCCGGCGGCACGCCGGCCGCCTCCAGCGCGGCCCGGTAGCCGTCCAGCCGGGCGCGGCTGCACAACAGGTGGGTTGGCCCGGCCACGAAGCCGATGCGGCGGTGGCCCAGCCCCAGCAGGTGTTCGGTGGCGGCCAGGCCGCCGGCCCAGTTGGTCGCTCCGATCGCCGGCACGTCCGTGCCCGGCACCCCGGTGGCGGGGTCGACCACCACCATCGGCACGTTGAGCCGGCGCAGCTGGGCGTGCACCGGCGGGGCCAGGTGGGAGGTCACCACGATGACCCCGTCCGAGGCGCGGGTCCGCAGGTTCTGCAACCACGTGCGGGTCGAGGTCGACTCGCTGTGGATGGCCGAGACGACGGTACCCACCCCGGCCGCGTGGCCGACGTCCTCCACGCCGCGGATGATCTCCACGGCCCACGGGCTGTCCAGGTCGTTGAAGACCAGGTCGACCAGCTGCGCCCGGCGCACCGTGCGGCTGCCCCGGCGCTGGTAGCCGTGGTGGCGCAGCAGTTCCTCGACCCGTTCCCGGGTGTCCGGCGCCACGTCCGAGCGCCCGTTGAGCACCCGGGACACGGTGGGCACGGAGACACCGGCCTCCCGTGCGATCGCGGTGATGGTCACCCTCGGCTCGTCGTCCGCGTTCACCCGTGTCTCCTCCGCCGGCCGGAGGTGCCGGCCGCCCGGGACGGCGGGCCCGCCCCAGCGGCCATCTTGCCGTACGGGCGCCGGTTGACGAACCGCCGATGCCGGCCCGGGGCACGGGCGGTGCTGGTAGACACGGCAGGGTGGGGACCGGGACACGGGTGGCCGCGGCCCTGGCCGCGCTGGCCACGGCGCTCGCCGCGGGCTGTCAGCGGCCCGCCCCGCGCCCGGCCCCGTCACCCACCCCACCCCCCGCGCCGTCGGCGAGCCCGAGCGGCCCCCGCGCCCCGGCCGACGTCGTCGACCTGGCCGCCGTCGACCCGGGCATCCGCACCGACATCCGGTACGCCTCCGCGCACAACTTCGTCGGCCGGCCGGTCAGCGGCTATCCCGAGCCGCTCTGCCTGCTCACCCGCCGGGCCGCCGAGGCGCTGCACCGGGTGCAGGCCGCCGCCCTGGCGCAGGGCCACAGCCTCAAGGTGTACGACTGCTACCGCCCGCAGCGGGCGGTGGACGAGTTCGTCGCCTGGGCGAAGCTCCCCGGCGAGCAGCAGATGAAGGGTGAGTTCTATCCGGACGAGCCGAAGAGCCGGCTCTTCGCCGACGGCTACATCGGCGCGCCGACCGCGCACAGCCGGGGGAGCACCCTCGACCTCACGCTGGTCCCGGTGCCCACCCCCGACCAGCCGGCGTACGTGCCGGGTCAGCCGCTGACCGCCTGCACCGCTCCGGCCGGACGGCGCTTCCCGGACAACTCCGTCGACATGGGCACCGGCTTCGACTGCTTCGACCCCCGCGCGCACACCGCCGACCCGCGGATCACCGGGGTGGCCCGGGCCAACCGGGACCTGCTGAAGCGGCTCATGACCGCGCAGGGCTTCGAGAACTACCCGCGCGAGTGGTGGCACTACCGGTACGTCGACGAGCCGTACCCGGACACCTACTTCGACTTCCCGGTGGCCCGGTCGTCGCTGCGGTGAGCGCCGCCCCGGCGGGGAGCGGCGCCCACCGCGGCGGTCAGAGGATGCCGCGCGCGACGAAGGCGGCCCGGGTCGCGGTCGCGGCCTGGGCGCCGTAGAGACGCTGCGCGGCGGCCACGGTGGCCAGTGCCGCGTCCCGGAACGTGACGTCCGTGGTGAAGGCGAACTGCGCCTCCACGATCAGCGTCGTGGCCCGGCGGTCACCGAGCGCGGTGCGGATGTCCCACAGCGCGCGGGACCAGATCTCGCCGTCGGCGTGCACCTCGCCCACCAGGTCGGCCGGGTAGACCTTGGTGCCGTCGAGGCGGCGCAGGCAGTGCGGGGCGGTGCGGGTGTAGGAGACCGAGTCCCAGTCGGCCACGCAGGCCTCCGGGGTCCTCGTCGGCACGCCGGTGGCCCAGCTGGTCACGGCCACCGCCAGGTAGTCGCCGAACGCCTCGCCGATCGCGCCGGACTCCAGCGTGGTGCCGAAGCCGGGCACCTGGCCGTCCTGCACCGAGTGGCCGTACTCGTGGACGATCACCTCGGCGTCCTCGCCGTCGTCGACGCCGCCCTTGCCGAGGGTGATGTTGGCCTTGTCCTCGCGGAAGAACGAGTTGTCGCCGCCGTACTGGTCGATGCGCAGCTCGATCTGCCGCTGGTTGACCGGCCGAAGCGTGCTGCCGAAGCCGAGCGACTGGAGGTACGCCTGGGCGGTGTTCACCCAGTGGTAGCCCATCACCTGCTCGAACTGGTCGGCGTCGCGGTGCACGGCCGGGTACGCGCCGTCCACGGCACGGGCCGGGGTGCCGGTCTTGCTCTTGACCACCACGTACTTCCCGCTGAGGGTGCCGGAGCCGTCCAGGTTGGTCAGCAGCACCGGCCGGTACGCCCCGGCGAGCGCCGGGTAGTCCGCGTCCTTCTGGTCGGTCAGCGACTGGTCCCCGAGCTGCTGGACGGGGTTCGGCGCGAAGACGGTGGCGGTCGCGGTGTGGTCGTAGGTGTCGCCGGCGGCCTGGACGGTGGTGCCGCCGGCCACGAGCGCCGCGGTGACCGCCGAGGCGACCAGCGCGGTACGTCGGATGTGGGGGTGCATCGTGATCCCTTCGGAGGCGGATCGATCCGCCGAGACTAGGCTCCCCCGGGAGCACTGCCAAGCACCGCGGAGCAGGTCGCCCGGCCTGCGAAGAGGGAGCTCTCGTCAGCCGTCGCGGCGCAGCGGCAGCCAGCCCAGCACGTCCTGGATCCGCGCGTCCCAGTACGCCCAGTCGTGGTCGCCGGGGGAGAAGTCCACGGTGACCGGTACGCCCCGGCCGCGCGCCGTCGCCACGAAGCGGGTGTTGTCCTCGTAGAGGAAGTCCTCGGTGCCGCAGGCGACGTAGAGCGCGGGCAGGTCGTCGCCGGCCCGTTCCAGCAGTGCCACGGTGTCGTCGTCCGGACCGGCCACGTCGCGGTCGCCCCAGACGGTGTGCCAGACGGCCGGGTCCATGGGGCTCGTCGGATGGTGGCGTCGCCGGGCGACGTTCAGGGCGCCGGAGAGGCTGGCCGCCGCCGCGAACCGGTCCGGGTGGCGCAGCGCCCACTTCATCGCCCCGTAACCACCCATGGACAGGCCGGCCACGAAGGTGTCCGCGCGCCGGTCGGAGAGCCGGAAGAACGACCGGCACACCTCGGGCAGTTCCTCGCTGAGGAAGGTCCAGTACCGGTTGCCGTGCGCCTCGTCGCAGTAGAAGCTGCGCTGCACCTGCGGCATGACCACGGCCAGCCCCAGCGGCGCGACGTACCGCTCGATCGAGGTGCGCCGGGTCCACACGGTGTCGTCGTCGGTCAGGCCGTGCAGGAGGTAGAGCACCGGCGGATCCCCGGCGGTGGGCGCGCCGGCCATGCCGATACCGGCCGCGTGGTCGGGCAGCAGCACGGTCATGGACGTGCCCATGCCGAGCGCCGTGGAGAAGAAGTCGCACCGGATCCTGGCCATGGAGCGGGAGCGTACCCGGCCCCGGACGGGGGCCCGATGGTGGTCGAATCGACCGTTCCTATTGCCGTGGGGCGTCCAGGGGGGACAGGATGACCATGCGCGCCGGAAACACACCCGTAACCTGCGTGCTGCTGGTCTCTGTCACAAGGAAGTGGGAGTCAGTCATGAGCGACGTGTCGACGGCACTGGGTGTGCGTCTCTACCCGGATCTGGTCGAGCCGGGCGGCCTGGCCCCCGCCCTCGTGCAGACGGCGGCCCGGCACCAGCTCGACATCGGCCGGGTCACCGCTCCCGAGCAGGGCCGCAGCCGGTTCACCTGCGCGGAGGCGACCTCCGACCGGGGTGTGGTCTGCGTCAGCCTCGGCGCCCAGGCCCGCTACTTCATGATCGACCTGCGGATCGACGGCGAGGTCCAGGCCCGGGGTGACGCCACCGACCTGCTCCAGGTCGCCCAGGTGGCCGCCGCCTGGCGGGCCGGGTGCACGCTCGCCGAGCTGACCACGCGCTACCCCTTCATGGAGGAGATGAAGCGCCACCCGGTGGCGCACGCCCAGTAGCGCACCGCAGTTAATCGGTTGCCGGCGCCCCGCGCCGGTTGCTGCAATCGACCACGACGCACATGGGAAGGAGGAGCTCGAGATGCGAGCCGCGTGCATGTCCCCGCAGAAGCGAACCACCGCCGACCTCAAGGACATGACGCTGCGTGAAAACCCTCAATCTCGGCATCCTCGCCCATGTCGACGCCGGTAAGACGAGCCTGACCGAACGGCTGCTGCACAGCGCCGGGGTCATCGACGAGCCCGGCAGCGTCGACGCCGGCAACACCCGCACCGACACACTGGCGCTGGAGCGGCAGCGGGGCATCACCATCCGCTCCGCCGTGGTCTCCTTCTCCGTGGCCGGGACCACCGTCAACCTCATCGACACGCCCGGCCACCCCGACTTCATCGCCGAGGTGGAACGCGTGCTCGGCGTGCTCGACGGCGCCGTGCTCGTGGTCTCCGCCGTCGAGGGCGTCCAGGCCCAGACCCGGGTGCTGGCCCGCACCCTGCGCCGCCTCGGCATCCCCACCCTGTTCTTCGTCAACAAGGTGGACCGGGCCGGCGCCGACCCGGACCGGGTGCTGCGCCAGCTCGCCGACCGGCTCACCCCCGACGTGGTCGCCCTCGGCCGGGTCGACGCCGCCGGCACGCCGGACGCGGAGTGGATCCCGCACCCGCCGGGCGACCCCGGCCGCCACGCCCGGCTGCTCGACCTGCTCACGGCGCACGACGACGCGTTGCTGGCCGCGTACGTGGCCGACGAGCGGGCCGTCACCCCGGCCGCGTTGCAGACGGCGCTCGCCGCGCAGACCGCCCGCGCCCGGGTGCACCCGGTCCTCGCCGGCTCCGCCATCACCGGTGCCGGGGTCGCCGACCTGATCGACGCGGTCACCGGGCTGCTCCCCGCCACGGCCGGGGACGACCACGCCCCGCTCTCCGGCGCCGTCTTCAAGGTCGAGCGCGGCCCGGCCGGGGAGAAGGTGGCGTACGCGCGGATCTTCGCCGGCACGGTGCGGGTCCGCGACCGGATCCGCCACGGCGACGGCCGGGAGGCCCGGGTCACCGCCCTCGGCGTGTTCGACGGCGGCGACGCGACGCCCGGCGACGCGGCCGGGGCCGGCCGGATCGTCCGGCTGCACGGTCTGGGCGGCGTCCGCGTCGGCGACGTGCTCGGCGTCCCGCCCGAGCGCCCGGCCGCCCGGCGCCACTTCGCCCCGCCCACGCTGGAGACCGTCGTCGAGCCGGTACGCCCGGCCGACCGCCCGGCCCTGCACGCCGCCCTGACCCAGCTCGCCGAGCAGGACCCGCTCATCAACCTGCGCCAGGACGACCGGCGCCAGGAGATCGCCGTGTCCCTCTACGGCGAGGTGCAGAAGGAGGTCATCGAGGCCACGCTCGCCGACGACTACGGCGTCCCCGTCACCTTCCGGGAGACCACCACCGTCTGCGTGGAGCGGGTCGTCGGTGCCGGCGCGGCCGTCGAGTGGATCGGCCGGGACCCCAACCCGTTCCTCGGCACCGTCGGCCTGCGGATCGAGCCCGGGCCGGTCGGCGGCGGCGTCGAGTTCCGGCTCGGCATCGAACTCGGCTCGATGCCGCCGGCCTTCCTCAAGGCGATCGAGGAGACGGTCCGGGAGACGCTGCGGCAGGGTCTGCACGGTTGGGCCGTCATCGACTGCGTGGTCACCCTCACCCACGGCGGCTACTGGGCCCGGCAGAGCCACGCCCACGGCGTGTTCGACAAGAGCATGTCCAGCACGGCCGGTGACTTCCGGAACCTCACCCCGCTGGTGCTGATGACCGCCCTCACCCGCGCCGGGACCCGGGTGCACGAGCCCGTGCACCGGTTCCGGCTCGACCTTCCCGCCGACCTGGTCGGCACGGTCCTGCCCGCGCTCGCCGGGCTCGGCGCGGCGCCCCGCACCAGCACCCTGCGCGGCGCCTCCTACCTGGTCGAGGGGGAGGTACCCGCCGGGCGGGTGCACGCGCTGGACCAGCGGCTGCCGGGGCTCACCCGCGGCGAGGGCACCCTGGAGGCCGAGTTCGACCACTACCGGCCGGTACGCGGACCGGCTCCCAGCCGGCCGCGCTGGGACCACGATCCACTGCACCGCCGGGAGTACCTGCTGGCCGTGGCCCGCCGGGTCACCGGCCGGTCGGCGCGCTGACCGGCCGGGAAATATCCGTTGCGGCCCTTCCCGGCCGGCCCGTACCGTGAACGGGCCAACATCAACCGGTTCCACCACCCAGGGAGCACACCGTGTCGCAGCAGAACCGCACCCAGGCCGAGCGGCCCGCGCCGCGCGGCGGTGCCCTGCTGCCCGAATCGGGCCTGGGCCGCTGCCGACGGCAGCAGTGGCAACCGGGGTGGTGGCGCGACTAAGCGCCGGCGCGACGCACACGCGCAGCCGCCCGCCCCGACACGGGGGACCGGGCGGCTTTCTCGTCACCGGGTCCGAGGGGCGTAGCTCAACGGAAGAGCACCGGATTCCAAACCCGACGGTTGCAGGTTCGAATCCTGCCGCCCCTGCGTCACCTCGTCCCGGCCTCCGGCCGGCGACGCCGCATCTTCTCAACTCCACAGTGGACGGCATGAGCACGATCCCGGCCGGCGCTCGCGCCGGCCGGGCGACCGGGACGAGGGAGCTGGCTGACCCGCTCGCCTTGGGCGCGAGAGACACGCGGTTCGATTCCGCGGTCCCGGACCTCACGCGGACGGCACCCGCCGTCCCGCACGGGCCGTTGGAGCAATTGGCAGCTCACCCGGTTCTCACCCGGGAGGCTACGGGTTCGAGTCCCGTACGGCCTACGCCTGGTCCCGGGACTCCGGGACCACCACGCGGTTGTAGCGCAGTCAGGCAGCGCGTCACCTTGCCATGGTGGAGATCGCCGGTTCGAATCCGGCCAGCCGCTCGAACACACCCCTGAACCGAGGAGACGACGATGGGTTTCACCCCGCTGGCCGGTACCCGGGCGCCGGTCCGGGTCTGGACCGACCCGTACACGATCGAGGCGCAGGCGGCCCGGCAGCTGCGCAACATCGGCACGCTGCCCTGGGTGCACGGCGTCGCCGTCATGCCGGACGTGCACTTCGGCAGGGGAGCCACGGTGGGCTCGGTGATCGCCATGCGGCAGGCCGTCTCGCCGGCCGCCGTCGGCGTGGACATCGGCTGCGGCATGTCCGCGGTCCGTACCTCGCTCACCGCGGCCGACCTGCCCGACGACCTCGGCCCGCTGCGCAGCGCCATCGAGGCGGCCATCCCGGTCGGCTTCGCCATGCGCGCCGACGCGGTCGACCCGCGCCGGGTACGCGGGCTGGAGCAGGGTGGCTGGGACGAGTTCTGGCGGCGCTTCGGCACCCTCGACCGGAAGGTGGCGCAGCTGGAGACCCGGGCCCAGCGCCAGCTGGGCACCCTCGGCGGCGGGAACCACTTCATCGAGGTCTGCCTGGAGCACGGCGGCCCGGACGACGGCCGGGTCTGGCTGATGCTGCACTCCGGCTCCCGCAACATCGGCAAGGAGTTGGCCGAGCGGCACATGGCGGTGGCCCGCCGGCTGCCGCACAACGTCGACCTGCCCGACCGGGACCTCGCCGTGTTCCTGGCCGGCACTCCGGAGATGGACGCCTACCGCCGGGACCTCTGGTGGGCGCAGGAGTACGCGCGCCGCAACCGGGCCGTCATGCTGGCCCTGCTCTGCGGCGTGGTCCGGGACGAGTTCCCCCAGGTCGGCTACGACGAGGCGATCTCCTGCCACCACAACTACGTGGCGGAGGAGAGCTACGACGGGGTCGAGGTGCTGGTGACCCGCAAGGGTGCGATCCGGGCCGGTCGCGGCGACCTGGGCATCATCCCGGGGTCGATGGGCACCGGGTCGTACATCGTGCGCGGCAAGGGCAACCTCGACGCGTACTGCTCGGCGTCGCACGGCGCCGGGCGGCGGATGTCGCGGGGGCAGGCGAAGCGCACGTACAGCACGGCCGACCTGGCCGCGCAGACGGCGGGCGTCGAGTGCCGCAAGGACGCCGGGGTGGTCGACGAGATCCCCGGCGCGTACAAGGACATCACGCAGGTGATGGCCCAGCAGGAGGACCTGGTCGAGGTGGTCGCCCACCTCAAGCAGGTCGTCTGCGTGAAGGGTTGAACCGATCGGCGCCCCGGGAGGGGGAGGGGCGCCGATCGTCCGCCCCGGTGGCGCAGCGGAGAGCGCGCCGGTCTACGAAACCGGAGAGCCCAGGTTCGAATCCTGGTCGGGGCACGGTCCGCGGAGCCGCGGATCCCATGCGAGCTGGTGCAACCAGGCAGCACATCCGACTCTGGATCGGAGAATTGAGGTTCGAATCCTCAGCTCGCAGCGACGGCTACCGGCTGCGTCGGGCGATCCGCACGCCGATCGCGACCGCGCCGATGACCAGCAGGCCGGCCAGGAGCTGGAGGCCGGGCGAGTCGTCGGCCTCCCCGTAGACGAGGCCGGCGGCGCCCAGTGCGACGGCGAGGACGGCCACGAGGCCGAGCACGTATCTCATCGGTCCTCTCCCGGTTCGTCGACCCATTCGAGGAGGTCGCCGGGCTGGCAGTTCAGCACCCGGCACATGGCCTCCAGCGTGCTGAAGCGGACGGCCTTGGCCCGGCCGTTCTTCAGCACCGCGACGTTGGCCGGGGTGAGCCCGACCCGCTCGGCGAACTCACCGACGCTCATCTTGCGCTTGGCCAGCTCGACGTCGATGCGGACGACGATGGGCATCAGATCACCGCTTCCATGTCGGTGCGGAGCGTGGTGGCCTGCCGCAGCAGCGCGCGCATCACCACCATGAGGAGCCCCAGCGCGGTCACCCCGGTCACCAGCAGGAACAGCAGCAGCGGAAGTCCCGGGTCGTCGGCGTGGAAACCGACGTAGAGGAACACGCCCACCAGCACCGCCCACGCGGCGGCGATGGCCCACACGATCGCGTCGACCCAGGCCAGCGACGCCTCGCTGAAGATCTGGTCCTTCTTCACGAGGGTGAGCAGCTGCCAGGTGCACACGATCACCGCCTGCACGCAGAGCACCCAGAACACCGTCACCGCGGTCGCCGGCCAGCGCAGGTACGCCAGGTCGGGGTTCTCCCGGGCCATGTGCGCGAACTGCCCGGGCAGCGCCATGGTCTGGAACAGGACCAGGATCCCGAACAGCAGCACGAGGAAGAGTCGCAGCGGGGTCACCGCTCGCTGGGCTGTGAACATGCATCGACTATCGCGCGGAACCTATCGAAAGTCAATCGGTTCCGCGCGACAGCTCAGGCCCCCGTGGCGCAGCGGAGAGCGCGTCGGATTCCGGATCCGAAGGTCGCTGGTTCGAATCCAGCCGGGGGCACGCACCGACCCGACCGAATGCCCGAGCGGCCAGGGAGCGGACTGCAACTCCGCGCACCGGGGTTCGAATCCCCGTTCGGTCTCCACACCGCCGTCCGCTGTGGGGGTCGCGTCACCGGGCGGCGGCCAGGTCGACCGGGATGCGGACCACGTTGATCCGGGAGCCGTCGCGGGCCGACACCTCGTAGACCTCAACCGTGCCGCGTCCGGCCGCCGCGTGCCGGTAGCGGACGTCCAGCCGGTAGGCGCCGCGGCAGCCGGAGCCGCAGGAGGCCGTGGTGAACGCGGTGCCGATCTCCCGGCCCGCCGCGTCCAGCACGCGGACGCTCACGGTTGCCTCGTACACGTCCGCGGTTCCGGCGACGGTGACCGGGCTGCTCACGCGGTCGCCGATCGCCGGGTCGGTGACCACGATCGGGGGCAGCAGGTCGGCGTAGTCGTCCCGCCCGGTCGCCGTGTCGGCCGGGGCGAAGGCGACCCGACGGACGGTGGGGAACTGGGTGAGCGTCCAGACCACCTGGGCGCGGCGCAGCCGGGCGGTCGCCGCCCCGCCGGCGTCGAACCCGGCCGGCGGGACCAGCGTCGCGACCCCGCCGGCGATGCGGGTCACCTGCGTGCCGGGCGGGACCAGGGTGGTCAGGCCGGTGGCGCTCTCGGCCGGGGACGGGCCGGCGGCCAGTTCGGTGAGCGCCAGCCTCGACGTGGCCACGGTGGCCGGCAGCGTACGACGGGTGGGCACGAGTTTTCCGTCCCGGGCGAACCAGAGCTGCACGGTCAGCGTCCCGTCCGGCCCGGTGGGTGCGGCGGCGGTCGGCGTACCCGTCGTTGCGGGTGTGGTGGGGGCACGCGTCGCCGGCGGGCTCGGGGCGGGCGTGCCGGTCGGTGCGGCGGCGGCGGCGGGCGACGGGCCGGCCGGGGCGGGCCCGAGCGTGCCGGTGCGCGGCGGGGCGCAGCCGGCGATGAGCAGCAGCAGCGCGGCGAGGGGTGTGATCAGGCGTCGCATGGCGGGTTCCCGGTGTCGAGGGGGAGGGTGAGGCGGAAACGGGTGCCCTGGCCGACCTCGCTGGTCACGTCGAGCCGGCCGCCGAGCAGCCGGGCGTTCTCCCGGGCGATGGCCAGGCCCAGCCCGCTGCCAGGCCCGGTGCGCGCCGGGTCCGCCTTGTAGAACCGGTCGAAGATGTGGGCCAGGTGCTCGGCGGAGATGCCCGGCCCGCGGTCGGCGACCTCGACCATCAGGCCGGCGGCGGTCTGCCGGATCTCGGCGCGCAGGTCGCCGCCGCCGTGTTCGATCCCGTTGGCCACCAGGTTGCCCAGGATCCGTTCGAGCCGGCGCGGGTCGGTCACCACGGGCGGCGCATCGCCGTCCACGCGGGCCCGGGCGTCGGGGTGGCCCGCGACGACCCGGCGCAGCAGCGCGCCGACGTCCACCGGCCGGGTGGTCAGCACCTCGCGCCCGGCCTCCAGGCGGGAGATCTCCATCAGTTCCTCGACCAGCCGGCGCAGCCGGACCACGTCGGCCACGAGCAGTTCGGCGGCGCGGCGCGCGTCGGCGGGGAGGGCGTCGAGCTGGTCGGCGAGCAGCGAGGCCGCCGCCACCAGCGCGGTGACCGGGGTACGCAGCTCGTGCGCCACGTCGGCGGTGAACCGCCGCTCCCGCGCCTGCGCCCGGTTCAGCGCCTCGATCTTGGTCTCCAGCGCCTCGGCCATCTCGTTGAAGGAGGTGGCCCAGGCGCTGAACTCGTCCCGGCCGCGTACCGGCAGCCGGGTGTGCAGCAGCCCCTCGGCGACGGCCCGCGCGGCCCGGCTGGCCCGGCCCACGGGTTCCAGGGTGCGCCGGGCGAGGGCGTTGCCCACGCCGGCGGCGAGCAGCACCACCGCGGCCCAACCGACGATCGAGGCGGTGCGGAGCTGGTCGAGGGCGTCGACGAGGTCGTCCTCGACGGTCACCACGTACAGCTCGGCCGTGGAGCCGGGGATCCGGCCACCGACGACCAGCAGGTGGGGGCGGCCGGTGGCGCGCTGGAAGCCGAGCTGCCCGGTCGCGACGGTGGCCCGTAGGTCGGGGTCGGGGGTGGGGGCGTACCGGGGATTGGAGGCCTGGGTCTCGCCGGCGACCAGCACCACGTGCCGGCCGGACTCCTCGAAGCTGGCCAGCAGGTCGGCCCGCCGGGTGTCGGTCAGCGGCAGGAACTGCGCGGCGACCACGAGCTGATAGCGGGCGTCGGCGGCGGCGCGTTGCAGCGAGCCGTCGAACCGGGCCTGCCGCAGCATGAGGTAGGAGCCCGCGGCCAGCGCCCCGGCGGACATGCCGGCGACGAGGACGAACGCGATGACGAGCCGGCGCCGCAACCGCCCGGGCACCACCCTGCCGGCCACCATGGCGCGCTCACCCCGTCGAGAGCTTGTAACCGGCCCCGCGGACCGTCCGGATCAGGGTCGGCGCCCCGGGATCGTCCTCGACCTTGGCACGCAGGCGCTGCACGGCGACGTCGACCAGCCGGGAGTCGCCGAGGTAGCTGTGTCCCCACACCCGGTCGAGCAGCAGCTCGCGGGTGAACACCTGGCCGGGCCGCCGGGCCAGCTCCAGCAGCAGCCGGAACTCGGTGGCCGTGAGGGTCAGCTCGCGGCCGTCCCGGCGGGCCACGAAGCGGGCCGGGTCGATCTCCAGCGGCCCGGCGGTCACGGTGGTGTCGGGGGCCGGCGCGACGGTCCGGCGGAGCACGGCGCGGACCCGGGCGACCAGCTCCGGCAGGTCGAACGGCTTGCGGAGGTAGTCGTCGGCCCCGCACTCCAGGCCGACCACCACGTCGATGGTGTCGGTGCGGGCGGTGAGCATGAGGATCGGCACCTGACTGGTGCGCCGGATCTCCCGGCACACCTCGAATCCGTCCAGTCTGGGCAGCATCACGTCGAGCACGATGAGGTCGACCGGGCCGGCTCGCCACGCGGCGAGGGCGGTCGCGCCGTCGGCGGCGGTGGCCACCCGGAACCCGGCCCGGCGCAGGCCGAGGGCCGCCACCTCCCGGATGGAGGTGTCGTCCTCGACGACCAGCACGCGGCCCTCCATGACCACTCAGGGTAGTCCGTCGCGACGCGGGCAGGCGTGGGCGCAACGGACGGTGATGAGGGGCCGGTCGGCCCCTCTCACCTGGGGAAAGGTCACGCCTGCCACTGGTGGGCCACGTCGATCACGATGCGGCTGTGCGTGCCGGGGCCGCTGAGCACGAAGACCCGGAACGGCAGCCGGGCGCGGACGCCCACCGCGAAGGTGGTGTACCCC
This sequence comes from Micromonospora sp. NPDC004551, assembly GCF_040609975.1. NCBI lineage: Bacteria > Bacillati > Actinomycetota > Actinomycetes > Micromonosporales > Micromonosporaceae > Micromonospora > Micromonospora sp. NPDC004551. The sequence goes on along the minus strand of NZ_JBEXLM010000006.1, from coordinate 54,701 downwards.
TCGAAGCTGCCGCCGAACACGACGTCCCGCAGCGTGCGGTAGCCCAGCACGGTCGCGGCGTGCTCACCGGCACGGTAGGGCAGGGTGCCGACGTTCCCGTCGTCGAAGGCGGGCGCCCGCAGCGAGACCGACAGCAGCGCGCCGCCCGCGGTGTACGGGCTCAGCGGCTGCCCCTGCCCCTCGGTGTACGTCTCGCCGTAGGCGACGGAGTAGCCGTTGGCCGGTCCGGCGAACTCGAAGACCACCCGGTCGTAGCAGTCGTGCCGTCCGGTGCGGACCTCGATCAGCGGATCGCTGCTGAGGCTGCCGGCCGTCCTGGCCGTGCTGCCCCAGGTGATCCCGCAGTACGGCGCCGCCGCGGTCGCGCCGCTCGTGCCGGCGACCAGCCCGCCGAGCACGACGACCAGCGCCAGCAGTGTTCTCCTCAGTCTCATGGTGGCCTCCCTGGCGTGTGCCGGGACCCCGTGCGGCGTCCCTGCCCAGACGGTCGGCCCGCCGTGCCACAGTGCCTTCGCAGCCGCGTAACCGCCGGGTAACAGCCGGGCGGGTCAGCCGTGCACCGGATGCTCGGCCTGGAAGGCGAGCCGGCGGTCCGCGTCCGCGGCCAGCGCGGCGAGCACGTCGTCGAGGTCGAGGAAGGCCTGCCAGCGCGGCTGCCCGGTGATGTCGGCCAGCCGGTCGACCACCAGCTCCTCCAGGTCGGTGACGCGCTTGCCCTTCCACACCTTGTCGGCGAGGCTGACCAGCAGGTCCTCCAGCTGCACCCCCGGCGCGTGCCAGGCCGCGTGGGTGACGGCGAAGCGGGCCCGCTCCTCGGGCACGCCGAAGCGCAGCAGCAGCTGGTAGCCGGCCTCCTCGTGCGCCGAGCCGGGCCCGGACAGCTCCTCGGGGTGCTCGACCTTGCCGAGGTCGTGGATCGCCGCACCGAACAGCACCGCCTGCCGGTCGAAGGGCACCAGCGGGAAGCGCTCGGCGAACGCGGCGGTGAGCTGCCGGGCGACGTCGTGCACGAGCCGCAGGTGCGCGGCGAGCCGGGGCGGGGCCTGCAGGGCGTCGAGCAGCTCGACGGCCACCCCGGGCAGGGGCGGCAGCGGCGGGTCGCCGGGATCGGTGAGGGCGCGGCGCAGCGCGTCGGAGGTCACCGGGGCGAGGGTACCGGGCGCCGGGCCGGTCACCCGACGAGCTGACCGAGTGGCCGACGGTGGACCGCCCGCTCGTCCGATGCCCCGGCGATCCTCCCTTCAGGAGGGTAGAGCGACGTCTATCACGGGGGTGTTTCATGACTGAGCTGAACCGGCGTGCCCTGCTGCGTGCCGCCGCGCTGGCCGGGGCGGCCACGGCGACCGGGCTGGCCGGCGGGTTGACCGCCGCGGCGCCGGCCGCCGCCGCGGAGACCACCGAGGTGGTCAACGGGCCGTGGCTGGTCAGCGTCGGCTGGGGCGTGCTCCAGGTCAACCCGGGCCGGACCACGCCGCAGCAGCTGCTGACCGACGGCGACCAGGCCACCACGTCGCCCGACGGCCGGTACGTGGCCTGGGTCAACAACGCCTGGTCGGGCGACGGTAGGCTCCTGCCCTACGTGTCGCTGTTCGACCGGGTCACCGGCGAGATCCGGAAGCTGCTCACCGATCCGCCCGGCACCAACCGCTACGGGGCTCCGACCTGGTCTCCGGACGGCCGGGAGATCGCACTGGTCATGGGGTCCGCGTACGACACGCTCGTCGCGGTCGACGTGGCCACCGGCGCCAAGCGGGTGCTCGTCCAGGGCCACGCCATGTCGTACCCGAACTGGTCCCGGGACGGCTCCATGATCGTCATGCGCTGGGTCAGCCGTTCCGAGGGGCCGCAGCTGCGCACGCTGGAACTGGCCACCGGGAAGGTGCGGCCGATCTACACCCCGGAGGCGGCCGGCGAGCTGTTCCACGGGCCGGTGTTCATGCCGAACTCCGAGCGGGTGGTGTTCTGCACCAACCGCTGGACGCGGGACACCGAGGTGCCCGGCGGTGCGGCGCTCGGCTCGGTGCGCCTCGACGGCACCGGCCTCAAGCGACTCACCGACGAGCCCCGCTACTACCTGTCCCCGGTGTTCTCGCCCGACGGGCGCTACTGCGCCGCGCTGTCGGTCCCGCCGACCAACGAGGCCCCGGACGGCGGCAACATCATCGTCTCGACCAGCGGCTTCGGCGAGCCGTGGTGGATCCCCGGCGACGAGTACGACGACAGCAGCCGACTGGACTGGGCCCGCGCCATCTGACCCCACCTGACCTGCGACGCGGCGGCCGGCATCCCGGCCGCCGCGTCGGCGTACCCGGGGTGGATTTCCGTGCCCCCGGCCGGGCGTGGTGCGAGGCTGGAGGCGGGCGCCGCCGACGGGGGCGACGACCGCAGTGGAGGGTGCGATGGCCGAGCCGCCGACCAGGACCTCGTCGCGCAGCGCGCAGGCGCACGGCCGCCGCGCCAACCGGCGCAGCTACCACGACGGCGCACAGGTCAACGGGTACGTCGACGACCCGTACCACCGGATCCGCCGCGCCGTCGCGGCCCGGCTCATGGTCGACGGCGTGCCCGCGGGACGGCCGGTGCTGGAACTGGGCTGCGGCCCGCGCAGCATGCTGGACCCGGCGGCGCTGCCCGGCCCGCTCGTGGTGGCCGACATGGCCGAGACCGCGCTGGGCGCCGCCCGGCGGGCCGCCGGTGGCGCGGCCCTGCCGGTCTGCCTGGACGCCACCCGCGGCCTGCCGTTCCGCGCCGGCAGCTTCGCCGGCCTGCTCACCGGCGAGCTGATCGAACACGTCTACGACCCGCTCGCGCTGCTGCGCGAGTGCCACCGCGTGCTCGCGCCGGGCGGCCTGCTCGTGCTGACCACCCCGAACCTGGCGCCCGCGCAGGACCGGCTGGCGTTCCTCGCCGGCCGCGCGCCCCGCCAGGTGGACCCCTTGCATCCCTACCTCTGGCTGCACATCCGGCCGTTCACCGCCTCGCTGCTGCGGCGGGTGCTGTGGCGGGCCGGCTTCGCGCCGGTGGCCATCCGGTCCAACGAGGTCGGTTGGCGGCTCCCGGGTGGACGCTGGGTCGCCTCCCGGCTGCTGGCCCGCGTCGCGCCGGGGCTCGGCGGGTCGCTGATCTGCGCCGCCCGCCGGACCGCGGAGACACCGTCACCGAGGGGCGCGGTGCGCCCGAACAGCGCGTGATGGCGAGATTGACAAAGGGCTATCATGAGGGTTCCGTCGTCGACCGGGGGATGTCATGGCGCGCCTGTTCACCTGGGTCGTCAACAATCTCGACGCGTTCATCGGCCTCGTCCTGGCCGTTACCGTGGCCGTCCTCGGCCTGACCAACACGGTCAGCCAGGACGTGGTCAACAGCGCCATCCTGCTGGTCCTCGCCGTGCTCGCCCAGGCCGTGCTGCGCGACCGGCTGCGCCGCGAGACCGCCCAGCACGAGGTGCGCGAGGTCATGCGGGCCACCCGTGACCGGCTCACCGAGCTGGTCCCGCAGCTGCACGAGATCACCGGCCCGGACGGAGCACTCAACCGGGCCCGCGACGCGATCGACAGCGTCTCCATGGTGCGGGTGCTGCACGGCAGCGAGGTCGGCCGGGCCCTCGCCGAGGCCCGCCAGCACACCGACTCGTGGGCGTTCAAGGGCGGCACGGGCACCTTCACCCGGGCGGTCACCCTGCCGCAGTGCCTGGAGCACGCCCGCCGGCGCAACGCCACCCTGAGCTTCGCCATCGAGATCATCGACCCGACCGACGAGGACGTCTGCGAGCGCTACGCGCGGTTCCGGCGCAGCCTCGACCCGGACGCGCCGGGGGAGCGGTGGACCGTCGACCGCACCCGCAAGGAGTCGTACGCGACCGTGCTGGCCGCCTGCTGGCACCTGCAACGCTCCGGGCTGCTCACCGTCGAGGTCCGGCTCTCCGCGCAGATGACCACCTTCCGCTACGACCTGTCCTCGTCCTGCGTCATCATCACGCAGGAGAACCCGCAGACCCCGGCCCTGCGCATCGACCGCAGGGAGCTCTACTACAACCGGTTCAACATCGAGCTGGACTACAGCCGCAAACAGAGCCGGCGGGTGCCCATCGAGGCGGCCGCGGCGGTGAAGCTGGACGACGAGCCCTCCGTCGAACAGGTCCGCAAGCTGTTCGCCGCGCTCGGGCTGCCGCTACCCCGGTCCTTCGGCGACCGGGAGGTCGCCGACATCGTGAGCCGGGCCATCCAGGCGAGGAACCCGTACTCATGATGACCTACGCCGACCTCGAACGGGAGATCGACCGGGGCGCCCGGCCGGAGCTGTTGCGCGGCTGGGTGCTCGACGTCCTCGACGACGTCGCCGAAGGGCGGCGGCCACTGCTGGCCGTCCGGCACCCGCTCGGCTTCACCTGCCTGCCGGTGGAACGCACCGGTCCCGACGGGATCTGCGTGCACGCCTGGCCGGCCGACCCGCCGCCGGTGCGGCCGACCACCTCGACCATGCACTCGCACAGCTGGGACCTGCTCAGCCACGTGCTGCACGGCACGGTCCGCAACGAGCTGATCGAGGTGACCGACGCGTCCGCCGACCCGTCCTGGCGGATCTACGAGGTGCACAGCCGGGGCGATGTGGACGAGATGGCGGCCACCGACCGGCTGGTCACCGCGGTGACCGCCACCGTGGAGACCCACTCCGCCGGCGACTCGTACGCGCTGCGCGCCGGCGGCTTCCACACCTCGGAGGTCGACGCCGGCGCCCCGGCGGTGACCGTGGCGCTCGGCCGGACCACTCCCGGCGTGTGCGACCTGAGCCTCGGCGCGGTGGACGGGCGCAGCCACCGGATTCGCCGGGACCGCTGCGACGCGGCGGAGACGGCACGGATGGCGCACGAGATCGCGCAACTGGTGGCACGGGGCTGACTGGCTGGAGGAGCCATGGACGTGGACCCGAACAGAGACGGGCCCGACCTGCACGACGCGCACCGGTTCGCGGTGGAGGCGGCCCAGGCGGCCGGGCGGCTGCTGCGGCGGGGCACCCGCGGGGAGGTGCACGCCCGGGCCAAGAACGACTCCGGTGACCTGGTCACCGACCTGGACCTGGCCGCCGAACGGCTCATCGTCGACCGGATCCGCGCCCGTTGGCCCGAGCACGGGGTGATCGCCGAGGAGGGCGGCGAGTACGCCGCCGACACCGCCTGGGCTTGGCTCGTCGACCCACTCGACGGCACCAACAACGTGGCGATCGGGCTGCCCGCGTACGTGGTCGGGATCGCCCTCTGCGACCGCGGCTCCCCGGTGCTCGGCGTTGTGCACGACCCGGTGGCCGGGCGCACCTGGTCCGCCGTCCGGGGGCGGGGTGCCTTCGTGCACGGGTCCGGGCCGTCCGGCCGCCCGCTGCACGCGCCCCGCCGGCCGGTGCCCACCGCGCCGGTGCTGGCCTGGACCCAGGGGCACGGGGTGGCCCGCGACGACAGCACCGCCCGGGCGCTGAAGGTGGTGCTCGACACGACCGCGCGAAGGGTGCTGCAACTGTGGGCGCCGCTGCTGTCCTGGGTGATGCTGGCCCGCGGCGACATCGACGGCATCGTCGGCTACCGCCCCGAGGCGGTCGACCTGCCGGCCGGGATGCTGCTCGCCGCCGAGGCCGGCATGGCGGTCCGCGCCCTCGACGGCGGCTGCTTCGACGACCGCTACGGCTGCCCGGCGGACCGGCGCAGCTTCGTGGCCGGGCCGCCGGAGACCATCGACCGGCTGGTCAAGCTGGTCACCGCGGCACAGTGGATCGAACCGCAGGTCCGCCAGCTCACCCCCATCAGCCTCACCACCGTCGGCTGGTGAGGCGCGCCCGCACCGGCACTTGCGCAACGAACCTCCGTGACCTGGCCGGCGTCTGACATGCTCGGGTCGATGACGACCGCACAGCCGCCCGGACGCCGCGACCGGCGCCGCGCGCTTCGCGCAGGTCTCGCGGTCGCCGGGGTCGCCACCCTTGCCGCCGTCGCCGTGGTCGTCGTGCCGCGGCTGCTGCCGCCGGGACCGCGCCCGCTGTTCCAGCTTCCCGTGCCCTGCGGCGAGACGTGGCGGCTGGGCACCTACCCGGGCCACGACGACTACGACGTCGACCTGTTTCCCACCGAAGGCGAGGCGTGGGGGCGGCCGGTGCTCGCCTCGGAGGCCGGCACGGTCACCGTGGCGGGAATCAACGGTTCGCTCGGTGGGCGTACCCCGGACGACCCGAAGGGTCCGTGCGGGCGTGGCGGAGGCTACTGGGTGAAGATCGATCACGGCGGCAGGTGGGAGACGCAGTACCTGCACCTGCTCGAACCGCCGCTCGTCCGTGCCGGTCAGCGGGTCGCCCGCGGCGAGCAGCTCGGGCGGGTGGGCAGCACCGGCGACTCCGGCGCGCCGCACCTGCACTACGAGCAGCACCGCGGCTGGGAGAAGGCCGAGACCTGGTTCGACGGTGCGGCCTCGGGCATCACCGACGACGACACCGAGTACAGCGTCACGCTCACGAGCAACAACTGCCCGGCAGCGGGATGAGCCCCGCCCGGTAGTCTGGTGATCATGGCCGACTGGGAGATCCGACCGGCCTCGGTGAGGGACGTCGAGGCGGTGGCCGAGTTGCGGGCCGTGGTGCTGCGGGCGGATCTGGAACGGCTCGGGCGGTACGACGAGCAGCGGGTGCGGCAGCGGCTGCGGGACGGGTTCCGGCCGGCGCACACCTGGGTGATCGAGGTGGGTGGCGTTTTCGGCGGCTGCGTGTCGCTGCGGCCGGCCGAGGACGCCCACTGGCTGGAGCACTTCTACCTGGCCCCGCACCTGCAGGGCGGTGGCATCGGTGCGGCCGTGCTGCGTGGGCTGCTGGAGCAGTGCGACCGCGACGGCTCGCGGGTCCGGCTGAACGTGCTTCGGGGGAGCCCGGCCCGGCGGCTGTACGAGCGGCACGGTTTCACGGTCGAGAACGAGGATCCGGTGGACGTGTTCATGGTGCGCGAGCCGGCCACGGCCGTGTGCAACAAATGATCTTCGTGATAGGTTCGGCGTCGCTGTGCGGCTGCTGCGAACCGAGGAGGTGAGTCCGATCAACGATGTGACCGGTCGGGTCTCCCTCCCTCGCACGGCCTAGGGAGCGCCCGCAGAAGGCATCCCGAAAGGCCCGAAACGCTATGCGCTTCACCTCTCAGACGTCGTTCGACGGCGTCTCCGAACAGCTCTTCACCCTCGGCGAGATCCCCGGCGTGCTGTGGACGCCGGACGGCACCACCGGCACCCGCCCCCTCATCCTCATGGGCCACGGCGGCGGCCAGCACAAGAAGGACCCCGGCATCGTGGCCCGCGCACACCGCTTCGTGGCGGAGTGCGGCTTCGCGGTGGTGGCGGTCGACGTGCCGGCCCACGGCGACCGGCCAGATGTCGAGGAGTACGACCGGATCGCGACCGAGAACCAGGCTCGCCTGGAGGCCGGGGAGGACCTGGCTCCGCTGATCGCCGGGTTCCAGGCGCTCGTAGCGCGCCGGACCGTTCCCGAGTGGCAGGCGGTCCTGGACGCGGTCCAGGCGCTCGACCACGTCGGCGCCGGTCCGGTGGGCTACTGGGGCGTGTCGTTGGGGTGCGGGCTCGGCGTCCCGTTCGTGGCCGCCGAACCCCGGGTCCGTGCGGCGGTGCTCGGCCTGGGCGGGGCGCTGGCCTCGGCGGAGGCCGCCGCGCGGATCACCGTCCCGGTGGAGTTCCTGTTGCAGTGGGACGACGAGCGGGTGCCCCGGGCCCAGGGCCTGGCCCTGTTCGACGCCCTGGCCTCCGCCGAGAAGACCCTGCACGCCAACCCCGGAAAGCACGGGGACATCCCGGCGTTCGAGCTGGACAGCACGCTGCGGTTCTTCGCCCGGCACCTGGGCTGACACCGCCGGTGGTCCGCGACGCGCCGACCGGTATGCCTCCCGGTCGGCGCGCTCGGCGAACAGGTCAGACACGTGCGTCGGGCGCCGGCTGCCGCAGCCGCTCCGCCAGGAACGCCTCCCAGGTACGTACACCGAGGGTGGCGCCGGGGCGCGCGAGGTTGTCGCCGTTGCGGTACGCCCGGCCGGCCCCGCCGGGCAGCCGGACCGGCAGCCGCAGCCGTCCCCGCCGGCCGGCGGCCGCCAGGTAGCCGGTGACCAGCTCGTCCAGGCCGTACACCCGGGGGCCGGCCAGCTCGGGCACCAGGCCGGCCGGCACGCTCAGCGCCAGCTCGGCCATCCGGACCGCCACCTCGCGGGCGTCGACCGGCTGCAACCGCAGGCCCCTGGGCACCGGGACCACCGGCAGTTTCGCCATCTTCGACACCATGGTCAGCACCAGGTCGTGGAACTGGGCGGCGCGCAGCGTCGTCCACGGCACGCCCGACGCGGCGACGGCCCGTTCGGCGTCCAGCTTGGACCGCAGCCAGGACAGCGGCACGCGGTCCGCCCCGACCACCGAGATGTACACGAGGTGGCCCACGTCCGCCCGGCTGGCGGCGTCGACCAGGTGGCGGGTGGCCACGTCGTCGCCCTTGGGGCCGCCGGCCAGGTGCAGCACGGTGCCGACCCCGCGTACGGCCGGGTCGACGCCCGCGCCGGTGAGCAGGTCGGCCGTGACGTGCGTGACGCCGTCGCCGGGCCGGCCGCCGTGACGGCTGAGGACGCGCACCGGGTGGCCGGCCTCGCGCAGCAGCGGCACGACCAGCCGGCCGAGGGTGCCGGTGCCGCCGGTGACCAGGATGGGTGCGTTCATGTCGTCCTCCGCCTCAAGGATCTTCGCTACGGTTCTGGCTTCACCGGCTCGACCCGGGGCGGGCGGGACGTGTGACCGACGTGATCGGCGTCACCTGCGGTCACACCGGCGGCCCGGCCCGGGTCGGTGGACCGGGAACCCTGCACGGAAGGACTGGGACATGGGCGAGGACACCGGGCTGGCCGAACGGTTCGAGCAGGAGCGGCCCCGGTTGCGGGCGGTGGCCTACCGGATGCTGGGCTCGCTGAGCGAGGCCGAGGACGCCGTGCAGGAGACGTGGTTGCGGCTCGCCCGCACCGACACCACCGACGTGGCGAACCTGCCCGCCTGGCTGACCACCGTGGTCGCGCGGGTCTGCCTGAACACGCTGCGGGCCCGGGCCACCCGCCGCGAGGACCCCCTCGACGTACGCCTGCCGGACCCGGTCGTGGACGTCGCCGAGCCGGAGGCCGATCCGGCGTACGCCGCGGTGCTGGCCGACTCGGTCGGGCTGGCGCTCCTGGTGGTACTGGACACCCTCACCCCGACCGAGCGGCTCGCCTTCGTGCTGCACGACATGTTCGGCGTGCCCTTCGAGGAGATCGGCACGCTGGTCGACCGGTCACCGGCCGCCGCCCGGCAGCTCGCCAGCCGGGCCCGCCGCCGGGTTCGCGGCCAGGCGCCCGCGCCCGACCCGGACCTGGCCCGCCAGCGGGAGGTGGTCAGCGCGTTCCTGGCCGCCGCCCGGGACGGTGACTTCGACCGGCTGGTGGCCGTGCTGCATCCGGACGTGGTGCTCCGCTCCGACGGCGGGACCGCCCGGGCGCGGCACTCCACGGTGCTCACCGGGGCGCGGGTGGTGGCCGCGCAGGCGACCACGTTCGGCCGGTTCTCCCCGTTCGCGCGGCCGGTGCTGGTCAACGGCGCCGCCGGGGTCCTGGTCAGCGCCGCCGGCCGGCCGCTGTCGGTGATGGCGTTCACCGTGACCGACGGGCGGATCGCCGCCATCGACGTGATCGCCGACCCGGAGCGGCTGGCCGCGCTCGAACTCGCCCGCTGACCCCGGCACGGCCCGCCGGAATCTCCGGGGCTGGCCGGGTCGGCGTCAGGAGACGATGACCAGGTTGGCCATGTCGACCACCGGCCGGTAGCCGAGGTTGGCGTAGATCCGGTTCGAGGTCGGGTTGGCCTGGTCGGTGAAGAGGCAGACCCGGGCGCCCTCCGCCCGCAGCCGCCGGGAGACCTCCGCGACCGCGTTGCTGGCCCAGCCCCGCCCGCGCTGCTCCGGCGGCGTGTAGACCGGGCCGATCCGTGCGACGCCGAACGACGGCGGGTTGGCGGCCGTGAGGTGCACCCGCCGGCCGGTCTCGTCGGTCCAGAACCACACCCGCCCGTCCCGGATCCGGCGCAGCAACTCGGCGCGGTCGGGGGTCTCGTGCGCGCTGACCCCCCGCGGTCGGCCCGCCTGCTCGTCGGCGTCGGCCATGAACGCGCCGAACCACTCGGCCACCAGGTCCACGTCGTCCCCGGTCGCGGTGACCAGCGCGCCGGGCGCCCGCGCCGGTTCCGCGAGGTCGTCGAGCTCGTGCAGCCGGGTGTGCTGGGCGACTTCGACCCGGCCGCCACCGAGCCGGGTCACCTCGGCGGCGCACCGCCGCACCGCGGGCAGCGCGCCGTTGACGGCGCGTACCTCCTCGCCGCGCTCGTGCCAGATCCGGGCCAGCGACACGGCCGCCTCATCGGGCATCGGCAGCAGGAACGGCGGGCGCGGTGCGAAGGGCGCCGTGCGCATCCCGGCGCCGACGACGGCGCCGGACGCGTCGCGGACCACCAGCCACCAGTCGTCCTCGGGCGGCGTCACGCCGTCGGCCCGCCGGGCCACCTGCCGCTGTGCGACGGTGGCCACGACCGTGCCGATCACGGCATTCGCCGCCAGGTGGTCGCCGGCCTCGGCGAGGAACTCGCCCGCGTCGGTGTGGAAGTGCAGGGTGGGAGCGCCGCTCATGCGCGCACGGTAGCCCGCCGCCGGCGTGCGGCCGTACCGAATTCCGGCTGCGTCTCCTACGTGGCGAAGCCATTTCCCGCCCGGCTCGACGCCGTTGGGCCGCCGTCAGGGGCGACCGATCAGCTCGCCGGCGTACCGGGTGGCGGCGAGCAGGTCGGGGTCGCCGGTGCGGTCGTAGGACTCGACGGCCGTGTCGGCGAACTTCAGGACGTGCTCGTCGCCGTGCTCGGCGGCCCGATGAAGCGCGTCCTCGCGGGCCGGCACGGGCCGGCGCCGGGCGATCTCGGCAGCCGGGCCGGGCCTCGCCGGGGCGTACGTGGCGACGATCGCCGCCACGGCCGCCCAGGCCGCCGTGAGGCTCGGCAGCCACTGCTCCGTCGGCAGGACCGGGAGCACGTGCCGCACGGCGTTGGGCGCGGTCGCGGCGTGGACCAGGAGGACCGGGGAGCCGTGGCCGTACCCGAGGTACGCCCGGGCGGCACCGTCGACGAGCGACTCCAGCCGCGCCGGGACCTCGTCGGCGGACGCGGCGGGTTCCAGCGCCCGCAGGCTCGCGGTCCAGCCCGGGCTGCGCTCGAGCCGGTCGAGCCGGTGGGCGATGAAGCCACTCTGGTCCGTGAGCCGGGTGACGGCCGTCAGGGCCTCCCGCGGTGCGAGGGCGCCGTCCGGCACGACCACCCCGCCGAGCTCGCGGTAGCGCGCCGCCCAGAACGCCAGCCCGTGGGCCAGCTCGTCGAGAGTCTGCGGGGCGGGGACGGCAGCGCCGCGCAGGGCACGTACCGCGTGGCCGACCCGGATCACGCCGTGGGTCGAACCGGCCACGATGCCCGGCAGCAGCCGTGGCCACCACTCGGTGAGCACGCTTTTCCACGGGCGCTCGGTCAGCTCGTGCCGGAAGAACGCGGTCCAGTCGGGCAGCCGCCGGGCCTCGCCCAGCGCCGCGCCCCACTCGCCGGGCCGGATGGGCGCGCTCGTGCCGGGCAGCTCCGTGAGGCGGCGTACGTAGCGATCGAGCCAGCCCTCGACGTCGACGTCGAGCCCGCGCCGGAGCATCACCTCCACGGCCATCGGGCCGTGGTTGGTGAGCCCGTGGTTGCCCTCCTCGTCGCCACCGAACTCCGGCCCGTACGCGTGCAGCCGTTCGTACGCCGCGGGCAGCATGTCGGTCGTCATGGCGGGTGCCTCCTCTGCCTGTTCCCGGTGGACGTCCTCAGTCTTGGCCGGCGTCGCCGGTCCGGCCACGATTAGGTTCAGACCTAATCGGAGGGACAGACCCGTGATCCACCTGCACGTCACGGCGGCGGACCTGACGCGGGTGCGGTTCGCCGCCGCACCCCTCACCGAGACCGTCGCCAGCCTGCGCACGCTGTCCGCCGGCCGGCAGGGGCCACACCTGCACCGGCCCTGGCTCGACCGGTTCGCCGGGCGGGCGACCCGGCTGCGCGAGCGCGACCTCGACCTGCTGCGGGCGCTGGTGCGTCCCGAGGGCTACATCCCCGACTTCCTGCTGCCGCCACCGGGCCGCCGGTCGGCGACCTTCGGGGACGCGCTGGCGCAGGTCGCCGGCGCCGACCCGGAGACCGTGGCGAAGGAGTTGGCGCACCTGGCGACGCATCGCGTCGCCCAGCGGGGGCCCGGCCGGGAGGCGCGGCAGGCCCTGCTCCAGGCGCTGGCGGACCGGCCGGACGCGGGCATCGGCCCGGTGACGGAGGCGCTCGACGCGTACCACCGGGTCGCGATCGCCCCCGACTGGCCGCGGATCGACGCGCTGCTCCACGACGACATCGCCTACCGGCTCGACGCCCTGGCCGAGGGCGGCGTCGACCGGATGATGAGCAACCTGCACCCGTCGGTCACGTTCGCCGGCCAGACGCTCCGCGTCGTCAAGTACTACGACGGCCACGCCGACTGCGGTGGGCGCGGCCTGCTCCTCGTGCCGTGCGCCTTCGCCTGGCCGGACGTGCTGGTACGCACGGCACACCCCGAGCCACCCAGCGTCTCCTACTCCCCGCGCGGCCTCGGCCGGCTCTGGGCGGAGCATCCCGGGCAGGCCGGCTCGGCGCTCGTCGGTGTCCTCGGCCAGACCCGGGCCGCACTGCTGGCCCAGCTGGACCTGCCGATGTCGACCGCCCAGGCCGCCACCCAGCTGGCCCTGTCCGCGCCGACCCTCAGCGTTCACCTCCAGGCGCTGCGCGCCGCCGGGCTGCTCACCTCGCGCCGGGCCGGCCGGCACGTGCTCTATTCGCGGACCGACCTCGGCGACCGGCTGCTCGGCGCGGCGGGCGCCTGAGCGCGGGGCACGTCTCGCCGCCGGCGATCAGGGGGCGATGCGCAGCCGGCGGATGTTGGCGTCGTCGTAGTCCTCGAACCGGAACCGCAGCCCGGCGAACGGGCTGCCCGGGAAGTCGCCGCTGATGGTGGCGGTCACCACGGTGCCCGCCGGGGTGTCCTCGACGTCGGTGATCTCGTAGGAGACCAGCGGGGTGTCGCGGCGCCACTCGCGGATCTCCGCGATGCCCCGGTGGGTCCTTCCCTCGTCCTCGACCACCGCGTCGTCGGCGAAAAGGGCGAGGTACGGGTCCTTGTCCGGCTGGCCGGCGAGCGCGAAGTAGCGGCGGATGATGTCGGGTGCGGTGTCCATGCTGGGGCGCCTCCTCGGGCGGTACGGGACATGCGCGCCCGGTACGCGGCAGTCACGCCGGACCGGCAGCGGGGCTGACCCGTCCGGGCCGGGATCAGGATCCGGGGCCGACCAGCAGGGCGGCCACGGTGGCCACGGTGGCCAACACGGCGAGCGCGGCGCTGGTGGCCACGAACCGGCCCAGCGGCACGGCCACCCCGGCCGCCCGGCAGCGCTCGTACCAGATCAGGGTCGCCAGCGAGGCCCACGGCGTGGCGAGCGGGCCGACGTTGGTGCCGATCAGCAGGGCCAGCAGCTGGGTGTGGTGGTCGGCGGCGATGACCGCCTCGCCGGCCACGTACGCGGGCAGGTTGTTGACCACGTTGGCGAAGAGCGCGCCGACACCGCCGGCCCGCAGCGCGCCCGCCGCGCCCGGGTCGGCGCCGATCAGCGTGCCCATCACGGTGTCCAGGCCGTGCCGGCCGATGGTCTGCACCACGAGGAACAGCCCGGTCACGAACACCAGCAGCCGCCACGGCACGAGCGCGAGCCGCAGGCTGCGCCGGGCGCGCACCGCGAACCCGGCGACCAGGATCGCGGCGGCCACCCCGGAGGCGAGTCCGATCTCGACCCCGGCCAGGATCCCGGCGACGAAGAGCAGGCAGGCAGCGAGCGCGGTGCGGTAGAGCGCCCGGTCCGGCGGCACGTGCGGCGGCGGCGGAACGAACGGATCGGCGCCGGCGCGCGCCGGCCGCCAGTACCACCACCACAGCAGCAGCATGGTGATCACGATGGCCACCAGCTGCGGCCACCACATCCGGGCCGCCCAGGGCACCGGCTCCAGCCCGATCCGGTCGCTGGCCAGGATGTTGGTCAGGTTGGACACCGGCAGCAGCAGGCTCGCCGTGTTGGCCAGCCAGACCGTGGTCATGGCCAGCGGGGTCGGCGGCACGCCCAGCTTGCGGGCCAGGGCGATCATCACCGGGGTGAGCAGGACGGCCGTGGTGTCCAGGTTGAGCGCGATGGTGGTGACCGACGCGAAGCCGACGCAGAGCCAGAACAGCGCCCGGTAGCTGCCCCGCGCCGTGATGGCCACCCGGGCGGCGAGCGCGTCGAACACCCCGGCCACCGCGGTCAGTTCGGCCAGCACCACCACCGTGCCGAGGAAGATGAGGATGGGCACGATCCGGCGTACGGTGGCCTCGGCGTCGGCGCGGGGGAGCAGTCCGGTGAGGACGCAGAGGACGCCTATTACGGCCAGCCCCAGCGCGATCCAGTCCAGGACGTGCAGCCGCCCCCAGCGGGATCGGTCCGGCGCGGCGGACGGCGGCTCGCCCACGGTCTCCACGAGGCATGATCCTCGCACACCGCAGGCCGGCCGGACCGGCCCGACGCGGCCCGCGCAGCGGCTGCCGAGGGTGTCCACGGATTGACCGTCAGTGGCCATAATGATCCTGTGGCTGTAGGCGCGCACCCGACCCGGTCCGACCGCCCCATCGACTTCTTCATCAGCTATTCGCCGGCCGACGAGCGCTGGGCGACCTGGCTCGCGTGGGAGTTCGAAGCGGCCGGCTACCGCACCCTGCTCCAGGCGTGGGACTTCGTGGCCGGCACCAACTTCATCGACTTCATGGACCGCGGGGTCCGCGAGGCCGAGGTGGTGGTGGCGGTGCTGTCCGAACGCTACCTGCACTCGACCTACGGCAAGCTGGAATGGCAGGCCGCGCTGCGCGCCGACCCGGACGGCACGGGCAACAAGCTGGTCACGGTGCGGGTCGAGGACTGCCCCATCGACGGGCTGCTCGCCACCATCACCTACGTCGACCTGGTCGGCGTGAACGACCCGGCGCAGGCGCGGGGCCGGGTGCTCGACCGGATCCGGGCGGCGCTCGACGGCCGGGCCAAACCGATGCGGCAGCCGGCCTTCCCGCACCATCCCGCCGACCCGGCCGGGGTGCTCGCGGCGCCCGCCGCCGGGGCGCCCGCGCCGCGCCGGGCCCGGCGTACCCCGATCAACCCGCCGCCCTTCCCGCCGGCCGCGGCGGCCGTGCCGACGGCGCGTGGCACCCTGAACGTGCTCCACGTGGCCGGGCCGCGGTTCGGCCGCGGGATGATCGAGCCCGGCGCCCCGGTCACCCCCGGCGAGCTCCAGGAACACCTGATGGGCGACCTCACCCTGCTCATGAACGACGGGGTACCCCGGCCGGACCTGCTGGTGGTGGCCGGCAACCTGACCGAGTCGGGCAGCCCCCGGGAGTTCTCCGACGCGCTGAGCTTCCTCACCGGGCTGCGGGTGCTGCTCGGCCTGGAGCCGCACCGGCTGGTCGTGGTGCCCGGCCCGCGCGACGTCACCATGGCCGCCAGCCGGGCCTACTTCGCCACCTGCGAGGCCGACGACGTCGACCCGCAGCCGCCCTACTGGCCGAAGTGGCGGCACTACGCGCGCCTGTTCGACGAGCTCTACCAGGGCCTCGACGACCGGATCTTCGACAGTGAGCAGCCGTGGACCCTCTTCCCGGTGCCGGACCTCCGGGTGGTGGTGGCCGGCCTCAACTCCACCGTCGCGATCACCCACCGCGAGGAGGACCGGTACGGCTTCCTCGGCGAGGCCCAGTCCACCTGGTTCGCCCAGCGGCTGCGCCACTACCAGCAGTCCGGCTGGCTGCGGGTCGGCGCCATGGCGCACGCCCCCGGCCCGCGCACCCCGTACGCCGACGAGGTGGCCGTGCCCGACCGGGTGTCGCTGCGCGACCGCGGCTCGTTCAACCGGCTGGTCGGCCCGATGCTCAACCTGCTGCTCGCCGATGCCGCGCCCGGCCCCCGGGTCGACCCGGTGGTGCCGCTGGCCGCCGCCTCCCGGGACGGCCGGGCCCAGGTGCTCCAGCTCGGCGCCGACGGGATGACCCGCTGGGTGCTCGGCCGCGACGACCGGCACGAGGTGGGCGAACCGACCCGGCTGAGCTGGCCGCGCGCCGAGGCCACGTTCGGCGCGGCCGGTCCGGCCCAGGTGCCCGACCCCCGGCAGCCCACCATCGTCGAGGGGCCCACCCAGGGCCCCGCCGCCGACCCGCCGGCCGGCACCCCGGCCGTGTCCCCGCCCCCGCCGCTGGACCGCCTGCTCGACCGGCTCGCCGAGGTGTGCGAGGCCCGCCACGACCGGGTGGTGGTCCGCCGGGTCGAGGCCGACCCGCCCCACCTCTACATCACCTACCGCGCCGACGGGGTGGTCCGGCAGCAGCGGGTCGGTGCGCACGTGGGCACCCCGGCCCCCGCCGACGTCGACGCCTTCGCCCGGCGGGTGCACGCCACCGATCCGGACATCCCCTCGGAGCTCGTCTACGACGGCGACCGGGTGCCGCGCGGGCTGGCCGAGGCGGCCCAGCGGCGCGGCGTGCGGCTGCTGCACCTGACCGAGTTCCAGGGCCTGCTCGACCTGCGCGACTACGTCGCCGCGCAGACCGCCCGGCTCCAGGCCGACCGGCTCTACCCGCCCGGCCAGTACGTGCCGCAGCGCTATCGGCACCTCGTCGGCGCCGACCAGCGGGTCCGCGAGGACGTGGTGGACGAGCTGCTGGAGCTGATCTCGGCGCCCGACGGCCGGTTCGTGCTGGTGCTCGGCGACTTCGGCCGGGGCAAGACGTTCGCGCTGCGCGAGGTGGCCCGCCGGCTGCCCACCGCCGCCCCCGACCTGATCCCGATCCTGGTGGAGCTGCGCGCACTGGACAAGGCGCACTCGGTCGACGGCCTCGTGGCCGCGCACCTGGCCAACCACGGCGAGCAGGTGATCGACCTCAAGGCGTTCCGTTACATGCTGCGCCAGGGCCGGATCGTGCTGCTCTTCGACGGCTTCGACGAGCTGGTCGCCCGGGTGACCTACGACCGGGCCGCCGACCACCTGGAGACGCTGCTCCAGGCGGCCGAGGGCCACGCGAAGATCGTGGTGAGCAGCCGGACCCAGCACTTCAAGACCAACTCGCAGGTGCTGACCGCCCTCGGCGAGCGGGTGGGCCTGCTGCCGCACCGCCGGGTGCTGGCCATCGAGGACTTCACCCCCGGCCAGATCGAGACCTTCCTGCGGCACCGCTACGGCGGCGACGAGCGGGCCGCCCGCGAGCGGCTCGACCTGCTGGCCGGGGTGAAGGACCTGCTCGGCCTCTCCCGCAATCCGCGGATGCTCGGCTTCATCGCCAACCTCGACGAGGGCCGGCTCGCCGCCGTGGCGGGCGCCGGCGGCACGTTCAGCGCCGCCGCTCTCTACCGGGAGATCCTGGAGTCCTGGCTGGACTTCGAGGAGCGGCGCACCCAGGGCATCCCCGGCGCGCCGGTCAGCCTGCGCCGGCCCGAGCTGTGGCACGCGGTGAGCCGGCTGGCCTTCCAGCTCTGGGAGAGCGGCGAGTCCTACCTGCGCCTGGCCGAGCTGGCCGAGGCCGCCGGCCAGCTCGCCGGGCTGGCCGACTCCCGGCTGTCCGGGCCGCAGGCGATCCACGCCGTGGGCGCCGGCAGCCTGCTGGTCCGCACCGACGACGGGCTGTTCGGGTTCATCCACACCTCGGTGATGGAGTGGCTGGTCGCCGAGGGGGTCGCCGCGCAGCTCAACCGGGGGGAGGAACCGTCCGCCCTGGCGGTGCGCCCGCTGTCCGCGCTGACCGTGGAGTTCCTCGGCGACCTCGCCGACCCGGCCCGCTGCACCGCCTGGACCGCCCGGGTGCTGGGCGACGAGGCGGCCGGCGAGACGGTCCGGGCCAACGCGCTGCGGCTCAGCGCCCGGCTGCGGCTGCCCGACCGGGCCGACCTGCGGGGCGCGGTGCTGCGCGGCGAGGACCTGTCCCACCGGGAGCTTGCCGGCGCGGACCTGACCGGCGCCGACCTCACCGACACCCGGCTGGTCGCCACCAACCTCACCGAGGCGCGGCTGGAGCACGCCCGGCTGCGCGGCGCCCGCCTGGACCAGGCCCGCCTCGCCGGGGCGGACCTGCGCGAGGCGGAGCTGGCCGGCGCCCGGCTGTTCCGCGCCGACCTGCGCGGCGCGCGGATAGCCGGCAGCCGGTGGCACCGGACCGCGCTGATCGACGTGAGCGCCGACGCGGCGCTGCTGCGCGCGCCGGAGCTGCGCGGCGCCGTGGTCGCACCGGGCCGCCCGGTCGCGCCGGGCCTGGCCCCGCCCGCCGTGGGCGTCGCGTACGGCTTCGAGGTGGGCCGGCTGCCGGTGCCGGTGGCGTACAGCCCGGACGGGTCGGTGCTCGCCGTGGGCAGCGACGACGGCGGTGTGCTCATCTGCGACACCGCGGCCGGGCTGCCGGTGCGTACGCTCCAGGGCCACCGTGGCCGGGTCTACGCGGTCCGCTTCGACGCCGCCTCGCACCAACTGGTGACCGGCGCCGCCGACCTGACCGTACGGCTGTGGGACGCCGACCACGGCGACGTGCGGCACGTCATCGAGGACGTCTTCGACGGCTGGGTGTGGCCGCTGCTCACCGACGGCGAGCGGGGCCGGCTCGTGGTCGGCGACGCCGCCGGCGTGGTCCGGCTCTACGACACCCGGACGGCCCGGCTGCGCCACGAGTGGCCCGGCCACGCCGCGCCGATCTGGGGCACCTCGTTCAGCCCGGACGGCCGGCGGGTCGTGGTGGTGGACAGCGCCGGCGTGGTGCAGGGCTGGGACATCCCCTCCGGCCGGCTGGCGTTCGAGGTGCGTGAGCCGGAGGTGGTCTACCGGGTGGTGCACAGCCCCGACGGCCGGCTGCTGGCCGCGGTGGGCCAGCACGGCCGGGTGTGGATCCGCCGGGCCACCGACGGCGAGCTGCTGCGCCAGCCGCGCGGCCACGAGGCCGACGTGTACGCGCTCGACATCCACCCCGACGGCACGCTGATGGCGACCGGCGACACCCACGGGGCGCTGCGGCTCTGGGACCTGGAGACCGGCCGCCCGGTCCGGGTGCTCGGCCGGCAGCGCGGCGCCATCTACAGCGTCCGGTTCAACGACGACGGCAGCCTGCTCGCCACCGCCGCCAGCGACGGGGCGATCCAGCTCTGGGACAGCGACGACGGCCAGCTGCGGCACGAGCTGACCCGGCACCGCGGCTCGGTCTGGCCGGTCGTCTGGCGACCCGACCAGGCGCAGATCGCCACCAGCAGCAACGACGGCACCACCCGGCTGTGGGACGTGCGCTCCGGGCAGCTCCAGCACACGCTGCGGGGGCACGGCCGGCGGGTCACCGCGCTGTCCTTCCGGGACGACGGCGAGGTCCTGGCGGCCTGCGGCAACGACGGCGTGGTCCGGCTCTGGGAGCCGCGCACCGGCCGGCTGGTCCGGCAGCTCGCCAGCCCGGCCGACCGGCTGCTCTCGGCGGTCTTCTGCCCCGGCGAGTCGCTGGTGGCCGCGCCCAGCGGCGACGGCGGCGTGCACCTGTGGAACACCGACACCGGCGCCGACGAGCGGGAGCTCAACGTGGACACCGACCACGTCTGGGCGACCGCGTTCAGCCCCGACGGCGACGCCCTCGCCACCGCCAACGACGACGACACCGTGCGACTGTGGTACCGGCGCACCGGGCGGCACTTCGCCACCCTCACCCCGCACCGGGGCCGGGTACGGGCGATGGCGTTCAGCCCGGACGGCGAGACCATCGCCACCGGCTGCGACGACCAGATCGTCCGGCTCTGGGACGCGGCCACCGCGACCTGCCGGCTCACCCTCGAACACCACACCGACCGGGTGTACGCGGTGTCCTTCAACACCGACGGGACGCTGCTCGCCAGCGCCAGCAACGACGGCGTCGCCGTGGTCTGGGATGCGGTCACCGGCGAGCGGCGCACGGTGCTCACCGAGCACACCGGGCGGCTCTGGTCCTGCGCGTTCAGCCCCAACGGCAACCTGCTCGCCACGGCCGGCGACGACCTGGTCATCCGGCTCTGGGACCCGGGCACCGGCCGGCTGCACGGCACCCTGGCCGCGCACACCCGGCGGGTCTGGACGGTGGCGTTCAGCCCGGACAGCAGCCTGCTGGCCAGCGCCGGCGACGACGGCACCGTGCGGCTGTGGGACGTCGCGGATCCGGAGCACGCGCAGCTGCGGGCCACACTGATCGGCCTGCCGGACGGCTGGGCCGCGGTCAGCCCGGACGGCCGGTACAAGCTGGACGGCGACCCGGGCGGCCAGTTCTGGCACGTCATCGGCACCTGCCGGTTCGAGGTCGGTGAGCTGGACCCGTACCTCACCCAGGTGCGGCGGCTCGCCGTCGATGCGCCGTTCTGACCCGCCGCTCCCGCCACCGTCCGCATCGGACGGTGGCGGGAGCGGCGACGGTCACAGCGACAGCTTCCACCGGTCCAGCGTGCCGGTGTCGCTGACCGCCGCGTCGTACACCTTGAGCTGCCAGGTGCCGTTGGCGACCTCACCGGACAGGTCGACGGGGATCGTCTGGTCGATGTTGTCCGCGCCGCCGCCGGTCCGGTCCCGCAGCACGTACTCGGTGCCGTCCGGCGCCACCAGCGTCAGCACCAGGTCACCGACGTACGGGTGGACGACGTGCACCTCCACCGCGGCGGCGCTCGTGGCGTTGCCCGCACAGGTGTTGACGGTGATCGGGCTGCGTACCTCGGTGAGGTCGGGGATCGGCAGGTCGGTGTCGTTGGCGCCGACGCAGCCGGCCCGGCCGTCGACGTCCAGGCCGAAGGTGGCGGTCCGGGTGGTGCTGGAGCCGGTGCCGGTGACGGACACCCCGTAGCTGGCCGGCGGGGTGCCCGCCGGCACGGAGACCACCATGGTGGAGGTCTGGCCGGAGGTGATCGAGGGCGGGAAGAAGACGGCCGTGGCGCCGGCCGGCAGCCCGCTCGCGCTGAGATCGATCTGCTGCGCGCTGCCGGAGGTGGTCGTCGTGGTGATCGTCGTGCTCACCGAGCCGCCCGCGGTCGCCGACCCGCTGGTGGGGGAGAGGGTCATGCCGAACTGGTTCGGGGCCGGGCAGTAGGTGGCGTCCTTGCCGATCGCCCGGTACGGGCAGTCCGCGTACTCGGAGAAGGTCAGCACGGCCTCACGGTTGGCGGTGGTCGCCTTCGGGATGTCCGAGGCGGGCGGGTAGAAGTTCACCGTCCAGTCGTCCGGGTACAGCTCGAAGGTGTAGGTGAAGATCCGCTCCTGGCCCCACAGCCAGTCGTCGATCGAGCCGTCGGTGACGTACAGGGCGCTGGCCTGTTCCGGCGTGTACCCGTTGGTCGCCGCGAGCTGCCGGCCGAGCGTCTCGTAGGTGGCGTACTCGTCGGCGCTCATGTTGGTGACCGTGGTGGCCTTGGTGTAGCCGAACGGCCAGAGCACCAGTTGGCCGTACGAGTGGAAATCGATCGCGGCCTTGATCCGCTGCTTGCCGCTGGTCGGGTCGCGCCGGCTGAGCACGAAGTCCCGGACCACGGCGGTCTCCGGCGCGGAGAACGCTGCCGTGCCCCGGTAGGTGTCCGAGGAGGGCGACTTCGACGATCCGCCGCAGCAACCCCACTTGTAGCCCCAGTTGCGGTTCAGGTCGGTGCCCACCTCGGTGGTGCCGGCGTTGGGCTGCCGGTTCTTGCGCCAGGACTGGTAGGTGCCGCCGGCGTGGTCGTACTCGGCGCCGTCGGGGTTGACCATCGGCACGATCCAGAACACCCGGCCGTCGACCAGCCGCTTGATCCGCGGGTCGGACCCGTACCCGCCGGTGAGCAGGTCGGCGATGTAGAGCACCTGCTCCACGGTGAGGTGCTCGCGGGCGTGCTGGTTGGCGGTGAACAGGATCTCCGGCTCGCCCTCGTCGGCGGCGACGTTGTCCGAGATCTTCAGGGCCACGATGTCCCGGCCCTCGTACGACTTCCCGAGGACCCGCCGGCTGGCGATCGCCGGGTGGGCCGCGACGACGGCGTCCACCGCGGCGACCGTCTCGGCGTAGTCGTGGTAGGCCGCATCCGAGGACGGGAACGCCATCGTGCCGGGCCCCGAGGCATCCGTGGACAGCGGAATCGTCCGCAGGCCGAGGCGGTGGATCGCGCGTACCTCGGCCGGGGTGGCCCGGACGATCAGGTCGCCGTGCTCGACGTACTCGATCGCGGCGCCGGTCCGGGCGACCGCGTCGACGTCGGTCTTGGACTTCAGATGGGTGACCCGGTATGGCGCGGCCCGGTCGGGGTCGGCCGGGACGGCGGCGCCGGGAGCCGGTCCCGGGCCGGCGGGCGCGCCGGCGGCCGGCGCGGTGATCGCGGTGGCGGCCGCGACCAGGGCGACGCCGGCCATCAGGGCGGTGCGTAGGGCGGTGGTCCGGAACGGCACGGCGCCTCCCGACTGGGTTGGTGGAGGGGTCTGGGCACGGTACGGCGGGCGGCACGTCGGCCCGCGAGCACAGTTTGTTGGGCCGGGTGGCGGCGTGCGCTCGACCGTTCGGTTCAACGCTGTGTCACGAAACCGACACAGTCGTTGTGAGCATGTTCCGCGATCGATGTGCTGGCCGCACCAGCGCCGTCGCGGACGGCCATCGGACGAACGAGGTGGCTCATGGTGGCTCTACGACGGCTGCTCGCCGCGGCCGTCGCGACGGTGCTGACCGCCGCGATGGCTCTGGTGTGGACGGCGGCGCCGGCCCACGCGGACGAGGCGTGGGAGACCGCCCTCAAGGCCCTGATGTCCCGCACCGCCACCTGGGCGGAGGGCGGGATCTCGCGGGTCGGACTGATCGGCCAGCCGTTGCCGCTGCTCGGCGTCAGCCCAGGCGCCCTCGTGGAGGCCGACAAGCTCACCCGCACCGCGTCGGACGCCCTGGCCAGCGACCTGACCAGGAACGACGTGGACCTCGGGGGCGGAACCCGGCTCACCAGTTCGGTCACCACGAGCGGCGGCGACCACCTGCTGGACGTGCTGCTGACCACGAAGCGGGAGGTGTCCGACCGGGACCTCGCGGTCGGCGGCGTGACGCTCGCCAAGGCGGTCTCCGTCACCGGCTGGGCGACGCTGCACCTGCGCGCGCGGCACACCGCGGCGGGCGAGACCTACCTGGTGCGCGACGGGGACACCCCACGCCTCGACATCGACGCGGCGGCCCGGCTCCGCGCCGACCTGGACAAGGCCACCGCCTCGGTCGGCATCCTCGGGGTCACGCTGACCGCCGGCAGCTCCCTCACCGCCCGTACCCACGTCAAGGTCACCCTCACCGACCCGAACGGCGACGGGAAGCTCGCCTTCGACACCGCCGCGGGCGCGGGCACCGGCGAACTCGGCGCGCCCGGCTCCCTCGGCGGCCTGGTGCAGGCGGCGCTCGACAACTCCGGCGGCGGCCGGATCTCCGACACCGAGACCGAGCCGGGCCCCGGCTCCGTGCACGGCGTGGTCAACCTGGGCGCGGCCGCGGCCGGCGACCCCTTCGACCTGCCGGCCGTCGCCGCCACGGTGAAGGTCGACTGGAACGACATCTCGGTCGGCGCGCCGACCGTCACCACCACCGGCCTCGACGAGACGATCGCCAAGTTCCGCAACATGAGCCCGCTGGACCTGGCGTCGGGGCTGGCCCAACTGGCCACCCTGCTCGGCGGCGTGCAGCAGAGCGGCCCGGCCGGGAACCTGAACCTGCCCTTCCTGCGCGGCACCTTCGCGGACGCGGTGAAGGTCAACGAGAAGCTCACCGACTTCCTCAAGAAGTACCTCCACCCCAAGCCGGACGACCCGCAGTTCGACCCGGCCACCGACGACCCGGCGAGAGCCGGGCAGCCGAAGTTCTCCTCCATCCAGGAGCTGGTGGCGCTGCTCGCCGCCGAGGGCCTGCCGGTGGACAACCTCTCGTTCGCCGGCGACAAGCTCGTCTTCCGGGTACGGCTGGAGCGCCAGTCCACGGTGGACGTACCGCTCGACCCGGGCGCGGCCTCGCTCTCCGGCCGCGGCGCCACGTACACCGCCAACGGCTTCAGCGTCGTCGGCGACCGGTTCACCCCGGGTGAGCTCGTCGGCCAGCGGGTGGTGGCCGGCACCTCGGCCGGCACCGTCTCGGCGAACACCGCCACCTCGGTCACCCTCACCGGGAACTGGATCGGCGGCCAGCCCGGCAACGACAGCGTCTGGGTGATCAGCGGCTCCAGCCCGAACACCGGCGCCGTGGAGCTGGCTGGCGCGTTCACCGACCCGGTCGAGGGCGGCAAGAAGGTCGGCCTGCGGGCCGCCAACGCCCAAGCCAGCTTCGCCCGGGTGAAGCCCCGCTACAGCGCCGCCCTCACCCTCGTCCTGGACCTGCGCGACGACCTGGGCAGCCCCGAGAAGAACGCCGACCGGGTGCTGCTGCGGACCGACCCGGCGACGCCGCTGTTCACCGCCGACTTCCCGATCACCACCGGGGTCGACTTCTACGCCACGGCCGGCTTCCTCAAGGTCAAGCTCGGCGGCGACCTCACCGTGGGCCCCGCCACCGCAGGCCGGCGGATGATCCAGGTGAACTTCAAGGAAGCGCAGGACGTCAGCCTCGGCTCGCTCTTCACCCGGCTGAAGTCCGACCCCCTCAACCTGCTGACCGTTTCCTCCTCGGTGAAGACCACC
Organism: Micromonospora sp. NPDC004551; assembly: GCF_040609975.1. Classification (NCBI taxonomy): domain Bacteria; kingdom Bacillati; phylum Actinomycetota; class Actinomycetes; order Micromonosporales; family Micromonosporaceae; genus Micromonospora; species Micromonospora sp. NPDC004551. The sequence continues at coordinate 29,829 of NZ_JBEXLM010000006.1, read as the reverse complement.
GGCCGGGTCAAGGTCAGCGTCCCCGGCGACACGGGCGCCCTCGGCCAGGGCGTCGGCGTCGACGTGAGCTGGGTCGCCGGCCAGCAGCCCGTCGTGAACACCTCCGGGCTGAGCGGGCTCTTCGCGGTCGACTTCAACCCGGACGATCCGAAGGCGCTCTTCGCCGTCGTGGTCGAGGCGCTGCGGCTGGTCAACGCCGCGCTGTCCCAGCCCGACGACGGCAGCGGACCGTTGAACACCAAGATCCCGCTGCTGGGCCGCTCCGCGCGCCAGTTGCTCGGCGCCGACGAGAGCGGCGTGGGCAAGGACGTCACGTTCGCCGCCGACGGGGCCGACTTCCTGCTCAAGGATGGGACCCGCACCGGGGACGCCGCCTTCGACCCGCGGCTCACCGGCCGGACCGTGGTGATCGGCAGCAAGGCGTACCGGGTGCTGGACCGGGTGGACGGGCAGACGCTGCGGATCGCCGCGGCGGGCACCCCGAAGCCGACCGACGGGACCGCCTACGCGCTGCGGCCGGAGCTGGCCGACGCGCTGGACAAGCTCCTCGCCGCGCCCCCGGACAACCTCCAGGACGCCCTCGACGTGCTGAACAACGCGATCGGTGCGGGCAGCGGCGTCAGCTTCACCGTCGACCAGCGGGAGGGCGGCCCGTTCGTGCGGATCGGGCTGGACTGGAAGCGCAACTTCCACACCGGCGGCCCGCTCGCCTTCGGCTGGGACGACAAGCGGGACCTCATCAGCCTCGACAGCTCCGGCACCTTCAACCTCGACGTGGACGCCAACGCCAAGCTGGGGCTGCTGCTGCCGCTGGAACTGGGCGCCGCGCCGCTGCTGGACCACACCTCCTCGGCCAGCGTCACGGTCTCGGGCGGGATCACCAACGGCGCCATCGCCGCCCGGGTCGGTCCGCTCGCCCTCGACCTGGGCAAGAAGGACACCGACCCGGCCACGGTCAAGGCCAACCTCAGCGTCGGCCTCGGCGGGCTCACCGAGGACGGGCCGATCAGCGGCCTGCTGGGGGTGACCCCGCAGATCACCACCGCGGGCGTCGACTGCGGGGGCGGCACCGGCGGCGCCAACGTGGCGATCTGCGCCCGCGCGCCGTTGTTCGTCAACAACTGCGAGCCGGCCGACGCCACCAACGTGCTCACCTTCACCATGGGCCTGGACCTGGACCCGAACGCCACGCCGCCGAACCTGGACTCTTGCTTCGCCAACCTGGCCATGAAGCTCACCGACTTCAACGTCGGCATCGACGGCTACCTGGCCAAGGTGGAGGAGGCGCTGCGGCTGGCCAGCTTCGACGGCAAGCTGCCCCTGGTCGGCGACGACCTGCAACAGGGCCAGAAGTTCGTCGCCCAGCTGCGCGAGGACGTCAAGGCCGCGATCGGCCCGGTGCTGGCGAACGCGACGCTGGACAGCGCCGGCATGCAGACCGCGCTCAACGACGTGCTGGCGGACCTCGACCCGGGCGTGAGCGCGGTGGTCGGCTGCCGCAGCGGGGTGGCCACCCCCTGCCAGCCGGAGGACTTCCAGTCCATCCGGATCAAGCTGACCGCCTCGCGCGGCGCGCCCTCGGCCGCGGCCGGCTGCACGGACGCGAGCGACAGCGACAAGTGCCTCGGCGTCAACGTCCCGCTCGACCTGGGCATCCCGGGCCTGTCGCTGAAGGCGAAGAAGGGCGCGCCCGACGGCATCCAGGCCAAGCTCGGCTGGAAGCTGCACCTGGACCTGGTCCTCGACCGGGACGAGGGCTTCTACGTACCGACCCACGACGGGGACACCGCCCCCGAGGTGCAGATCGGTGCCACCTTCGACATGACCGGCGATCTGGCCGCACAGCTCGCCTTCATCCAGGTGAACGCCACCAAGCAGGGCACCACGCCGCTGGTACGGGCGTACTTCGGGGTCGACCTGAAGGGGTCGCCGGGGGAGAAGAGCTGCTTCGACCCGGCCGTCGCCGCGGACTGCGCGGCCGACGCCGACGCCAAGCTGACCCTCGCCGAGTTCGCCGACCTCGGCTCCCTGCTCGCCACCGACCTCACCGCCCAGGTGAACATCGACTGGAAGCTGGCCGCGGCGGTCAACACCGGCGACGAGGTGGGCTCCGCCCTGCCCGGCATCAGCGCCCGCTTCGGCCTGAAGTGGGGCCTGGAACACAAGCAGGGCGGGCTGAGCGCCACCGGCGGCGGGGTCACCACCCCGCTCCAGGTGACGTTCACCGACATCGCGCTGGACGCCGGCGCCTTCTTCAGCAAGATCCTCAAGCCGGTGGTGGAGAAGCTCAAGGCGGTCACCGGCCCCCTCCAGCCGGTCATCGACACCCTGTACGCGCCGATCCCGGTGCTGTCGGACCTGTCGAAGGCCACCGGCGGACCGGACATCACCCTGGTCTGGCTCGCCAAGACGTTCAGCACCCTGACCGGCGGGCCGAAACTCGACTTCGTCGACACCGTCCGCGCGGTGATCACCTTCGTGAACCGGATACCGGACTGCGACGAGGGGGCCGGCTGCTCCATCCCGCTCGGCCAGTTCCTGGTCGACCCGGCCAAGGCGCTCACCACCGAGGTGTCGCCGGCGTCGGCGGAGAGCCTGATCAAGCGGGACGACCCGTTCACCAAGGCGAAGACCGCCGCCGAGGTCAAGACGGCGGTGGACGGCGCCGCCGGGGACGACGGCGAGAAGCTGTTCGCCGCGGGCTCCGACGGGAAGTCCAACGCCCAGAAGACCGGTTTCAGCTTCCCGATCTTCGACAACCCGGGTTCGCTGTTCGGGCTGCTCATGGGGCAGGACGTCGAGCTGGTCAGCTTCGACTCCGGGCCGCTGTCGCTCGGGTTCAGCTGGCGGCAGTCCTTCGGCCCGGTCTACGCTCCGCCGCCGGTGCTGGTCACCCTCTCCGGCAGCGCCTCGGTGACCGCCCGGTTCATCGCCGGCCTGGACACCGCGGGCATCCGGCACGCGGTCGAGGCCGCCACCGACGGCACCGCCCTCGACGCGGTCAGCCTCCTCGACGGCCTCTACTTCAAGACCGCCGACAGCACCGGCAAGGCCGTCCCAGTGGTCACCCTCCGTGGCGAGATCGCCGCGGGGGCCGAGGTCAGCGTGCTCATCGTGAAGGCGGGCATCCAGGGCGGCATCCGGCTCACCGTCGGGTTCAGCTGGAACGACCCGAACAACGACGGCAAGTTCCGCACCAGCGAGTTCCTCCAGGCGCTGCTGGTGAACCCGGTCTGCCTCTTCACCACCAGCGGGCAGCTCTCGGTGTTCCTGAAGGTCTACATCACCATCGACCTGTTCCTGTTCTCCAAGACGTTCGACTTCACCCTGGTCGACGCCACCCTGCTGGACTTCCGCGCCCAACCCGACTGCAAACCGAAGCCACCCGAGCTGGGCGGTACGGTCGGGGACACCCTGGTCGTCTTCGCGGGCAAGTTCGGCAAGAAGGAGCAGCGCGGGGACAAGGCGTGGGACAACGGCGCCGGCACCTACACCGGTGACGTGGTGAAGGTGTACGCCGTGCACTTCGCCGACAGCGACGCCGACTTCGACGGCTTCGCGGTGGAGGCGCTCGGGCGCAAGCAGGAGTTCCTCGACCCGAACCTGACCCGGGTGGTCGTCGACGGGCGGGGCTACCAGGTCGCCGACGCGGACAAGGTCTCCCTGTCGGTGCTGCTGCTCGGCGACGGTGACACCGGCGGCGACGGCACGAAGACCTCCGCCTTCGACAAGGAGGCCGTGGTCCTCGGCTCCGACGGCCGGGACCAGATCCGCACCGGCACCGGTCCGGCCTGGGTGGACGGCCGGGGCGGCGACGACGTGATCGTCACCGCCGAGGCGGCCGGCCAGGTCAGCCGGGTGGCCGGCGGCGCCGGGAAGGACACTGTCACCACGGGCGACGGCAACGACGTGGTGGCCGGCGACAGCGACCTCGGCGCCGTGGACCGGCCCGGCACCACCACCGTGCACACCTCGGTGGGGGACAAGAGCCTGACCGGCCTGGTCGACTGGACGAAGCTCACGGCGCCGACCGAGGAGACCACCGGCGCGGACGACCACGTCACCGTCGGGCACGGCGCCAGCACGGTCTACGGCAACGGCGGCGACGACGTCGTCGGCGTGGTCCTCGACGACCGGCCGAACGGGAAGAACCTGCTGGTCGGCGGCCCCGGCGCGGACATCCTCAACGGCGGCAAGGGCGACGACACGATCCACACCTCCGGCAGCGGCGTCCCGGCCGACCCGGACGCGGCCGGCAGCGGCGACGCCGGGCTGGTCAACAAGGTCGACACCGGCGCCGGCCAGGACACCGTGCACGGCAGCGCCGGCACCGACCTGGTCGTGTCCCACTCGGCCAACGGCCAGACCGGCCACCTGTACGGCTACGGCGGCGACGACGTGCTGGTCGGCGGCTACGGCACCGACGAGCTGTTCGGTGGCCCGGACGAGGACTACGTGATCGCCGAGCCGTCCAGCGTCGGCGACCCCGACGGCACCGACGGCTACGGTCCGGCCCGCCAGGTCGTCCACGAGCCGCTGCCGGCCGGCACGCAGTCGCAGACCAAGCTGCTCGTCGGCGGCCTGGGCAGCGACCACGTGGTCGGCGGCGACGGCGGGGCGACCGTCTTCGGCGACCGGCGCCTGATCGCCGAGACCTGCGCCGACGCCACCCTCGCCGGCGACCAGCCGGCCCCGACCGACCAGGGCTCGGCCGACCTCATCCTCGGCGGGGCCGGGGTCGAGGTGGTCACCGCCGGCAGCGGGAACGACCGCGCCGACCTCGGCGGCGGCGACGACCGGGCCTGCGGCCAGCTCGGCGACGACACCCTGCACCTGGGCGGCGGCGACGACCGGGCCTGGGGCGGCCCAGGCGTCGACCAGCTGCACGGCGACGACGGCGTCGACCTGCTCTTCGGCAACACCGGCGACGACGGCCTCTACGGCGGCACCGGCGTCGACACCGCCGAGGGCGACGAGGGCGACGACCAGGTCCTCGGTGGCCCCGACGACGACGTGCTCTACGGCGGCGGACGGGTGGCCGGCGTGGCCGACGGCCGGGACTTCGTCTACGGCGAGGAGGGCGCCGACCGGATCGTCGGGGACAACGGCACCGCGCGGATCGGTGACGTCGGGCCGTACCCGCTGGACCTGGCCGGGGACGTGCCGACGGCCGGAGCCGGGGACGTGCTCTCCGGCGGTCCGGACGCCGACATCGCGTACGGCGGGCTCGGCGACGACCGGATCGACGGCGACGGCGGCGACGACCAGCTGGAGGGCAACAACGGCGCCGACCTGGTCCACGGTGGACTCGGCCGGGACGAGATCGTCGGCGGCTCCGCGCAGGAGCCCGCCGCCGGCACCGGCCGCCCGGACACCGGGGACCAGCTGTTCGGCGACGCCGACGCCGACCTGATCGCCGGGGACAACGCCCGGTTCACGCCGGCCACCGCCGACGCGACCCGGGTCACCCAGGCCCGTGCCGTGCCGTCGCGCAAGGTCACCCTGCTCGACCTCGGGTTCACCCCGGCGGCCGGCACCAGCGGCGGTGACCTGATCTCCGGTGGCGACGCCGACGATGTGATCTTCGGGCAGGGCGGCCCGGACCGGGTGCACGCCGACGCGGGCGCGGACTTCGCCGAGGGTGGCCCCGGCTCCGACTGGGTCGAGGGCGACGCCGGTGACGACGACCTGGTCGGCGGCTCCAGCACCGCGTACGACGGGAGCGGGGCGACCACGACGGGCCAGCCGGACACGGCGGACGCCCTGTTCGGCGGACCCGGCTCGGACGCGGTCGTCGGGGACAACGGCGCGGTGCTCCGCCCGCTCCCCGGCGAGCAGCCCACGGCCGTGACGGTCCGCCTCGCGGCGGACGGCAACCCGTTCGGCCCGCGGATCGTGGTGCTGCTGGACCGGGCGGCGGCCACCGCCAACCGGTACGGCGCGGACCGCATCAGCGGTGGCGACGGCGTCGACACCCTCTGGGGACAGGACGGCGACGACGCGCTGACCGGCGACGGTGACGGCGACTACCTGGAGGGCAACGGCGGCGCGGACGCGCTGCGCGGCGACACCGCCCTCGGCGCGGCGGGCCGGAGCGCGGTGGCCCCGCTGCCCGACCCGGGCTGGCCGGGCGACCCGGGTGCACCGGCCGACCTGGTCGGCGCCGGGGCGCCCGCCGGGCAGGACGACCTCATCGGCGGCAGCGCGGCCGCCGGGTTCCGGGACACCGGGGACGTGGTCGAGGGCAACGGCGCCGACGACGTGCTCCTCGGCGACAACGGCTCGCTGCTGCGCACGGTGACCACGGCCGGCGGCAAGGCGGTCGAGCGGGTCTACACCGAGCGGTACCCGACCGGCGCGGTGCCGGCCGACGCCACGGTGGCCCGGACCCACGACCCGGCGCTGCCCGGCCCGTCCACCCGGTTCTGCACCACGGCACAGGCCACCTGCGAGCCGGCCGGCGCCTACGGCAACGACCAGCTCTACGGCGACGGCGGCAACGACGGGGTCTGGGGCCAGGACGGCGACGACCTGATCCGGGGCGGCGCCGGCGACGACGACCTCTTCGGTGAGCTGGGCGCCGACAGCCTCTACGGCGAGGACGGCCGGGACGCCATCCTCGGTGACCGGGGCGGCGTGGTGAACCAGTTCCTCAACGCCGACGACGTGGCGGCGCTGGGCTTCACCGCGACGCTCTCCTCGGTCCCGCAGGAGTCCTTCACCGGGTTCCGGGCCGGCGGCTACGACCGCCGGGTGGACCTGCTGCACGACACCGACGGGGACGCCTGGATCGGCAGCGCCACCTCGGCGCCCATGCCGTACGCGGGGCAGACCGCCGGTGCGGCCGACCTCATCCGCGGCGGGGCCGGGGCGGACAACATCCACGGCGGCTTCGGCGACGACGTGGCCAACGGCGACAGCGGCGGCGACGAGGTCTTCGGTGGCGAGGGCTCCGACGTGCTCTGGGGCGGCAAGGGCTGCGACCCGGTGCTCGACGCGGCCAACCCGCAGTGCCTGGTGAACGGCGTGTTCAGCGCCGCCGCCCGGGGCGACCAGGACCAGTACGTCGACCACCTGTTCGGCGGCGCGGGCGCCACCAGCGGCCCGGCGGTCACCGCGGTGCTCGGGTCCGACCTGCTGGACTTCCGGCCGCGCGGCTCCTACCCGGACAACTGCGCGGCGGGGGCCTGGCCGGTGGACCTGGCCGCCGGCACGGTCGACCCGTGCCGCTGGTTCGAGGCGACCAACCTGGACAACGACGTCCTCGCCGACAACCAGCACCACCACGGCACCGACTGGATTTACGGCGGCTGGGACCGGGACGTGCTCCAGGGCGACGTGACGCAGAACGGGCCGAACAACGGTGACCGGCTGTTCGACTGGAACGGCGCCTACAACCTGTTCACCCACTGCAACTCGGCGTACGGCGGGTTCAACGACATCCGCCAGCACAGCCCGGCCATGCAGGACTTCCTGACCCGGCTTGCCTGGGCCTCCGGGGCCGGGCGCGACGCCGGCGACGTGACCACGGCGGGCACGTCCGCCTTCCTGGAGCTGTCCTACGTCTACCCGCGGGACAACAAGGACCAGGGGGCGGGGGCGGCGTTCCCGAGCACACCGGGGCACTTCGACACACCGTCCTGCACCGACTGAGCGACGCGTCCGGGGCCAGGCTCTCCCGATGGGGGAGCCGGGCCCCGGCGTGTCAGCCCGGCATGACCACGGCGGTGCCGGTCACCCGGACGCCGCCGGTGGCCGGCACGTCGACCACCAGCAGGCCCGGCCGGCCCAGGTCCGCGCCCTGGTGCAGGTGCAGCGTGGCCGGTGTCTCGATCAGATGATGGGTACGCAGGTAGCCGCCGAACGCCGCGGCTGCCGCACCGGTCGCCGGGTCCTCGACGACGCCGCCCACCGGAAACGGGTTGCGGACGTCGAACCGCGTGCCGGAGGCGCGCCAGACGAGCGCCACCGTGGTCCAGTCCAGGCGGCGCATCAGGTCGCGCAGCCGGTCGAAGTCGTAGGCGAGGGCGGCCAGCCGCTCCCGGGTCGCCGCGCCGAGGATCAGGTGGTGCGCCCCGGCGTACGCGACGCGGGGCGGCAACGACGGGTCCAGGTCCGTCGCGTCCCAGCGGAGGGCGGCGAGCGCCTCGGCCAGGTCCTCCGGCGCCACCGGCGCGTCGGAGGGCGCCACGCTGGTCAGCGTCGCGGTGGGCCGCCCGTCGGCGTCGCGTGCGGTGGCGACCGGGACCACCCCGGCCCGGGTCCGGAAGACCAGGTCGCCGGTGCCGGCGCGCTCGGCGACGGCCACCGCGGAGGCGATTGTCGCGTGACCACAGAACGGCACCTCGGCCTGCGGGCTGAAGTAGCGCACGTCGAACTCGCCGGGGCCACCGGCGGTGAGGAACGCCGTCTCGGAGTAGCCGACGTCGGCGGCGATGGCCTGCATCTCCGGGTCGGTGAGCCGGCCCGCGTCGAGGACCACGCCGGCGGGGTTGCCCGCGGCCGGGTCGGTGGTGAAGGCGGCGTACCGCAGGACTTCCGTCATGGCGCCACCGTACGCGTCAGCGTCCCGTGGGCCCTGTCCACCGGATCTCGCCCTCGTGCCGCACGTCGGTGGGGGTCAGGCCGGCGGCGGTGGCGACGGCGGCGGAGGCCCGGTGCTCCGGGTGGATGTGGGCGACGACGGTGCGCACCTCCTGCCGCCCCAGCCAGCCCACCAGTCCCCGGGCCGCTTCGGTGGCGATGCCCCGCCCCTGCCACGGCGTACCCACCACCCAGGCGATCTCCGCGACGCGATCATGGGCCGGGCCGGTGACGGTCGCCTGGACGGTGCCCACGAGGCGCCCCTCGTCGCGGAGCCGGATCACCCAGTTGCACCAGGAGACGGCCGGGTCGGAGGAGCCGGCGACGAGCCGTTCGTAACGAGCGCGCAGGCCCGCCGGATCGGCCGGCGCACCTCCGATGAACGCGTGCAACTCCGGGTCGCCCAACACGACGGCCATCTCCTCAGCGTGCCCGACGACCAGCGGCACCAGCCCCAGTCGCGAGGTCTCCACGGCTTCCGCCCGAACAACCCCCATACCCACCCCACCTCTTTTCGTCGATCATGAAGTTAGCGGTGTCGGCAAGCGTATTCCGAACCGCTAACTTCATGATCAACACTGGATGGCGGGGGTCAGCGGCGCCACTTCTGGTTGGCGCCGCCGGTGCAGTCCCAGATCTGCAGGCGGGTGCCGTCTGCCGAGCTGGCGCCGGTCGCGTCGAGGCACTTGTTGGCCTGCGGGTTCACGATGTCGCCCGTGCCGCTGAACACCCAGCGCTGGGCGCCGGTGCCGTTGCAGTCCCAGAGCTGCACCTTCGCCCCGTTGGCGGTGGACCCGCTGGCGACGTCGAGGCACTTGCCCAGGGCGCGGACCGAGCCGTCGGCGTTCCAGGTCCACTGCTGGGCGGCGGTGCCGTTGCAGGTCCAGAGCTGGACCGCGGTGCCGTTGGCGGTGTTGGCGCCGGACACGTCCACGCACTTGTTGCCGTAGCCGACGATCTGCCCGCCGGTACCTCCGCCCCCGCCGCCGTTGTCCCAGGCCTGGACCCGGACGTAGTCGATCGTCATGGTCTGCGGGAACGTGGTGCTGCCGTCGGGCGACCCGGGCCAGTTGCCGCCGACCGCGACGTTCATGATCATGAAGAACGGGTGGTCGAAGACCCACCGGTTGCTGCCCGCGTCGGCCGGGGTCTTGCGGGAGTACGCCACGCCGTCCAGATACCAGGTGATCGAGTCGGGCGCCCAGTCGACGGCGTAGGTGTGGAAGGCGTCGGCGAGCGCCTGGCCGTTCGGGAGCGAGGTGGAGCCGCCCAGGCCGTTGCCGCCGGAGTAGCCGGGGCCGTGCAGCGTGCCGTACACGGTGGACGGCTGCTTGCCGACGTTCTCCATGATGTCGATCTCGCCGCTGTTCGGCCAGGGGTTGGTGGCGATGTCGTTGCCGAGCATCCAGAACGCCGGCCAGAGCCCCTGACCGCGCGGGATCTTGATGCGCGCCTCGAAGCGGCCGTACGCCTGGCTGAACGTGCCGTTGGTGAGCAACCGGGCCGAGGTGTACTGGCAGCTTCCGTACCAGCAGGAGAAGCCGGACGGGTTCTCGCGGCGGGCGGTGATGACAAGGTTGCCGTTGCCGTCCAGGGCGGCGTTGCGGGTGCTGTTGGTGTAGTACTGCAACTCGTTGTTGCCCCAGCCGCTGCCCCCGAGGTCGTAGCGCCACCGGCTGGCGTCCGGCGGCGTCCCGGCCGCGCCGTTGAAGTCGTCGGACCAGGTGACCGCGCCGGGCGCGGCCACGGCGGGTGGCGCGGTGACGGTGGTGAGCGCGGCCGTGAGGCCCACGGCCGCGAGGGCCGCGGCGGCGATGGTACGGATCCTGCGCACGGATGCCTCCCTGTTGTTAACAAACTATAAAGATAGGCTTCGATGAAGCTATGAATGAAGTGCGGAGCTGTCAAGAGAGCGCTCCCTGAGTGGGGCGAAAGGTTCCGGAAGCGGAGGAAGTATTGACGTCATGCGATGCGGTTCGGAAGGATCCGTAACCGGAAAACGCCCAGCTCACCGGCGACCCGGTGCGCGCGTTCACGCTGCTGGCGCCTCGTCGCGGCCTGAGCCGCCACGCCGGTCTCCCCGGATGAGCGGTCATCGGGTAGACCGGCGTCGCTCCGGACCGGGTCGGGCCGCCGCGCGTGGTGCCCGGGTCGCGGTGCGGCCGGGTCAGTCCGCCGTAGCGGCGGCGGGCGTGGGGGAGCGGTCCGGCTGCGGCCGATCCGCCGGGGCCGGCCGGCGCAGGTCCCGCCACGGTCCGCCGAGCAGCGGGGTGAGCACCACCAGCAGGTAGCCGGCGCCGATGGTGACCAGGGTCGCCGTGGTGCCGAACCGGTCGGCCGCCAGCCCGGCGCCGAACGCGCCCACGGGCATGGCCGCCCAGGCGCCCGCCCCGATCACTCCGTAAACCCGGGCCCGCATGGTGGCCGGGACGCGTTCCAGCTTGACCGCGCCGATGAGCGGGTTGATGGCGCCGGCGGCGAGGCCGGACACCACGCAGACCGCAGCGATCACCGGCAGCGGCGGCGCGGCGGCGAGCGCCCAGAAAGGCGGGGCTCCGGCGACGGCGAAGGCGGTGACGAAGGTGGCGCGGCGAGGCAGCCGGTGCCCGACGGCGCTGAACACCAGCGAGCCGACCAGGGCGCCGCCGCCCATGGCGCCGACCAGCAGGCCGAAGGCCGCCGCCCCGCCGAGGTCCCGTGTGGCGACCACCGGCATCAGCACGTTGCTCTTGGTCGCGTCGAAGAGGTTGGTGACCAGCACCAGCAGCACCATGGCGCGCAGCAGCGGCTCGCGGGCCAGGAAGCGCAGCCCGGCGGCGAAGTCCCGCCAGTAGCCGGCCGAGGGGACGTCGTGGTCGGCGGACGGCCGCAGGCTCGCCGGCACCAGGATCGCCACCGCCAGCGCCGAGACGGCGAAGGTGGCCGCGTCGACGGCCAGCACCGGCAGCGCGCCGAGCGCGCTGACCAGCAGGCCGGCCACCGGCGCGCCGATCAGGCGGGCGCCGCGCTCGGTGGCCTCGAACCAGCCGATGGCCCGCTCGATCGGCACCCCGGCCGCGGTCGCCGCCTCGGGCAGCAGCGCCGTCCGGGCGGTCTGGCCCGGGGTGTCGAGCAGGCCGCTCGCGAAGACGAGGCCGAGCAGGACCGGGAACGGCAGGCCCACCGTGGCGTGCAGCAGCGGTACGGCGGCGACCGTCACGCCGGAGACCAGGTCCGCCAGCACGCTGGCCCGGCGGTAGCCGATCCGGTCGACGAGGACGCCGCCGAAGGCGCCGCCGAGAACCACCGGGGCGGTGGCGAAGGCGCCGGCCAGACCGGTGGCGGCCGGCGAGCCCGTCTCGGCCAGCACGTAGAGCGGCAGCGCGATCAGGGTGAGCATGTTGCCGGTCAGCGAGACGGTGTGCGCGGTCAGCAGCCCGGCCAGGGGCGCCCACCGCCGAGTCACTGCGGCCCCCGGTAGGCCTGCCAGATCAGCGTCACGGTCCGCGCGTCCGGCCGGTCGGGGTTGCTGCGCGCCTGCCAGCGCTCGCCCAGCTCGGACAGCTCGCGGCGCAGCTCCACCAGCTCGTCGGGAGTGAGGTGGAGGAAACTGTCGCTGCTGGTGGTGCCGCGGACCCACGCCGGGTCGAGGGACGCCTCGGCGTCGAGGTAGGCCTCGAACCGGGCCACGTAGCGCTGGAGGACGGCCCGCCGCAGCAGGTCGGAGGCGAGCCGCCGCTCCGGGTCGTCGAGCATCTCGACCGGCTCCCAGTCGGTGCGCGCGTGCGCGGCCCGCCACCACCGTTCCCGCCGGTTGCGGGCCAGCTCGGGCGCCTCCCGCACGAAGCCGTGCTCGGCCAGCTTGCCCAGGTGGTAGCTGACCGAGCCCACCGCCTCGCCGGTGACGTCGCTCAGCATGCCCACGGTCTGCGGACCCCGGATGCGTAGCTCGCCGAGGAGCCGGATCCGGGTCGGGTGGGCCAGCGCCCGCATGGCCCGGGGGTCGGTGAGGTGCAGGGTGCTCGGCTCGTCCGCCATGCCGTCACGCTAGACCCACAACGACTGATGTACAAGAAGCCTTGTATTTGGCGCCGGTGCGGACCGGCTCGGATACGCGGGGGTGGATCAGGCGGGGCGACGGCCCTTGAGGCGGCGGCCCAACTCGCGGGCGATCTCCCGGTTGGCGTCGCGCTCGGCGAGGGCCTGCCGCTTGTCGTACGACCTGCGGCCCCGGGCCAGGCCCAGCTCGACCTTGGCCCAGCCGTTGGCGAAGTACATCGACAGCGGCACCAGCGTGACCCCGCCGTCGCGCAGCTTCTCCAGGATCCGGGCGATCTCGACCCGGTTCAGCAGCAGCTTGCGGGTGCGCCGGGGCTGGTGGTTGGTCCAGGTGCCGAAGCCGTACTCGGCGATGTGCAGCCCGTACAGCAGGATCTCGCCGTCGCGCTCCTGGGCGAACGCGTCGACCAGCGACACCCGCCCCTCACGCAGCGACTTCACCTCGGTGCCGGCCAGCACGATCCCGGCCTCGTACGTCTTCAGAATCGTGTAGTCGTGCCGCGCCTTCTTGTTGGAGGCGACCAGCTTGCGGCCGGTCTCCCTGGCCACGCCCTCACCTCCTCACCGGTCGACGCCGAGCAGGATACCCCGCGGCCACGGTGCGAAATTCCAGCCGGCGGCGGGTGCCGTACCGGAGTGGCCACCCCTAGCGTCGAACGCATGGACCGACTCGGCGAGATCGCCTTCCGCCTGCCCCGGACGCCCGCGGCGCAGGCCTTCCTCGACCAGTTCGGCGTCCTGCTCGCCGACGTGCCCTACGCCGAACCGGTCCGCGCGCCGGGCGCCCCCGACGGGCCGGTGGAACGGCTGGTCCTCACCCCGCCGCGGCCGGACGGGGCCCGGCCGGTGACCACCGTCGGGCTGGCCGACGTGCCCGCGCCGGTGGTCGCGTTCGACCCGGGACCAGCCCTCGGCCTCCAGGGCGGCGAGTCGCCCGCCGGGCCCGCGCCCACGATCGACGTGGCGGAGGTGGCCCGCCGCCTCGCCGGGCACGTGCGGCAGGTCGACCACACCGGGGTGAACCTGCCCACCGCCACGACGGCGGCCGAGGCGTGGCGCGGACTCCTGCGGGCGCTCGCCGCGACGTCGGCCCTGTACCGCTATCCGACCGGCGAGGAGTGGCCGTTCCTCCTCCCGTCGACCCCGGCCGAGCTGCGCGACGACATCCGGACCTTCGTGACCGGCCGGGAGCCGCGGTTCGAGCTGGTCCACGACCCGTGGCGCAGCCGCACCGAGTGGCAGTTCACGCTCCGGACCGACCGGACGCGCGCGGAGCTGGAGGAGCTGTTCCCCGAGGGGCTCACCTTTCCCGGGCTGGAGGACGTCTTCCGCGTGGTCCCGGTCCACCACCCGTGGTGGCCGGAGCTGGGGATCCGGTTCGACCTCTGCTACCGGGCGACGGGCGGCCCGTCGGACTGGGAGACCGGCGAGTGGCTGGTCACCGCGGGCGGCCGGATCCGGTGACGCGGCGGAGGTGACCGTCCAGGTCGGCCAGCCAGCCGTCGACCTGCACCAGGGACAGCACCTCCGGCCGGTTCTCCCCGTCGCGCAGCAGCGCGTGCACCTGCCGGGCGACGTCACCCTCCGGTTCCGCCGGCGCGGGCGCCCGGTCGACCCGGCCGCGCGTCACCTGGCGGCCGACGTCGGCATACCCGTAGGACAGCCGGGCGGCCCGCGTCACCAGCGCCGCCGCCGGGCCGGGCCACGGGGCCAGCGCGCCGGGCCGGCGGTCGGCCAGCAGCGCCTGCCCGCCGTAACCGGCGCGGTGGGCGGCTGCCAGGACGGTGTCCCACTCGACGTGCGACAGCCGCGGGTCGTCGCGCTCCGCGTGGTACTGGACGAAGGAGGATGTCGCGAGGGCCTCCGCGCGGCGTGCCGCGGCGACCGCGGGGCGGGCGTCCGCCCGGCCCGCGAGGGCCTCGACGATCCGCTCGGCGGCCCGCCCGCTCGCCGCCAGGTACGCGCCGGCGTTGCGGCGCAACTCGCTGCCGCTACCCCGCGGCCAGAGCAGCAGGCCGGCGAGGACGCCCACCACGGCCCCGACGGCCACGTCCACCACCCGGGCGCCGGCCAGTTGCCACGACGCCGGGTTGAGCTGGGCGAACACGACGATGAGCAGCAGCGTGAGCAGTGCCTGGGCCCAGCCCAGGCCCAGCAGCGGCCCGACTCCGAAGGCCAGCACCAGAGCCAGCGGCAGCAGAGCGGCGTACGCCTGCCGCTCCGGCGAGACGAGCAGCAGCAGGCCGCCGGCGGCACCGCCGGCCAGGGTGCCCACGAGCGCCGGCCGCAGCGTGGTCCGGGTGTCCGACGCGGAGGCCCGCATCAGGCTGAGCGTCGCGAGGAGCACCCAGAACCCGTGTTGCAGGTCGACCACCCCGGCGATCACCCGGGCGGCGGCCAGGGCCACAGCGAGGCGGACCGCTCCCTCCAGGTACACCGAGCGCGGGGTCAGGTGTGCCCGGAACTGCTGCCGGTACAGCGACCAGGCGCTGCGCCCGGCGTACCAGAACCGGTCCGCGCCGGCCTCGACGGGGCGCGCGGCGTGGCGCCCACGCGGGCCGGTGGCGATCGCGACCGCCGTCGCATGCGTTCCGACCTGGTCGGCGAGGGTCCGCACCGCCGCGTCGGCGCGCAGCCGGGCCGGATCGGCGGCCCGCCACGACGGCGGCAACGGGCTTCTCGGCTCCGGCCCGTCGTCGGCCGGCGTGCCCGGCCGGCGCACCGCGACCTCGGCGGAGTGCCGCAGCGACGCCGCGCAGCGCCGGAGCGCCCCCGACAAATCGGCGTCGCCGCTGCCCGTGACGTCCGGCCGGGACGCGAGGGAGCCGGCCACCGCGAACACCTCCTGGGCGGCCCCCGCCGCGTCCCGCCAGGCCCGGTCGCGGCGGCCGGCCGAGATGGGGCGTGCCGTCACCGGCAGCCGTGCCATCCGTACCTGGTCGAGCAGCTGTGCCGCCCGGACGCGCCGGCGCGCCGCCTCCTGCGCCGCCCCCGGGCGCGCGACCAGCACGTCCGCCAGCGCGTCGACGAGATCCGCGAGGCCGCCCGCCGCCGCGGCGAGGCGCCGCGGGAAGGAGACCGGCGCCGGGTCCGGCCAGAGCGTCACCTCGGCGAGCGCGACCAGGGCGACGCCCAGGGTGACGCCGGCCAGCCGGGCCGGCAGGGTGTCGGGCTGGTACGGCGGGAAGCAGGCCAGGATGTAGAAGAGCTGGAGCGCGTTGGCCAGCCCGACCAGGCGTGGCCCGCCGACCCCCGCGAACGCCACCGCGAACCCGATGACGAGCATCCCGGCGGAGGCGGCCGCGGTGCTGACCGCCAGCACCGTGCCGACGGCCACGAGCGCCCAGGCCACCGGTACGGCGGCCAGCAGCGTGCGCGCCCGCACCGCGGCCGGACCGGGCAGCTGGGCGAAACTGCCCATGGCGACCGTGGCGAACAGCCCGTAGATGGCGAGGGTGACGTTGCCCAGGCCGTATCGGCAGCCGTAGAAGACGAGCGAGGCGACGACGGTCAGCCGGGCCGCCCGGCGGATGAGGCGGTAGCCCGGGTCCCGCCGGCGCAGCCGGTCCCGCAGGTCACCACCGGGCCGTCGACGAATGCCCACACCGTTCCCCAAAGGTCCTCCCGGGGGCGGCGGGCCGTCTGCTCAACGGGACTCTAACCGGTCGCCGGCGGTGCCGGCCCGCAGTGTCCGCGATCGGGATGCCCCCCGGCTGCCGTACGCCTAGGCTTCCCGTAGGCGAGGCGGGGGAGCGGCGATGACGCGGGTGGCGGTGCTGGGGCTCGGTGGCATGGGCGCGCCGATGGCGGCGAACCTCGTCCGGGCCGGCCTGACGACGGTGGTGTGGAACCGGCACCCGGAGCCGGCCCGCGCGCTCGGCGACCGGGGCGCCGAGGTCGCCACCGATCCGGTCGAGGCGGTACGCGGGGCCGACGTGGCGGTGACCATGGTGACCGACGCGGCCGCGGTCCGCGCGATCGCCGTCGACCAGGGCATGC
Source organism: Micromonospora sp. NPDC004551 (assembly GCF_040609975.1). NCBI lineage: Bacteria > Bacillati > Actinomycetota > Actinomycetes > Micromonosporales > Micromonosporaceae > Micromonospora > Micromonospora sp. NPDC004551. The sequence continues at coordinate 13,209 of NZ_JBEXLM010000006.1, read as the reverse complement.
TGGCCGCGCTGCCCGAGGGGGCGGTCTGGGCGCAGATGAGCACCATCGGGGTGACCGAGACCGCGCGCCTGGCCGAGCTGGTCGGCGCCGAGCGCCCCGGGGTGACCCTGGTGGACGCGCCGGTGGCCGGCAGCCGTGGCCCGGCCGAACAGGGTCGCCTCGTCGTCCTCGCCTCCGGCCCGGAGCAGGTGCGGGACCGGGTGGCGCCGGTCTTCGACGCGGTCGGGCAGCGGACCGTCTGGGTGGGCCCCGTCGGCGCCGGGTCGCGGCTGAAGCTGGTCAACAACCTGCTGCTCGCGTTCGTGAACGAGGGGATCGCGGCGGCGGTCGCCCTGGGCGACGCGCTCGGGCTGGACCGCGGCACCGTGCACGGGGCCCTGCGGGGCAGCCCGCTGGTGTCGCCCTGGGCGGCCGAGAAGCTGGACCGGATCGCCGGAGACGACTACACGACGCAGTATTCCCTGGCGCTGGCCCTCAAGGACGTGGACCTCGCGTTGCGTGAGGTGCCGTCCGGCCGGTTCCCGGCCGCCGAGGCCCTGGCCGGCGAGTGGCGACACGCGGTCGAGCGGGGCCTCGGCGGCGACGACCTCACGGTGGTGACGCGGGCCCTCGCCCGGGAGACGACGGACTGACCGGCTACAGCGGCCGGCCGTCCCAGCGGGCGAGCCCGGCCGCCGCCACGCGGCGGCCGACCGCCGCGCCGACCTCGTCGGTGTGCCGGAAGTGAATGCCCGACCACACCCGAGCGTCGATGTTGTCCCGGGTCAGCTCCCGCCAGTCCCGGTAGGTCAGGGTGACGCCGGTGGCGGTGGGGCTGGACAGTGCCACCGGCCCGGCCGGCGCTCCGGCGAGCGCGCGCAGGACGGTCTCGGCGGCGCCGGCGTAGGTGGTGTGCCCGCTGGGATATTCCGGATGGGCGGGGGTGGTGATGAGCGGGGTCCACGCCGGGTCCGGCGCGATGTCCCCGGTCCGGATCGCGGTGACCGGGCGCCAGCGCAGGTCCCGGTACTTGGCCGCGTACGTGACGATCTGGGCGTCGACGGTGGCCGCGTGGAAGAGGGCGACGAGCGCGACCCGGCGTGCCGTCCCGCGGACGCTCCCCTCGACGGCGGCGCGCAGCGCTCCGGTGTAGCCGTTCAGCGAGGTCTGCGCCCAGAACCGGGCCACGTCGGTCTGCCGGTCCGTGCGGCGGCTGCTCTCCACCGCACCGACCGCCCGGCTCTCGGCCAGGTCGCGGGCGTAACGCGCGCTGTCCAGCGCGGGCGGCGGCCCGGGCAGGTACGCCCGCAGGTCGTCGATCAGGAACGGCCGGCCGTCGCCCTGGCCGGCCTGCACGGCGACGGCGAAGCCGGGCGGGGTCGGCTGCCAGACGCCGGGCGCCGGCGCCGGCGGGGTGAACGGCCGGTTGACCGAGGCGAGGTCCAGCCCGTCGCCGGCCCGCTCGGCGAGCACGTCGCGGGCCGCGGCCCGGCCGCTCTCGACGGCGGCCTGGACGGCCGCGGCCGGACCCAGCCGGCCGAGCGTGGCCGCCAGAGCGGCGTCGAGGTCGGCCGTACGCGCCGGCACCAGCGTGGTGAGGGCCTCGTGCACGGCCCCGGCGAGCGCGCCGTCCGCGGGAGCGCCCCCGTGCGCCCGGGTCACCGCACGCCAGGCGGCGATCCAGCCGATCGCCCAGGTGCGGCTGCTGTTGACCTGGAGCGGTCCGGTGATCACCCCGATCGTCGCCGCGGTGACGTCGTACCACTCGAGCACGGTGTCCACCTCGGACCCGCGGGCGGCGGCCGTGCCGGCCAGGCCTGGGGTGGCGAGGGCGGCCGCGCCGGCGCCGGCGCCGATCAGCAGGGTCCGGCGGGTGGGCCGGGGGTACGGACGCGCGGACGGCATGCGGGCTCCCGAGGTGCGACGGGGGAAGGGGCCGCGCCAGCCTAACCCAGTAAACCTACCGACTCAATAGGGTATTGATGGTCACGCCGGACCGCGGTGGCGGCGACCCAGCCCGTGATGATCAGCAGGAGGGCCGCCGCGTAGGTGGTCATGACGAGGAGGTCCCGGCCGGGGAAGTCGACGCCCGCCGCACCCACCCCGATCAGCAGGTCGGAGACGAGGAAGAGGGCCCCGCCGGCCGCCGTGCGCCGGGACACCCCGGTCGCGGCGGCGGCCATCATGGACAGTGCCAGGCTGTAGCCGAGCACCGGCAGCCGCAGCGGGCCCAGCGCGCCCCAGAGCAGCGCGTTCGCGCCGGCCCACGCCACCAGGTAGCCGGCCACCGCCGCCACCGGTGGCCGGCGGTGGCGCAGGAAGGCGGTGAGGAAGGCGACCTGGGTCACCAGGAAACAGCCCATGCCCGCCAGGAACGCGGTGTCGCCCGGCACGAGCAGGGCCACGTCCCCGGCGGTGGCGGCGACCAGACCCACCGCCACCGGGTCCACCCGGCGTCGCCGGTCCCACAGGTACGCCAGCAGGAGCGGCGCCAGCAGCGGCTTGGCCAGCCACTGCGTCGGCGTCGAGTCGAGCGCCACCCCGACCAGTTCCACCAGAGCGACGGCCCCGAACAGGGCCAGCCAGGGGCGCCTCACCGGCCCGGCTGCCAGCCGGGCCGGCCGAAGACGTAGCCGAGCCGCGCCCGCCACGAGGTGGTCTGCCGGACGTCGGACCAGATCGCGGCGAACTCGTGGGTGGCCACCCGCAGCGGGTTGTAGGTCTGGATGTTCTTGGTCAGCCCGTACCGGGCCGGGGCGCGCTCGGGCTCGAAGGAGCCGAAGAGCCGGTCCCAGACGATGAGGATGCCGCCGTAGTTGCGGTCCAGGTACTCGGCGTTCGACCCGTGGTGCACCCGGTGGTGCGACGGCGTGTTGAAGATGAACTCGATCGGCCGCGGCAGCACGCCGACCCGCTCGGTGTGCAGGAAGAACTGGTAGAGCAGGCTGATCGACTGCTGGAGGAAGATCATCCACGGCGGGATGCCGAGCAGCGCCAGCGGCAGCCAGAACGGCAGCGAGGTCATCGGCGTCCAGCTCTGCCGCAGCGCCGTGGAGAGGTTGTAGTAGACGCTGGAGTGGTGCACCACGTGGCTGGCCCACAGCACGCGCACCTCGTGGTGCAGCCGGTGGAACCAGTAGTAGGCGATGTCGTCGGCGAAGAAGACGATCACCCAGGTCCACCAGTCGCCGGGGGAGAGGTGCACGGGCGCGACCAGCCACAGTGCCGCGTAGATGCCGACCGTGAGCAGCTTCCAGGGGAAGCCGATGATCTGGCTGCCGAGGCCCATGGAGAGGCTGGTGGTGGTGTCGCGCAGCTCGTAGCCGCGCTCGTCGTCGTCGGGGAGGAACCGGTAGGAGACCGCCTCGATGATGATGAGCAGCAGGAACGCCGGGACGGCGTAGAGCACGGCGGGGATCATGCTCGGGCTTCCCTTCCGGGGGTGGGGGTGGGGGGGGTGGTGACCGGGGCGGTCAGCAGGGCCCGGGCGTGCCGGGCGGCCGTCGTGCCCTGGCCGGCGGCGATCGCGGTGGCGAGCCGGCGGTGGCCGGCGACGTCGAGCAGCTCGGCGGCCCGGGCGTCCGGGGGGACGTCGCCCACGGCGAAGGTGCCGGCCACCAGGCTGTTGAACGCCAGCAGGTAGGCGGTGTTGCCGCTGCCCCGCACGATCAGCCACCAGATCGCGATGTTGGCCTCGTTCATCCGGTCCAGGTCGGGGGCGAGTGAGCCGTACTCCTCGGCGGCCCGGACCAGCGCGGCGGTGACCTCCGGGTCGCCGCGCTCGGCGCAGAGCCGGGCCGCGTCGATCCCGACGCAGGCCCGCATCTCCAGCATGTCCCGGACCAGGGTCTCGACCGGGAGTACGTCACCGGAGCGGGCCAGGGACAGCGCCAGGTCCAGCCCGGCGTGCACCCGCCAGTCGAGCACCCGGGTGGCGCCGCCCTGGCTGACCCGGACCAGGCCGAGTTGCTGGAGCCGGCGCAGCGCCTCGCGGACGGCGTGCCGGTTCACCGCGAACGTCGAGGCCAGCTCCCGTTCGCCGGGCAGCGTGTCGTCCGGCCGGTAGCGGCCGCTGACGATCGCGTCGCGGAGCTGGCCGAAGACGTGGTCGGAGACCGAGGCGCGGGGGACGGGGGCGAAGGCCATGGGCAGCAGTGTGGCCCTGGACACATCAACCCGTCAACTGGTTGGACCAGATTGAATCCGCCACCCTGCGGTAGGCGCGCGCGTACGCCTCGTATCCTTTCCGCCGGAAGCCCCGCGAAGTGGAAGGGAGTCGGTGTGAGCGACCGGGTCGAGACGTTGGAGTTCCAGGCCGAGGCCCGTCAGCTGCTCCAGCTGATGGTGCACTCGATCTACTCCAACAAGGACGTCTTCCTGCGTGAGCTGATCTCGAACGCCTCCGACGCGCTGGACAAGGTGCGCCTGGAGTCGCTGGTCGACAAGGACCTGCAGGTCGACACCACCGACCTGCACATCGAGATCGAGGTCGACAAGGAGGCCCGCACGCTGACCGTGCGGGACAACGGGATCGGCATGTCCCGCGACGAGGTGGTGGGCCTGATCGGCACCATCGCCAAGTCGGGCACCGCCGAGCTGCTGCGTACGCTGCGCGAGTCGAAGGACGCCGCCGCCTCGCAGGAGCTGATCGGGCAGTTCGGCGTCGGCTTCTACGCCACCTTCATGGTCGCCGACAAGGTCACCCTGCTGACCCGCCGCGCCGGGCAGGCCGGCGGCACCCGGTGGGAGTCCACGGGCGAGGGCACCTATTCGGTGGAGACCGTCGACGACGCACCGCAGGGCACCTCGGTCACGCTGCACCTCAAGCCGGCCGACGCCGAGGACAACCTGCACGACTACACGGCCGAGTGGACGATCCGCGAGATCGTGAAGCGCTACTCGGACTTCATCGCCTGGCCGATCCGGATGACGGTGGAGAAGCCGGGGGAGGACGGCGCCACCACCCGCGAGGAGCAGACGCTCAACTCCATGAAGGCGCTCTGGGCGCGCGCCCGGGACGAGGTCGACGAGGCCGAGTACAAGGAGTTCTACCGGCACGTCGCGCACGACTGGGCCGACCCCCTGGAGACCATCCACATGCGGGGCGAGGGCACCTTCGAGTACGAGGCCCTGCTGTTCGTCCCGTCGCACGCCCCGCTCGACCTCTTCTCCCCGCAGGGCCGTCGGGGCGTGCAGCTCTACGTCAAGCGCGTGTTCATCATGGACGACTGCGACGCGCTGATGCCCAACTACCTGCGCTTCGTCAAGGGCGTGGTGGACGCGCACGACCTGTCGCTGAACATCTCCCGGGAGATCCTCCAGCAGGACCGGCAGATCCGCGCCGTGCGCCGCCGCCTGGTCAAGAAGGTCCTCGCCACGCTGAAGGACCTCCCGGCCGAGTCCTACCGCACCTTCTGGAGCGAGTTCGGCGCGGTGGTGAAGGAGGGCCTGCTGGAGGACCCGGACAACACCGAGGCCCTGCTGGACCTGGTCCGGGCGGCCAGCACCCACGACCCCGCCGAGCTGACCACGCTGCGCGGCTACGTCGAGCGGATGAAGGACGGCCAGACCGAGATCTACTACGCCACCGGCGAGAACCGGGCCACCATCGAGAACTCCCCGCACCTGGAGGCGTTCCGCGCCAAGGGCTACGAGGTGCTGATCCTCACCGACCCCGTCGACGAGGTGTGGGTCGAGCGGGTCGGCGCGTACGACGGGAAGACCCTCCGCTCGGTCGCCAAGGGCCAGGTGGACCTGGAGACCGACGAGGACAGGGAGCGGGCCGAGGCCGAGCGGCAGGAGTACGCCGACCTGCTCACCTGGATGAGCGGCGCGCTCGCCGACAGCGTCAAGGAGGTCCGGCTCTCCACCCGGCTCACCACCTCGCCGGCCTGCGTGGTGGGCGACGCCCACGACATGACGCCCACGCTGGAGAAGATGTACCGGGCCATGGGGCAGGAGGTGCCCCAGGTCAAGCGGATCCTGGAGCTCAACCCGACCCACGCCCTCGTCACCGGGCTGCGCAAGGCGCATGAGCAGGGCGGCGACACCACCGCGCTGACCGAGACCGCCGAGCTGCTGTACGGCATGGCGCTGCTCGCCGAGGGCGGCGAACTGGCCGACCCGGCCCGATTCACCCGGATCCTCGCCGACCGGCTCGCCCGGAACCTCTAGGCGGCGGCCCGCCGGCCGTGGCCCGGGGTGGCGACGGCCGGCGGCCCGGACGGAACCGGCCGCCGGGTCGTGGCCGTCCTGCCACGTCCCGGCGGCCGGTCAGCCGCGGATCAGCCGGTCCAGGTGTGCCGCCTCATCCGGTGACGGCTCGCGCATCCCGCTGCGGAGCAGCCGCCACCGCGTCGTCGCACCGGTGGGGCCGGTGAGTTCACCGTGGGCCAGCGCCCGGTCGATGTCCCGCCGCACCCGCGGTTCGAGGTGCGGTTCGGTGGCGAAGAGGATGCGCAGGCGCAGCTCGCCGCCGACCCGCTCCACCCCGGTGTGGTGGGCCGCCACCGGGCAGGGCGGCTCGTGCTCCCAGTGCCCGCAGAGCGCCACGGTGACCGCCGCGCCGGGCGCGCCGTCGTCCGACTCCGGCGCCATGGCCAGGACCGCGTGGTGGGCGTACCCCTGTCGCATCCGGTCATTGTGTCGCGAGGCGGCGCCGGATCAGGGCAGGGCGGGGTAGAGGGCGGCGACGCCGCCGGAGAGGCCGGCGAGGACCTGGCGGGAGGTCTCGTCGGCGACGATCTCGTACCGGTCGGCCTCGATCCCGTCGACGGCGAGCCGGGCGATGTCGGCGGGGTCGGACTTCGGTCCGGTGACGTGCGCCGCCATGTCGGTGTCCATGTAGCCGACGTGCAGGCCGGCGACCCGGATGCCCCGGTCGGCGAGCTGCGTGCGGAGCGCGTTGGTCATCGACCACTCGGCCGCCTTGGCCGCGCCGTAGGCGCCCACCTGCGGGAACGTGATCCAGGACAGGGCGGAGAGGATGTTCAGCACGGTCCCGCCCCCGTTGGCCGCGATCCTCGGCGCGAACGCCCGCACCACGGACAGCGTGCCGAGGTAGTGGGTCTCCAGCTCCCGGCGGATGTCCGCCAGGTCGCCGTCGAGCAGGTCCGCCCCGGTGCTCACGCCGGCGTTGTTGACCAGCAGGGTGACGTCCCCGGCCAGCTGCGCGGCGGCGGCCACCGAGGCCGGGTCGGTGATGTCGAGCCGCACCGGGACGGCGCCCGGCAGGTCGACGGTGTCCGGGTTGCGGGCGCCGGCGTAGACGGTGGCGCCCCGGGCCAGCAGCTCGGCGGCGAGGTGCCGGCCGAAGCCGCGGTTGGCGCCGGTGACGAGGGCGGTCGTTCCAGCGATCTTCATGGTGTGCTCCTGAGGATGGCGAAGGGGTGGGTCAGGACGGCAGCAGGCCCGGGCCGGGCAGCAGGTCGACCTGGTCGGCGGGCACGTCGTGGCCGGCCGCGCAGCGCAGCGCCACGTGCACCGCGGCGCCGCAGTCGTGGTGGGCCAGCCGCACCGACGGCTCCTCGACGGCGTACGTGTCGCCCCACTCACGCAGGGCGGCGAGCACGGGCAGCAGGTCGCGGCCCTTGGCGGTGAGCACGTACTCGTCGCGGGTGCGCTGTCCCGGCTCCCGGTAGGGCCGGCGGTCGAGCAGCCCGTCGGCGACGAGCTGCTTCAGCCGGGCGGCGGCCACCGGCTCGCTGACGCCGACCCGGCGGGCGAAGTCGTCGAAGCGCCGGGTGCCGAACGACGCCTCGCGCAGCAGGAGCAGCGTGGTCCGGTTGCCGACCACGTCGAGCGCGCCGGCGATCGAGCAGTTGGCGGTGGACCAGGAGTCGCGCCGCGCGAGGAAGTCCGTCATGGGACCGACGCTACCCGGCTGACTTAGGAAAACAAAAGCCAGCTATCTCACGCCGGAGGAGGGAATAGCCGCGTCAGAGCTGGCCGGCGTAGAAGCCGTGCCGGGCGAGCGGCTCGACGATCTCCCGCTCCTCGTACGACAGGTGCGACAGCAGGGTGTCGGTGAGCAGGTCCACCGCCGCCTGGAGCGCGGTGAAGTCGCCCGGCTCGCGGATGAGTTCCACCAGCGCCCGGTCCACGCTCTCCACCACCCCGTGGATCACCACGTGCTCCTCTTCGAGGCGGTCCAGAACCGCCACGAGCCCCGCGTCGGCCTGCCGCAGGTGCGGGAAGATCGAGTTGTCCTCCAGGCCGTGGTGCTGGGTCACCACCGTGCAGTACGCCGCGCAGTAGGCCCCCAGCGTCCAGTTGTTCTGCCGCATGGTCATCTCGTTCAGCGCGGCCCGGGCGTCGCCCGGCGCGACGGCGCCGCGCTTGACCTGTTCCAGCAGGTCACGCACCTGGGCGAGCTCCTGGCGCAGGTGGTCGTGCACGTCCACCAGGTGCTGCCCGGCGGCCTGCCCGCGGGGCGTGTAGACGTGCCCGGCGGGCGCCGGGGGCGCCACGGGCCGGGTGGACTCGTCCCAGGGCCGGCGCGGGCTCAGCCGTACCCCCGGATCGGGCGTCGGGGTGACCGCGAGGGCCGTCGACCCGCCGGCCTCGACGGCGGCCTGCTGCTCCTCGACGGCGCGGGCGCGGCTGCCCGGCGTGGTGCGCTCGGCGGCAACCAGCTCGCGGACCGCAGGCGCCACCTCCTGGGCGAAGAGCTGGACCGCGCGCGGCTCGTCGCTGCCCAGGATGAAGGTGGCGATGCCGTGGTCCAGCGCGAGCCCGGCCAGCTCCTCCACCCACTGCTCGGGCGGGCCGTCGAGGAAGCCGCCCGACGACCGGGCGAAGGTGCCCGTGACGTTGAGCAGCCGGCGCACCGCGCCCGGGTCGCGTCCGGCCTCCTCGGCGGCCTCGTCGATCATCGCGTTCAGCGCGGGCAGCTCCGCCGGCCCCTTCGGCAGGTACGCCAGCGACGGCAGCCAGCCGTCCGCCGCGCGGCCGACCAGCCGCAGCATCCGCGGCTTGTACGCGCCGACCCAGACCCGGACCGGGTGCGCCGGGGCCGGCCCGCGCTTCGCCCCGACCACCCGGTAGTGCTCGCCCTCGACCCGGACCATGCCGCGCCGCTCGGTGTCCCAGACCTCGCGGATCACCCGGATCGCCTCGTCGAGGGCGTCCACGGCCGCCCCGGGCGAGAGCCGCCGCCCACCGACGGCCTCGATCGCCTCCCAGAAGGCGCCGGCCCCGAGACCCAGCTCGACCCGGCCGCCGGTGAGCAGGTCGAGGCTGGCCACGCTGCGGGCCAGCACCACGGGCTGGCGCAGCGGCAGGTTGAGCACGTTGCCGGCGAGCGTGATGCGGCTGGTGGCCGCGGCCACGAAGGACATGAGCGTCCACGTGTCCAGGAAGCCGGGCTGGTACGGGTGGTCCTGGAAGGTCACCAGGTCCAGGCCGACCTGCTCGCAGAGCTTCGCCCGGGCCACCACCTGCTCGGGCCGCCCCGCGCTGGGGGTGAGGAAGCCGCCGAAGGCCAGCTCGTGTCCGTGGTCGCTCATGCCTCGCCACCTCTTGCCGATCTTGCGGGAACCCTTGCCACGGTAGCCCCCGCCGCGGCCGGCCCGCCCGGCGGTTCCGGAACCGGGACGGATTGTTCACAGTCGATGCGCGCGGGCATAGGGTGCCGGTGAACGGCCCCAGCGTTCCTCCGGAAGGAGCGACCCGTGATCCGTCACCACCACCCCCGTCCCCTGGGCCTCGCCCTCCTGCTCGTCGCGGTCACCGCCCTGGCCGCGCCCGTCCCGGCCGCCGCGGCCGGCCTGCCGTACCAGGACCCGACGCTGCCCGTCGCCACCCGCGTCGCCGACCTGCTCGCCCGGATGACTCTCGACGAGAAGCTCGGCCAGATGACCCAGGCCGAGCGCGGCTCGGTCACCGCGAGCGACCTCACCACGTACCGGCTCGGGTCGGTCCTCTCCGGCGGCGGCTCCGCGCCCGCGCCGAACACCGCCGCGTCCTGGGCCGACATGTACGACGGCTTCCAGCGCGCCGCCCTGGCCACCCCGCTCGGCATCCCGATGATCTACGGCGTCGACGCCGTGCACGGGCACAACAACGTGTACGGGGCGACCATCTTCCCGCACAACATCGGCCTCGGCGCGACGCGCGACCCGGCGCTGGTCCAGCAGATCGGCCAGGCCGTCGCCGAGGAGATCACGGGCACCGGCGTGGACTGGAACTTCGCCCCCTGCCTCTGCGTGGCCCGCAACGACCGGTGGGGCCGCACCTACGAGTCGTTCGGCGAGACGCCGGACCTGCCGGCGAGCATGTCCACCCTGGTCACCGGCCTCCAGGGCCCCACCTTGGGCGGGCCCACGTCGGTGCTCGCCACCGCCAAGCACTACCTCGGCGACGGCGGCACGACCGGCGGTGACGACCAGGGCGACACCCAGCTCAGCGAGGCCGACCTGCGCGCCATCCACCTGCCCCCGTTCCAGGCCGCGGTGCAGCGCGGCGTCGGCTCGGTCATGATCTCCTACAGCAGCTGGAACGGGGTGAAGCTGCACGGCCACCGCTATCTGATCACCGATGTCCTCAAGGGTGAGCTGGGCTTCTCCGGCTTCGTGGTCTCCGACTGGAACGGCATCGACCAGATCGACGGCGCCTCCGGCTTCACGGCCGCCGAGGTCAGCGCCGCCGTCAACGCCGGCATCGACATGGTGATGGTGCCGACGGCCTGGAAGACCTTCCTCAGCACCCTGCGGGCCGAGGTGCAGAACGGGCACGTGCCGATGAGCCGGATCGACGACGCGAACCGGCGCATCCTCACGAAGAAGTTCGAGCTGGGGCTCTTCGAACGGCCGTACACCGACCGGAGCTGGACCCCGACGGTGGGTAACGCCGCGCACCGCGCCCTGGCCCGCCAGGCCGTGCGCCAGTCCCAGGTGCTGCTCAAGAACGACGGCGGAGTGCTGCCGCTGGCCCGGGACAACAACAAGATCTTCGTGGCCGGGAAGAACGCCGACAACATCGGCAACCAGAGCGGCGGGTGGACCATCTCCTGGCAGGGCTCGTCCGGCGCCGTCACCCCCGGCACCACCATCCTCCAGGGCATCCGCGCCGCGGTCGGTCCGACCACGACGGTCACCTACAACCAGCGGGGCACCGGCATCGACAAGACCTACCGGGCGGCGATCGCGGTGGTCGGCGAGACACCGTACGCCGAGGGGCAGGGCGACCGCACCGGCAGCATGAGCCTGGACCGCGACGACCTGCGGACGATCACGACGCTGCGCAACGCGGGCGTGCCGGTGATCGTGGTGCTGGTCAGCGGCCGGCCGCTGGACGTCGCCGCCGAACTGCCCCGGTGGAACGCGCTGCTGGCCGCCTGGCTGCCCGGCACCGAGGGCGGCGGGGTGGCCGACGTACTCTTCGGCGGGTACGCGCCCACCGGCAAACTGCCGATGACCTGGATGAACTCGGTCAGCCAGCAACCGATCAACGCCGGCGACGGCAAGGTCCCGCTCTTCCCGCAGGGGTATGGCCTGACCTACTGAGCCGGGTCTCAATAAGCCCTCTTCGGACGGTGCGCAACTTGAACGGGCCCGCCTTCGCTCGGCCGGGTGAAGAACTTCACAAGAGGTGGGCGATCGGTCGAAACCGTTCCTAACGTCGTATCCGTTCGCGATCGCGGACACCACGGGCCGGCAACGCCTAATCCCGCCGCCGGCCCGGTGGTACCTGGACCTCGGGCGGGAGCGGGGGACCCACACGTTCCTCGGTGCACGACACCTCGGGGTGAAGCCGCCTCCGGCGGCCGGGCTCCTCGGCCCGAACCCGACAGCTCACCTCGTCGGCGTGGAGGAAACCCACATGGCAAGTGAATACGTCGCCCGTCACCGCCGGACCGCGCAGCGTCGGACCGCCGTCGGGGCGCTCGTCGTCGGCGCCGCCACCGGCGCCGCCGCCCTTCTCGGCCCGGCCGCCCCGGCCAGCGCCGCCGGCGTCAACTGGGACGCCGTCGCCCAGTGCGAGTCCGGCGGCAACTGGCACATCAACACGGGCAACGGCTACTACGGCGGGCTCCAGTTCTCCCGGAGCACCTGGAACGGCTACGGCGGCCAGAAGTACGCCAGCCGGGCCGACCTGGCCAGCCGTGGCGAGCAGATCGCCATCGCTGAGAAGGTCCTCGACGGACAGGGCATCGGCGCCTGGCCGGTGTGCGGCAAGAAGGGCGGTTCGACCAAGAGCTACGCCAGCAAGGACTCGGGCTCGACGAAGTCGAAGAAGGCCACCTCGCCCACGAAGAGGAAGGCCTCCTCGCAGCGGTCGTCGTACGGCGACCGGCCGGCCACCCGCGGCGAGCGGCGTGCCGCGCCGAGCACCGCCGGCGCCGGCAGCTACCTGGTCCGGCCCGGGGACACCCTCTCCGAGATCGCCGACGCGCAGCACGTCGCCGGCGGTTGGCACGCCCTGTACGAGCGCAACAAGGGCGTGGTCGGCGACAACCCGGGCCTCATCTTCCCGGGTCAGCGGCTGCGGCTGCGCTGACGCCACACCAGGTGCGACGCACCATCGATACGCCCGGCCGGGATTCCCGGCCGGGCGTTCGGCGTCAGGGCCGGTTGCTATCGTCACGGTGCTCGGAAAGACGTGAAGAAAGCGCGGACATGACCAACGACCCGTTCTCCGCGGCCGCGAGCCTCGACGAGCTGCTGACCCGAACCCAGCAGGCGCTGTCCGCGATGCGGTCCCGGGCCGCCGAGCACGCCGACGGCGCGCCGGGTGAGCTGCTCCGGGCCGAGGGCGGCGCGGCGGGCGGCCGGGTCCGCGCCGTCGCCGTCCAGGGTGGCCGGCTGGAGTCCGTCACCGTCGACCCGGAGCTGGCCGGCGAGTCCGTGGCGACCCTGTGCGGGCACGTCGTGACCGCCGTGAACGCCGCCCTCGCCGAGCTGGACGCCCGGGTGAGCGCGTCGGCCCAGGCCGACGTGGACGCCCTCGCGGCGCGACTCGGCGGCCTGCCGGAGCAGTCCGCACGGGACATGGAGCGGTTCAGCCGGGCGATGGAGGGCGTCGCCGCCCGCAACCGCCGCGACGGCTCGGCCCGCCCGGCCTGACCACGGCCGGGCCGGGCCTTCCGGGTCCGCGCCGACCGGCGGCGGGAACGACGAAGCGGGCGGGCCGGGGGGGGGGGGCCGGCCGCCCGGCCGCGGGTGGGGGGGGCGCGGGGGCGCCGGGGGGGGGGGGGGCGAGGGGGTGGTGGGTGGGGGGGGGTTTGTTTGG